>JAEDED010000001.1 GCA_016293495.1 Treponema sp. | reverse complement strand
TTTCTTTTATTTATATAAAAAACAAGGCGCCCCAGTGCGGGCGTCTGCATAACATGCATTTAAACCGCGAGGGCTTGTCCCGAAGTCGGTTTTGAAATGCTTGTTAGGCGATTTTCTTTCTCAAAACCTTGTCTGTGGTCAAGTATTATTGTATATTTACATTATTGGAACACCGTGGAATAGGGTGGCTGTCTCCTAATCTTAATGAAAGGGAGATTTCGTGCAGATATGACAAAATACGAAAAAGCAATGCTCGTCATTGCAATTCTTACTTTGCTTATAGACGCACTTGCTCTCTTCAAGTATTTCTTGTAAGGGCAAAAATAAAGCCTACCCCGTGTAGCTGACTGAGTAGGCTTTTCGTAAAAGCTTAAAGGGAACAGCCACACCTCTGCGGTGTTCCTTTGTTTATTAAAATATACTTCGGTTTTATTTTAACGTCAAGTATTTTTTTTGGGGCTGGGCTTTTTAAATTTTTGACTAAATAACTTTGATAGTTAGGCGATTCTGAAGTTATTGTTCCCATGTAATGTTGATTTTTATACCTTCTGAATCGCCTTCAATAAAATTTATCTTACGCCAAGAAATATTTTCCATATTTTCATAAGTCCACCCTCGAAATCCTAGATTAGTTGATTTTGTATATTGAGATTCAGTATCATTAATTACTAGATATTGAGGAGACATTTCGATTTTTCCACTGCCAACCAATGTTGGAGCAGTAAATGAAAGCGAACCTGAATACTCAACTAGTTTTTCATCATTATACGTGTAAGGTTTATTATTATCTTGACAAAGCATTACACCAGAAAAATAAAGCATTTCGTTCCTAGTATTTAAGCTGAAACTTACTTCATAATCTTCTCCACAAACTATTTCAGAATCACATGAAATAGAATAGTCGAATGGCTTTAAAATATAATTTACCTCAGTTTTTTTTCCACTTTTTATTTCAATACCTTTTTGAAAACCACTGCCAAATACAAATAAATCTGTTCCCCCTATAACAACAGAGTTATATGTTCCAGCAGGAATAATCATAGTTTGATTTGTTGTTTCAGAAAAAACTGCATCCATACTTGATGAAGAGTTAAATACATATACATGATATTGTGAAACATTTGAAACTAAATTTTCTAATGGTATCGCAGTTCTGGAAAAATCTGTTTTTCCATTTATTGAAAGTATCAACTTTCCGTAACCTTCAGGAATTGAATTATCAGAGACATTATTATTTACAGAATTTGAACATGCAATAATAAAGAATGCAAAACAAATTATAAAAACGTACAAAATCTTCTTCATAAGAGAATCTCCTTATTTATGATTTATCTTGAAATATCGAATATTAAGTGTAGCACCTTTTCCTTTTGGCGGAGCTGATAATACATAGTCAGAACCTTTCATGTTGTTATACATTACTTCACAACAAACAGGCATACGATGATTATTACCAGGATAACCACCAGCTTCGCGATGTATTTTTCCAGAATTTAAATCGATATAGTCATTTGAAATCATAGAAAGTTTTGTATCAATAATTTTCTGAAATATTTCTCGCATAAAATCCTCCTTTAGATTTTTCATTTGTAGAGAAAAAATGCTGGAGGACTTTACTTATTAACAATAAGCGGGCCAGTGGCCTGTCCGCCTAACAATTGCTTAAACCGCAAACCGGCTTGACCGGTTTGTCGGCTTTGAAGCTTTGTTATGGCAAAAATATTTCTTATACAAAATTTAATTTCTTAAATCATTTTTCCTTTAAGAATAATTTTGTATGCTTTTTATTAAGTAATCATCTCTATTTTAATACAATTTCTAAGCGGCGTATAGCCGCGTATCTTCACTTCCTTGCTCTACCCGAAAGTTCAATTCCATTTTAGAAAACAAGCTTGACTTGCTTTCTAAAATTTTCCTTCGTTTTTGTTATTATCTGTATGTTTTTTATTATACGTACGTTTCTATTTTTTTACAATTTCTAAGCGGCGTAAAGCCGCGTACCACCGCTTCTTCGCGAAAACCCTAAAGTTCTATATCATTTAAGAAAGCAAGCTTGACTTGCTTTCTTAAATATTCCTTTTTCAAAACGTTATTTCGTTTTTAAATATTAATAATCTACTTTGAATTTCTTTAAGTAAAACTAAATACGATGCCCAATAAAAAAACTGAAGAAAAAGGCCAAAAATATAGTCGAATTGTCGATATTTGAATATGAATACTAGATAGATTAGCCAACTATCTGATAAGAAAACTCCACGTATATATTCTGGTATATTTGGCTTTATATGGAATAAAATTCCTGATAAGAAATCAATAATTAAGTAAGTAATAAGAATACTTTTTATTATTTCGATTTTTTTTATTTCTTTGATTTTTTTTATTTTAGAGATAATTAAAAGAATCAATACTATGGGTATAAGTTTTAAAATATAATATGGGATAAATTTATATAATTCTGAAAACAATATTTCTTTATTAATTAATGCTTGACTATAATTAAAAACAATCATAAAAAAAGAGCACAAAAGCCAAATGATAAATAAAGTTTTACTTTTCATTTTTTTTCTTCCTAAAAAAAGCAGGCCAGTGTGCCTGTCGCCATAACAATTGGTTGTACCGCAGCGGGCTTGACCCGCTGTCGGTTACGAACCTTTGTTATGTGATATTTAATTTTCTTTTTTCCATAAATAAGCTTATACAATAATAAATAAACCCAATGTAAAATAAAAATGTAACCAAACTTTGAGAACTTCCCATTTCTCCGAATTTTTCTTTAAGTAAGAAGAATTTGTAAAAATACTCAAAGAAATTTTTATGTTGATTAATTACTTCTTTTCCACCGGTACTTATAGAATACAAAATTATGAATCCTATAACGCACAGTTTTATAACCCATTTTCTTAATATAATTTTATCTAAAAATAAATCTGAAAAAAGACCAATTATAATCAATATAGAAAAAAATATGCTGAGCAAATTCCTTGCAAAGGATCCTGCAAAAAGTAATTCTGGATAATTAATATAAAAGTTTATTATTGTTCCATAAAAATATATCAACATTGAAACAAAGAATATATGTATACAATTAGTTTCTTGATTTTTCTTTATGGCCATAAATGATAATATTATAAGTAAAATACAAAATAAAGCAGAGAATAAAGCCGCTAAGTCAAAATAAAATCCACAAAGCACATAAAAATTAAGGGGAAATAAAAGCAATGCTAAAATTGTACGAATTATTATTTTATGACAATAACAGAATGAAAATGTTAATAAAACTATAATTATTGAAGGAATTATTTCCCATGGAGTAAAACTACAAAAATACTCCAATTGACCTGTACTATTCTCTTCACAAAAAAAATCAAAAACATTGTTGACAAAGAAAAATTCGCAAAATACAAATTCTAAAAGAAGAAATAAACTGATGAATACATTCGTAAAAACTTTTTTTTTCATATCTTTTCCAAAAGCGCCCCAGTGCGGGCGTCCACATAACAACGGGTTGTACCGCAGCGGGCTTGACCCGCTGTCGGCTACGAACCTTTGTTATGTGAGTTATATTATATTACTTTTCCCTAAATTACATTTAGAGCATAAAGTTTGTAAATTCTCTATTACAGTTTCACCGCCTTTTGACCACGGAATGATATGATCAACATGCAGTTCTACATTTGAATTTGTCGCTGGAGATTTTCCACAACAAACACATTTAAAATTGTCCCGTTTTAATACTTGAAATCTCAATCTTTTATTTATATCACGTGGAGTGCGCCGAGTTTTTATTTTTACATTTTTTATTTCAACATTTGTATCTTTTTCTATTTTTACGGATTTTTCTTCTTTTGGTTGAATTGTTTCTTCGGAATTAATATATTTTACGAATTCTTCCAATGCATTTCTCCAACCACCAAATCTTCTAGTAAAAGAATTCAAGGAATATTTTGAATTACCATTTTTTAAATCCGTTGTTGTTGGTTGTCGTCCAAGTAAAATCCATAATCGTTCAATTTCTTTTAATAAATCATATGTGTCTATTTTCTTGATAAAACCAGTTTCTTCTAAGTTTGCTTTTTTAAGTGTGTTATCCCAAGAGCCAAATCTATCTAAAATTATACTAATTGAATAAAGTCCATATTCTTTATATTCAGATGTTGTTATTGCATTTTTTGATAAATATTCAGCAACATATTTTACATTATCCAATAAATCGGTATCAGATATTTTTTTATACTCAGTTTTGTTTCTATCTGTTCGCAATCCTGCTTCTTTTAATGTTAGTATCCATGTACCGAAATTTGAAATAAAGGGTGTTGCAGAAAATTTCCCATATTTTTCATAAACTGAACGAGAAACATAATCTGTTTTTAATTCATTCGCAACTCTTCTCAAATCAGAAATTAATTCTTCTTTAGGTATGTCACGATGATAAGCATTTAATTCAAATTCCATTTATTCCTGCGCCCCAGTGCGGGCGTCCACATAACATATATTCTCCGTATCCCGTATAAATTTATTATACTGTTTTTTGTCCGTATAATCTACACAACGAATTACTTTCTTCAATTATATCATAAATCATCGTGTTTTTATACGGATACTTCTAATCTTACATTCTGTCCAACGGGCTTATAACTCCGCCGGCACCTTTATTCAAAACATGAGTGTAGATCATTGTCGTGCGGATATCTGAATGACCAAGCAGTTCCTGAACGGTTCTAATGTCGTAGCCGTTTTCAAGAAGATGTGTTGCAAAGGAATGTCGGAAGGTGTGACAACTGGCGTTCTTATTTATTCCGGATTCAAGAACTGCCTTTTTTACGGCTTTCTGCAGCAAGGATTCATCCAAATGCCAGCGGCCTTCTTCTCCTGTTTCTTTGTTTTTCCATCTGTTTGCCTGAGGGAACAGCCATTGCCATTTAAACTCTTTGGCCGCCGTCGGATATTTTTTATCCAGCTGATTTGGCATTGCAACTTTTCCCCAGCCGTCTTCCAGATCCTTCTGATGAATTTTTCTGACAGCTTCTATCTGTTCTTTGATTTTTGGAACAAGCTTTTGTGGAAGCATTACATGTCTGTCTTTGTCTCCTTTACCGTGGCGGACTATGATTTCATTCATGTCAAAATTCACGTCAAGGATTCTTAAAGCCAGCACTTCATTAAGCCGCATTCCTGTTCCGTACATCAATTCTGCGGCCAGCTTTTTGCTTCCTATCAGATTATTGATAACCGAAACTACTTCCTGCCTGCTGAAAACTACGGGGATTCTTTCCTTTTTCTTTGCGTGGATTACAGAAGCAAGTTCTACAGGATTTTCGTTTTTCACGAATCTAAAATAGAATAGCAGGGAAGCCAGTGCCTGATTCTGAGTGGAAGGACTTACATGTTTCTTTACTGCAAGTTCTGTCAGAAAATCATTGATTTCTTTCTGTCCAAGATTATTCCTGTGATTGTATTTTAAGAGAAAAGCCTCAACCCATTTTTTATATACTTCACAGGTTTTTTGACTGTAGTTTTTGGCTTTCAGGATTTCAAGCATACGCCTTGTTGAATCTTCAGGCAAGAGTGGTGTTTGTTCTTCATCAGGAATTTCGTCATTCACATTAAAAAGTCCCGTGTTGTACACATTCATCTTCAATTGATCCAGTGTTTCCTGAGTATTTGGAACAAGCCATATCTTTTCGTCATTATTCCAGATTCTTTTTGGAATCTTACGAACCGCATTCAGAAGGTCTGTATTAAAGCCTTCTGGAAAACTGACTGCTACAAATGAGTCATCATAAGGTTTAATTATTATCTTCATACAGTAAAGATAATAAAAATTTATAGTTAACAATTTTATAAAAGCAGTTGAACAGGATAAAAACTTTTCCGTTCACCTAAAAAAAGTTGAATAAATGGGAGGATTAATACAATGGGTATTAAATTCATGATTTAGAAATCTGCCTTGTAGATAAGTATCTGCAAGTCCTACAAGATGGGACGGTGTATTTGAGATGAAGGTTAAATAGGAATTTACATTACAAGAAAGATAAAAGGGGGGGACTTATACGGACCAGCATAAGTCCCCCCCTTTTTATTAAAAAGCCTGCCAGTTTTGAAGTGATCAAAGCAGTCAGGCTTTCTAATTTTATGAATTAAAGTTAATTTCTAAATAGTCGGAATGCACGGATGTAGCCTGACCCAGTTCTGCCAGCATTATCTGTCGGAGTTCCTGTGGCAGGTTCAAATTGTGTAGCATAGTTTTCAGAAGTATTATTACAAGTCCAGTATTTCATATTCACATTGTTACTAGCTTTTTCAATTCCGTCTCCATCAACTTTTTCAAGGCTTGAACGTATTTCTGCAATATTTTCTGTTGCTGTGTTCCATTCATCTACAGTTGGAAGATACCAGCCTGTGGCAAAATCTCCTGTAAGGCTATATGTGTTTGCATAATCCCTTGCACCATATATTGCGTGATAATAGTTTTTGATTGTATTTGGATCATTGCTAACTGCAGATAATAATTTATCATAACAGTCTTCACCGTCTACATATCCTGTTCCAATAGCGCCATTAAGTGCTGGTATATAATCTCCTATACCACCTGAATAACTGCTGCCATACCAGCAAACAGTTGTACTCATTTCTTTACCAAAACTATTTGTTTCTCTTTCTGCCTTCGCATTTTTAATACCCATACCCATTGCAGGCTTTTCACCCTGTTCACGGACAATAATAGCAACAGCAGTCATTGTATCAAAATCATAGGTAGCATCCTTCTTTAAAATTGTTCCATCAGAAAGAATAATATCGCCAACTTTAGCTGTACTGTAATCGGAACTTCTCGCGGGGTCAGGGTCTGGATCAGAAGGATCACCTGAGTCGTCTTTTACCTTTACAAGGTCAAAATCAATTACCGGATTCATACCAAAAATTATACTGGTATTCTTTGTTCCGTAATAAAGGATTTTTGAGTTTGAAACAGATATGACAGAGCATTTTAGCGACACAGTTCCAGGTGCTACATAAAAATAAACAGTTTCACCAGCGTGACCCGTTTTATATACCGTAGCACCTGAGTTTTTTAATTCGAAATCAAATACATATTCTTCTGGAGTTAAAACTTCTCCAGGAATTTCGGCAGGAATATCAATTCTGACAGTACAGCTATTTCCATTGTATTGAGCATTACTGCAACTGAAAAAAGCAAAAATAGAAAAACATAACACAAAGAAGACACTTAATTTTACCAATTTATTCATATATCCTGCTCTATTCAAAAACCTATCTTGTCATTTTACGATAAACTGTACGTTTAGGAACACCAGCATCTTCACCAAACTGTTCCTTCTTCCATGCAGCATATTCAGACCAGTTACCTTCAAAGAAGCGAACTTCTGAATTATTTTCAAATGCAAGAATGTGAGTACAAATACGATCAAGGAACCAGCGGTCATGGCTTACAACCATTGCACAGCCGGCAAAGTCTTCGAGAGCTTCTTCAAGCGCACGCACTGTCTGAACGTCTAAGTCGTTTGTAGGTTCGTCAAAAAGAAGAACGTTTCCGCTTTCTTTAAGCATCATACCAAGGTTAAGACGGTTCTTTTCACCACCAGAGAGAACGCTTACTTTTTTGTTCTGGTCTGGACCTGCAAAGTTGAACCATCCACAATATGCGTGAGCATTAACTTCACGAACACCGCCTTCAAGAGCATGACCCTTTTCATCAACAGCACCAAGCTTAACAAGGTCACCGCCCCCACCGAGAGTCTCATAAACAGTCTTGTTTTCATCAAGGCCAGAACGCATCTGATCAACGTAAACCAGTTTTACAGTCTGACCAACTTTGATTGTACCGGAATCAGGTTTTTCACCGCCGTTCTGACCTGCAGCTTCTACAATCATCTTGAACAATGTTGTTTTACCTGCACCGTTTGGTCCGACAATACCAACAATGGCACCAGCCGGAATATGAGCATCAAGGTTTTCAAACAAAAGCTTATCGCCAAATGATTTTGAAACACCTTCAAAGTCGATTACCTGACCGCCCAAGCGAGGACCAGCAGGAATAGAAATCTGTGTATCTTTAAGCTGAACTTTTGAGCCCTGAGCCATAAGTTCATTGTACTTTGTAATATGTTCTTTGTGTTTAGCCTGACGACCTTTTGCACCCATGTGAATCCATTCCAACTCCCGCTGGATTTCTTTCTGGCGTTCTGACTCGTGTTTATTTTCAAGTGCCATGCGCTGATTTTTCTGTTCCAGCCATGATGAGTAGTTACCCTTAAATGGATAACCTTCACCGCGATCAAGTTCCAGAATCCAGCCTGCAACGTCATCAAGGAAGTAGCGGTCGTGAGTAATGGCGATTACTGTTCCTTCGTAATCGTGAAGGTGTTTTTCAAGCCATGCAACTGTTTCTGCATCAAGGTGGTTTGTAGGTTCGTCAAGAAGAAGAATGTCCGGTTTCTGAAGAAGGAGGCGACAGAGAGCCACACGACGGCGTTCACCTCCAGAGAGAACATCTACAACCTGTTCTGATGGTGGACAGCGAAGTGCCTCCATTGCAAGTTCAAGATTTGAATCAAGGTTCCAGGCATCAGCTGCATCGAGCTTTTCCTGAATTTCTGCCTGACGAGCACAGAGCTTGTCAAAGTCTGCATCAGGGTCACCAAATGCTTCGTTAACTTTATCAAATTCAGCAAGCAAGTCTGTAATAGGTTTAACACCTTCTTTTACAACTTCCATTACTGTTTTTCCAGGTTCCAGATATGGTTCCTGTTCAAGATATCCGATTGTGTATCCAGGTGCGAGAGAAGTTTCGCCTGTAAAGTCTGTATCGATTCCTGCAAGGATTTTAAAGAGACTTGATTTACCGGAACCGTTTGGACCGATAACACCAATTTTTGCACCGTAATAGTAAGAGATGCCAATGTTCTTAAGAACGACCTTTGTTCCGTAAGCGCGGCTTACATCGTTCATTGTGTAAATGATTTTTTTATCGTCGAATGTCTTTGCCATAATTTTATTTTATTGGAAAAGACATTTAGTTTCTATAGTTCCAGGTAATGAAAAATAATATAAAGGGAATTTCTTTAAAGTTTACCCCAAAATTACAGATTATCAATAATTGCTTCAACAAAGCTTTCGCTGATCTGAGCCGCTTCGTCTTCGTTGAACTGGTAAACAGAATCAACATTGTCTTCAGCCATGTCAGACATACAGCGAACAATAATAAAAGGAATTTTGTTAGAAACCGCAGCGTGTGCCATTGAAGCGCCTTCCATTTCTACACAGTCAGGCGAGAATGTATTCTTAATATAAGCTTTTCTTTCCCCACCAGAAATAAATTGATCGCCTGAAGCAACAAGTCCAGTTACAAGCTTATGCTTCTTTGAAATATCAGAAGAATTAAAAGCTTTTACTGCAACTTCAACCATTGTCTTGTCTGCTTCAAAATATAAATCAAGGCCAGGAACCTGACCAGCAGGATAACCAAATGGAGTTACATCAACATCGTGATAGCAAGCTTTTTCAGAAACGACAAAATCAAAAATTCCAAGACCCTTGCCCATTGCACCGGCAATTCCTGAATTAATAAGATGAGTTACGCCGAAAACAGAAATTAAAATCTGAGCTCTCAAAGCGGAATTTACTTTTCCAACACCGCACTGAACGATAACAACCTCTTTTCCGTGCAATTTTCCGGAATAAAAATCTGTACCGGCAACATTTTTCACAGAAGAGTTCTCAATCTTTGCGCACAATTCCTTAACTTCACGTTCCATTGCGCCAATAATTCCAATTTTCATAAAAACCTCGCTTTTTTTACGGAATCTTTTTCAATTTATACACTATTTTTCTTTTTTTTTATAGGGAATTTTCGGATAATCGTAAATTCCCTTTGCAATATACCGTAACATTTGCGAAATACCGCAAAAGAACGTATAAAAGTTAGAAAAATGTAAATAAAGTCATACAAAAATCAAATTTTTTCACAAAAAGTACTTGAAATCAAATAATATATAATATATTCTACACTCAGCAGCAGACAATTGCAGAGTTTGAGAAGAGTTATCCTTCCTCCTATTGCTCTCTCGAATAAACCAGTTGAATTGATATTATCTCTTAAAGCGCCCGCCATTTAAGTTTTGAATCCGGGCGTTTTTTTTGTTTAAAGGGAATTTCCACAGCCTCCAGATTTTACCTTCCGCCTTTATTTTGCTATATTAATTCCATGAGCGAAAACAACGAAAACGTAAACATTCCCAACTGGAATTTAGATTCAATTTATCCTTCAATTACTTCAGACAAATACAAAGCCGCCCTCAAAGAACTCGAAGAGGGAATTATCGAGCTTTCTTCACTTAACGAAAAACTTACAGTCAAAGATTCCGGCACAGACATCGTGGAATGGATTGCAGACTATTTTAAAATCGACGACAAAATCGGACCGCTTGCAAACACACTGGCGGCTTATTCCTATTCCATTTACTCAATTGATACGACAAGCAAAGCACTTTTGGACAACCTCAACACTGTCGAAACGCTTACCGACAAGTACGAAATCGAACTTACAAAATTCTGTCACACAGTTGCACAGAATAAAAATCAGCTCGAGGAATTTTACTCGCGCCATCCTGAATACAAAAAATATGAATTTTCGATCAACGAAATGATTGAAGAAGACGCACACGTTCTCAGCCCGGAAGTTGAAAAAATAATCTCAAAACTTCAACAAACCGGCGGGCGCGCCTGGGATCGCCTTCACGAGCAGCTCATCTCAACAATAAAAGATTCAGAAACCGGAAAGCTTTTCAACGAACTGAGAAACGACGCCTATTCCCCAGACCCGCATCTTAGAAAACAATCATGGCAGAAAGAAATCGCCCTTTTAAAGCAGAACGAAATTGCATTCGGCGCCTGCTTAAATAACCTCAAAGGCGAAACCACAAGCCTTCTCGAAGACCGCAACTGGTCTTCAGCAATTGACCGCGCCCTCTCAAGTTCCCGCATGAAAAAAGAAACCCTGGATGCCCTCATCGCCGCAATCGAAGAAAGCCTCCCACAATGGCGCAAATACCTCAAAGCCAAAGCAGAATACTTGAAAAATCACAATACCACCGCCAGCACAAACTGCGGTAAAGAAAAAGGTCTGGCATTCTACGACCTGTTCGCCCCACTTGATGGTAATACCGCCAATGATGGTAATACCAACACTGCTGGCCAGACCGAGACTGGTTGTAATACCACCACTCCATCGGCAACCAACAACCGCGCCGCCTCAGAGGAATCGTTACTATCAAAGAACTGGACATTCGTAGAAGCCCGTGACTACATTGTAAAAGAATTCACTTCGTTCTCACCAGTGATGGGTGATTTTGCAAAGAATGCCTTCGACAAAAACTGGATTGATGCCCGAGTTCATCCCGGAAAAGTCGGCGGCGCTTACTGCCAGGACTTTTACGTTCAGAAGGAATCCCGTGTTCTTTCAAATTTTACAGGTGCCTTCAGCGACATCATCACCCTGGCACACGAACTTGGTCATGCATTCCACTTTTTCTGCATAAAAGACAAAGATTACCGAAACGCAAATTATCCAATGACACTGGCAGAAACAGCCAGCACTTTTGCCGAAACAATCGTCAAACAGGATATTCTTAAAACTGCCTCAAAAGAAGACCGGATCAAAATTCTTGAACTTGACCTTCAGGACACATGCCAGGTTCTGGTAGACATTCTGTGCCGTTTCTACTTTGAACGTTCAGTTTTCGAGGAACGTCAGAACGGCGAACTCACTTCCGAAGACTTCTGCCGCCTGATGGCCGACGCACAGGAACGCTCTTACGGAGACGGATTAAGTGACGAACGTCATGAATACATGTGGGCTGTTAAATCTCATTATTATTCTGTTGACCTTGATTTCTACAACTTTCCATATGCTTTTGGACAACTGTTTGCGGCAGGACTTTATTCCCGCTACAAAAAAGAAGGAAAAGCGTTCGTCGACATTTACTGTAATCTTTTATCCGACACCGGTTCCATGAGCTGCGAAGATCTTTGCTTCAAGGCAGGATTTGATATTACTAAAAAAGATTTCTGGAAGTCAGGAATTGATTTTTACATCAACGAAATTGAACAGTTCTGCAGGGAAGCAGAATAAACAAAAGGTGTGTACTTATACGGGTCAGCATAAGTGCACACCTTTTATTTTACTTTCTATAACTTTTCTTAACCGCTGCCGGGTTTCCGGCTGCAAGTTTATTTTCCGGAACATCTTCCAGCACAACACTACCTGCACCGATTACACAGCCACTTCCGATTTTAGAACAGAGAATCGTAGACCGGCATCCAATCCATGTACCTTTGCCTACAGTTAAGTCATGATGAATACATTCCCCGGCTCTGTCATCTTTTGAACCGACCTGATGGGTAAGACAATTGAAAATTGTTTCAGGTCCAACCTGCACGTTTTCACAGATTGTCACGTTAACAAAACCGCCTGTGTAGATGTGAACATTCTGGCCAATCCAGGCGTTGTCTTTAATTTCAATTTTTCCAGGTCCGTAAATTCTGAATCCACTGTTGACCTTTGCGTTTTTCGAAATTTTAACATTCATCATTTTGAGAATAAAACGACGGTATCCAAAGCACGATGAAGGAAGCAAATCCAGCCATCTGTTTAATATGAATCTTTTGAAAGTAATGAACATTATTTCTGTGCCTTCCTTTTTTTTCGAATGAACTCTGGTCTTGCTTCGTGGGGGTTGTACCAGTTGTTGAAAGTCTCTGCAATTTCTTTATCTTCAAGCAAAAGATATTCCTGCCATAATTCTTCTTTTATCAGAATGTAATCAAGTGAAACTTCACTGACCTGCTCTGCAATCTGTGGCCATGCAAATTTTTCTGAATTCATCAGAACCATTTTTACACGGCCTTCATCAGCACCGTAAGCCAGACGCCACACATCATTATCTTTGACTTCAAAATCACAGTTCCAGTTAAGACAGTCACGGAGATTCTTGTAATAAGTGTAAACGTGATTAAGTCCAAGATGTGCAATCAAAAGGGAATTATCCCCAAGCTCCACTTCTTTAACAATCCGTTTATATTTTTCATAAGGCGGATCTCTTCTTGGTTCATACAAAGCCGGAGTCAAAAAGGTAATATACAAAACTGGTAAGCAAAGAACTGCGCAGATTCCATTTTGCAACTTAAAAGGAATTTTCGATTCTGCTAGACTCCATAAAAGATACACACAGACTGGAATTCCAACCACGACTGTGTTCTGAATCATTCTAAGCCCCATATCAGAATCCGGATTCCAGAACAGAAAGAACACAACCGGAATTGCAAGAGCCAACAACCGGTTATGCTTTTTTGTAATGGCAAAGAAAATTCCTCCTGCCCATGCAGTAACATAATACAACCAGATTTCAACAATACCAAAACGCGAAAGCTGGGATTCAAGCATTCTGTAATTACTCAAAGGAAGATTCCAAAGCTTAAACGAATTCAAAAACCGTGGAGAGTGAAGCTTTACAAACAGAACACCACCTACAGCACAAACTGCAAAAACCGACAAAGCAGTTACCAGCATCCACTTCTTTTTCCACAGAACTTTCAATAACTTTTTACTTTTACTTAACAGAAAAATTCCCAGCACAAAAACTGAATATACAAAAGTAACTTTATGACTTAACCCAGAAAGGACAAAAAGCAGCACTGCACCAAAAGTATAAAATATTTTTTCAAACCGCTTTAAGGATTTATAATTTTCGTTCAGAAAAATCAAAACCATCACAAAAAGCATGAGGAACATTAAACCAATCTGATTGTTGATATAATTTATTCCCATCAATGTAAAACTTGGCGAAGCAGCAGTCAGAAGAAAACCCAAAAATGCAAAAAATACATTTTTTGTTGCAGTCAGCAATAAAAGAAAAACTGCAAAGCAAGTCATTACAGAAGTACAGGCATCACAAAGCTTAACACCCTTTATCGGATCGCCACAGATTTTTGCAAACATTCCGCAAAGATAATAGCCGGTTTCAATGTCAGGATTTTCAAGTTTTCCGGTTTCTGCAAATGATTTTGCCTGAAGTGCGTAATAATAACCGTCCAGACCCGTAGGATGATTTGACTTTAAATACATCTGATAACGAACCTTAAAAGTCAACACAAGTAAAACAGCTAAAATAAGAATAGTTAATGTTTTATAAATTATTTTTTTCATTTATATTCCTGGGACTTTGAAGTCTGTGATGGTTTTACAGGTTCTTCGATAAAAGGCTGGTACATCATTAATGCGTGATTTTCTGTAATAAATTCTTCGGCTTCGTGATTTTCTGTTATCAGTTCCTCGCCAGTCTTGGATACATTCTGGTCAATGCGGGTTCGATAAATGGAATTATGGCGGACAAACACGCCTGCTGCTTCCTGAGTAAAACTGTGATCTTTTTCATATACTTTGTACTGTTCAACCTGAGGAAAAATTGTTTTCCAGGTTGCGTACAGTTTATTGTTTTCGATTTTCAACTCAAGGCGGTAAGTGTTCGAAGTTTCGTTTTTAATCATCAAGTCACGGTAATTATAGACACAGGTTGCGCCGCTTCCAAATGGTCGGGTACGGTTTGAGTCAGGAAAAACATCGTAGCTGTGACGGAATCTTTCGATAACCGTCAGGTTTGTGTGAAGGGTAATCCAGTAAATAAGATTTGATAAAGCGCAAAGTCCGCCCGCAGTTTTTGCAACAGGCTTTCCGTTTACAAGCATCATTCCCTTTTTATAACCCTTAACCTTTGTAGGACAACCAAGCAGCTTCCAGTAAGAAAAAACTTTTCCCGGCTCAAGAATAATTCCATCAATGTATTTTAATGCCACAAATAAATTGTCCACCTTTCCATCCTGCATGGCAGAATCATCCCTAGAAAGATTTCTGTAAAGGTCACTTGAATCAGAATATGCGGTAAACGAAAATTCCTTTTTAGCCCAATCGGAATTTACAAGACCGCCATTTTTTGAAGATGAGTTGATTCTATTTTTTGCCTGATACTTTTTCGAAGCTCGTAATGTTGCAAACTCAGAATTGTGGCGAATCCAGAAAAAATATCTTAAAGCTGAATAAAACAAAACGCCCAGCTTTATTCTTAAAGCCGAGCGTTTTTTCTGTGGAATATATTTATACATTATTCTGGAATAGAAACAATGATAAAATCTTCCGGAGCAAAAACTGTGTAACGAACTCCATTAAGAAAAACATTGTTTCCGTCAAGCTTTACAATAGTTGCAGTTTCTGTAATTACATAATCGATATATTCTGTTTTGATGATTTTATAATCTTTTAATTCAAAAGTAGGTTCGTCATACCAGAAATTTGGTTCAATAGCTATATATTTTGCATTGCCGGCAAGCTCTGGATGATCATAAAGATTTACAACATCTTTTGTTTTCGCATCTGCAAATCCCATGTATCCACCAGTCCATTTTTTTGTCTCTTCCAGCTGATTTACGGGATAAATATAACTTCTTTTCATGTAACTGAGTCTATCACCATCTTTAACCAGTTGATAAACCAGGTCCCCTTTTTCAGGCATTAAAATCAAATCACCTGTAGAAGCAGCACCTGTACGAGGCTTAAACAAAGCAAAGAAATCCTTTTTAAAATTCTTTGCATCTTTATTAAGAAGCATTTTTGAGTTTTCATTCTGAATTGCTTTTAATTCATCAACGCCTTTAAATGGAATTACTTTTCCTTTGCAAAGGAATCTGATGTCAGAAAGACATGTATCGTCAAAGTTTGTTCCTTTATAAACATCAAGAATCTTGATTGTCAGCGTCTGTGTTGTCTGAAGCTGTTCAAACTTAATTGACTGCCAGTCCTGAACATTGTCTGCAAGCTCGTAATCTTTCTGCTGAAAATGTTTTTTTGCAACCTGTGTAAGCTGAATTTTCTTAACACGGTTATTCTGTTCATAAAGATTTTTGTAATTAAAGCCGTTAACGATCTGGATTTCATCAAAGCTGAAAGGTTCTGCAAATTCGAAAGTAATTACCTGATTAAGTCCTGGGCCGTTTTTTTCGGCTTCGCACCAGGTTGTAGACATATCACCGTCAAGCATGTTGGCTGGAGAATAAAGATAGCGGCCTTCAAACTGAGCTTCTACAAGCTCACTTGTTGCCGAAGCTGAAACAATTCTAGCTTCCTTTGACTGTGCCTTGAACCAATTGGAATCACCTGCAGCAAATACTAAAGCTCCAGTTAAAACTGCAGCAGAAAATGAAATTACTTTTTTCATACTTTCCTCACTTTTCTTTCTATTAATTATCTGATTTTTTGTTATTTTTTTCAATAGAATATCGTTTTTCCGAGAATTTTACTATTTTTTTTACTTTTGTAATATCGCTTTATAAATTACTATTGTATTATATCAAAAGAAGATTTAGTTTATCTTCTAATTTCAAAAAGTTCACAAAAAATCTTTTTCTATGAGGTTCTTTATGAACGCAAAATTAAAAACACTTTTCTCAGGAATCGTTGCAGTTTCTTTTGCAGCGATTATTTTTTTTGGATGTTCTAATCCATCAGTAGGTCCACTTCCAGTTCCAACATTACCAGAGGGGCAGACAATTGATCTGTCTGATCCAAGCATAACAGCAGCCGTAATCGTCAATTCCATGAAGTTTGGATGGAATCTTGGTAACACACTGGATGCCAACGAAAATGACGAAAAAGGAAACACTGGCTGGGACATCCAAAATCAGGGGGATGAAATTGACTGGGGACAAAAAGGAACAGCTAGTTCTGCCCTCTTTAAAAAATTAAAAGAATCAGGAATTAAAACAGTACGCATTCCTATTTCATGGCACAACCATGTTGATGCAGAAATGAATATCAACTCTGCCTGGATGAATCACGTTCAGGAAGTTGTTAATATGGCATACAATGAAGGTCTTTATATTATCATCAACATTCACCATGACAACTACAACGGCTCCCTTGGCTCGAAGGCAGGATTTACATTATACGATTCAGACAAAACCCAATCGCTAAAATTTGTAGAAAAAATCTGGACTCAGATTGCAAATACATTCAAGAACTATGACGGACACCTTGTTTTCGAAACATTGAACGAACCACGTGTTATTGGTGATTCCCATGAATGGAGTTGTCCAAATAGCTATACATGCGACTCTTGTAAACCTTACATTGCAGTCATCAATGAACTCAACCAGAAGGCAGTCGATGTGATCCGTGCATCTGGTGGAAACAACGCAAACCGCGTAATCATGTTCCCGGGCTATGTCGCATCTCCTTACGGTGCTATTGAAGGCAAAAAAGCCGGTGTTTTCAAAATACCAACAGACAGTGCAACAAACAGACTTGCTCTCTCAGTTCACATGTATACACCATACAATTTTGCAATGGAATATCCTGGAAGTTCAGAATTAACATCAAATCACAAATCTGATCTTGAAAGTCATTTTACAGCTTTGAATTCTACTTTCATCTCCCAAGGAATTCCAGTTGTAATCGGTGAAATGGGTGCCACAAACAAAGACAACTTTGAAGCAAGAAAAGAATGGTTCACTTACTACCTTGGACTTTGCAAGACCTACAATGTTGCTGCAGTTCTCTGGGACAATGGTAATGAAAAAAATACAGAAAACGGTTCAGAATCTTTCGGCTTTATGAACCGCACTGCAAACGGTGGACCTGCATGGTTTACAGGTTCAAAAGCAGCAGAACTTATCGCAGCAGCCGTTGAAGCAAGAGGAACTTCTGATAACGGAGGAGGTTCTTCAAACGGAGGAAGTTCATCAAGTGATCCAGAGCTAACTCCTTCTACAGGAACTGCACTTATAAATCAGCCATATGACCTAAATGATTCATCATGGGCTATTAAATGTGAAATTGCCTGTTCAAAATTCACTTCTGCAACTAATACATCTTATATAAAAGTTACATATGAAAAATGTTCAGGTACTCCAGATTATGCAGCATTAAAATTAACAACACATTGGGATACCGAAGGAACAGAATACAGTGCTGCAGGAACTTTATCTAACAATCTTTCTTTTGCATCAAAAGATAATGCAGTTAATTTATCAGTTCCATCTTCAAGTACAAGCTTTACATTTACTCCAACCACTGAAAGCTGGAAAGTTCTTAAAGAAAAGGGACTTACTCTTTATGGTTATGGTGTAAAAATTACAGCAGTTGAACTTTTCTAAAAAATAAAAGAATTGCTGTAATTTAACATTTCATTCACAATTTCAAACCCCGCATCTAGAACAGGTGCGGGGTTTTCATTATGTATAGAAGTATACTTCTCTCATAAGAAATAGATATGAAAACAATCACACTTGGCTCAACCGGAATCACAACTCCACAGAATGCATTCGGTACACTACTGCACAGGTTGTGGTGCCTGCAAGAAAAAATGTCCTTATGGCCTTGATATTCCAAATCTTCTCAAAAAGAATTACGACGACTATCATAGTATTTTAAGCGGCAAAACTAAAGTTTAATTTTTCTCTTATTTACATTATACTTTCTCATCATGAATCGCGATTATTTGATTCAGTCTAAGCCGTTATCGGCTCTGACAATTTTTGTACTACCAATTATTCTTGGAAATCTCTTTCAGCAGTTCTACAATCTTGTTGACTCAGCAATTGTTGGCCAATATGTTGGAGAAAATGCCCTTGCCGCAGTCGGAGCGTGCCTTGCGTTCACCAATGTTTTTATTTTTATCGCCAATGGTGGTGGAATCGGTGCCAGCGTTATTGTAGGTAAACATTTCGGTGCCAGAGAATACAAAAATATGAAGACCGCAATCTTTACTGCTTTCATAACCTTCGCCGTGTTCAGCACGCTCCTTGGTGGTCTGGGACTAATATGCGGTAAGTGGGTAATGATTCTTTTACGCACTCCAGAAGAAATTCTTGACATGGCAACTTTATATCTCAACATTTATTTTATGGGACTGCCATTTTTATTTCTCTACAACATTACCGCTTCAATGTTCAACGCATTAGGAAAATCAAAATTCCCGCTGCTGTTCTTAATCATCTCATCCCTTCTCAACATTGGACTAGATTTTCTTTTTGTAAAACATTTTAAGTGGGGAATTTGTGGTGCCGCCTGGGCAACATTAATCGCTCAAGGCTTTTCTTTTCTAATTTCGTTTTTTGTTTTCATGAGGGAACTTCGCAAATTCAACATCGGTAAAACAACCTTGTTCTCACGAGAAGAACTGATTCACATGACCAGAATAGCGCTCCCTTCAATTCTTCAGCAGAGTACAATTTCTATCGGACTTATGCTTGTTCAGTCTGTGGTAAACAGCTTCGGCGCTCCTACACTTGCAGGCTATTCAGTTGGACTGAGAATCGAGGCTATCGGAAGCGTTGCAATGATTGCACCTGGCACTGCTATTTCTACCTTTACTGCTCAGAATTATGGTGCAAAAAAGATTGACCGTATCCCAAAAGGATTTATTTCCGGAAACATTATTGTTGGTATTGCCGCAGCTCTTTTCTTCATTTTCCTGCAGTTTTTCAGAGATAAAATCATTACTTTCTTTCTTGCAGAAAAGGGTTCGGAAACAGCCTATGAAACAGCAAAGGCTTATCTTAACTATATGAGCATAGTGCTATGTATACTTGGCTTTAAATTGAATATTGATGGTGTTCTTCGCGGTGTTGGAAGCATGAAGGTTTTCACAATTGCAAGTTTTGTTAACATTATCCTGCGTGTTACTTTCTCAAATGTATTTGCACCAATTATCGGCGTTCAGGCTGTCTGGATTTCAAATCCTGTAGGCTGGATCGTAAGCTTTACAATGTGTTATATAACATACAGAATCTGGATGAAAAAACATTCTCAGCCATTAATTAATGAAGTAAATGACAAGTAAAGTTAACATTAAAGTTAACCAATTAGCGGGAAACTCTTCCGGTACCATCAGAATTTACAAGCTTAAGAACTTCCTTGACCGACACCTGGTTAAAGTCACCTTCAATTGTATGTTTCAAACAGCTTGCGGCGCTGGCAAATTCCACAACCGACTTTGTATCTTTAAAGTCTGGATCTTTCTCTGCTTGTTTGATTAATCCGTAAATCAAAGCGCCTGCAAATGCATCTCCGGCTCCAACGCGTTCCACAATCTGGATTGAATATTCCTTACTGAAGAATGCTTCTTTACCGTCATACAAAAGTGCTGACCATTTGTTAAAATCTGCGTTAATTGACTGGCGCAATGTAATTGCAACTTTCTTAAAGCCGTACTTTTTAGAAAGCTCTTCGGCTGTTTTTATGAAGGCGTTTTTATCAATGATTCCTGAATCTACATTTGTTTTCTGAGTTTTAATGCCAAATACGTTAAGCGCATCTTCTTCGTTTGCTACACACACGTCTACGTATTTTGCAATTTCAGACATTGTTTTTTTAGCCTGAGCTTTTGTCCAGAGCTTTGAGCGGTAATTCAAATCGCACGAGACTGTAACACCTTTTGCTTTTGCAGCCTTACATGCTTCGATTGCAAGCGCTGCTGTTTTTTTAGAAAGCGCCGGAGTAACTCCTGTTATATGAAACCATTTTGAGTCTTTGAAGATTTTGTTCCAGTCATAGTCGCTCGAGGAACTTTCGGCAAATGCAGAATTCTTTCTGTCATAAATACAAAGGCTTCCGCGCTGAGAAGCTCCTTTTTCAAGGAAGTAAATACCAAGACGGTCGCCGCCTCTTGCAACAAAATCTGTATTAACACCGAAACGTCTGATGCTGTTTAATGCCGACATTCCGATTTCGTGTTCAGGAAGTTTTGTAACAAAGTAAGCATCCATTCCGTAATTGGCAAGGCTTACTGCAACATTGGCTTCTGCGCCGCCAAATTCCGCATTGAAATTATTTACCTGAACAAATCTGTGGTGACCTTCAGGCATAAGGCGAAGCATTAATTCTCCGAATGTTACAACTTTATTCATAGTTACTCCTGAACTTTATCTGATTGTTTTATACCGATTTTATCGGGGAATTATTCAGCTAAGAACACTGTTCCGTTAGCTTTTCCTGCTACGAGATTTTCAAGAATGTTTTCTCTCGAACCGTTAGCGAGCAGAAGCTGTATTCCATAAACTGTAGTTTTTTCTGCAGCCTGAATTTTTGTTTCAATTCCACCTGTACCGAATTCGTTTGCTGAACCGATTGTAATTGATTTTCTAAGTTCAGGAATTGATTCAACTGTTTCGATTAATTTTGCATCTGGATTTGTCTTTGGATTATCTGAATAGATTCCATCGATATCGCTGAACAATATCAAAAGATCGGCACTCCATAGAATTGCAGTCAATGCACTCAAGTTATCGTTATCACCAATTTTGATTTCATCAAATGATACTGAGTCATTTTCATTGATGATAGGAATTACGCCCTGATCAACAAGGGTAAACAATGTATTTCTGATGTTAAGTGAACGGTGTTCGTTTTCAAAATCATCTTTTGTCAAAAGCAGCTGTCCGATATGAAGATCCTGTGCCTGGAAAGCCTTGCGCCACTGATGCATAAGTTCAACCTGTCCGATTGAACAGAGAGCCTGACGGTAATGAACGTCTTTTTTACGAGCCCATTCTTTTGTTGTAGAAACTCCGGCAACCTGAGCGCCTGAAGAAACAAGAATGATCTGCTTTCCTTTCTTGATTAAATCAGCACACTGTCTGGCAAAATTTGCCATAAACTCTGTATTCTGTGTTCCGTCTGCTTTAGCTAATGTATTGGAACCAATTTTGATTACGATTTTTCTTGATGATTCAAAAACTTCTGCAATTTTGTTATTCATTCCTTAATAATACACATTAAAAACTATTCTAGCAAGTTATTGATAATTCCGATATAATTGAAGCTGTGAGTAATAAGTTTAAGCCAAAGTTTCACTTTTCATGTCCGAAAGGATGGATGAACGATCCAAACGGATTTTCGTTTTTTAAAGGGGAATTTCACCTCTACTATCAGCACAATCCTAAAGACACAAAATGGGGTCCAATGCATTGGGGCCACGCAACTTCAAAAGACCTCTTGCACTGGAAAGAACAGAAGATTGCACTTTACCCTGATTCATCTGCAGATAACGAAGGCTGCTTCAGCGGAACTGCTTTAATCGAAAACGACTGCCAGTACTTGATGTACACCGGCGTTTCAAAAGACGGAAACGAAAATATCCA
Source organism: Treponema sp. (assembly GCA_016293495.1). Lineage (GTDB taxonomy): Bacteria > Spirochaetota > Spirochaetia > Treponematales > Treponemataceae > Treponema_D. The sequence continues at coordinate 147,617 of JAEDED010000001.1, read as the reverse complement.
GCAGCAGTGTCTTGCTGTTAATGACGGAGAAAAGATTTCAAAGTTTTCAGATAATCCTGTAATTAGAACTTCAGATGTAAAAACTGAATTCTGTAAAACCGACTTCAGAGATCCAAAAATCTGGAAAGACGGCAATACTTACTATTGCGCTGCTGTTATCAAAAAAACAGATAACAACGGAGCAATTGCTCTTTTTACTTCTATAGATTTAATTAACTGGCAGTATAAAAACATAATCGCTGAAACTAAAGGCGAAATAGGCGGCATGTGGGAATGCCCTGATGTTTTCAAGCTTGACAGCAAGGATGTAATCATCGTAAGCCCTCAGTCAGTTAAGGCCGACAGCGAAAAAGGATTCCATGACGGTAACAATTCCGTGTACATGACCGGAACTCTTGATATGGATAAAGCTGTTTTTACACCCGATGTTCGTCCCGAAAACAACTTTACCGCAGCAGAATTAGATTACGGTATTGATTTTTACGCCCCTCAGACTACAGAAGCGCCTGACGGTAGAAGAATAATGATTGCGTGGCTCCAGTCCTGGGAATCATATCTGACTCCAGAAGGCAATGACTGGTCAGGAATGATGATAATGCCAAGAGAACTTGTCATTAAGAACAATTATTTGATCCAGAATCCTGTTTCTGAATACGAAAAGATGGTCGAAAACCTTCCTTTCCTTTCAGGCTTCATATACAAGAACATGACTGCAAGATTCACCAAGCAAAATTACCCTCAGTGCGATCTTACCTTAATTGCCCGCGTTCCTGACACAAAGGCAGAAAATCCCGACAACGAACAGTTTACAGTTACTGTTTCTGACGACAAAGGCGGTTCTGTTGACCTCAATTTTGATTCAAACAAAATGGAATTATCCTTTGACAGAAGCAATTCAATCAACAACGGCGGGGCAATTAACAGGCGTTCTGTTGCCGTGACAGCTTCGAAAAACAAGCTTATTACTTTCAGATTCATCTTTGATACCAATTCCTGTGAATGCTTTATCAACGGTGGAGAAAAGGTATTTACTAATGCTTATTTCTTAAATAAAAATGTCCGTAAGATTACAATTGATTCATCATTAACTTACGGACTTAATTTTAAGATTATAAATATTAAATAAAAAAAGACTGCCTTAGTAGTTGTCAAAAACTCTAAAGGCAGTCATTTTTTTGTCAGATAGAACAATTTATCTAACAGTCTTTATCTTATCTGACCGTCACCGTCGATAAGATACTTTGTTGTTGTAAGCGCCTTGATTCCCATTGGACCTCTGGCATGAAGCTTCTGTGTACTGATTCCAAGTTCAGCACCGAATCCAAATTCCCCGCCGTCAGTAAATCTTGTTGAAGCGTTAACATAAACACAGCTTGCATCAACGCGTGACTGGAATAATCTTGCGTGAGCGCGGTTGTTTGTAATGATGCTTTCAGAATGCTTTGTATTGTGGGAATTTATATATTCCACTGCACTTTCTACATCAGCCACCACTTTTACACAGCACGCATAATCAAGGTATTCATTACCGTAATCTTCTTCAGTTGCCTTCAAAAGCTTACCTTCAGTTTCTTTAATACCATTAAGGATTGCAAATGCCCTTTCGTCAGCATGCATCACTACACGACCTGCAAAATTCTTTGCCATCATTGGTAAGAATGTGTCAGTAACTTTTTCGTTTACAAGCACGCATTCAATTGCATTACAAACACTCGGGCGCTGGATCTTTGCGTTTTCTGCAATCTTTACTGCCATTTCAAGATCGGCATCGTCATCAATGTAAAGGTGACATACACCGCTTCCTGTTTCGATAACCGGCACGCGGGCATTGCTTACAACATTGGCAATAAGCTTTTTACCACCACGTGGAAGTACTACGTCAATTTTTCCGACTGCATTCAAAATCTGGTTTACGTCATCGTGACTGTGTCCGTTAACTTCAACTAGTTCGATTGCTTCAGGAATTCCTTCGTATTCTTTAGCGCTTTCGAGTGCCTTTTTGATTACATCAACAATTGCGACATTTGATTTGTATGAAGAAGAGGAACCGCGCAGGAGAATTGCGTTTCCGCTTTTATATGCAAGGCTGAAGGCATCAACTGTTACGTTAGGGCGGTTTTCGTAGATGATTGCAACAACTCCCATTGGAACTCTAACCTGACGGATGTTCAAACCGTTTGGTGTTTTCCAGCCGCCGATTTCTTCGCCGATAGGATCTGTCTGTCCGATAACGTCTCGAAGGCTTGCGATGATTCCATCAATGCGTTTGTCATCAAGCATAAGGCGGTCAAGAATTGATTCGCTCAAGCCGTTTGCGCGGCCGTCGTTCATATCTTCTTTGTTAGCGGCAAGAATTGCAGCTCTGTTTTTATCCAGCGCGTCTGCAACAACTGCAAGCGCCTTGTTCTTTTTATCTGCCTTCTGAAGAGCAAGCTTTTCACTGGCCTTTCTTAACGAAACATATGCATTCTCAAGATTCATACTTTTCTCCATAAGTGAATTTTTAAAGCCGACAGATATTCTGCAAGCCATTATATTTAAAACAAAAAAACCGGAACTGATAAAAGTCCCGGTTGTGTGTTTCGAATTAGTAATTAGCGAGAAAGTACATTCCAAGCAGCATTACAACTCGGCTCTTATCGTTATCCATTTCTGCGCCTTCTGTCGGGAGGCTCTTGATGTAATACCAGAAAAGACCGAATTCGGGGTCAATGCGGAGTGCGTATTCCATAAAGTCATCAGTTTTTGTCATAGCACCAAACATAAGGTAAACAACGTCACTGATAATCTGAAGAAATTCTGCGTAAGCGTTTGACCATTTTCCTTTTGAAATTACTTTACAATATTCTGCAAGTTTATAAAGAACCTGATCTTTAAGATCAGCATCTGCTTCTTCTACCCATGTTTTCTGAATTAAAAGAGTAAGGTTTTTCTGAAAACTTGAAATAAGCTTTTCTGCAAAGTCATCAGCTTCTTTTGAGAACAAAGCACTTGATGCACCAAAATCTTTTACAATAACATCTGCAGCTTTTGTGATTTCTTTTTCGCTTGAACCAGCAAGAAGATTTTCAATTGCTTTTCTAACATCCTGGTCTACGATCTGATTAATTATGTTTGATGAATCTTTCCCCATAACCGTATAATAATTTTTAAAAAGACTTTATTCAAGACCTTTAATTCTATGAAAAATAGTGCTAGAGTATTATTAACAATAAAATAGGAGGAGATGAATGGACAAATTATTTCATCTTAAAGAAAGAGGAACAACAGTAGGCCGCGAACTCGTTGCAGGTCTTACAACATTCCTCGCAATGGCTTATATCTTGGCAGTAAACCCAGGCATGCTTGGTTTAACTGGAATGAATCCAAGTGCAGTATTTACTGCAACAGCAGTTTCAGCAGCAGTTGCAACATTGGTTATGGCATTTATTGCTAACCTTCCAGTTGCATTAGCACCAGGAATGGGTCTCAACGCTTTCTTCACATACACTGTAGTTAAGGGAATGGGTTGTACTTGGCAGCTTGCTTTAACAGCAGTTCTCGTTGAAGGTATTATCTTTATCCTTCTTTCTCTCTGTGGAATTCGCGAAGCAATCATCAAATCAATTCCTGACAACCTTAAAAAAGCAGTAGCTGTTGGTATCGGTCTTTTCATTGCAATCATCGGTCTTGCAAATGCAGGCATTGTTTCTTCTCAAACAGGTACAATCATTGGATTCGTTACATTTAAGATGGAAAATGCAGCAGCACTCCTTGCAATCATTGGTCTTATCATCACAATCATTCTTTATACATTGAAAGTTCCAGGAGCAATCCTCATCGGTATCGTAATCACAACTCTTATTGGTATTCCAATGGGCGTTACAAAAATTCCAGAAGGATTCAAAGCAGTATCTGCACCAGATGCACCTTACTTCTTCGCATTTGACTGGAAAGGAACATGTATGGGAGCTGACGGAGTATTCTCAATTGCAGTTCTCGGAAAATTCATTGTAATCCTTATTACATTCCTCTTTACAGACTTGTTCGATACAATCGGAACATTGCTCGGTGTTGCAGAACAGGGAAATCTCAAAGACAAAGACGGAAACGTTCTTAACGCTAAAGGCGCTCTCCTTGCTGACTCAGTTGGTACAGTTGTTGGTGCTTGTCTTGGTACTTCTACAGTAACATCATATGTTGAATCTTCAGCAGGTGTTGGTACTGGTGGACGCACAGGTCTTGCTTCTGTATTTACAGCAGTATTGTTCCTCGTTTCATTGTTGTTCAGCCAGGTATTCCTTTTGATTCCTTCAGCTGCTACAGCTCCTGCATTGATCTTCGTTGGATACTTGATGATGAAATCTGTTGTTGATATCAAATTTGACGATCCTACAGAAGGAATCCCAGCATTCATTACAATCATCACAATGCCTTTTGCTTACTCAATTTCAAAAGGTATTATGTACGGAATCATTACATACGTAATCACAAAAATTTGTGCAAAGAAAACTAAAGAAATTCCAGTTGTTACATGGGTTTTAGCAGTTATCTTCTTAGCAGAAATCATTTTTGAAGCTGTAAAATAATTAACCGTAAATAGTTAATTACCAACAAAAAAGGCACATAACAGAAAATCATTTTTCTGTTATGTGCCTTTTTATTTGCCCTTCATTATTTTCATAATTATTTCACAGACTCAAAACCAATCAACGCACTCCCTACCCAAACGACCGATTTTTTATTACAATACCTTCACAATGGAAGAAATCAAACAGATTAAAAAATTCGCAAAGACTCACTCTGTTCCTATCATGAAGGATGAAGGAATTGACTTTATCTGCAACTATATCGTTGAACATGACGTAAAAACAGTTCTCGAAATAGGAACCGGAATCGGTTATTCTTCCATTCGTTTTGCAAAGACTAAAGATGACGTTTTTGTGTATACGATTGAATTTGATATTGAACGCTATCAGGAAGCGGTTAAGAATGTTGCAGATAACGGACTGATGGAACGCCTGTTTGTATTTCTCGGTGACGCAGCCACTTTTAATTTTGAACAGAAGTTTGATTTGATTTTTATTGATGGTCCTAAGGCGCAGTACCGCAAGTTCTTCGAACACTTTCAGAACAATCTGTCAGACAGAGGCGTATTTATAAGCGACAATCTCTCGTTCCATGGAATGGTTGACGACCTTAGTCTTACTCATAACTACAGTACAATCAAGCTCGTTAAAAAGATCCGTAAATACATCGACTTCTTAAAAGAAAACCCAGAGTTCGAAACTGAATTCTTAACTCTGGGTGATGGTATCGCTGTTACTAAGCGTAAAAGTTAACTTAACAGATAATTTATTTAATCTACCAGGTCAGCTTATCACGGCCGAACACACGGTCTACATAACTCTTTTCAAGTTTATCTTCAAGCTTAAAAAGTTTAATAAACAGTCTGTTAAGAAGCTTTGAAAGGAAAAATCCGAGAACGATTCCGCTGATTACAGAAACCCACAGAACAATATTTGACGTAGTAGCAATTGCATCTTCTGATGAAATTCCGATTTTATATTCATTAACAACCCAGAGACATCCAAGCATGATAAGAAATACAAGACAAACTGTATAAACAAGGTTGAGGATTGTCATTACAACTGTAAAAACAGATGTATTTATTTTTCTTTTCTTTGGTGAAATTTGAGTTTTATCAGGTGCATTAATACCTTTTAATTCTTCTTCTGTCATTTTGAACTCCTTTATTTATTCTTTTTTGCAGCTTTTTCTTTTTTAGCTTCTTTTGACTGTTTGGCATACATTACGAGGAATGTTACTATAAGAATCGCACCGCATACCACAACAAATGAATCACCAACATTGAAAGTAGCAAATCTGTCCATTCTGAAAAAACTGAATGGCGATTCAGTCCATCCAAACCACTGAACGTCAATAAAATCAATTACACCTTCATGCGGCCATAATGTACGGTCAATCAAGTTTCCAATTCCACCACCAATTACACCGCAGATTGACCAGCGCTGTAATTTAGTAAGTTCTTCACTTTTCATATAAAGCTTGATTACGTAAGCAATTACCAGAATCGGAATTACAATAAAAATGAATTTTCGCATCCACAATGGCCAGGTTGCTCCAAGACTGAATGCAACACCAGGATTTCTTCTGTGAGTAATCGCAAAAAATCCGTTAAAGCATGACCACGAAGTTTCTCCAACCGCAACATTGGCAGCTACAATTGCTTTTGTTACCTGATCAGAAATAATTGCAACTGCACAGAGAATAAATGGCAAAAGTTTCTCTTTATTTTGTTTTATTTTCTTCAAAAATGTTTCTTTTGTTTCCTGTTTTTCCATATTATAAATATACCAATTATAAGTTTTATCGTAAAGATTTTAATAATATTGTACAGACAACGGCAGTTGTCAAACCAGCAAATACTGCAAGTCCAAACATGAATACCGGCGCAAACGTACTTAATGCCAGAGCGCCGAACGAAATCGCACTTGAAATAAACGAAAGTACAATCGCAACTGTATTCTCAACCTCACTGCTTTCAACGGAATAAATAATGTAATCGATACTTAATCCAAAAACCAGAATTATTCCTGTAATACTGAAAAATCCCAGCGGAATATTGCATGCTGCAAAAACAGCAACACATGCAAGAACTGTCACCATCGGAATTGCAATAATTTTTAAAACCTTTTTCCAGTTATAAAAGAAGAACATTATTACAATCATTACCGCAAATGCTATTGCAAGAAAAACAATCATCTGTTTTGTAAGTACATTTAATTCCCCGCTTACATCCTGAACTTTGTTTACAAAGAATACATTTTCATCTTCTGATGCAAGCTGCTTACAATAATCTGAATCTTCAAAATGCATTGGCATTACTACACTGTAATATCTGTCTTCAACCTGACCAATCCAGAGATTCGAAACAGCTTCCTGCATAAACTGTGGAATTTCTTTTTCTACATCAATAAAGTTATCTTTCTGACTGTAATAATTTTCAATTAATTCTTCTTTCAGTTTTTGCGCTTCTTTAATGTCATAGCCAAGAAGAATGTACTGATTAATAAGTTCATCAAAAAGGTATTCGAACGAGCGGTATGATTTCTGCTGTTTTGTTTTAGAAGGAACATACTTGCTTGTCGCATTGTAGGTCATTTTCGATTTTGAATCCTTTGAAATAAATGCATCCAGCTTTTTACAGAGCTGAACTTCATTTTCAAGAACCTGGTCTTTTGAATCGCCTCTCACGATAAAATACCAGCCCTTCGATCCTGAATCGAGAACTGTATTAGCCTCAGTCTCGTTTTCAAGAAGCTTACCCGTCATTGTATAAAAAGACTTAAGGTTGTTGTCTATTCTTATGTTCTGTCTTGAGCAAAGTGAAATTACGATGAACGCGATAACTATTGCAGCAAACAAACCCGATTTAACCTTACCAGAAATTTTCTGAGCCTTCACAAAAGTTTTTGTAAGCGTAAGTTCTTTTTTAACCTTTGGTTCCTTGAACAGCGGATAAATACAAATTACCGTAAGGTATGAACTTAAAATGCCTGTTAAAGAAAAAACTGCAACCTGTTTTAAAAGCATAAACGGCGCAAAACATAAAATCAGGTAACAAAACTCTGTCGAAACAAGCGAAAGCGTAATTCCCTTAAAAAGACTTTTTCTGATTTCTGAACCTGTCTTCAGTCTGCCGTCACCTTTCCATCGCACAAAAAAATGAACGCTGTAATCAAGACAAGTACCGATAAGAGTTGTACCAAATACAAATGTTAAAATGTGAATCTGCTTAAATACAATCAGAACTGAAGAAAGCGCAAATACCGCAGAAAGTGTAATCGCAATAATCGAAGATATTACCGGCAGAATATTCCTGAAGAAATAAATACAAAGTGCGATTATCAGAACCATTGAAATAATCGAAATCAATGTTATTTCTTTCTGCGCTGATGAAGAACTTTCATAACTGTGGAACGGAACTCCAGAATAAATAAATTCCACTTCATTATTTTCTTCTGCAGCTTTTAATTTTTCAACAGCATCATAAATTTTTTTAACACCGCTGTTGTTGTTTGTAATCGAAGCACCTTCAGGACTTAAAAGACCTCTGAGCATTACATAACAAAAATCGTCTTTATAACAGCAAAGAACACCGTCCAGCATATTCATACCAGTTCCGTTGTTAAGAACTTTTGCCAGGGTACTTGTTATTTCAATTTCAGAAAGATCAAATGGATCTTCTTCAATATTTTTAATTGTTCCTAAACTGTTGAACAGACACATCTGTGAATCAAGAAGAAAATCATTAAGACCTCTTTCTGTATTCAAGTTTTCGGACACTTCTTCTTCAAGAAGAAAATAACGGTTCTTAAAATAATAATCGTTAACCTCATTTACAGAATCGTTATTCATATAAAGTGAAAGTTTTTCAAAACAGGAATTATTTTCTTCTGCGTTCAATTCGTTGTAAAAAGCTTCAGCTGCCTCTTTTGATTTATCAAAGGAATTGCTCTTTACCAGCACCATAAACACACGGCCTGTTCTGGCACTCAACGCAGCATCGGCTTTACTGACTTCGCGACTTGCATTTGAATCAGGAAGAATATCAAAAAGGTTTGTATTAATTTTAAATTTTGTTCCGGTAAAAAACAGAACTGCCAGTAATAAAAAAACAAGCCCGTGAACCGCAATCCACAGGGCTGAAAATTTTTTATTTTTCAAAGTATTTTGCTTCATGAGAATTAAGAGTATCAGTTAGAACCTGTTTTGACAATTGGTAATCAGATCTGTCACCACTAACAGTTTCCATCATAATCATGAGAATATGACACACATCTGGCTTATTCAAAACATTAACCTTTATAGTTTTGATATATGAAGCAATTGTTTGATTCTCAGGAGTAAGTGTAATGCCCCATTCAAGACCTGCATCTTTTACAGGACCGCATTTAACTATAAAGTTTTTTTCAATCTCTTCATAATTTCCGGTAAACAAAGAGGAAATTGCATTTGCCATATGTGCAAAAGTCGGATTTTTTGTTCCGTCCATTTTACGCTGACGCCCTTTGTTCTCCTGAATAATATAATTTTTTGTAATTGCCATTACTGATTCAACAGGCTTTTTTGTAAACCAGATCATTCCATCGCTGGCACTGATTGTATATTTTCCTAAGGAATTTACAGTTCTTCCATTTTTTGCTGCGTACTGACTTAATTCAAAATCACCGCGAACAACTTTTACCTTCGAAAGATTTTCACAGATTCTTCTAAAATCTTTTTCTGATTTTGCGTCCGCGCCATTAGACTGTGCAAAAATTCCACTTAAATAAAAAATTAATGTTGCTGCAGTTGTAAATATTTTTTTTAATTTCATATTATGCCTTTTCTGATTTTGCCCAGAAATCGAAAAAATTGTACCATTGATATGGATGTTCCATACAGTTTTTTTCAAGTTCCTGTATATATTCTAAACACATCTGCCTGATATTTGTTTCACGTTCGCTGCGTTTGCAGTCAGTATTTACACTGCTTTTGGTAACAAGAAAATCATATTTTCTGTCAAAGCCGTTATCTTTTTTTCGAAGTCCGTAAATGTAATAAACAGGAGCTCTCAAAAGCATTGTAATTAAATACACACCATAAGGAAAAGGCGCTGTCTTTCCGAGGAATGAACCGTCGACCGTAATATTATCGTTATACTTTGAAACACGGTCAGCAGCACAAATTACAAGTCCGCCTTCTTCAATTGTAGTCATCAGCTTTTCAATTGTTCCCGGATTGATATTATTTACGTCAACAATATTATCAGCAAATTTTGGATTTACCTTTTTCATTGTGTTTGTAAAGTTTGATGTTGTTCCAAGATCCATAAGTACAGAAACGGGAACTTCTTTACTCAAATTGATTTTATTCTTATTCGCAAGATTTCTGAAAATCTCACTGTTTCCCAAATGAGAACAGAGAAGAACGGCACCTTTTCCGCCGTTAACATACGAAATTAATTCATCAATGTCTTTTGCTTTTGAATAATCAATTTTAAAAGGAATTGATTTTTTAACCCAGCACTCAAGTTTTTCAACAAATGTTATTGCAAATGCTTCAATCTGTTTGTAAGCACTTATGCGTTTAATGCAATCAGGATTGTGTTGCTTTAACTGCTCCTGATATCTGATGCTTTCGTTTCGTGATGTTTTATTGAACAGATAAAAAAAGAAGCTTGAACATTTAATGATGAAGTTCAAAAAAAATCTTGGGGAATATTTGATAAGACCTAAAGCTAAATAAATAGGAAAACTTGTATGAACAACTTCTTTTTTTGATGCCCATTTTGAGAGATTTTCATTTTCCTTATTTTTCTTCTTTGCCAATTTTGTTTCTCTTTCTTCTTCTTGCCAGCATCGGATATCTGATCCACATTCCTATTGTCATTCTCGCAAACATGAACGAAATTCTGATGTTGTCACGTACCATTCTGAAGTTAGATTTTCCACCAACCGGATATGAAACTTTAACAGGAAGGTAAATTAATGGAACGTTCTTCCATATTAACCTGATTAAGATTTCTGTGTCAAAACCCATATGCGTATCGATGTAAGAAAATTTCAATATTTTGAAAAATGGTTCTACAGGATAAACGCGGTAACCGCACATAGCATCCTTAATATAACCTTCAGTCAAAGTTACAAAACTTGCATAATTGTTGCTGATCTGTTTTCCGTTTTTTCTGTTTTCAGGAATTGTTTCGTCAAAAACAGGGCATCCAGAAATCAATGAATCAGGATTTTCCTTCGACTTTTCAAGGAATGTTTTTACCTGCTCCATATCATGCTGACCATCAGCATCAATCTGAAACAGATGAGTAATTCCCATTTTGTAGGCTGTCTTAATTGCACGGCATACGGAATATCCTTTACCGCGATTTCTTCTGTTTACAATTAAAGTTATGTTATTGAATTTCTGGCAAACGAGATTAATGTAAGTTTTATCCTGTTCCTTATTTCCGTCATCGACAATCAATATAGGAAGATTGTAAGCAGACAATTCTGCTACAACATTCTGAAGAGTATTTCCGTGATTATAAACAGGAATTATAAAACCTTGCTGCATTATTATCCGACTATTTGCTTACAGCAATGTTTCCACTTGAATATGCTTTTAATCCGTCTGATGAAGTTAATTTGTAACTAATCATTCCTTTTTCAGGACTATACTTAAATCCAAAGTGAAGAGTTGTTTCTGGTTTTACCGGTAAAGTAAACTTCAATCTTTTAGAACTGTCCATTGCACATCTTGTACCAAAATATTTGTTACAGAAATGCATTGCCATATCAATCTGAGCTACAGCAGGAACAAGATGAATTTCTGGAAAATGTCCGTCAAAAAAATCACATGTTTCTGGAATATGAACTTCCAGTACTACTTCATTTTCTGCCTGACTTACAATTTTTTCGGCCGGAATGCCATGTTTTGCTAAATACATAAATTCACCTACTGTAAAGAATTACTTCTCTACATTTTATCACCATCTTCCTTTTTGGTAAATAATGCCTGAATTTCAAGCTTTTTTTTCTTTCCCTGAAGATCGACAGGCAATTCTTCAAGGTAACGCCATTTTTTAGGCAGAACAACGTTTTCAAAATAATCCATTAAAAAGTCGTGGAAGAACATGTTGATGTCAAACTTTTTCCAGCCCGCAAACTTTTCTTCGCCGGCCTTATTAAATACCAATGCTGCTGCAAGATACTGACGTCTGTCACTCATGGCAACAACACAAACATCTTTTACAAGACCAGTCTGAAGAATACGGTTTTCAACTTCTGTAACTGAAACACGCTTTTCTTCAATTTTTACGATAGAGTCAATACGGCCTTTAAGAATAAATCTTCCGTCCTCGTGAATATCAACAAGATCGGCAGTCTGAAAGCCTGCAGGGTCTTTAATATATGGCGATTTAATGTTAAGACAGCCGTCTTCGTTCTTACTGATTGTGGCATTGGCAAACGGCGTCCATTCAAGACCGTTCTTAGACTGTCTGTGGGCAATCCCACTTGTTTCGGTACTTCCATAAACTTCAACCGGCCAGAATCCGAAAACCTCATCTGTTTTCTTTGCAACTTCAGGCAAAAGAACACCCCCACTTGTAAAAATAAACGGTTCCTTCATCGAAAGCTTGTCTACGCTTTCAACAGTTCTCTTCAAAAATGCCGGAACAGCAATAATCATATATTTTTCGTCATCAAGCTTTTCAAACTCATTCGGAAATTCAATTCTAGTTCTTCTAAAAGGAATTCCTGCGGCAAACGGAAGGGCAATTGTAAAAAGAAATCCATAAATATGATGCTGGCTGACTGTAGCAACATTTTTTCTCTTAAGGAATTCATCGCCCCACTGTGAGAACACGAACTCATTATCGAGTTCGAACTCTGTCATGCGCTGCAATACATCCTTCGGCTTACCTGTACTTCCAGAAGTAAACATATGTATTTTTGTTTCATCTGCATTGATGGCAGGTGTAGTACGGATTTCGTCATCAGAAGGAAGTGCAGAGTTTTCAATTATTTCTTGTACAAAGAATGAGTTTTTCTGACCGGCACTGTCAGTAATAAACTCATCTTGCGGCTGTCTCATTTCTTTGATGAATTCTTCAGAAATATTTGCAGTTAACGCAACCTGCTTTTTGCACTGAAGCAAAGCAATAAAGGTACATAGAAAGTAATAGTAATCATTAATATGGACAATCCATTTTTCAGCAGGCTTGGCGGTAATAAACGCCCTCATTTTTGCTGTGTCGGTCAGGAAGTCTTTCCAGATTTTGTATTTTTTTGACGACCACTTATCTTCGTAGCAAACAATAAAATCATCTTTTCTTGAATCTGCAGTAAATTTTGAAATTGGATAAAGCTTTGGCATATTTTTGTTAACAAACCACCTTATTATAAATTCTACTGTAAAAATCACACCCATAAATCCATAGGAAATTCCACAGTTATATATTGTCCAGCTTTTTTCATCACAGAAAAAAGCTGTGTAAGCTGCAACGAGACTGTTTAATATGAAAAATAAGCACCACACATAAGTTACTTTAAGGCAATATTTTTCAACGCGCTTTTCGTTTATTGATCCGATTATTTTCTTATCCTGCAAAGTTGCAAATCTGAAAATAATGTTCGGCTTTGTAAAAAGGGTTATGCCGAAAACAAAAAGTAATGAGATACAAATTACAATTGGATATAATTTTAAAAACAGGGAACTATTAGTTATAAAACAAATTATACCGACTGCGAGTAAAAAAAATGAAGACAGTAAAGGCTTAACACTGAATGAAAACCGTTTTTTGCTGTCTGGATTGTTTTTAGGATTAACATTTGTTGCAGAAAGGAAATAAACAAGCGCAAGAAATACAACACATAGCGATACAATCCTGACCGGAAACTTATACACTACTAACAGTGTAAAAACCAGCACAGGATAAAGTACCGATATGATTGCTATGAACACCTTAAGAAAGGCTTTCATTTTTTTTAATTATTTAGACAATGGCTGAAGAACGTCTACAACAGCACCGATTGTTTTAGCACTCTTGAACATTTCTGGATCAATGTTACCGTTCATGTATGGCTTCATTTTTACAACGAGGTCTACAGCATCGATAGAATCAAGATCCAAGTCTTCAAAAAGTTTAGATTCGAGAGTTACATCTGATTTTTCTACTTCGAATTCACTTTCCAATACGTCCTGAAGTTTTGCAAAGATTTCTTCTTTAGTCATCTTTAATCTCCTTATTATTTATGCTTTTTCTGCTGAAATAAATTCAGCAAGTGCATTAACTGATGCAAAGTGTTTTTTACTGTCTTCATTTTCTGCTGACAGCTTAACACCGAATTTTCTCTTAATTGCAACCCCAAGTTCAAGGGCATCAATTGAATCAAGACCTAAGCCAGTACCGAAAATCGGTGCATCATCTTTAATATCTTCTGGTTTGACATCTTCGAGTTCAAGGGAAGAAATTATAAGTTCTTTAATTTCCTGTTTAAGTTCGTCCATTTTGTTTCCTTAAATATTATAAACGCTGTAATTGCAATTAAGCGTATTAATTCAATTATATACAAAGAAGTCAGATTTATCAAGTTATTCATATTTATACACACATATGTAGAAATAAGACAGATTTGCTAAACTTGAGATTATTTTCCCATTATGCTAATCTTTTGATATGAGAAGAAAATCTGATTTTGACATGGAAAAATTTTCCAAAGATGAACTTCATGCAATTGATGCAAAATTTGAAGCACAAAAAATTGCCTTTGCCCCGCTTACCTTTCAGGCAGTAAGAGCCTTGCTCGAACTTGGAATCCTGGACATTATCAGTGACAGCGGTAAAGACGGCATTACAATCGACGAAATTGTAGAAAAATCTGGAATTTCTAAATACGGTGTCGGTGTTCTTACAGAAATGGCTATTGGAATGCATGTACTTCTTCTTAAAACAGTTAACGGCCAGGAACGTCTTTCTTTAAGCAAGATCGGCTGGTTCCTTCTTGAAGACAATCTTACAAAAGCCAATTTCTATTTTACAAATGATATCTGTTACAAAGGTGCATGGGACCTTATGGATTCTGTTAAAAACGGAAAACCTGAAGGCCTTCACGTTTTCGGAGACCAGTGGACGACTGTTTACGAAGCACTTTCTACACTTCCTGACCGCGAAAAGAAAAGCTGGTTTGATTTTGACCACTTCTATTCCGATATTGCATTCCCTGAAGCACTCCCGATCGTTTATAAAAACAAACCTAAAAAACTTTTCGATATCGGCGGAAACACAGCAAAATGGGCAATTGCTTCCTGCAAATACGATTCAGATGTAAATGTTACAATTATCGACCTTCCAGGTCAGACAGCAGTTGCAGAAAAAAATGCGGCAGAAGCTGGTTTTGCCGACCGCATTTCAACTTATGCCGGAAACATTCTCGCAGAATCAACAGTTCTTCCTTCTGCGCCAGACGCTGTATGGATGAGCCAGTTCCTTGACTGTTTCTCCCTGCACCAGATTACTAAGATTCTTAAAAAGGTTCATGAAGCTGCGACTGAGAACACAGATGTTTATGTTCTTGAACCGCTCTGGGATAAGCAGCGCTTTGAGGCGGAAAGTTATTCCCTTCAGGCTACTTCGCTTTACTTTACATGTATTGCAAACGGCAACAGTAAAATGTACCGCTACGGAGAACTTGTAGATGCAATTGAAGAAGCGGGCTTTGAACTTAAAACTGCACATCATAATCTTGGATCTAACTGCTACTCACTGTTAGTATTCAGAAAGAAATAGGTGCAACTTTGCAGAATACCTTTTTTATTTCAGAACCAGCACTTTATGCTCCCGGACTTGATTCCCTTGAAGACATCAAACTCTGGGCAGACAATCAGAAAGAAATCTCACTGGAAAAAACTTCACCGTCCTTAAGCTATACTGATCCGCTTTTTCGCCGCCGTTTAAGCCAGCTTTCAAAAATGACAGTTGAAGTTGTTCACAATCTCATCGAAAAAACAAATATCGGTTCAGATACAAAAATAGTTTTCGTTTCGTTCCGTGGTGAACTTGCCCGCGAATTTAAAATCAACCAGTCAATCATTGAAGATGAAATGATTTTACCTGCAGGCTTTTCTTTGTCAGTATTTAATGCACCTGTCGCACTTGCTACAATCGCCTGCAAGCTAAAGGCCGGCTATAACTGTATTTTTCCATCTTACGATGATTTTAAAGACGGACTTACATGCGCCGCTTCTTCAATTCTTGCAGGCAAACAGGAAAAGCTTATTTTCGTTTACGGCGATGAATTAATTCCTTCACAGTACGAAAATGTAACATCAATCGAAAGTAAACCGCCTGTTGCGTTTGCCTGTGTACTTTCAAATTCCCGACTTGAAAACGTAAATTCCTTTGAATATTCAATTTCGGATATTTCAAAGAATGTTTACGATTTTATTAGACTTCATATCAATAAATGTTATAATTAATCATTAACTAAAAAGTGAGGCAATCCTATGAGTAAAAATCTTGATCCAAAATATTCACCTGATGACTTACCAGAAATCACAGATCCTTTTGCATATATGTGGAGATGTTTCCGCAAAGTTTTTTGTTATGTCTTTTTCGGAATCGGAACATTCCTTATTGTAGTATTCTGTTTCCCTATTCTCCATCTTATCTGGAGAGACAAAGATACTTTTAAAAAGAATGGTCGTGTTTTTGTTGCAGGAATTTTGAATTTCTTTGTTCAGACAATGCGCTTTATCCGTATTTCTAAATATGAAATTTCTGATATCGAAGCAATGAAAAAACTTGAATCTTGCGTAATCGTTGCAAACCATCCTTCACTGCTTGATGTAATTTACACTTTTGCATTTGTAAGAAATGCAGACTGTATTATCCGCGCAGGATTAAAAAGCAGCCCTGTTTCTGGCATTGTAAAACCTTTGTACATTGCCAATGACGGTGACTGGGACCAGATGGTTGCCGATGCAAAAAGATCACTTGATTCCGGTTCAAATCTTATCATCTTCCCTGAAGGAACTCGTACACCACGCCACGGCATTAACCCTTACAAAAAAGGTGCTGCACGCATTGCTCTCGAAACTGGCTGCAATGTTCAGCCATTGCACATCGGTGGCGGAGATAAATACGGTCTCGGAAAACATGATCCTTTCTACAAAGTTCATCCGACACATTCTTACTTGTACAGATTTACTGTTTTACCACAGATTAAAATGGATAAATATAAAGGCCTGTCACCTACAATTGCTGCAAAGCGTTTGACAGATGACATGCGCGAGCTTATTGATTCTGTGAAAGACTAAGCAGCTTTTTATTTGCGGCTTTTTTTCTTGTCTTCTTCTTTTTCTTCGTTTTCTTTGTAAAGGATTGCAACGTTGCCGATGATTCTAACAAGAGCGGCTTCGCAGGAATTTGCGATTTCTGAAGCGAGTTCCTGTTTATCTTCTTTGTATTCGTTGAACTTGATTTTGATAAGTTCGTGAGCTTTTAATGATTCAGCGATTTTACCGATTACGCCGTCTGTTACGCCAGCCTGTCCGATGATTACAACTGGTTTTAATTCGTGTGCCTGAGCACTTAATTCTTTTCTCTGTGAGCTTGTTAATTCCATGGAAATTATATTACAAGATTATTGTCATAAACTCAACGCAGTTTTATAATTTAGAAGTCAATAATTCAAGAACTTTTATGATTATGTGAAAGTTGCAGAAAATTCACTTTTTTTATATTTGACAAGTAAACTTAGCATTATGGAAAAAATAAATTACCAGAAAAAGCTCGATAAAATCCTCGAAACTGTTTCACAATCAGATTCAAAACCTTCTCTTTTGCTCCACGCCTGCTGCGGTCCGTGTTCATCTTATGTACTTGAATACCTGATGAAGTATTTTGACATCACGATTTATTACTACAATCCGAACATTCATCCTAAAGCAGAATACATAAGACGCCTTAATGAACTGAAAACTTTTCTTCCAAAGTTTGATAAAGACAAGTTAACTTGTCTTTATGAAGAAAATTACGATCCCGAGGAATTTTTTAAGGCCGTAAATACAGAAATCGATACTGAACTTAAAACCGAAGGCGAAAAAGGTGAACGCTGCCGGCGCTGCTATAAGTTCCGTATGGAAAAAGCTTACGACTATGCTGTTAAGAATAACTTTGACTGGTTTACGACAACGCTGAGTATCAGTCCTTTTAAGGACGCAGAAAAAATCAACATCATTGGAAAAGAGCTCGAGTCCCGAAATTCCCCAGGAACTAAATTTCTGACAAGCGACTTTAAAAAGAAAGGCGGCTTTAAGCGAAGCCTTGAGCTCAGCGAGGAATATGGATTATACCGCCAGGATTACTGCGGCTGTATTTTTTCAAAGCAAAATATGGGCAAATTCACGAATTTGGCCGATAATTAACTTATGCAGGAAATTACACAAAAAGCACGACAGATCAGAGACGTTATCCGCTACCTCAAAGCATTCAAAAACGCTGTTACTGTCATTTACATCGACGACGAAATCATCAATTCCCCGATGCTGCCATCACATATCCGTGATATCAGCCTTATTCACGAAAGCGGAATCAATGTGGTTATCGTTCCTGGCTGCAGAAAAAGAATCAATGAAATTCTCTCACAGGCTGATATTTCCTGGTCCATCAAAAACGGTATAAGAATCGCATCTCGTGAATCGATGCCATTGATCAAGATGGCAGCTTTTGACGTTTCAAATACAATCATGAATGCGCTTGCCGGCGAAAAAAAGTCAGCCGTTATCGGTAACTGGGTAAAAGCACGCGGTATCGGTGTCATTGACGGAATCGACTACGGCACAACAGGCCAGATCGAAAGCATCGCCACAGATTCTATCAAGGAAATTCTTCACGACGGATTTATTCCAATCCTGCCATGTATCGGCTGGAGCGCTACAGGAAAGCCTTACAACGTTTCGACCCTTACACTGGCTACAGAAATCGCAAAGAACTTAAAAGCCGATAAGCTTTTCTATATTTTACCTGACACTGAAATCAGTCCCGACACCTTCAAAATTCCTTCAGAAATCATATTGACTTCTGATAACAATATTCCTGCAATGAATATCGAAGAACTGTCGGCTCTCATCGCGCTGAACAAAGACTCGGTTGTAAAAACAACAGGCGAAGCCTCGAACATCACAAAACAGGAAAAACTTATGGCTCTTTTCAAGCTCGCAAAAGATGCCTGTTCTAATGACGTTTCGCGCGTTCATATCCTTGACGGTTCTATCGACGGAATCCTGCCATGCGAAATTTTCTCCAGCATCGGTTCGGGAACAATGATTTATAACGACGAATATTCCGGCTTCAGGGCCATGACCTTGAACGACATTTCAAGCGTTCTGTCGCTTATGGATCCGTTTGTTAAAAAGGGAATTTTGCTTCCTCGTACAAAGGCAAGCTTTGCCGACAAGTTTGAAGAATACGTTGTCTATCAGGTAGACGGCGGCATTCACGCATGTGCAAGCCTTCACGACTATGACGGTAAACAGGCAGAAATTGCAGGCGTTGCCGTTGATGAATCCTACAGCAAGCTGGGAATCGGTGTTAAGCTTATGAACTACCTGCTTGTTAAGGCAAAAGAAAAAGGTCTTGAATCTGTGTTTGTTCTGACAACACAGACCGCCGACTGGTTTGAAAAGATCGGTTTCGAAGCCGACAGTATTGAAAGCATTCCTGAAGAAAGAAAAAAGATTTGGACTCCGGAACGAAATTCAAAAGTATTGAGAATAAAGCTTTAGGCTAAAAAGGTCTGATTAATTTTATGACAAGTAAACTAGTCATTATTATCTTTTACTTTCCTGCATTGTATAATCAGCAGTAGAAATCCCCCCGCCAAACATATCGATGAATCCCCAATTTCTGGCGCTTTTCAGTTTGCTTTCTGCTTCATCAAGCACGGAAACCTCCTGAAATTAAGGATTCATCTTTGATATCTTATTTCTTAAGTAAAGCTGCAAATGGATTGTAACTCATTCCATCATCGCTTCCCTGATACTGACGCTGACCGCCGCGATTTTCACTGCGAGGCTTCTGGTTACCGTCAGTTTTTGGTTTAGCTGATGCAGCACCTTTTTTAACAACAACGATTTTCTTTGCACCAGCCGGTTTAGCTGCCGATGCATTTCCTGTTGTTTCTGCACGGCTTGCTGCATCACTCTTGAGAGAAAGACTGATACGGCGGCGGTCCATATCAAGACCGATGATTGTAAACTCGTGAACATCACCGACTTTACAAACTTCCATTGGATCTTTAATGAAGTTGTCGCTCAATTCAGATACGTGAATCAAACCAGTTTCGTGCAAACCGATATCAACGAAAGCACCAAAGTCTACTACGTTCTTGATCTTTCCAGTAACTTTCATTCCGGCTTTAAGGTCTTCAAACTGAACTACGCCTTTCTGCATGATTGGTGCAGGATATCCGTCACGAGGGTCACGGTTTGGTTTCTGCAATTCTTCTACGATGTCGTTTACTGTTGTTTCGCCGATGCTGTATTTTTCTGCGATTTTCTTGATGAGGTCAGAAGGAACTTTTTCGCCTTTCTGAATCAATGGAAGAACTTCGCGGGCTGCTTCATAGTTTTCTGGGTGAACCCATGTGTTGTCGAGTGGGTCAGAGCTTTCTGCAATCTTAAGGAATCCTGCGCACTGTTCAAATGCTTTTGGTCCAAGTCCTGGAACTTTCTTAAGTTCTTCACGGCTTGTAATCTTTCCGTTTGAATCACGGTAAGCAACGATTTTCTTTGCAGTTGTTTTGTTGATTCCCGAAACGTAACTCAAGAGCATGTAAGAAGCTGTATTGAGGTTAACACCAACATTGTTTACAACGGAACTTACAACTTCGTCGAGCTGTTCTGCAAGCTTCTTCTGGTTAACGTCATGCTGGTAAAGACCAACACCGATTGCCTTTGGATCAATCTTAACAAGTTCAGCAAGCGGATCCTGAAGACGACGGCCCATAGAAATAGCACCACGAACCATAACGTCCAAATCAGGGAATTCTTCTGTAGCAACAGGTGAAGCAGAATAAACTGAAGCACCTGATTCATCTACTACTGTGTATTTTACGTCAGCGTCGCTGTAGTTTTCGCTGATTACTTTTGAAACGATTTCCTGTACTTCGTGACTTCCTGTTCCGTTACCAACTGCAAGAACCTGAATGTCGTATTTGTCGATTGCTTCGTTGATAAGGTCGTAAGCTTCTTTTGGATTGATTTCCTGAAAGATTTTGAAGAAGCCGAGGTATTTACCTGTTTCATCAAGGGCAGCACATTTAGTACCGTTACGGTATCCTGGGTCAATGCCGAGAACACGGCTTCCTTTAATTGGCTGTGTCATCAAAAGATTTTTGAGGTTTTCACTGAACACGCCGATACCGTGATTGTCAGCTTCGTCTGCTTCATCACTACGGATTTCGCGAACTACTGCTGGTGACAAAAGGCGAACAACACCGTCTTCAATGGCAGCCTTGTGGTATTCATTGTGAATTGTGGCTTTCTTCTGAAGGTCAGCAACTGCAGCTTCTACATCGACATCGATTGTAACGTCGAGAGCGCCTTCGCGTTCTGCACGGTTGATGGCAAGAATGCGGTGAGGCTTGAGCTGGTCGAGCGGTTCAGAATAATCCCAGTACATCTGGTATGTAGAAGTTTTCTGAGCCTGTTCTTCAGTCTGTCCTTCCGGAACGATTCCCTTTGTAACAATGTTTCCTGTTGCCATGTACAAATCGTGAATTGCTTCACGATTTTTTGTTTCCTGGCTGACGCGTTCTGCGATGATGTCTTTTGCACCGTTGAGAGCGTCTTTGGCAGTTTCAACATTGAGGGCTTTGTCTTCGTTGTCTGTCTTGATATATTTTTCTGCTTCTTTTTCGATAGCAGCATCGTTCATTTCGAGCATTGCGTCAGCCAGTGGTTCGAGACCTTTTTCGGCTGCAATCATTCCCCTTGTCTTCTTCTTTTTCTTGAACGGAGCCCAGAGGTCTTCGAGAGCTGTCAAAGTTGTTGCTGACATTGCTGCGTTGTAAAGGGAATCAGTAAGTTTACCCTGATTGAAAATTCCTTTAACAATTTCAAGACGACGTTCTTCAAGATTTTTGTAAGACTTGAAAAGGTGGTCTACGCTTGTAACTGCAACTTCATCGAGGTTATCAGTTTTTTCCTTACGATAACGGCTGATAAAAGCTACTGTACATCCTTCTTCAAAAAGGCTGATAACAGCACTAACCTGATTAACACGAATGTTTAACTCTGTTGCAATTTTCTTCATGATGTCGACTTCGTTTACAACCAACGCGTCGATCTGTTCTTGTGTAAATTCCATAATGTGATGATTCTACTCCAAAATCCTATTTTTTTAAAGTATAGCGGAATATTGACATTCGCCCAGAGAAAAAAATTTCAAAAAAGTGTTGACAAGTATACTTGGTAACGTTATATTTGAGTTATACCAAGTGTACTTGGCAAACTAAATCTGGCAAGCGCGCGCCAATTTCATGCCTTACAGTTCATATTATTTTTAATTAAGGAGTCAAAAATGACAAAAGAAGAAATCTTAGAAATAAGCCGTAACGAAAACCAGAACAAGGATTTAGCTGATCTTGAAGCTGTAAACAAAGGAAGCAAAATTGCCTTCATTGTTGGTTTTACATTATGTGTAATTATTGCTGCACTGGATATTTTTTTTAACGATCACATCGATGAAAGAATCTGGATGATTTTTACGGGAATGTTTTCTGCAATGTTCCTTACAAAATTTATCATGAAAAGAAAAACTCATGAACTTATAGTTTTCATTGTTTACATATTATTTTTCCTTTTATCTACTGTTGCATTCTGTGCAAGACTTTTAGGAATTATCAGATGAACGAAGAACTTGTCTTAAAAAATAATTTAAAGCAGGTTCGTGGTGAAATGAATCTTTCACAAACACAGCTTGCAGAAATGGTTGGTGTTTCGAGAAATACAATAAGTTCAATCGAAACCGGTCAGTATTGTCCGACAGCAAAACTTGCACTTATTCTGTGCATTGCATTAGATAAAAAGTTTGAGGAATTATTTTACTTTTAATTTAATTCTTCTATATAAAAGGCATTCAAACAGTTTAATGATTTTTATCATGGGAACTGTTTGAATGCTTTTTTATTTTTAAAATACATTGACAAGTTTTCTTTGCTCTAATATTATTTTAATATAAGACAAGAAAACTTGGCTTTATTATTATAAACTAACAACCGTTTGTTTTACCTTACAAATGAATAGTTATCAATTTGAACTTAAATTAAGGAGATTTTTATGAATACTGAACTTCCATTAAAGAATAATATTAAAGACGTACGCCTTGATCTGAATATCACTCAGGCTGACCTTGCTGAAACTGTCGGAGTTTCACGCAACACAATCGTTTCTATCGAAAACGGAAAGTACACTCCAAACGCAAAACTTGCTCTCTTAATCTGCATTGCACTTGAAAAAAAATTCGAGGAACTTTTCTTCTTCGATTCTGATCCAGATGCTGAATAACGAGAGAATATTTTAATAAGCAAAGTTGACTAACGCTCGTTAGTCAAATAAAAAAATGGCTGCAGCTTTTCTGAAGGAAATGAACTTTAATCCTTCATTAAACTGCAGCCTTTTTTTTGCTTTATTTCTTTATCAACAAGTTATCCAAAATTAAAAATTACTTCTTGAATATGGGGAACCAATCCAGATCTGTAATTCTTCACTTCCCATATAATCTTTTCTCTGACCTTCAATCAGAAACTGAACACTTTCAACTGTTGCAAATTCTGTTGCTGTATAAACAACCTGCATGAGCTGGGCGCGATAGCTGTCGGCATTAATTCCATTAAACTCAAACTCATCGCTGAAGTTCAATGTTGCAATCCCATTCTTTACCGAAGCGCCAAGCAATCTTGTACCCGCAGGAATCAATGTCATACATTCCTTATCCGATGAATCTGGTCCGTCAAGTAATGTTTTGATGGCGTTTGTCAAAGGAGCATTTGTTTTATCAACTTCTTTTGTTGTCATCTTACGAATTACTTTTCCATCTGAATCAACATAAACAAAACAGAGTTTTGCCTTTGTTTTTGGAACATCTTTTGGTTTTACTGTTTCAGTTTTTTTATCTTCAGTTTTTGAAACTGTTTCTTCTTTCTGAGGATTCTGTTTTTCAACTTCAATCTTTGTTACGGAAGATTCCTGCTCAACATTGTTAACGTCAATAACTTCTGTTGTTGATTCCGTTTCTGCTTCGCCAGGAACGTATTCAAGATCAATCAATCCATTGCCTTTATTTGAATCAGATTTCTTTTCTGTCGATTCAACTGCAACTGATGTTGTCGAAGTTTTTCCTGTAACTCTATCAAAGTTTTTATGAATCTTTTCGCGATTAATAAAATAGAATATTACAAGCCCTAAAGCTAATAATAACCAGCATGCTAAAAGCAATCCTGTTTTTTGTTTGTTCTTTCCACCCATAATTTACATTATAGTTAATTCATTTTTGATTTACAAGAAATGTTTTAACTATTCTCCTTTTATTATTCTAAACCTTACTTCAGTAGATTCTTCTCCGGTATTCGGATATTTTCTGAACAAATGCTCAGCTTCTACCTTCATTCCGATTTTTTCCATTACACGTCTTGATGAAATATTTCTTTCATCGCAGCAGGCATAAATTGATTCAAGTTTTATTGTTTCAAAACAAATTTTTTTCAAACCTTGAGCTGCTTCTGTACAATATCCTTTGCAGTGATATTTTCGATTGAAGGTCCATCCAAGTTCTCCGGACTTTCTATTCTCTTCAAGGTAAACGCAGATATTACCGATTAATCTGCCTGATATCTTTTCCAAACTGAATCAGAATTATATTCGCATACTTCTTCAATATCTTTTGCAGAAAGTGGTCTGAGTTTAAGTCTTTCTGTTTCAAGTACAATTTCTTTCATAAATCTCTCATCTATTTTTTATTAGCAATTCGTATTTCTCTTTTCTCTTAAACAGTACTCCTCTTTATTTTCGGTGTTATTTAAGAAAAGTTTAATACGTTTTTAATTAACTATCGTTCATATTTAATCTGACGAACGGTTGTTAGTTTAAAGCTTTAAAAAATTTTTCAAGGAATTTGAATTTCTCGTAAATTCTAAAATTTGTTGCACGTGAAACAGTTTTATTATTTTTCATAAATTGTTGCACAAGAAACAAAACCCAAACTGATTCAAAAAGTGTTTCACATGAAACAATTCTATCCGACTTTCCAATGTGGATAACTTGTGAATTATGTGGATAACTTTTCTGGCTAATTTATAAAATTGTTGCACGTGAAACAGAATCATTATGAGATAATCTTGAAACTTGAAAGTAAAAATCCAGATAAGTATTTTTATTACCTGAATATAGGACGCATTTTTTTTCGAACCACTAATTCAGATAATGTTGCACGTGAAACAGTTGAGGAGAATGCTCATGAGGTTGTCAGAATTTAAATTGGATTTTTTTTGATTTTTCTGGTTGAGAAAATTTTGCTGTATTATATTTATGAAGAATGAGATCGACGATTAGGCACTTTGATTGATTAAGGATAAGAATATATAACTGAGGATGCCCTGCTTCAAACTCAAAAATGTTTCACATGAAACACTTTTAAGTTATCCACATTATCAACAAGTTATCCACACCTGTGGATAACTCCTAGGCAAAAAAATAACCGGGGCAAAACCCCGGTGCCTGATGATTCATTCGCTTTTTTGAATAAGCGTTCCCCTCTTGATTGTATTATACTCTATCTATTTTGTTTTGTCATTAGAAAAAATAGAGAAATATTAAATTTTCTGTAAATATTATTTTAAACTACCGAACGATAGTTAGTCAAAAGTATAGGAGCTGATGCTGCAGTTTTTTTATCCGAAGGCGGCGTATTGTTCGTTGGTCATTTCGTTGAAGCAGGAATGAAAGACAAGGGCGATCCATTGTGAGCGACGAGAACGGAGCATCGATTCGCCGCCGCTGTAGGTTGTGACAAAATATGATTTTGCGATTTTGAACTCTTCGGAATTTCAATTTCTTATTGTATGGGTTACTCTTTTCTATTTAGTTAGCTATAGCTAATTTATACTCAAGAATTTCTTTTTTTTTATTATTTTTGTTCTATTTATTAAATTCCCTGATAAACAAAAAAACCCAGAAGCCTGGGCCTCTGGGTTGTAAGTTTAATTTTTATTTTTCTTCTTTACCGTCATCGTTGGCAATCTTATCAAGACCGACAAGGTAATCTGGTTCATCAATCTTAAGAACGCTTACTCCGGAAGAAGAAGGTCCCTGAACATTGATTGTTGAAACTTTAACTCTCAATGTTTTTCCCTGTCCTGTCATACAGACAATTTCGTCGTTATCAGAAACTGAAAGAGCTCCGATAATTTCACCTTTGTTATCGACATTTCCGAATACGCGCTGACCGCCGGTTCCACGATTGTGAACATTGTAGTCTTCGAATCTTGCACGTTTTCCGTATCCTTTTTCGGTAAGAACAAGAATACTTGATTCTTCTTCTACGCGGATTACAGCTGAAAGCTCATCGCCGTCTGCAAGTTTAAGACCCTTGTTTCCGTGACCGGCACGACCCATTGGTCTTACGTCTGCTTCCTTAATTCTTAATGCTTTTCCTCTGCGGGAAATAAGAACTAATTCATCTGTTCCTTTTGAAAGAACTGTACTTACAAGTCTGTCACCTGGATCAAGCTTGATGGCTCCGATACCACGGCTCTTGGCATTTGCAAATTCCTTGATACAAGTTTTTTTGATAACACCATTTGCAGTTGCCATAAAGAGGAACTGGTCTTCTGTAAAGTCCTGGAAGTTAATGATGTTTGTAATTTCTTCGTTTGCACTAACCATCAACAGGCTCTTGATATGTGAACCACGGCTCAAGCGGCTTGCTTCTGGAATTTCGTGAACTTTAACCCAGTATGCTTTTCCTTCATTTGTGATAAAGAGAAGAATGTCGTGAGTTGAAGCAATAAAGATCTGTGAGATGTAATCGTCTTCAACAAGTGTTGTACTGTTGCTTCCTTTTCCACCTCTACCCTGCTGCTTGTACTGTGTAAGTGAAATACGTTTTACATAACCAAGTTTAGAAATGAGGATTACTACATCTTCTTCTTTAATCATGTCTTCAACGTTGATTTCTTCAACTTCGTCAGCCACGATTTCTGTCTTACGGTCATCACCGTATTTCTGTGCAAGTTCGTTTGTTTCGTCTTTGATTTTCTGAAGAATCTTTTCGTGATGATCAAGAAGGTCCTGGAGGTAATCGATCCATGCCTGGAGTTCTTTAATCTGTTTTTCAAGATCTTCAATCTGGAGCTGTGTAAGTCTCTTAAGACGCATATCAACGATAGCCTGTGTCTGTTCATCATCAAATCCAAAACGTTTTGCAAGAGCAAGTTTTGCATCTTCTGTATCACGGCTTTCGCGGATAATCTTGATAACTTCATCAATATTGTTAATTGCAACAATCAATGCTTCCAAAATGTGCATTTCATGTTTTGCAACTTTCAAATCATAAATTGAACGGCGAGTAATAACTTCATCACGATGTTTTACAAAGAGCTGAATCAACTGCTTCAATGTAAGGATTTCTGGTTTTAAGTAAACCTGTGGAAGCTGAAGATATTCCGGTTCATCGTATCTCAATGTTCCTTCTTTGTTCTGAGGAACAAGTGCAAGGTTGATTACACCGAAGTTAGACTGAAGATCAGTCTTGGCAAAGAGCTGGTTGAGAACCAGTTTTGTTACTGCACCTTTTTTGAGGTCAACAACGAGACGCATACCGTCACGGTCAGAAGATTCATCGTTGGCATTTGAAATTCCTTCGATAAGTTTATCTCTAACAAGTTCTTTAATGCGTGTAATGATATTTGTTGTATTTACTCCGTATGGAACTTCTGTAAATACAATTGATTCACGACCATGTTTGTCTGTTTCAATTGTGAACTTTGAACGAACTACAACTTTTCCGCGGCCTGTTGTGTAAGCTTTGCGGATACCGTCGCGGCCGTAGATAATTCCTCCAGTAGGAAAGTCAGGGCCTTTGATGTGCTTCATCAGTTCTTCGATTGTGATTTCGTTGTTGTCGATGTATGCACCGATTGCAGAAGCTACTTCACGAAGGTTGTGGCTAGGCATGTTTGTTGCCATACCAACGGCAATACCGGTAGTACCGTTACAAAGAAGGAATGGAAATTTTGCAGGAAGGACTGATGGTTCGTCAGTTGTATCGTCAAAGTTTCTGACCATATCAACTGTATTCTTTTTAATGTCTTCAACCATTTCTTCTGTGATCTTAGACATCTTTGCTTCGGTATAACGGTAAGCGGCAGCAGGGTCACCGGCAATTGTACCGAAGTTTCCCTGTGGAGTTACTGTTGTATAACGCTGGGCAAAATCCTGACCAAGGCGAACTAATGCATCGTAAACTGACGCATCACCATGTGGATGATAGTGACCCAATACATCACCGACGATCTGAGCACATTTACGTGTCTTTCCGCCTGAAGCAAGATTGAGTTTGTCCATTGAGTACATGATACGGCGGTGAACCGGTTTAAGACCGTCACGAACATCAGGCAAAGCTCGCTGTACGATAACTGACATTGAGTAGTCAATGTAAGCCTGCTTTACTTCATCTTCGATAGGAATCTTGATTACAGATCCGCCTTCTTTTGTTTTGTATTCTTCCAACATTTATATTTCCTTAGATATCGAGATTTGCGTAACTTGAATTGCTTTCAATGAACTGACGGCGAGGTTCAACTTCCTCTCCCATACAAACACTGAAAATCTTGTCTGCTTCAATAGCATCTGGAATTGTTACAACACGCATCTTTCTGTGAGAAGGATCCATTGTAGTTTCCCACAACTGTTTACCGTCCATTTCACCAAGACCTTTGTAACGTTGAACGTCAACTTTAGCTCTTGTCTCTTCATCGAATGTAGCAAGAGCAGCATCACGTTCTGCATCTGAATAACAATATATTGGTTCTTTCTTTCCATGCTGAACTTTGAACAATGGTGGCATAGCAAGATATACATAACCATTTTCAATAAGCTGTGGCATATAACGGAAGAAGAATGTTAAAAGCAAAGTACGAATATGTGAACCATCGACATCGGCATCGGCCATGATGATGATTTTGTGATAACGAAGTTTTTCGATATTAAAGTCTTTTCCAAATCCTGCACCTAGTGTCTGGATTACAGGCTGAAGCTTGTCGTTGTTCATTACTTTTTCAGGACGAACTTTTTCAACGTTAAGCATTTTTCCCCAGAGAGGAAGAATAGCCTGAGTTTTTGGATCTCTACCCTTTTTAGCAGAACCACCGGCAGAATCTCCTTCGACGATGTAAACTTCGCACATTTCTGGATCTTTACCAGAACAGTCTGCAAGTTTAGCAGGAAGTCCGAAACCGTCGCCGATTGTCTTTTTACGCATGTTTTCTTTTGCCTTTCGGGCAGCAATTCGTGCTTTAGCTTCATCGATAGACTTTTTAAGAATTGATTCAAGAATCTGAGGATTCTGTTCAAAATATAAAGTAAGTTTTTCTTTTACAACCTGATCTACGATTGTACGAACTTCTGTATTTCCAAGTTTATCTTTTGTCTGACCTTCAAATTCAGGTTCAGGAACTTTCATTGAGATTACAACTGTTAAACCGGAAGAGAAATCTTCGTAGTTTAACTTTTCATCTTTGTCGAAACCTTTCTTAAGTTTTTCGTTTGCATCAAAGAATTTTCTCAAGACAAAAGTAAGTGCTGATTTGAAACCTTCATAATGAGTACCACCACCACGAGTGTTGATATCGTTAACAAAAGTATGTGCATTTTCAGAAAACCCTGAATTATAATGCATTGCAATTTCTGTAATTACATCATCCTGTTCTGCGTTGATATAAATTGGTTCTTCAGGAATAATCTGTTTACCAATATCAATTTCCTGAACAAACTGACTGATACCACCATCAAACTTAAGAATCTCTTCTTTAGGAGTTTCAAGACGTTCATCACGGAAGTAAATTACGATTCCTTTATTAAGGAATGCAAGTTCACGAAGACGGTCTCTTAATATATCAAAGTTATATGTAGTTGTTTCTGTAAAAATTGTTTTATCTGCTTTCCAGCGGATTGTTGTTCCGTGTTCTTCTGTATCACCGATTACTTCAACTTTAGTTTTAGGAATTCCACGTTCATATTTCTGACGATAGATATGACCATCACGTTTTACAGTAGCTTCCATCCAGTCTGAAAGAGCATTAACGCAGGATACACCTACACCGTGCAAACCACCAGAAACTTTATAAGCACTTTTTTCAAATTTACCGCCAGCATGGAGTCGAGTCAAAACAAGTTCCAGGGCACTGATTTTTTCAGTTGGATGAATATCAACAGGAATACCGCGTCCATTATCGTCAACACGTACAATATCATCTTTTTCGAGGGCAACAACAATACGATCACAAAAACCTGCCATTGCTTCGTCGATTGAGTTATCTACAGTTTCATATACAAGATGATGAAGTCCTTTTGGTCCTGTTGAACCAATGTACATACCAGGACGTTTACGAACTGCTTCGAGTCCTTTTAAAACCTGGATGTTGCCTGCTGAATAATTTTCTGACATGATTTTTCCCACAAAAAAAATTGTTTAAATAGCAAATAA
Organism: Treponema sp.; assembly: GCA_016293495.1. Classification (GTDB taxonomy): domain Bacteria; phylum Spirochaetota; class Spirochaetia; order Treponematales; family Treponemataceae; genus Treponema_D. The sequence continues at coordinate 117,310 of JAEDED010000001.1, read as the reverse complement.
TTATCCTATAATATAGGAAAAAAAATTGCTTTATAATTATACTTATATTGAAAAATAAAGTAAAGGTGAATTATAATTACCCTATGAGCAGTCAAAATTACCAGGTTTTCTGGCAGGAAGCCCTAAAACAGTTAAGTGAAGAATATATCTCAAAAGGAAAAGAAGACGAATTTAAAATCTGGTTCAAAATGGACTATGTTGAAGATCATGACAACTCAATTGTTGTAAACGTTCCTTCAGATTTTATGAAAAATCAGATGATTTCCCGCGGATATGTTGATCAGATTAAGTCAAAATTATCAGAAATCACGGGCCAGTCTGATTTTGTTATCGAAATGAAATTTACTAATGCTGCTCCTTCACCTGCTTCACCTTCTGAAAATGAAAAAGCTGAAGTTAAAACAGAAAAAAAGCCGGATGTATCTGAAAAGAAATCTGAAAAAAATGAATCTTCAGGAAAACATCATCCTCAGCTTATGGAAAAATTCACTTTCGAAAATTTTGTTCCAGGTGAAAACAATAACTATGCTTACAGTGCAACTCTTGCAGCTGCAAAAAATCCAGGAAAGAATGATACTTTAAATCCTATTCTTTTATATGGTGCTTCAGGTTTGGGAAAAACTCATCTTATGCAGTCTTTGGGAAATTACATTTTCCAGCATAATGAAAAAGCAAAAATCTGCTGTATTTCATCTGAAAACTTCTTTAATGAATTTTATCATTCACTTCAAAATAACATAATGAATAAATTCAAAAACAAATATCGTAATTACGATGTTTTCCTTTTTGATGATATTCAGTTTTTGATTGGAAAAGAAAGTTTGCAGGAAGAATGTTTTCATACATTCAATGGTTTGATGGAACATCATGCTCAGATGGTTTTTACATGTGATAGACCAATCAATGAGCTTAAAGGAATCGAAGACAGATTAAAAACAAGATTCTCTTCTGGTGTCTGCATTGATTTAAAACCACCAAGTTATGAAAACAGAATTGCTATTATCAGAAAAAAACTTGAAATTGAAAATAAAAATATCAGAGATGATGTTGTTGAATACATTGCAAAAAACATTCAGATGAATGTTCGCGATCTTGAAGCTTCAATTAAAAAAATTGTTGGTTATCAGGATTTGATTCAGACAGAAGTTACAATTGAAATTGCACAAGATCTTTTGAAAGATACAATTACTGAAGCAACAGGAAATGCAGTTTCAATGGAAACAATTCTTAAAGTTGTTGCTGATATTGAAAACACTTCAATTGCTGATATCAAAGGAAAGAACAGAAGTAAAAGACTGGCAGAAACAAGACATATTTCAATTTATATTGCCAGAGAATTACTTGAATATTCCTACTCAGAATTAGGAAGTGAATTTGGAGGAAGAGATCATACTACTATTTTGTCTGCATATAACGGAATCGCCGACAGAATTAAAACTGATCCTTCTTTTGAAAAACGTATAAAAGACATTATCAGCGCAATTAAGGAATACAAGAAAATTTAATTGAATTCTTTAATAAAATAGTTGATAATTATATTAGTATTCTGTTGATAGATTGTGGATAACTTCTTCAACAGTGGAAAAGTTGATACATTGTTAATAACTATAAAAGGCTTTTTAACAATGTAAATCTATTATTTATATAGAATTAAAACACTTTTCCACATATCAACCGACCCTACTATTATTATTACTAAATTTAAAAAATTTATAATAAAGATATAAAGTGGAAACTTAAGGAGATACACATGAAGTTTACATTCGATCGCGATGCAATGATTAAGGAAATTGCAGTTACACAGGAAATCATCAGTAATAAGAGTCCTAGTTCAATTCTTTCAAACATTCTTTTGATTGCTGAAAATAATACTTTGACAATTAAAGCTTCAGATTCTTCTGTTAACTTTATTACTAAACTTCCAGTTGATATTCAAGAAGAAGGAACTACTACAATTTATTGTGATAAGTTTATGAGTATTCTTTCTGCTTCACCTTCTGGAGAAATTGAATTTGATCATAAAGACATTACAGTAACAATTCGTCCTGCTGCTAAAAAAATTAAGTTCCAGCTTAAGAGTATGGCTTCTGATAAATTCCCTGAAATTGTTTCTACAAACGGAGTTCAGTTCTTCGAAGTTCCTTCTAAAGAATTTAAAGAAATGATAAGTCAGACAATTTTTGCTGTATCAGAAGACAGCAACAGATATTTTATGACTGGCGTTTACTTTGAAAAGAAAGAAGACAAACTCATCATGGTTGCAACTGACGGTCGCCGCCTTTCTTATATTGAAAAGGAAATTGCACAGAACATTAATGACTTCCCTTCTGCAATTGTTCCTACAAAAGTTCTTAACAGTGTTTTGAAAAATGCACCAGCTGAAGGAAATATTTACTTCGCTGTTGTAGATAAAATGATTTTCGTTAAGTTCGGAAATTATGAATATTCTTCACTTCTTCTCGACGGACAGTTCCCTAATTACAACAGAGTAATTCCTGAAAATCAGACAAGCAGTTTCTCTGTTGATAAAAAAGAACTTGAATCAGCTTTGAAACGTATGGCAATTTTGATTGATAAAAAAGTTGCGCGTGTAATTTTCAAACTTCAGTCAGGCGTTTTGACTTTGATTTCTCCTGAAAGTGATCTTGGTAATGCTGATGAAGAAATTCCTTGTCAGTATGATGGCTCAGAAATAACAATGGCATTGAACTATATTTCAATTGAAGAACCTTTGAAGGTTATCAGTACAGAAAGAATTACTTTCGAATTTACTGAATCTTCAAAGCCAATCACAATCAAATCAAATCCTGAAAGTGATTACTTCCATATTGTAATGCCAATGAATTTGGACTAATGCCTTTCTTAAATATTTCATTCTATAATTTTAGAAATCTTGAAAATAAAAAAATAGACCTTCTTTCAAAGGAGGTCTATTTTGTTGGTGAAAATGGTCAGGGAAAAAGTAATATTCTGGAATCACTTTATTATTGTGCTTACGGAAATTCTTTTAGAACACATTACGATTCAGAAATTGTAAAGCATGGGCAGAAAGATTTCTCAATAAAAGCTTTTTATAAAAATTCTCAGGAAAGTACACAGACTATAAATATCTATTTTGAAAATTCAAAAAAAAGAATTGAGAAAAATGGAAAAGTAATTCATGACAGAAAAGATTTGATTAATACAATGCCTTGTATTTTATTCTGTCATGATGATATGGAATTTGTAACTGGCGATCCTGGTAGAAAAAGATTTTTTATCGATCAGTCACTTTCACTTTATGATGTTCTTTACATTGATGTAATCAGAAGATACAAGCAGATTTTAAAATCACGCAATTTGATTTTAAAAGATCAGAAATATGAAATGCTTGATGTTTATGATATGCAGCTTGTTCAATGTGGTCTTGAAATTCAGAAAAAAAGAAAGGTTGCGATTTTTAAATTTAATGAAATTTTTACTAAATTATATAATGACATTACCGGCATCGATAATGTAAGAATGGTTTATGAACCTTCATGGAAAGAAATTTCTGACGGAGTTTCAAAAAGAATTCCTAATGAAGGTGAAGTTCTCCAGATGGTTCAGGCAAAACGTGAGATTGATAAAGTGATGAATACAACAATGAGCGGGCCACATCGCGATAAAATTAAATTTATAAAAGATGGTCGCGAATTTGTTCCTATTGCATCTACGGGACAGAGAAGATTGATTGCACTTTTACTTCGTGTTTCGCAGGCGGTTTATTTTAGTCAGCTTACGAATGAAAAACCGATTCTGCTGATGGATGATGTAATGCTGGAGCTTGATCCGGACAAACGTCAGAAATTAACTTCGATGCTTCCGGAATATGATCAACTTTTCTGTACATTCCTTCCGGGTGAACCATATGAACGATATCGTCATTCAACGACAAAGGTAATAAATATTAAGGAGGGCAGCTGGTATGAATAACTATAACGAAAAAGAAATGTACGGTATGGGAGAAATTCTCAATTCTGTTTTTTCAAATATTGATGCTGCCCGTGTCAGTCAAGGAAATGATATCATCAACGTTTGGGAAGAAACTGTTCAGAAGATTTACAATTACGGACCTAAGCTTGTCGGTCATACAAGAGTTGTTGATTTAAAAAATGGCGTGTTGCTTGTTGAAACTGATCATCCGGGCTGGAATCAGATTTTGAATACATACAAGGATTTTCTGATTAAAGGGCTTAAGATGAAAATCAAGGACCTTGAAATTTCCACTTTAGCTTTTAAAGTAAAGGGAACTTCGGTGGCGCTGTCAGAATCTTACGAAGAAAGCAAAAAACGTCAGGATCAGGAATTAATTGAAAAACTTGAGTCGAACGAAAAGAAGCTCGAGGAAATGGGATACAAAAATCAGGCTGAAGGAGAAATAAATCCCGAAATTGCGAAGCTCTTCAGCGGCATTCTCGGTGAAAAATAACATATCTTTTGTATAGGTTTTATACAGTTGACCAAAAAAACAAAAAAATGTTATATTTCATTACTATTTTCAGACAAAAAAAATTTTTTGGGGCTTCGCCCCATAATATAAGGAGTATATGTTATGAAAAGAACATATCAGCCAAGTAAAGTAAAACGTAACAGAAAGTTCGGCTTCCGCGCAAGAATGGCTACTAAAGGTGGACGTAAAGTTCTCGCTAGAAGACGTGCTAAGGGACGCAAAAAGCTTACTGTTTGTGACGAACACAAGAAGTACTAATTCTTAGTAGAAGATACCATGAAAACAGACTTGGCAACGGTAGGAAAATTTCCCCGCGCGGAAATGATTAAAAACCCTATTGATTTTCGCAATCTGTTTAAAAATGGAAGCAGGGTAAGCGTTTCTGGTGCAAAATTGTTTTATCTTGAAAACAATTCAGACTGCAACAGAGTAGCTTTTCCTCTTCCACGCGGTTATGGCAATGCCGTGGAGCGCAATGCATCCAAACGCTATAGTCGTGAAGCATATCGATTAACAAAAACATTCCTGAACACCGGGTATGATATTCTATTTCTTGTATATCCCGGAAATGACTCGTTCAGCACAAGGTGTGTTCAATTTCGTACATTATGTGAAAAGGCAGGACTAATAAAAAAATGAGAAATTTTTTCGTAAAATTTTTCTCTAAAATTATTCGTGCTTATCAAGTTTGTATTTCTCCTCTTCATAAACCCTGCTGCAGGTTTTATCCTACATGTTCAAATTATGCACTGCAGGCTTTAAAAACTCATGGGGTTATGAAGGGAGGATGGTACTCTTTTAAAAGAATTCTTCGCTGTAACCCACTGTGCAATGGTGGGTATGACCCGGTTCCTGAGAAAAATAAAGGACATTATTTTATGGAAAAATTTTCTGAAGATAAGAAGGGTTTAGAAAAAGAGGATTAAAATGAAAAAGAATGCAATTATGGCAGTTGTATGTTCACTTGTTGTTCTTGGTGGTTATATCTTTTATATGGGAAGTAACAATCCGGACGAACAGAATGCAAATGAACTTGAAACAGCTGTAGCAGAACAGACTGCTGAAGCAGCAACTGATTCTGACACCTCTGCTGCCGAACAGGTAACAGAAATTCCAGATGCTGAATTAACAGCAGCAGAAGAAGAAAACGAAATTCTTGAAGAAGAATTCATAGAAGTAAAAACTGGAAAAGTTTATGTAAAATTCACTAACAAAGGTGGAGATGTTGTAGACTTCCAGCTTATCGAACATGAAGACAAAACAAGTGAATCTGGAAAAGTTCAGATGGCTTCTGCTGATAAAGAAATTGTTTCTGATGACAACAGAGCATTTGCTTTGAACTTGGGGACTGGTAAAAAAGCAATCGTAAATGATTTTTTCGCAGTTGAAAAAACTGGAACTGAAGGTTCTTTACAGACTGTTGTATTTACAAAGAACTACAAAGATTTTACTTTGACAAAAACATATTCTTTTATGCCTGAAGATTATATGTTCAAATTGAACATTTCTATTAAAGGTAAAGAAGGATTTAACGGTCTTGCATTTGACGGTTCTGAAGAAAAAGGTAGTAAGGTAGCTTACACTTTGAGAACAGCTCCACAGATCGGACCTTACTTTGACACTCGTTACGATTTCCGTGACTTCCTTTTCCACAACAATTCTAAAGTTAAGACAAAAACTCTTTCTGGAAATGACAACAAATATGAAAGATATGATGATGATTTTAACTGGGCTGGTGTAGGCGGAAAATACTTCTGTGAAATCATCATTCCAGAAAACAGAGATACAATTCGCGGTGCTTATTATTCCTCGAATAAAGCAGATTACAAAGATTCTAATGCACAGGCTTTCATTGAAAGAAAAGACTTCGAAGGAAAAGAAGTTAACGATACTTACTATATTTATGTAGGTTCAAGAAGTGAAAAAGAATTGAGAAGATATGCTTCAGCTGCAAACAACGGCTGGAACTTTGAAGGAAGAAATGTTGGTGACGCACTCAGCTCAGGTGGCTTCCTTGGATGGCTTGAATCAATTCTTAAATGGATGCTTGAATTGAGCTATGTACTCGTTCACAACTGGGGTGTTGCAATTATCATTACAACTCTTCTTCTTAAGATTATTCTTTTCCCACTTACTTACAAGCAGTCAATCGGTACTCTTAAGATGCAGGAATTGCAGCCAAGAATGAAGGAAATTCAGGATAAATACAAAAACAATCCACAGAAGCTTCAGGAAGAAACAGCAAAGCTTTATCAGAAGGTTGGATATAATCCAATGTCTGGTTGTTTGCCGATGATTTTCCAGATGATGGCATTGTTTGCTATGTATAATCTCTTTAACAATTACTTCGAATTCCGTGGTGCAAGTTTTGTTCATGGATGGATTGATGACCTTTCAATGGGTGATTCTATTTTGTCATGGAAAGCAAATATTCCATTTATTGGAAATAACTTGCGTATCCTTCCTATCATTTATCTTGTTTCACAGTTGTTCTATGGAAAGATTACACAGATGAATACAGCTGGCGGACAGAGTGCAGGAAGCATGAAGTTTATGACATACGGTTTGCCAATCATCTTCTCTTTCTTGTTCTATAACGCGCCTTCTGGTTTGCTCTTGTTCTGGACAGTAAGTAACATTCTCCAGATGATTCAGCAGATTGTTATCAACAAAGTAATGGCAAAGAAAAAGGCAGAAAAAGCAGAAACTACTTCAAACTTAAAACATTTTACCAAACAGGGTAAAAAGAAATAGAGGCAAAGAAAATGGTTTACGAATACGAAGGAAAAACTGAAAAAGAAGCTATTGAAAAAGCTGCAACAGAACTTGGTCTTGAAAGAGATCAGTTCGATGTTGAAATTCTTGAAACACAGAAAAACTCACTTTTTAAAAAAGGTTTTGTAAAAATCAGAGTTCACACTGAAGACAATACAAAGTCTGCAGTTTCTGAAACATCTTATGCTGGAACAAAGAAAATTGCTGATCCAGTTCCACAGGGTGAATTTGAAGAAAAGCTTACAACATTCATCAAAGAAGTAATCGAAAAAATGGGTTACGAAGTAAAAGTTGATGTAATGTTCCGTGAAGAAAAGAAAATTGGTATTAAACTTGAATCTTCAAGTTCTTCAATTTTGATCGGCCGCAAGGGAAAAAATCTCGATGCTTTACAGCTTTTGTTGAACGTTTATGCAGGAAAACTCGGACATGAAGAAGTACGTGTAATTCTCGATACAGAAAATTACCGTATTCGCCGTGAAGAAGCACTTGTTCGCCTTGCTTATACAACAGCTGACAAAGTTCGCTCAAGCAGAAACTCAATTCTCCTTGAACCAATGAATCCTTTCGAAAGAAGACTTATTCACACAACTTTAAATGATATCCCAGATATTGAAACTAAAAGCGAAGGAGATGGTTTATATAAACAGGTACGTGTTATCTATAAAGGACTTGTTTAATGAAACTATTTAAGGCTAAAAAGCTTTTAGCTGTCATTCCTGTGCTTTTGAGCATGGGAATACAGAATGCCGTTGCTGCAACCCCTGCAGTAATGGCAAAAGTAAAAAAAAGTGGTAAGGAATTTCACAAAATCACTAAAGATGAAAAAAATGAGATTCTTTTACCAGATTCTGTTTATGCTGACGACACAAGAAATTTTGTCTTCAGTGAAATAACTGACAAAACTGGCTTTGCAGCAGAGGTTCTGTATTACATCAGTAAAGATGAACTTGTTGTTAAGAGTTCAAAAGCTGATAAATCTAATATTGATACAAGCATGAATGCAGTATCAAAGATTGTCAGATCAGTCTCTAAAATGAAGGGAATGCAGTATTATTCCAATTCAAAAAAGAGATATGAAACTTTATACTCTGAATCTTATCGAGTAGATAATCCAGAAAACTGTAATCCGGTTGCTGATGATTTGTCAGACAGTTCAGATGGAAAACAGATTTATATTTTCCAGAACGAACATACATTCGGAAAAGCAGTATATAGAGTTCGCTATCGTGAAAACAGCAAGGTAATTTCAATGAAGCTTAATAATGTAAGCAACATGTATTACGGAATTATTAAAGCTGTAGATGTTGATAAGTGCAGAATTGTTGTTAACATTGTTGATGACGGTGACGGATACTTTATTTATCTTGGAATGCGTGTAGACTGTAGCCTTCCTGGATTCCTTGAAGGAAAAATGACTCAGTCATTCCAGGCGAGACTTGATGCTTTATACAATTGGATTACATTACAATTTTAATTCGGAGGAATAAAAATTGAGAAAAATATTAAGTGCGATTTTGCTTGCTCTTGTTGTTCTTTCAACAGGATGTGCTCAATCAAAGGGGAAAAAAATGAAAGCTATTGAAGGAAAAGAAGGATTATTTGCTAATATTTCAACTTCGAAAGGTGATATCTTAGTTGAACTTTATTACAAAGAAGCTCCACTTACAGTAACAAACTTTGTTGGTCTTGCTGAAGGAACTTTGGACGCAACTAAGGGAAAGAAATTTTATGAGGGTCTTAAATTCCATCGTGTAATTGCTGACTTCATGATTCAGGGTGGTGATCCACAGGGAACTGGAGCAGGCGGTCCTGGATATAAATTTCCTGATGAACCTGTAAACGGTCTTGTTTTTGATAAACCTGGTAAACTTGCAATGGCAAATGCAGGTCCTGGAACAAACGGAAGCCAGTTCTTTATTACACATGTTCCTACTGACTGGTTGAACTACAAACATACAATTTTTGGTGCTGTAGTTGACGGTGAAAGTCAGAAGGTTGTAAACACTGTTGCACAGGGTGACGAAATCAAATCTATTACAATCATCCGTCAGGGTGCTGAAGCTGAAAAGTTTACAGCAACACAGGATGATTTTGATAAACTTGTTCCAGTTGCAAAAGATGCAGTTAAGAAGTTCAAGGAAGCTCAGATTGCTGAAGTAATCAAAGGCTGCGAAAAAACTTCAAACGGTGTTTACTTCCAGATCGTAAAAGAAGGATCAGGAAACGCAATCGGAAACGGAAAGAAAGTAACTTGTGAATATCAGGGATATCTTCCTGACGGACAGATCTTTGATGCTTCAAAGAAATTCCATCCACAGGGACATGAACCATTGGAATTCGTTGTTGGCGCAGGCCAGATGATTCCTGGTTTTGACCAGATGGTTTCACAGATGAAAGTTGGTGAAACACGCAAGATGGTAATTCCACCAGAATTGGCTTATGGTTCACGCGGTATTCCACAGGCTGGAATTCCTGGTGATTCATACATCTGTTTCGATGTAACATTGGTAAAATAAAAACTTCCGGTTAGTATAAGCCGTGAAGGTAAATAAAACCATTCAGGTAAAAAAAAAGCGGGCTGTCCTTGAACGATATCTTCGTAAAGGGCAGCCCATTTTGTATTTAAATCAGAATAGTATTTAAATCAGATTGTAAATTAATATTTGTAAGTAAAGTCTGACATTCCAACTAATTCGTTAACTGTTGTACCGAATTTCTTGGCGATGCTGTAAGTTGTGATTTTTATTACATTTCCTTTTGCATCATATTTGTAGAACTGGCGGAGAACGAGTGTGTTGTTAGGTGTATAAGTTGCAACTTCTGTTAATACATTTTTTGCATCATAACGGAAGAGTTCCTTTTTAAGAAGAATTTCTTCGTCGTTGAAGTAGCAGATTTCCTGAACTTTGTTCAAATCGTTGTACTTGTATGTTTTCTTTGATTCAAGTGAACCGTTTGCATAGTAAGAATTAACAACTGTAAGGTTATCTTTTTCGTCGTAAGCAAATGTGTTTTTCCAGATCAATGCACCGTTACCGTTGTAATATGTTTCGTCGATACAATTTTTTCCCTGATACTTGAAAATTGATTTGCTGTAGAGAAGATCACTTGAACCGTATTCATTTTCTTCTATTTTCAAACCGTTTTTGTCGTAAATGTTTACGATTTTCCAGAGAACGTTTTCTGTATCATCATAACCTGTCTGACTGATCATACGACCATCGTTATCATATTCGTATGAAATTCTGTCTACGATTTTTCCATCGACAGTAAGTTCTGTATTTTCAACTTCCTGACCGAAGTTGTTGAACACGTGCTGATATTTTACGTTAGGTGTTCTGAAGTATTCTCCGAATTTTGATGACACGATGTAATCTGTTTTAACGTAGCTTTTTACGCCTGCTGCTGGAGCAAGGAATGCACTTCCATCGAAAGCAAAAACAGAAAAACCAAGACATAATGTTAAAGCTGATATAATAAACTTTTTCATGAAACCTCCAAAAAAATTTGCTTGTTAGATAATAAAATAATTATAACTTATTATCGGCAAATATGGTATATTTCATTACTAATTGATGTTGTTGGAAAATAAATAAAATTGATGTAATATTCTGAAAGATTTCAATTTTTAATTATAGTTGAAAGCCGTTTCTTAAAGGAAAAAATATGAGCGCTCACAAACTTATTTCTATTAATAACTGCAATATTGAAGGTTCAAACAAAACATTACTGAATAACATCAGCTGGGAATTTAAAACAGGTGAATCATGGCTTGTTATCGGACCAAACGGTGGCGGAAAAGCTGATTTTTTGAAAGCACTTTGTGGTCAGATGAATATTGTTCCTGACTCGGCTTTTTCTGACAGCATTTATTCTAATATCTTTAATGATTCTGTAGAAATTGTAAGTCTTGAACGAGCGGCTACTCTCATTGAAGAGGAAAGAAACAACGACGAAAGTGAATATGTAGAAGGCGGAGTCGATATCGGCAGAACCGGCCGCGTTTTTTTAGCCGAGGCAATTTTAGGCTCAAAGGTAAAGAAAAATACAGCGTTGCCTGAAGAAGCGTACAGACTTGACGGTTATCCTGAAGTAAAGCTCTGCGGAATTGAACGCATTCTTGACCGCGGACTTAAATATATGTCGACAGGCGAAATTCGCCGTACATTATTGTGCAGAGCGCTCATCAGTAAGAAAAAGCTTTTGATTTTAAGCGATCCATTTGCCGGTCTTGATGTTGACAGCCGCAAAATCCTTCTTGATTTCTTTGACACAATTGCAAAGAAGCAGCTTGATGACAATGATTCACTTGATTTTCCGAGAATTATTCTTGGTATGGAACGATATCACGAAATTCCGGATGCGATTAATATGGTGCTGGAATTTGCTGAGAAAAAAGTGTCGTTCTGCGGACCAAAGTCTGAATATGAAAAAATTCGCGATGAAAGAAATTCCCTGAGTGAGAAAAACCGCGAACAGGAACGCGCTGATTTTGAAAACAATGTTGAAGAAATCAAACAGGCGACTTTTATGCTTCATACTGAAAAGGTTGAAGATGAAAAAGAAGCACTCATCGAAATGAAAAACGTAAACGTCGGCTGGGGCGACAATCATGTTCTTGTTGACCTTAACTGGCGCCTTAATAAAGGTGAACACTGGCTTATTCGCGGACCAAACGGTTCGGGTAAAACTACATTCCTTGAGCTGATAACAGGCGACAACATGCAGGTTTTCAGCAACGACATCAAGTTATTTGGTGCCCGCCGCGGTTCCGGGGAAACAATCTGGGATATTAAGCGCAAGCTTGGAATTGTTTCGTACCGCCTTCATGTTGAGTACAGAATGGTTAATTCGACAACTCTCGAAGAAGTAATCATTTCTGGGTTCAGGGATTCAATCGGAATGTACGAAGCTGCCACTGATGTTGAAAAAGCTGCGGCAAAGAAATGGCTTGCGCTCGGCGGCTTTGAAGGTCGCGAAAAAGAAGCGTTCGGTTCAATCAGTTATGGTGAACAGCGTGCAATTCTGATTTTGCGTGCCGCCGTAAAGTGTCCGCCGATTTTGATTCTTGATGAACCATGTCACGGCCTTGATGAGAGCTTCAGACAGAAAATTCTCGATCTTGTAGAAATTATTGCTAACAGCGGAACAACTACAATTCTTCATGTTACTCATGATCCGTCAGAAGTTCTCGAATGTGAAAAAAAGATTTTGGAATTTCACCCAAAAAACTCTCCGATGTATCAGATAATCTGCCGATAATTATTCAACAGACTATCACCTGTTCGTTTTCGAAAATTCCGCTTAACGGACAACACGGAGAATACATGATTAAAACACTCATCAAAAAGGTAATGGGAATCAGCCTTTTAATTGCCATCAGTTCAGTACCGGCATTTTCTGATACAAAGAAATATGAACGTGTAACTGAAAAGACAATAACTGAAGACGGTGTAATGTATCCAGGCTATACGTTCCCATATAAGTGGAATAGCGATATCAAGGGAGAACCAGTTTTATTTGACGAAGTCTGGGGCTATGTAATGATCAGTCGTCTTAAAGACTATGATGACATGACTCCTTTAACAGATGTTGGTCTTTTTGCCGCAGAAATCAACAGCTATGGTGAATTAACAAATGTTCCAAAAAGGACAGCTGTTGGTAAGAATTTCAAAGGTAGAGTACACCTTGTTACCATTTGCGAAAGTACTTCGCTTTCTCATTTCTGTATTGATCCTAAATACGGTGCTCGCAAAAAAATCGTTGAAGGTCTGCTTGAGGCTTGTGAAGAATTTGATGGTCTTCAGGTTGACTGGGAATTGATTCCTAGCCGCGATGCTGACAACTTTCTTTCGTTCCTTAAAGAATTGAAAAAAGGCCTCGGAAAAAAACCACTGACTGTATGTGTTCCTGCAAGAACTAAAACTTTAAAACAGGATGTTTACTCTTACGAAAAAATCGGAAAAATTGCAGACCGCATCATGGTTATGGCATATGACGAACACTGGACTGGCGGACCTGCCGGTTCAATCGCTTCGATGGATTGGTGTGAAAAAATTGCGGACTATGCAAAAACTGTATGGCCTGCAAACAAATACATTTTTGGTCTGCCGTTCTATGGCCGTATCTGGGGAAACAAATCGGTTAAACAGGCTCTGGCATTCAACGGAATGAACAGAACTGCTCACGAAAACGGCGTTGTAACAATTGAGCGTGAACGTGGAGTTCCTCATTACAAGTACACAGTTGAAGTAGAAGTTGAAGGCTGGTATGAAGATGCTTACTCAAACGTTGAACGTTCCCGCATGTATAAACAGAAAGGATATAACTGTATCGCCTTCTGGCGCATGGGTCAGGAAGATGTTGCAGTCTGGGAATGGATTGGAAACAAAACATCTGGTGTTGGTCCTTTGACAGAGCAGATTGGAATTCTTGCCGACGAAGAAACTAAAGATAAATAGAAGATATATAATTGTAAAAAACCCCTTTTTTCTGTAAAATTGATTTCACAGTTTAAAAGGGGTTTTTTATGATTTTTTCACCAGTAGAAATTCAAGAAACAGTTAATATGTTTATGCGTCAGAAGCTTGATATCCGTTGTATTACAATGGGAATTTCACTTCTCGACTGTGCAGATTCAGATCCAAAACGTGCTTGCGACAAAATCTATGACAAGATTATGAAGAAAGCAGGAAATCTTGTAAAAACAGGTCAGGATATCGAAAAGGAATTTGGCGTTCCTATTATCAACAAACGTATTTCTGTTACTCCAATCTCACTGGTAGCAGGAGCAAGCAACGCTACAAATTATGTTCCTTACATCAAAACTCTTGATAAATGTGTACACGAACTTGGAGTTAACTTTATCGGTGGTTTCTCCGCTCTCGTTCAGAAGGGAATTACTCCTGCTGATCGCATTTTGATTGATTCAATTCCTGAAGCTTTGGCTACAACTGATTTTGTATGTTCATCTGTAAATGTTGGTTCTACAAAATCTGGTATTAATATGGATGCCGTTAAATTGATGGGTGAAACAATCGTAAAGACTGCAGAAGTTTCTAAGAACTGCGAAGTTAACGGTTGTGCAAAGCTCGTTGTATTTTGTAATGCTCCAGAAGACAATCCGTTTATGGCTGGTGCATTCCACGGACCTGGAGAAGGTGACTGTGTAATCAACGTTGGTGTTTCTGGTCCTGGTGTAATTTTAGCAGCAGCAAGAGAATACAAAGGTAAACCAATTAACGAGCTTGCTGACGGTATTAAAAAGATGGCATTCAAGATTACTCGTATGGGTCAGCTTGTTGGTTCAGAAGCTGCCCGCCGTCTTGGAGTAGATTTTGGTATTCTCGACCTTTCTTTGGCTCCTACACCTGCTGTTGGTGATTCTGTAGCTCGTATTCTTGAAGAAATCGGACTTGATGGTGCCGGAGCTCCTGGTACTACAGCTGCTCTTGCTATGCTTACAGATATGGTTAAGAAAGGCGGCGTAATGGCTTCGACAAACGTTGGTGGTTTGAGCGGTGCGTTTATTCCTGTATCTGAAGATGAAGGAATGATTGAAGCTGCAAAGAACGGTTCAATCTGCCTCGAAAAACTTGAAGCTATGACTACAGTTTGTTCTGTAGGTCTTGATATGATTGCAATTCCTGGTGATACACCTGCTACTACAATTTCAGGAATCCTTGCTGATGAATTTGCAATCGGTATGGTAAACAACAAAACTACAGCTTGTCGCTTGATTCCTGCTCCTGGCAAAAAAGCCGGTGAATGGGTTGAGTTTGGCGGATTGCTTGGCGGATGTCCTGTAATGCCTGTAAGCAAATTCGGATGTGCTGATTTTATTAACCGTGGCGGTCGCATTCCTGCTCCTATCCACAGTTTCAGAAACTAAGCTCGTAAATTATTATTCCGGCGTCATGTCGGTTATTTGAAAGTAAATAAAAACTGGAGAAAAAAATGGACGCAGTATTTTTCGCTAAAGTCGCAGCCTTTGTACTTTACTTAGGTATGATGATTTTTATCGGTTTAAGAAGTGCAAGTAAAAACAACAGTTCTGCTGACTTCTTCTTGGGAGGACGTAAAGTTGGTCCTTGGGTAACAGCACTCAGTGCAGAAGCATCTGACTCATCAGCATGGCTTTTGATGGGACTTCCTGGTTTGTGTTATCTTGGTGGTATTCAGGAATCAATCTGGACAGCAATAGGTCTTATCTTAGGAACATACTTGAGCTGGCTGTTTGTTGCAAAACCTCTCCGTAAATGTTCAATTACATTCGGGGACTCAATTACAATTCCTGAATTCCTTTCTAATCGTTTTAACGATAAGTCACACATTCTTTCTGTTGTTTCAGTTATTTTTATTGTATTGTTCTTTACAATTTACACAGCTTCAGGATTTGTAGCTTGTGCAAAATTGTTCAACTCTGTATTTGGACTTAACTATTATGCAGGTCTTGCAATCGGTCTTGTTGTAATTCTCTGTTATACAGTTACTGGTGGTTATACTGCTGTTTGTACAACTGACTTTGTTCAGGGAACTTTGATTTTTATCGCATTTGTTGTTTCAACAGTAATTGCTGTATTTGCAATTGGTGGAACAGGAAACGCTGTTAACGTATTCCAGAACTTCAAAGAAGTTGTAGGTACAGAAATGCAGCCATTCAATGGAATGGGAATTGTTTCTGCTTTGGCTTGGGGTCTTGGATACTTTGGTATGCCACACATCATCGTTCGCTTTATGGGAATTCGTTCTAACAGCGAAGTTAAGAAAGCTCGTCGTATCGGTATTGTATGGATGATCGTTTCTTACATCGGTGCAATTCTTATCGGAACATTGGGTATTGTATACCTTAAGAAGTTTGGAATTACATTAGATTCTGTAAGTGCAGAAACAGTATTCTCTGCAACAATGCAGAATATGTATCCTGCATTTATCGCAGGAATCTTCCTTTGTGCAATTCTTGCTGCTTCTATGTCTACTGCAGACTCACAGCTTTTGGCTGCTTCTTCTGCTGTAAGCCAGGATATTTTCAAAGGTCTTATTAAGAAAGATGCTGAAGAAAAAGATGTAATGACAGTAAGTCGCGTAACAGTTTTCCTTATTGCATTGGTTGCTCTTCTTCTTTCTTTGAATGAAAAATCATCAATTTTCAGTCTTGTATCATTTGCATGGTCTGGATTTGGTGGAACATTCGGTCCGTTAGTATTGCTTGCTCTTTACTGGAAGCGTACAACAGCTCCTGGAGCAATTGCAGGTTTGATTTGTGGTGGTGTTACAGATGTTGTATGGCACTACATTCCTGGAACTGTAAATCCAATTTTTGGTGTTTACGAAATCCTTCCTGCATTTATCGTATGTCTCGTAGTAACTGTAATTGTAAGTTTGCTTACAAAACCAGATGCTGAAATTCAGGCTAAGTTCGACGCTTACAAAAAACTTGAAGACTAATTTTACATTCCGTTCTCTTTCTGAAAATGAAAGAGAACAGGCAGTACATTTTATTGAGTATCGTGAAATTGAATGTACTGCCCTGATGGAAGAACTATTATCAGGCGCAGAAAATCTCTTTGTTCTGGAAAATAATCAGAATAAAAAGTTCTGCGCCTTATTTTATATTCGAAACGAATCTACACTTTTACACTTTATTCCTTTCTTAACAGAAGAAAAAAATCCGGACTATAATTTTTCTCTTGAGCAGCTTAAAGAGATCAGGGAACTTGTAACCAAGTTTATTTTGTCTAAGAAAATTTTTTGTGTTTACGGCGAGCATTTTGGTACGGAATATATAAAGGCCATTCTCACTTCTAATGGCAAAGATTTGATTGCGGCGAATGATTACATTTTGATGCGGAATGATTTGACTTCCGAAATTTTTTCAGGTGACATACGGGTAAAGGATAACTGGAAAAATCTTAACGTCCGTAAATGTTCCCTGGAGGACAGCAGCAATTTAATGGAACTCGAAAGAGGCTATCGTAATGAAGAAATTTCGGTTCTTGAACACCGAGAATCAGATATGGTAATACAATTTGTGCTGAACAAGGCTTTAAGCGCACAGATAATTTTTGGTGCTTACATTTTTGATAAAGGAAAGCTAAGAGCCGTTGCAAAGGCAGCAACAAACGGAAGAGGTAAAAATTTTTACCAGATTGGCGGTGTTTACTGCGACAAAGATTTTAGAAACAACGGCATTGCAAATTATGTAATGCAGCATCTTTTGCGCTTTATAAAGGCAGAAGGAAAAAAAGCAAACCTGTTCGTTAAAGTAAAAAATGAACCGGCAAAAAAATTATATGCTAATTTGGGATTTGTTCCCGTTGGAAAATATCAGATATCGTATTTTCAAAAATAAGTTGGTTTTGTATAATTAGTTTATTATACTTATATAAGAGTTAAACGAAAATTCACTTTAGATAAAAGGAGCCTTGTATGGCAGACAGCAAAATTGAAGAAACAGTAAAAGAAGCATTGGAAATGTATCGTCCGATGTTACAGGCAGACGGCGGTGATTGTGAACTCATCGAAATCGATGACGAAAACCGTGTTCATCTTAAATTAACTGGTGCCTGCGGTTCCTGCCCGATGGCAACTATGACTTTGAAAATGGGAATCGAACAGTATCTCAAAGATGCATGTCCTGAAGTAAAAGAAGTTGTTCAGGTAGAATAGCGTTAAACGAAAATTCCCGGTAATTAAAATTCAAAAAAATTCCCAATTAAGGATTACAAATGAAAATCGAAAAAGACAAACTTGTACAGATTCATTACACACTTACAAACAAAGAAGGTAAAGTTCTCGATTCCTCAAGAACTGCTGGTCAGCCTTTGGAATACATTCACGGAAACAGATATTTGATTCAGGGACTTGAAGAACAGCTTGAAGGAAAAGAACAGGGCGATAAATTTATTGCTCATGTTAAAGCAGCTGATGCTTACGGCGAATACGATGAAAAACTTGTAATCGACGTTCCTCGCGACCAGTTCGATGCAAGTATCGAAATCAAACCTGGAATGCAGTTTCAGGGCATGAGTCAGATGGGTCCTACAATCGTTACAGTAAAAGAAGTTGGTCCGGAATCAATTAAAGTTGATGCTAACCACGAACTTGCAGGTCAGGATTTGACTTTTGATGTTGAAGTAGTTCTCGTTCGTGATATGACTGAGGATGAAGTTAAACAGATGGAAGCTGCTGCAAGCGGTTGCGGTGGTGGATGCGGTGCTTGTGGCGGCGGCTGCGGAGACGGCGATTGTGGCTGTGGAGATGGCGGCTGCGGTGGCGGCTGTGGCTGTAACTAATTGATTTAGAAAATAATAAAGGCTGTGATTGATGAAGTGCACCCCTAAAGTTAGACAAATAAAGTTCAATTTTAGGAGGTGCATTTTTTATGCCTGGGTAAATAAATTTTTATAGAAAATGTGCGGGTTACGAAATTTTACTTACAATTTCTTCAGTAACTTTCTTGGCCGAAAGATTGCCTGAATTGATTGTAATGTCAGCCAGCATTGAATACTTTTTAGTACGCTCTTCGTAGAAATTGTGAAAGTGCGCACGGACATCATCAATTGTTGCAGGATTCTTTTTTGCGATGTATGAAGGTAAAGAAGACTGATCAGTGATGTTGTTTTTTTCGTCAGTTTTGGCTTCACGAACAATTCTGTCGGCGGCGATTTTTTCGTCAACATTGAGGTAAACAAAAATCGAATTGGTCGCAAGATAGCGCAGCGCTTCATCGTTTTCGCAGATGCCGCCGCCTGTTGCAACAATCACTGTTTTGGATTCCAGGATTGACTTCAAGTGCTGGCAGGCGAGTTTTTCAGCGCCGAGAAAAGACTCTTTTCCTTCGGTGTTGTAAATCTCGCGTGGTGATTTCTGCATTAATTCCTGGATAACGTCATCAGTGTCGAAAAAGTCACAGTTGTATTTAGCTGCGAGTGCGCGGCCCTGCGTTGATTTTCCGGAATGTTTAATTCCAACTAAAATAATTGATTTGTCTAAAGCCATGACTTTATTATAGCTTGCTTAATTGCAAAAGTACAACTGATATTGTATTCTTACTTCATGGATATTTACGCACCGATAATTCTTTGTTTTATTCCTTTTATTGCAATTTTTCTTCTCTTGAAAGTCCTTGTTGATGGAATTTCTATTATCAGGGAATTACTTGCGTGTGCCATCGTTTTGATTGCGTTGATTCCGATTGTGATTTTGCAGTATTTTTGCGGTCAGTGGTTAACTCTTGTTAACAGGAATCTTCTGCTGATTATGCTTTATGCGCTTGTGTTGAACGGCTTGATTGAAGAAGGAATAAAATGCGTAGTTCTGTTTTTATTCCCTGTAAAAAAAGTTAATGCAAAGCATATGTATTTTTATGCGCTTCTTGCAGGAATTTTCCTCGGAAGTTTTGAATCTGTAATTTACGTTCTTCGTGCAATTCAGAATGCAAATTCTCGCGGGGAATTATTACTGCACATGATTTATGTGAGAAACTTTACATCAATTCTCATTCACGGATTTTGTGCAGGTCTTCTTGGTTTGTTCGTGTATGGAATGAAGAATAAGAAACCGATGTGGGGAGCTGTAGTCGCTGCGGTTCTTCTTCACGGGTTGTATGATTTCTTTGCGGTCATGCCGGCGCCGTTAAGTTATTTTGCATATGTAACAATTGCATTGCTGCTGCTTGAAAATAGAATTTATTATATGAAAGCAAAGGCCTTGGATCAGGAACTTAGGAAAGTATAAATTCCTTTAAAGTAAAATTTAAAAAATATAACTGCTAAAAAAAGGAGCACAAAATATATGAACATGATTTTTGAAAGAAAACTTTCAATTCCAATGGAAGTTAAAGAAATGTATCCGTTGACTCACGAAATGCTTGAGTCAGTTGAAAAAAAACGCATTGAAATAAAAAATGTATTTGAAGGAAAATCTGACAAAATCATTCTCGTTATCGGACCTTGTTCTGCTGATAACGAAGACAGCGTAATCGATTACATTTCGCGCCTGATGCCAGTTCAGGAAAAAGTAAAAGATAAGATTTTAATCGTTCCACGTATTTATACAAACAAGCCACGCACAACAGGTGAGGGTTATAAGGGAATGCTTCATCAGCCTGATCCAAATGGAAAGCCTGATATGTTCCAGGGAATTATTGCAACTCGCCGCCTTCATATGCGTGCAGTTGCCGAAACAGGTTTTGCCTGCGCCGACGAAATGTTGTACCCAGAAAATTACCGCTACCTTGATGACCTTCTCGGTTATGTAGCTGTTGGGGCACGCTCGGTAGAAGACCAGCAGCATCGTCTTACAGCAAGCGGCATCGAAGTTCCTGTAGGAATGAAAAATCCGACAAGCGGTGACTTTACCGTTATGATGAACGCAATCCTTGCTGCTCAGAAAAAGCACACATTCATTTACCGCGGCTGGGAAGTTCACTCAGAAGGAAACCCACACGCACACGCAATTCTCCGCGGTTCAACATCAAAACACGGAAACAATGTTCAGAACTATCACTACGAAGATTTGATCCGCCTCTGTGATGAATATGACAAGCGCGAACTTTCAAACCCTGGTGTTGTAGTTGATACAAACCATTCAAACTCAAATAAGAATCCGTTGGAACAGCCAAGAATCGTAAACGATGTTCTTCACTCAGCTCGTCATGACGAAAGAGTGAAGAAGCTTGTTAAAGGATTTATGATTGAAAGTTACATCGAAGATGGCGCACAGAAACCAGGCGACGGCTGTTACGGAAAATCAATTACTGACCCATGTCTCGGTTGGACTAAGACAGAAAAACTGATTTATGATATTGCAGATCAGTTGTAGGTTTAATTGAGAATCTGGATTGAATAAAAAAAGAGTGTTGCTAACTTGAAGTTGGTAACACTCTTTTTTTATCTAATTACGTTTGTTGGTTTTAAATATTTTACTTTACACAAGCCTTTACGAATTCTACGAACAAAGGACCGGCATTGTTTGGACGTGATTTAAATTCAGGATGGAACTGAACACCGATGTGGAAGTGGTCAGCAACTTCGACAGATTCAACTAACTTTTCGTCAGGACTTGTTCCGCTGATAATCAATCCGGCTTTTGTAAGTTCTTCGCGGTAATCGTTGTTGAACTCGTAGCGGTGGCGATGACGTTCCTCGATTGGATTTGCTTTATAGGCTTCTGCAAGAATTGTTCCTGGTGTAACTTTACAAGGGTATTTTCCAAGACGCATTGTTCCGCCCATGATTACACCTTCCTGGTCTTTCATAAGATCGATTACCGGATGTGAACATTGTTCGTCAAACTCGCGGCTGTTTGCATCTTCATAACCAAGAACGGTTCTTGCATATTCGATAACTGCAATCTGCATTCCAAGACAGATTCCAAAGTAAGGAAGTTTGTTTTCGCGAGCATAACGACAGGCACAAATCATTCCTTCAATACCGCGGTTACCGAAACCTCCCGGTAAAATAATACCTGCACAATCTTTGAAAACTTCTGGAGCTGTTGCATCAGTTACGGAATCACTGTCGACCCATTTGATGTTTACTTTTTTTCCTACAACGAAACTTGCGTGGTTTAAAGATTCAACGATGCTCAAATATGAGTCGTGAAGTTTTACGTATTTTCCGACTAATGCAATCTGAACTTCACCGTCGCGTGCGTGAATACTGTCGACCATAGCTTTCCATTCTGAAAGGTCAGGAGCTTTTCCTTCAAGACCAAGTTCGCGGCAGACAACATCGTCCATTTTCTGATCGTTGAGCATAAGAGGAACTTCGTAAAGGCTTGGAAGTGTTGTGTTGTTAATTACACAGTCTTCGGCAACGTTACAGAAGAGCGAAATCTTTCTGCGGATGTCTGCAGGAATTACTTCGTCACAGCGGGTTACGATGATGTCCGGATGGATTCCGACGCCCATAAGTTCCTTAACGGAATGCTGTGTTGGTTTTGATTTGAATTCGTCTGAACCGCTGATGTAAGGAACAAGACAAACGTGAATGAAAAGACAATTTCGGCGGCCAACTTCGAGAGCAAGCTGACGGATTGCTTCAAGGAATG
This sequence comes from Treponema sp., assembly GCA_016293495.1. Taxonomy (GTDB): domain Bacteria; phylum Spirochaetota; class Spirochaetia; order Treponematales; family Treponemataceae; genus Treponema_D. The sequence goes on along the minus strand of JAEDED010000001.1, from coordinate 95,007 downwards.
GCTGGCTTTCGATATCACCTGTTGTGCCACCAATTTCAACGATACAAACATCGGCCTGAGTAACTTCAGCGTTCTTCTGAATGAACTCTTTGATTTCGTTTGTTACGTGCGGAATAATCTGAACTGTCTGTCCCAGATATTCCCCCTGACGTTCTTTGTTGAGAACATTCCAGTAAACGCGGCCTGATGTAAGGTTTGAATATTTGTTAAGGTTTTCGTCAATGAATCTTTCGTAGTGTCCAAGATCGAGGTCAGTTTCTGCACCGTCTTCTGTTACGAAAACTTCGCCGTGCTGGAAGGGACTCATTGTACCCGGATCGATGTTCATGTAAGGATCGAGCTTTTGTGAAGCGACTTTAAATCCGCGGCATTTTAAAAGGCGTCCAAGTGAAGCTGCGGTAATTCCTTTTCCTAATCCACTAACAACACCACCAGTTACAAAAATAAATTTACTCATATTCAAACCCCTCAGGCAAAAAAAAAGAAGTCGTAGACTTTGCCGCGAAGCCTGTCAGGTGACAGTTTCGTTGTAAAATCTACGACTTCTTTGCCGTATGTTTTTATATTAATACCTAAATGGTTTTTGTTCAATATGCACATACTGGTTAATTAGAAATGATTTATATCAACAAGACACAAATTGCTTATATCGAACTTGCTTGCGAGACAGTCAGCCATTGCGTTTGCAGTATCAATTGAAGTAAAACAGTCGATGTCGTGTTCAACTGCAAGGCGGCGAAGCTTAACGCTTTCTGCAACAGGATCACGACCTTTTGCTGATGTCGAAATTACGTAATCGATCTTTCCGCTTTCAAGAAGTGTCATTACGTTGTCGTTGTAGTTTTCGTGAACCTTCGCAACGTGAATAACTTCCATTCCAGAGCGTTCAATTGTGCTTGCATTACCGCTTGTTGCATAAAGCTTAAATCCAAGGTCGAAATATTTTCTCGCAAGTTCAGGAAGTTCCGGTAAGTCAGACTGTCTTACGCTGAACAAAACTGCGGCGTCTTTTTTCTGATTCGGGTGAATCATCTTCCATCCAGCACCGAGCATTCCTTTGTAAACTGCTTCTTCTACTGTTGGTGCGATTCCGAGAACTTCACCAGTCGATTTCATTTCCGGTCCGAGATGTGTATCAACGTCCATCAGTTTTTCGAAACTGAATACAGGAACTTTTACTGCGAAGTAATTCTGTGCCTTGTACAATCCTGTTCCAAAGCCCATGTCTTTAACAGGTTCTCCGAGCATTGCACGAGTTGCAAGTTCTACCATTGGAACGCCTGTTACTTTACTCAAGTAAGGAACTGTTCTTGAAGAACGTGGGTTTGCTTCGATGATGTTCAATTCACCGTTATAGAAAAGCCACTGAATATTTGTTAAGCCTTTTGTTCCAAGAGCGAGAGCCATTGCTGTTGATTTTTCAACAACAGTGTCGATCATCTCTTTAGTAAATGACCATGTCGGATAAACAGCGATTGAGTCACCAGAATGGATACCAGTGCGTTCAACGTGTTGCATGATTCCAGGAATGAGAACGTCTTTACCGTCACAGATACAGTCGATTTCAAGTTCCATTCCTTCCATGTATTTATCGATTAAGATTGGGTTTTCGATTTTCTGTGCGAGAATGATTTTCATGTATTCTTTGAGGTCGGCTGAGCTTCTTGCGATGATCATGTTCTGACCACCGAGAACGTAACTTGGTCTCATCAATACAGGGTACCCGAGTTTTGCTGCAGCTTCGAGTGCTTCAACTTCTGTAAGTACTGTAAGTCCTTTTGGTCTGTTAACCTTGAGGCGGTCACAAAGTTCTTCGAAGCGTTCGCGGTCTTCTGCAAGGTCGATTGCGTCTGCCGAGGTTCCGAGAATTTTGATGCCCTGCTGGTCGAGGAATTTTGCAAGCTTGATTGCTGTTCCACCACCGAATGCAACTACAACGCCAAGTGGTTTTTCGACATTGATTACGTTCATTACATCAACTGGTGTGAGCGGTTCAAAGTAAAGGCGGTCAGCTGTATCAAAGTCTGTTGAAACAGTTTCTGGGTTATTGTTGATGATTGCAACTTCGTAGCCGAGTTTTTTCAACGCCCAGATACACTGAACTGAAGAGTAGTCGAATTCAATTCCCTGGCCGATACGAATTGGACCGGAACCGAGAACGACAATCGAACCTTTTGATTTTTTAGCATCAGTTTTTGCAGATGTCATTCCATTGAATACAGGATCGAAGTCTGCTTTTAATTCTGTCGACGAACTGCCGGTTGATGATTCTGAATGAAGTTCTTTGATGAACTGTTCGGCTTCGTTGTCGCCTGATGTGCACGAATAGAAGTAAGGTGTTTCTGCGTCGAATTCGCCGGCACATGTATCTACCATTTTGAAGGAACGAGGCGGATAAAGCATTTCTTTTTTACCAAGCATCTCGTTTGCTTTTTCTGCGTTTGCAATGTTCTGAAGTTTCCAGAGGAACCATTCGTCAACTTTTGTTATGTTGTGAATTTCTTCTACTGTCATGCAGCCGCGTTTAATTGCCTGATAGATTGCAAAGATTCTCTGGTCAGTACACTGACCAACACGTTCGCGAATTTTGTCGTCGTTTTCTGCGGCGAATACTTTGTAGTTCAAATCGCTTACGCCAAGTTCTGCACCGCGCACTGCTTTAAGAATTGCTTCTTCAAAGTTCTGACCGATGGCCATTACTTCTCCGGTTGCCTTCATCTGAGTTCCGAGCTTGCGGCTTGCGTATACGAATTTTTCAAACGGGAATTTTGGCATTTTAACTACAACGTAATCGAGAACAGGCTCGAAACATGCTGCAGTTTTCTTTGTTACAAAGTTAGGAATTTCATCAAGGTTAAAGCCTACTGCGATGAGGGCTGCAACTTTTGCGATCGGGTAACCGGTTGCTTTTGAAGCAAGAGCAGATGAACGGCTTACACGAGGGTTAACTTCGATTACGGCATATTCAAATGTGTCAGGGTTTAATGCGAACTGACAGTTACAGCCGCCTTCAATTTCGAGAGCCGAAATAATGTTCAGGGCAGCAGAACGGAGCATCTGATATTCTTTATCAGCAAGTGTTACAGTTGGCGCGATAACGATTGAGTCACCTGTGTGAACACCAACCGGGTCAAAGTTTTCCATTGAACATACAGTGATTACGTTTCCGGAATGATCGCGCATTACTTCAAATTCAACTTCTTTCCAGCCTGAAATACATTTTTCTACAAGAATCTGATGGATTGGTGAACGATGTAAACCGTTGTGTGCAATTTCATCAAACTCTTTTTCGTTGTAAGCAATACCGCCGCCTGTACCGCCAAGTGTAAAGGCAGGACGAATGATTGCAGGATATCCGATTCCGTTGTTAACAAAGTCGAGTGCATCTTCGTAAGTTGTTACTACTTTTGAAGGAATACAAGGTTCACCGATTTCTTCCATTGTGTCTTTGAACATCTGGCGGTCTTCGGCCTTGTCGATTGTAAGAGGACGTGCTCCGAGGAGCTGAACACCATGGCTTTTAAGAAAACCTGATTTTGCAAGTTCCATTGAAAGGGTAAGACCAGTTTGTCCGCCTAATGTAGAAAGAAGGCTGTCTGGTTTTTCTTTTTCAATGATTCTTTCAAGGGTTTTTACGTTTAATGGTTCGAGGTAAATCTCGTCGGCCATTGCGTGGTCGGTCATCAAAGTTGCAGGGTTTGAGTTAACAAGGATAACTTCAAGGCCAAGCTGTTTGAGCGCTTTACAGGCCTGGTTTCCGGCATAGTCAAATTCAGCGGCCTGACCGATGATGATAGGTCCCGAACCGATTACCATTACTTTGTGAATATCTTTGTTAAGTGGCACTTTAGTTTCCTCCCTTGTTAGAAAGAATGTTAGAAATGAATTTGTCAAAAAGGAAGTTTGTATCATGTGGACCGCCACATGCTTCCGGATGGAACTGAACGCTGAAGGCAGGAATGTCTGTGTAAGTTAAGCCTTCGCATGTTTTATCGTTACTGTTATAGAATGAAAGTTTTGCATAAGAAGGAAGGCTGTCGCATTCAACAGCGTATCCGTGATTCTGGCTTGAAATAAATACGCGGCCAGTTTCTACTTCTTTAACAGGATGGTTTCCGCCGCGGTGACCGTATTTAAGCTTTGAAGTTTTACAGCCGCGCGAAAGTGCTAAAAGCTGGTGGCCGAGACAGATTCCAAAAATAGGAACTGGTTTTTTGCCTGCAGCAATCTGGTTCTGGTTGTATTTAACAAGCTTTGCTAGTTCAGAAATAATTCCTGTGTTGTCGGCTGGGTCACCAGGTCCGTTTGAAAGCATGATTCCGTCTGGATTAAGCTTTAAGATGTCGTCAGCTGTGTATGAGTATGGAACTGTCACAACTTCGGCATTGCGTTTTTCAAGTTCACGAGGGATGTTGTATTTTGCACCAAAGTCCCAGAGTACGATTTTGATAGCTTTTTCGTTTTTGAGGATGTGGTGGTTGATTTCTGGATAGCCTGCAACACAGTCCTGTTTTTTTGAAACAGCCTGGGCTACAGAAACAGTTTCTACTGATTTTTCTACGCGGTAAGCTTTGATTTTGTCTAAAAGGGAATCTGTAACTTCCGGCTTTTCTGTTCCGGAAATAATCATTCCGTTCATAACGCCGGATTCGCGGAGCTTTTTAGTTAAGGCACGGGTATCAATTCCTGCAATGCCTACGATGTTCTGTGATTTTAAGAAGCTGTCCAAATCTGACTGGCAGCGGAAGTTTGAAGGGAGGGAACAAAGCTCGCGAACGATGTAGCCTTTGACAAAGCATTTACGGCTTTCGAAATCTTCAGGGATTACACCATAGTTCCCGATTAAAGGGAAAGTCTGGGTAACAAGCTGCCCGAAATAACTTGGATCAGTTAATGTTTCTAAGTAACCCGTAATACCCGTTGTAAAAACTGTTTCTCCAATTGTAGAACCTTCTGCTCCGATTGAAGTTCCTTCAAAGACTGTTCCATCAGCAAGAACAAGAAATGCTTTGCTCATTTCAAACTCCATAAAAGTTTAAACAGGCAAAAAAAAATACCCGCAAGATTTGGATATAAAAAAAGGGCGCTCATTCAATCGTGTAAAAAACAATTTACCTGATTGAACGAACGCCCTTGCTCGTTTTTTATAACCTTGCTAGTTATAGTACTTTGTGAGAAAATAGTCAATTATGTATAAATAAACAATTCCGTTGACAGCGTTCATGATTGGTTTGACGAAGCTGCAGAGCGATTTGGTACGTTTCGAAAAAATTTAAAAAAGTAAAAAAAATACTTCTCTACTCCTTCAAAAATTCTTCCACATTTTTATATTCAATTCCATTGGAAGCAACACCACTCTCCCCTTTGTAAAGCACACATCTTCGGACAACCTTTCCGTACTGCTGCTCTGTTTTTGCAATATTATCTTCATTTAAAAGATGTTTAGCCTGCTCTTCAATAATTTCATCACTATGCTTAATTTCAAAACATTCAATTTCGCCTTTTCTACTGTCGTAAATAACCATATCAAATTCACCGGCTGCAAAATACAGTTTGAAAACTTCCTTAGATTTCCCATATCGACGCTTTGTATCCAGAATGACAATATCTTCCATCATATGACCAATTACAGTAGAAAGAAGTCTGTCTGTAACAAAAATTTTCATAGGATTACTCAACTCATCAAACTTTTCATCCTTAAGAATTGAATGAACCAAAGCTTTTGCCTGACAGAATCTCATTCCAGGCTGAGTAAAAATATTACTTTCTGCAAAACTCAACTTTCGACCGATTGCCCTCTGATCGCTATGCTCCAGCAAATCCAATGCTTCAAGATATTCTTTTATTTCACACAAATGGTCATCAGTAACTTCAACAGACTGCAAATCCTTATTCTTTATTTCAAGGATTTCCATCAGTGATTTTGTAACTGAACTTTCATCAAGATTATCAAATATTTCCAGACGGTTTTCTTCTTCCCTGTCATTTCTAAGATTACGCCCTAAAAGATGCAGGTCGTGAGATTTAAAGTCATCAGTAAGCACATTGATAAGAAATTTATGTGATTCATTTTCAATAATTTTATTAATAGCACCTGTAAGTTCCTTTTTTTCGTAAAGTTCATAAAGATTTCTAAAATGATTTCCATCCTGATAGCACTTAAGGGAATGCTGGATGTTTGAACAAATTGCCGTATCAATATAAATACGTGTTGATTCGTTATCCTTAAAGGATGCATCATCTGCATTCACTTCCTTGTTATCAAAATCCCAGATACCAGCCTTAAGAGTTCCACCATATCGTACATATTCATCAATATCATTGATTCCAAGAAGTCTTGAGTGTTCTGCAAAAGAAATATAAGTCGTATGAACCATTACCGCACGGTCATACAATTCTTCATGAATTGCAAGCCAGAAACCTAAGGAATCAGTACCGGAAAGAACAATCTTCATTCCCATGGCAGAATAAATATCAGAAAGAATAGCTGCAGAATCAATGAAGTCACTTATAAGAGTTACTTCATCTATAAACACAAATTTTATTCCCAACTCCCGAAGTTGTTTCAAATCTTTATTCATGGAAGCCATTGTGTCATTAACAGTAGCCTTAATATAAACACTGCGATTAAAATCTGTATCATTCATATCCTGTAAGCACTGACGAAGCATTGTTGTCTTACCTGTTCTTCGTAACCCATAAACAAGACAGACCTTATCAAGAGTTTCACTATAAAGATATTTTTGAATCTGTTCATAACAGTTACGCTTTTGAAATACATTAGTCTGGGCTGAAAAATCCTTAAGATCATTTCCGAACATAACCCGAAGATTAAACTTTGCATCTTTTATAGAAAGTCTTTCAACAAATGCTGCAGAGGATTTCAAATCTGAAAGTTTTGACTGAAGAGATTTACGCAATTCTATTTTTTCCCGAAAGTCTTCCAACTCATCATTCTTAATATATTTACTTTTGATTTTTCCGTTCTCAGTCCATTGCTGATAATACCTTTCTTTTCCACTTATAAGCTTTTTAGAAATATAACCGACAGGTAATAAAGAAATCTGTTTTTCTAATTCTGAAATCTGGCTAACAATGTCTTCCATGAATCAATCCTCCTTTTACACTATAACCTATAATAACCTTAATTTAAATAGGTTACTTTAGGTTATTATAGATATAGTTGCATTTCAAAATTGTAACTATGTTTCTGAGACAAGTGGGCGGCTTTATTTTTACTCATCTTTCTTTTTCAGGTAAGAGAGTACTGCTCGATAAAGAATTTCCAAAAAGCATATTTATATTTTATATCTGCAATCCCGCGGGTGATAAATTTTTAAGACTATTTCTGAATCCAAACATAAGCTGTTGCTGAACTTGCTCCAACTTTATCTATTCCGTTGACAGCGTTCATGATTGGTTTGACGAAGCTGCAGAGCGATTTGGTAAAACGAATAGTGAATTTGCAGACTATTTGCCTGTGAAGTAATTAGTATTGGCGTAGGAAGGGATTTTTTGTGCAAGAGTGCTTGCTAGAAGATTGACTGCGCGGTAGTCATTTTCTGAAAGTGATTCGCAGGCTGAAATTAATTTCTGATGTTTGGAATAAAGATAAAGCTGGGAATTTGTTTCGTCTTTGGTTTTGTCGGAAAGGGAATTTTCAATGAACTGACCTTCAAGAAAATACTCAACAGGTTTCCCAAAAACTTTTGCAACCTTAAAAGCTTCCTCAACATAAATCTTACTGTCTCGTTCAATAGCACGATTAATAGTCTGAATATTAATTCCAGTTTCAGCCGCAATAGTCTTTCTAGTTATAGTTCCTGAAAACTTAATCTCTTCATCAACTTTCTTCCAAAATCCCATATTCAAATAATATGAACTTTAGTTACTTGATGCTTGCTATTTGTAACTATAGTATAATTTTTTCTTTTTGTGTAACATTAGTTACAGGCATAGAATTATAGTAACTTCGAGTGAAATAGGGTAGTAATAGAATGGTAAAACCAATATTAAAGTGGGCTGGTGGAAAAGAAAAAGAATTAGAAGTAATAAAATCTTATTTACCAGAAAAATTTGATAAATATGTTGAACCTTTTGTAGGGGGAGGATCAGTTTTTTTAAATTTTGGAACTAAAAAATCATTTATAAATGATAAGTCAGAAGAATTAATAAATCTATATAAAGTGATAAAAGCGCAAGATAAAAACTTTTTTTCAATGTTAGAAACAATAAATGAAAGTTGGATTGGTTTGGAAAATTTTGCTGATAAAAACCCAGAAGAATTAATAGACTTATATCTCAGAAAAAAAACAGTAGATGATTTTATTAATAATTATAAAAAAGAATTTAAGGCATTATTAAAAAATGAAATATTTTTGGAAAAAAGAATTTTCACTGAAGAGCTTAATAGAAATTTAATTTCAAAAATAAATCGTACTGAAAGGATTTCTAAAGCAAAAGGACATATTTCTGAAACAGATATTATCTTAATTATGGAAACTGCATTAAAAAGTGCTTTTTATATGTATCTTAGATATTTGTATAATTTAAATTTAAAAGAACATACTTGCTCTAGTTTTTCTGCAGCAATTTTTTTCTTTATCAGAGAATATTGTTATGCATCAATGTTTAGATACTCTAAAGAAGGAAAATTTAATGTTCCATATGGTGGTATAAGTTATAACCGAAAGAAATTTAAAACAAAAATTGAATATCTAAAATCAGATGAAATTCAAAATCAGTTAAAGACTGTCAAAATAGAAAATTTAGATTTTGCAGAGTTTTTAAATGTAATAGACTTAACAGAAAATGATTTTATTTTTTTGGATCCACCATATGATACTGAGTTTTCTACATATGCTAAGAATCAATTTGATAAACAGGATCAAATAAGACTTGCTGAATGTTTAAGAAAAACAAAAGCAAAATTTATGCTTGTTATAAAAAATACAGATTTTATTTATGAGTTATATAAAGATTTTAATGTAAAAACTTTTGAAAAAAATTATTTGGTGAGTTTTAAAAATAGAAATAATCGAAAAACTCAACATCTAATTATTATGAATTATGGAGATTGAGGATAATGGCCAGCTGGGGATGGAGAACAAAACCAAGGAGTGCCATTAGAACAGTTCAGTGGTACAAGGAATTTGGTAGTTTAGAGGGAAGAAATTGGGATGAAGAAAATATAGAAAAGGAAAGTTCGTATAATGCAAATAAAATTCATCCGATTAGAAGAATATACAACTATAATGCACACTCAGATGAAAATGAACAAATTGGATTATTATCTTTAGAAGAATACTTAAGTGGGCAATTTGATCAAAATGAAGTAGAAGGTGATGCAAGAAATGATAAAACTACATATGAATTTTTTGGTTTTGGATTTGTAGATGAAGAAGGTATTATAAGAAATACTCAAGTAGGAAAACTAATAATTAAAAATAAGTTTGACAATGAAGAATTCTTAAAACAGTTATTAAAAATAAATCTTCCTAATAAAACATATAAACCATCAGAGATCGGAAAATGGAATGTTTTTCCTATGGAGATAGTGTTAAAAGTTTTTGCGGAATTAGATTCGTTAAATAAATATGAAATAGTTTTTTTGTTTGGTTGTATCGATAGAAAACAAATTACTAAAACAGTAGAAACGATAAAGAAATTTAAATTCGAATATGAAAAATTAGCAAATAAAGTTAGGGAAGTAGAAAATTTATGTATAAAAATGTATGAAAAATCATTTGGTAAGATGGATAATAAACTTGCTTCATATCTTGATTATGCAGATGCGTTGTTTAGATCATTAATTTATACAGGTTTGTTTTATTCACATGGGCGTGGAAATTTCTCTAAATTACGAATATGTGAACATTCGAAATTGAAAGTAAAATTATTAACAGAGGAATATATATTTTTAGAAAAAAAATTTGCAACTGTTTCAGAATATATGGCATGGTTTGGGGATCCGGATTCAATTCTATTGCCATGGAATAATGTTGAAAAAAGAAAACTATTAGTTAAAGAAAAAACTGACTTATTGAGGCAGATTAAAAATGGAAATGGAAGGTATATTCAAAAAACTCCAAAGATAGAGAAAAAAATAGAACAAAATTTAAAAATAATAGATAAAATTCTTAATTCAAAAACATCAGATACAGATATAAAGGTTCTAGAAAAAGACATAATAACTTTTATAACAAATTTGAATGAAGAGAATTTTAAGGAAGAACTGGCTTATACAGAAAAAGCTAGAGCTGAGATATTAGAGCGATTTGAATGCATATTGAAAGATGATGATATGAGTGCATTATGGCTTGAAGTAAATACTTGGAAGTCATTGATATCGATAAAAGGAGAAAAAGAGGTAAAAAGAAATTTTAATATAGAAGAGGATTTAACACCAAAAAGTTTTGCACCTGGCATTGGAAATACACCAGATATGGAATTGTATACAGACGATTATATTATTTTACCAGAAGTTTCATTGATGACAGGTGTTAGACAATGGGAGCATGAAGGTTCAAGCGTTATAGATCATGTATATAAATTCATCAAAGATAATGATGAAAAAAAAGTATTTGGTCTTTTTATTTCTTCATCAATTAATGTTCGAACAAAATGGCAATTTTTTATATTGAATCGAGAAAGTTGGATTGGAAAACCTGTTCCAGTAATTCCGATGACAATAGAAATGTATAATGATATTTTAAAATTTATTTATGAGCATGAGATTGAAATATGTGAATTTATAAATTTAATTATTGAAATACATAAATTATCTTTAAGTAGTAAAGATTTTGATTGTTGGTATGATAATTCAAAAGACGCAATTAAAATATGGAAAACCAAAAACATTGCTTAAAAATTGCCCGTATGTAACAACTGTGTTATGGTATAGGTAAAGGAAATGCCCGACTCTGTCGGTTGTCTCCACGATTATAGCAAAACCGCCTTTCGTGTCGAAAACTGGGGCGGTTTTTTATTCCCACTTTACACTTACAGGATATCTTGGAATCGTTGAGTCCTTAGAAATGATTGTAGCAGAGTTTGAGATTGACTGGCAGACTATGATTCTGTCAAATGGATCGTTATGAATGCGTTCTAGGGTTTCTAAAATATAGAGATCTTTTGGGAGAACAGGAAGGATTGAGACAGCTTTCTCATAACATAATTTTTCCAATTGAGAAATTGTATAATCTATTTTGAGCTTTCCTAGATTTTTTTTAATTGCAATTTCCCATAATGAAACTATGCTGATAGAAACGTTTTTTTCTTGGGAAATATATTTTTTTAAATCTTCAGGTAATTTATCAGAATCTGTCAAAAACCACAGTAATGTGTGCGTATCTAAAATTATCATTACATATAATCCTTAAAACATTCCGGAGTTTCATCAAAATCATCTGCCATATAAAACTCTCCTTTCAAACCTCCTGGTTTTCGATATGGTGGGCCCTTCTTTTTGTAGTTTTTATTCATTGATGAAAGTGAGTCGATTAATGTTCCTACGATATTTTTCTGTTCGGTGGTTAAGGATTCGAATTTGCTCAGGTACAAAGTGTTCATTGTTGATGAGACTGTTTCTGGAGAGGCTGAGTAGGTTGGGGATGGTTCTGAAAATATTTGTTGAGAATCGATGATTTCGTAGCAGGATTTGGTGTCGTGAGCTGCGTATTTGTTATCGATTATTGTTTCATATGGAACTTTATATAGTTTGGCTAATTGAACGATTACCTTTACCGGAGGTTCCGTTTCGCCGGATTCGTATTTTAAATACATTTGGCGTGAGATGTTCAAATATTCTGCAATAGCAGATTGAGACTGCAGATTTTTTTCGCGAAGTGTGCGGATTGTTTCTTTCATGTAATTAATATAGTAATAAAAAACAGTGATGTCAAATTTATTAGATTAAATTCATGTAAAATAAAATAGACAGTTGTTATTTTGCGTTAGTGCTATGAAAGACGCCGGAGGCGGCCACCACAGAGCTTGCCCGAGGAGGCTGAAGCGAAAGCGCAATCTGGAATAGCACGACCGCCGAAGGCGGGAACGCCCGAATTATTCAACTTAAATTTAGCTTATACCGGAAAATTACGCATCAAATATGAAAAGAAATCTACGCAGGAAAAAGCAAAGAAGCCAGGAATTCTGCGTAAAATTCCAGAAATATATATCAAAACCATTCCTGTATAACCTCACAAAAAAGAATCATTATGATGTTGTTTGTATTGTTGAAGCTCTTCCTTTCTTGAGAGAACATTAATTTTCTGCTATAACTAAAGTACTGGGGAGCTGGAATTAATCCGGCTGAGAATAGGAATTCCCTTAAACCCATAGAACCTGTTTGGATAATGCCATCGAAGGAAGTATTATGAATTACACAACACAAATGGATGCCGCAAGAAAAGGCATCATCACACCAGAGATGAAAATCGTTGCACAGAAAGAGTACATGGAAGAAGAAAAACTTCGCCAGCTCGTTGCAGAAGGAAAAGTTGCAATCTGTGCAAACAAGAATCACAAATGCCTTAACCCAGAAGGCGTGGGCAGCATGCTCAAAACTAAAATCAATGCCAACATCGGTATCAGCCGCGACTGCAAAGATTACGACATCGAAATGCAGAAAGTCTTGAGCGCCGTAAAACTCGGTGCAGACGCAATCATGGATCTTTCAAGCCACGGAAACACTGAACCGTTCAGAAAAAAGCTCGTTGAAGAATGTCCTTGCATGATCGGAACTGTTCCTGTTTACGATTCTGTAATTCACTATCAGAGAGATCTAGCAACACTTACAGCAAAGGACTTTGTTGATGTTGTCCGCCTTCACGCAGAAAACGGCGTTGACTTTGTAACTCTTCACTGTGGAATCACTCGTAAGACAATCGAACAGATTAAAAATCATAAACGCAAGATGAATATTGTAAGCCGCGGTGGTTCACTTGTTTTTGCATGGATGAGCATGACCGGAAACGAAAATCCGTTCTACGAATGTTACGATGAGATTCTCGACATCTGCGAACAGTATGACGTAACAATTTCTCTCGGCGATGCATGTCGTCCGGGTTGTCTTGCTGATGCAACTGATGTCTGTCAGATTGAAGAACTTGTTCGTCTCGGGGAACTTACAAAGCGTGCATGGGCTCACAATGTTCAGGTAATGGTTGAAGGTCCGGGTCATGTTCCTCTTAATCAAGTTGCAGCAAACATGGAAGTTCAGAAAACATTGTGCGGTGGAGCACCATTCTATGTTCTCGGTCCGCTGGTAACTGACATCGCCCCTGGTTACGATCACATTACAGCAGCTATCGGTGGCGCAGTCGCAGCAATGAGCGGTGCTTCGTTCCTCTGTTATGTAACTCCAGCAGAACACCTTGCACTTCCAAATGTAGAAGATGTTAAGCAGGGAATTATCGCATCAAAGATTGCCGCTCACGCAGCCGACATCGCAAAAGGAATTCCTCATGCCCGCGACATCGACGACAAAATGGCAGACGCCCGCCGTGAACTTGACTGGGACAAGCAGTTTGAATGTGCAATGGACCCTGAAACAGCAAAGGCAATCCGCGACAGCCGTAAACCAGAAGATGATCACAGCGACACCTGCAGTATGTGCGGAAAGTTCTGTGCGGTTCGCAGCATGAATAAGGCTTTGTCTGGCGAATATATTGATATTCTTTAAAACATGAAATTCGTCAGACAGTTCCTTATTATCATTTCTATTTCTCTCATCGGGGAAGTTATGGGGCATTTTATTCCGCTTCCGATTCCGGGGTCTATTTATGGACTTATACTGATGTTTTTTGCGCTGCAGTTTAAGGTGTTTCCGATGGATGCGGTGAAGGAAACTTCAAAGTTCCTCATTGATATAATGCCGATTATGTTTGTTCCGCCTGGAGTTTGTATTCTTGAAAGCCTTGATGTTTTAAAGGCGCACTGGTGGCAGATTGTTGTGATTTCGATTGTGTCGACTTTTGTTGTGATGATCGTGACTGGTCTTGTGACTCAACTGGTGATGAAAGGGAAGGAAAAGAAAGAAAAATAGTACAATACATTGGGTGACTTGTGTTGCCACAATAATTATGACAGTTATAGCAGTACTCACATATTTGTATAAATAAAGAGTAAATAAAAAGCCGCCTAGTCTCAATCCCTGGCGGCTTTTAACGTCAAATGAGACGACCGAAAAAATCGGGCGTTCCCTTTATTTAAATATAGCATAGACAAAATAAATCGTCAAATATCATTCCTTCATAACTATTAATATAGTATACTAGTAAAATAACATGGAAACCCTTAGAAATTTTTTAAATGATTCTACTTTCTTTTATGTGTTCCTCACTCTCATTACCTATGCCTTTGGCGTAATGCTGAAAAATAAATTTAAGCATCCGGTTTTTAATCCGCTTTTAATTTCTACAGCACTTTGTATTGCTGTTATTTTGATCTTTAAACTTGATGCTGCAAAATACAAGCAGGGAACAAAATTCATTTCGTTTCTTCTGACACCAGTTACGGTTTGTCTTGCAATTCCTCTTTATGAGCAGTTTGAAAAATTGAAGGACAACTGGCTTGCGATTCTGCTTGGAATTATTTCTGGTGTTGTAACAAGCTTGTCACTTGTTTTTGGAATGTGTCTTGCTTTTGGATTAAGCAAGCCGGAATTTATTGCGCTGCTTCCAAAATCAATTACCACTCCAATTGGCATTGCCATGTCAGAAAAGTTTGCAGGAATTCCGTCGTTAACAGTTGCAGCTATCGTAATAACTGGAATTGTTGGAAACATTTTTGCGGAATTGATTTTGAAGGTTTTCAGAATTACTCATCCGGTTGCAAAAGGTGTTGCAATTGGAACTTCTTCTCATGCACTTGGAACAGCAAAGGCAATGGAAATCGGAGAAGTTGAAGGGGCAATGAGCAGCCTTTCTGTTGCAGTGTCGGGAATTATTACAGTAATTCTGTTTTCGTTTTATGCAAAGCTGATGTAAATCATTTCTATATTAAAAGGAAATAAATCATGAAACAGGTAAAGCTTGGAAACACAAATTTAAAAGTTCCTGCAGTCATCACTGGCTGTATGCGTCTTTCTGAGAAAACTCCGGATGAAATGAATAAGTTCATTCACACTTCAATTGAACTTGGCGCAAACTTTTTTGATCACGCAGATATTTATGGCGCTGGAAAAAGCGAAGAAGTTTTTGGTAATGCACTTAAAAATGATTCAAGCATCAGGCGCTATGTATAGAGAAGGAATCAGCTGGAATAAAATTGTAGGAATCATCGTCTGCCTTGCAGGGCTTGGATTGATTAACTGGAAATAGGAATCAGATTTTCATTGGAAGAAAATTATGACGATTGTATTATTGTGAAAGAGAAGTTATGAAAAAAAATGAAGTAGATATCACACCGAAATTGTTATATTTAACTATTTTTAGTGTTCTTGAGAATATTTTTTTTTACCATGGCATTTTTTTAATATCAGTATATATAACTGGTTTTTATATGTCACAATGATAGTCAGCTTAATAAGTTCATTCGTAATTGGTTATTTATTTTTTGATACAGATATTGAAACAGGTGAGTGGAATAAATTTGCGATTCCAATTTGTATTTTATTGCTTTGCCTGATGATATTTCAAATTGTAAATTTAATCTAAAAGAAGATTTTATGTTAATGATAATGAATCTGTTTAAGATGAAAAGAAATTGGAGGAATAAATGAAAAAATTTGCGGTAAATACTTTGATAGTTGCATTATTGATATCAGTATTTGGAATTTCTTGTAAAAAGAAACCTGAGTTACCACTTAAGATGCGGCTTGAAAATGAAATTTTAGACTGTAATTATATAAAAATTGAAACACTTTTCAAAGAAAATGAACCTCTATCAGAAAAGGAACTTATTGAACTTGCAGAGTTTGCATACAACAAAAAATGTGATTTCAAAACAATTCAATTAATCTGTGAAAATGGATTATCAGTAAATACATCAATATTTGAAGAAAGTGACGGCTTCAAATATTCAAGAACTTTGTTACAGCTTGCAATAAGATATCGTCGGGATGATTTTATAAATTACATTATAGAACAAGGAATTACAAAGGAATCTCTGTATACAGATAATGGCTATAACTTATTGTCACGAATTTTAGTTGAGCATCATGGAGAATATTTCAGTGAAATTCTAAATTCCCTTTCACCAGAAATTCTTGAACAGATAGATTTAATAGATTTGATTGATAATCTTTGGGATTCTAAAAATCAAAAAAACATAGATTCCTTTTTTTCAAATAAAAAAATTATTGAGATATTACAGCAGGATGAAAAACTTGTTGATCTGATAGTAAGAAATTATTCTACAGAAATGGTTAATGAGATGAGAAAATATCTTGATTTTTCAAAATTGAATTATAGTGGAACATCTGCACTTCAGTGGGCAATCAGCAGTCATAACATCGAAGCGATAAGAATGTTGTTTGATAATGGTGTTTCACCTGATTCTAGATTAGAGTGGATGGAAGGAGAAATTCTCTCAATAATTGATTTCGCACACTTCGAAATTAAGTTACGTAATATGACAAGTATATCTGAAGATGAATTAAATCGGTTTGCTGAAGAAAATAGAAACTTTATCAGTGAATTAGAAAACCTGATAAATGAATATAAGGATACAGAGGAAAATTAAATGTCAAAATATTTTATCATCATCGACATGCAGAATGATTTTACAACAGGTGCATTAAAAAATGATGCGGCAACAGAAATGATTCCTGCAATTGTAGAAAAAGCAAAAGAACTCAAAGCAAAGGGCTACACAATCATCGCAACCCGTGACACACATCAGGAAAATTACCTTGAGACTCAGGAAGGAAAAAATCTTCCTGTTCCCCACTGTATTGAAAACAGTGATGGCTGGCAGGTTGTAGAACCAATCGCGGCTGTGACAGATAAATATGTAAATAAACCGTCATTTGGTTTTGCAGGCTGGAAAGAATTTTTTGAAAAGTCTATGAATGATTCCAATGTAGAAGATATTCAGATGTGTGGAACTTGTACAGGAATCTGTGTCGCTTCAAATTACGCTGCGATTAAAGCTGCATTCCCGGAACTTGCAATTACAGTTTACAAAAATCTCTGCGCCTGCGTTACACCGGAATCTCATGCAGCTGCAATCACAACAATGCAGATGCAGCAGGCTGTCATTAAGTAATTGACAATTACACCAGAGAATAATTAATATAAATAATATGAAAACGGCAAAGAGGTCGTAGATTTTTTAGCGAAACTGTCATCAGACAACATCGCGGCAAAGTCTACGACCTCTTTTTTTGTTTAAAAAATTTACGGGCGAAAAAAATTCCCGCAGGAAAATACAGGAGCTATTATGAAGATCAACAAGAACTTTCTTGACCTTGAAGCAAATTATCTTTTTTCAACAGTAGGAAAAAAGCAGCGCGAATATCAGGCAGCACATCCAGAAGCTGATGTCATCAAACTTTCAATCGGGGATGTAACAAAACCTTTGTGTCCTGCAGTTATCGAAGCAATGTACAAGGCTGTTGATGAAATGGCAGATGAAAAAACATTCCGTGGATATCCACCAGAAACTGGATATGATTTTATTATCGAAAAGATTTTGAAATACGATTTTACAGACCGTGGAATCAAAATGGATAAATCAGAAATCTTTTTGTCAGACGGTGCAAAATCTGACTGTGGAAACATCGGTGATATTTTTTCTGTTGATAACAAAGTTGCAATCTGTGATCCTGTTTATCCAGTTTATCTTGATACTAACATTATGTACGGCCGCAAAAATAATGTAATCATCATGCCTTGTACAGAAGAAAACGGTTTCAGTCCAAAAGTTCCTGCTGAAGGCGACGAAGTTCCAGACATTATTTATTTGTGCTTTCCAAACAATCCGACCGGATCAGTTGCAACTCGCGAACAGTTAAAGGAATGGGTTGATTACGCAAACAAACATCACTCGGTAATTCTCTTTGATGCAGCTTACGAAGCATTCATCACAGACAATTCAATTCCAAAATCAATTTACGAAATCGAAGGTGCACGCACTTGTGCAATCGAGCTCCGTTCATTCTCAAAAACTGCAGGCTTTACTGGAGTACGCTGTGGTTATACCGTAGTTCCACATGACCTTGTATTTGATGGAACTGAACTCAACGCAATGTGGTTCCGCCGCCAGTCAACAAAGTTCAACGGCGTTTCATATATCACACAGCGCGCGGCCGAAGCAATTTATTCCGACATCGGTCAGAAACAGATTCAGGAAAATTTGAACTACTACCGCGCTAACGCAAAAATCATTTTTGACGGCCTTACAGAAGCAGGCTTCAAATGCTACGGCGGAATTTATTCCCCATACATCTGGTTCAAAGTACCAGAAGGCTATACTTCATGGTCATTCTTCGACGAACTTCTCGACCAATGCAACGTCGTAGGAACTCCAGGCTCAGGCTTCGGTAAATGCGGTGAAGGCTTTTTGCGCCTGACAGCATTCGGCAACAAAGAACGCACAATCGAAGCAGTTGAAAGAATTAAGGCTAAGTACGGAAAGTAAATTTTGCATGAATACAGCAGTATTAATAGCCAGGGGTAATCTCCCTGGTTTCTGTGTTTGTCGTTCCATCAGATAACAGTTACTAATTAAAGTCAAAGCCTCCGCAAGTGCGGGGGTTTTTTTATAGCTATATAAAATTGACGAAATAGCTATAGCATTCTATAATTTCATTAAATACAAATTCCACATAAAAACGAGGCATGTATGTCAGAAGCGATACCAGTTTTCGAGGCTAAAAATAAGTTACCGTTTTATATTCACAAGGCAGAGGCTGAAGGGCCGGTTTTTCTTTCAAGGCGGAATAAAGAAGTAGCAGTTGTAATTTCTGTTGATGATTACAATAAACTTTTGAATCAAGCAAGCAAAAATCGTTCTCACATGTCTTTTCTTGATCGGGTAAAAGATTTTCATGAACGCAATAAGGATTTGTATTCTGATTCTGAGGTGGAGCAACTTTTTAATAATGCACGCTGCAAAGATACAAACGCTTTTTTTGAAGATAATGTCTGGGATGGAATAATGGAGAGCAACCATGAATAGCGGGGATTTACCACATTATCTTCTTGATACAAATATTATTTCAGAAATTGTAAAGTTTGCGCCAGATTTTAAGGTTATAAAAAAAATCGGTGAACATTCCTCGGATATGGCTATAAGTGTTTTAACCTGGCACGAACTTGTTTACGGTTTGGAACGATTACCGGAAGGACTTCGTAAAAAAGAACTTTCAAAATATGTATACGATGATGTGGAACAGTCTTTTCCTATAATAAATTTTACAAAAAGTGCAGCAGAAATTCATGCAAAGATTCGTTCAGCCATAGAAGAATCCGGTCATAATCTCCCCTATGCCGACACTCAGATTGCAGCCACAGCAATTGCAGAAGATATGATTCTTGTTACAAGAAATTCCAGACATTTTTCTGAAATCGAAGAAAAATTTTCGTTAAAGCTCGAAAACTGGTTTGAAGAAAATCATTAATTCATGTCAAATGAATTTGCCTACAGCAGATTGAAGGGGTCAGGATAATTAACCCATTTACATCTGAAGGTAATTGAAACCCACTTTTTTTTGCTATATAATGGGTTGTAAGCGACTTGTGAAATTCGCGGAGGTTATTTTAAATGAACGTAGTTGTAATTGGTGCCCAGTGGGGAGATGAAGGAAAAGGTAAAATCGTAGATTACCTTGCTGAAGATGCTAAATATGTTGTTCGCTATGCTGGTGGTCCAAATGCTGGTCACACAATCGTAGTTGACGGAAAACAGTATGCCCTTCACCAGGTTCCATCTGGAATCCTCTATAACGATAAAAAAGTATTCCTTGGTTCAGGAATGGTTATTGATGCTGAAGCTTTCTTCAACGAATTGCAGATGTTGAAAGAAAATGGAATTAACTGGGAAGGTCGTGTTTTTATTTCTGACCGTGCACAGTTGATTCTTCCTCGCTACCGTCAGATGGACAAAGATCGCGATGCAGCTCGAAAACGTCCAATCGGTACAACAGGTCGCGGAATGGGAATCGCTTATGCTGAAAAAGCTCACCGTGACGGTGTTCGTCTTGCTGACCTTGACTGGCCAGAAAAAATGGCTGAGTTTGACGGCGAAGACAAGGCTTACCTTGATAAATACAGAGATCAGCTTTTGAGCATGCGCGTTAACATGGCTGCAGAAATGCACAAGGTTAAAGGCGAAAACATTTTGTTTGAAGGTGCTCAGGGTGCTATGCTTGACATCGACAGCGGTACATATCCATATGTAAGTTCTGGAGCTTCTTGTGCTGCAGGTGCTTCTTCTGGTTGTGGAATCGGACCTCACGACCTCGATCAGATTGTAGGTGTATTCAAGGCTTACCAGACTCGTGTTGGTAACGGTCCAATGCCTACAGAATTCAACAACGAAAGTGAAGGTGAACTTTGTCAGTACGTTCGCGACACTGGTCGTGAATACGGTGTAACAACTGGACGCGCTCGCCGTTGTGGTTACCTTGACCTCGTTGCTCTCCGTTATGCTTGTCGTGTTAACTCACTTGACGGTCTTGTTCTTACTCACCTTGATATTTACGATGCAATGGATCAGATCGAAGCTTGTGTTGCTTACGATATCAACGGTAAAGAAGTAACAGACTTCCCTGCAAACGTAAAAGACATGGAAGCTGCAAAACCTATTCTTAAAAAATTCACTGGATGGAAGAAAGAACTTAAGAACTGCCGTTCTTACGAAGAACTTCCAGAACAGGCAAAAGATTATATCAAGTTCATCGAAGACTATTGTGAAACACCTGTTACAATTATTTCAGTTGGATATGAACGCAACGATACATTCATTCGTAAAAATCCTTGGAAATAATTAATTTCTGAATATGAATCGCTACTTTCGGGTGGCGATTTTTTTTCGAAAATATATTTTTTAATATTGACAGTTTTTTTTTATCGCTGTATAACAGAATCATCAAACGGCAATGAGGTCGAAGAAGCGTGAGCTCTCTTCGACCTTTTTTGTTTTTATCACATTTTAATTTGTAATTAATTCGGCAAGGGCGTCGTGGTTAATCTCAGAGTATGCATATCTGGGAATAGTCACGGCGCCTTTTGTTTTGAAGCAAAAAAAGACGGAGGTCTATTATGGACAAAGTAACATCAATTTTCGGTGAAAACGTTTTCAACGAAGCAACAATGAAAGCTCGCTTACCAAAAGAAACATATAAGCAGCTTATGAAAACAATTGAAGGCGGAGAAAAACTCGATCCTTCAGTTGCTAACGTAGTAGCTAATGCTATGAAAGACTGGGCAATTGAAAAAGGTGCAACACATTTTACACACTGGTTCCAGCCTTTGACTGGTGTTACTGCTGAAAAACATGATGCATTCATTCAGCCTACAAAAGAAGGCGGAATTATCATGGAATTCTCTGGTAAAGAATTAGTTCAGGGTGAACCTGATGCATCTTCTTTCCCATCAGGCGGAATTCGTGCAACATTCGAAGCTCGCGGTTACACAGCATGGGACCCAACTTCATATGCATTCATCAAAGACGGAACACTCTGTATTCCTACAGCATTCTGTTCATACACAGGTGAAGCTCTTGATAAAAAGACTCCACTTCTTCGCTCAATGGAAGCAATTTCAAAACAGGCAGTTCGCGTTCTTAAACTTTTTGACGGAAACGAAGCTGTTACTTCAGTTAAAACAACTGTAGGTCCAGAACAGGAATACTTCCTCGTAGACAAATCAGTTTACGACAAACGCCCTGACTTGATTTACACAGGCCGCACATTGTTCGGTGCTAAAGCTCCTAAAGGACAGGAACTCGAAGATCACTACTTCGGTATGATCAAACCAAGAGTTCAGGCATTCATGAAAGATCTTAACGAAGAACTCTGGAAGCTTGGAATCCTTGCAAAGACAGAACACAACGAAGTTGCTCCTGCACAGCACGAACTTGCACCAATATTCTCAACAACAAACCTTGCTTGTGACCACAACCAGTTAACAATGGAAATGATGCGCAAAGTTGCATCAAAACACGGAATGGTTTGTCTCCTTCACGAAAAACCATTTGCCGGAGTTAACGGATCTGGTAAACATAACAACTGGTCAATTTCTACAAACACAGGAAAGAACCTTCTCGATCCAGGTGCAACACCTGACCAGAACGCACAGTTCCTTTTGTTCCTTGCAGCAGTTATCCGCGCTGTAGATGAACACCAGGATCTCCTTCGTATTTCTGTTGCATCTGCAGGAAACGATCATCGTCTTGGAGCTAACGAAGCACCTCCAGCTATCATCTCAATCTTCTTGGGAGATGAACTTACTGCAATCCTCGAAGCACTCGAATCAGGAAAACCTTACGGTGCACATGCAAAAGAAAAGATGCAGATTGGCGTAACAGTTCTCCCAGACTTTAATAAAGATACAACAGACCGTAACAGAACTTCACCATTTGCCTTCACTGGTAACAAGTTCGAATTCCGTTCACTTGGATCAAATGA
Organism: Treponema sp.; assembly: GCA_016293495.1. Classification (GTDB taxonomy): domain Bacteria; phylum Spirochaetota; class Spirochaetia; order Treponematales; family Treponemataceae; genus Treponema_D. The sequence goes on along the minus strand of JAEDED010000001.1, from coordinate 72,431 downwards.
TTCAATCGCATGTTGTAACATCATGTTGAACACAGCAGTAGCTGACATCTTGAGTCAGTTCGCTGATGAACTCGAAGGTGCTAAAGATTTGAAAGCTGCAGTTTCTGCACTCATTCTCAAAACAATCAAAGAACACAAGAGAATCATTTTCAACGGAAACGGTTACTCAGATGAATGGGTTAAAGAAGCTGAATCACGCGGACTTCTCAACCTCAAGACTACCCCAGAAGCTCTTGCTCACCTCTGTGACAAGCAGAACATGGATATGTTTGCAAAACACGGAATCTTTACAGACGTTGAAGCAAAATCTCGTTTTGAAATCCAGAACGAAAACTATTCAAAGATTATCAACATCGAAGCTTTGACAATGATTGATATGACTAAAAAGTTGTATCTCCCTGTTGCAAGCTCATATGCAAACGAACTTGCCGGAGTTGTTGCTTCAAAGAAAGCAGTTGATGCAGAAATCGATGCTTCATACGAAACAGAACTCTTAAAGAAAGTAAGCGCTCTTACAGCAGAAATCTACAGCAAAGTTCAGGCACTTGAAAAAGCTGAATGCAATGCACAGACAGTTTCAGAAGCTGGTGAAGTAGCTTCATACTTCTGCACAAAAGTAATTCCACTTATGAACGAACTTCGTGCTAACGTTGATGAACTTGAAGGATACGTTCCATCAGCAAAATGGCCAGTACCAAGCTACGGCGATTTGCTTTACAGCGTAAGATAATCTAATTAGGGAACTAAAGTTCTAAAAAAAGCCCATTAACAAAATCAGGATATGTTCTTGAAGATGTTAGCGGGCGTTTTTATAAATCGTTACAAGATTTAAAAAATTAATTCATAATTACATAACACATGTGTAAATCGTATCCTTTATGACCAGTATGGACAGCGAACAAGAATCGAGTATGGTAACGGAACAGCTACAGACTATACATATAATCCTGAACGCCGCTGGCTTGAAACAGTTAAGACCAAGAACAAGTATGGTCAAAGCTATCAGAACATCAGGTATGATTTTGATCGTGTAGGAAACGTAAGAAGTTATGTAAATGACTGTATGGATACATTAAGCGGTAATTACAGAACGGAACAGAGTTACGAATACGATGATCTTTATCAGCTGATTCATGTAACAGGTAATACAGAATATTATCCTGCAATATCATCGGTACCAGACTATAAGTCAACATATACCCAGGACTTTGCATTTGATGACAAAGGGCTTGGAAATATGATGAGCAAAGTCAGTAAAGAAACTGTATCACCTCTTAAAGTAATCGGAGATAACCTGAATTACAATATCGGTTATGTGTATGACGAAAATTATGCACATCGCCTTGTACAGGCAGGAAACCGTTATTACAAATATGATGCAAACGGAAACATCATCTGTGAACAGGATGGAAGTTTTGACGGTTCTGAAAATGATGTTTCATACTACAAAGTGGAACAGCACTCAGAAGATGTATATTCAACCGACAACGGATGGGGATTGTTCAAAGATGAATCTAGAGATGGTGGATATCAACCTAGAAAATACAGACGAACATATACATGGAACTCAAGAAATCAACTTGTTTCAAGTGTAGACGCAAATTATTCAACATCTTATGTGTACGGACAGGATGGACAGAGGTCTAACAAGTATACTCAAGGATCTGAAACACTGTATTTCAATAAAATGTGGACTTTACATACAGATAATGGAAACTCAGTATATGGCGGTCAGTATGCAAAGAACGTATATCTTGGAGAAACAAGAATAGTAACAAAACTTGCCCGTGCAGACCAGAAAACAGCCCATGAAGAAACTTATAAGCAGTACTATTACCACTCAGATCATCTTGGAAGTGCTACAATGATATCTGACTGGGAAGGAAAGGAGTACCAGAGAATTGAATATACACCATATGGAGAGACATGGGTAGAGAAAACAAACAATTCAGGATCAGAATTCTTTCCATATAAGTTTACGGGTAAAGAAGTAGACCAAGAAACCGGTTTGTATTACTATGGAGCTAGGTATTTGGATCCAAAATACTCAATGTGGATTAGTACGGATCCTGCATTAGGTGAATATATTCCTGAAATGGGCAAGGGAAATGCCAAAGATTCTGGCTCCTTGCCTGGTATGGGTGGGGTATTCAATCACATCAATGGCAATTTGTATGCCTATGCGGGGAATAATCCTGTGAAGTATACGGACCCGGATGGTCGGAAAATAATACATACACATTATCTTGCTTTTCAAAATCTGAATCCAAATAAGCTTGTACCCATGGGTAAAACCCCTTCTGGAGTATATGATCCCGAAACTAAAGAAGTAATAAAACAGAATACAATAGGGGATTATGGTTGTTTATTTACTTCTTCGATGAATATTGCAAATGATATAAAGCGAAGGTATTGCGAAAAAGGGGCAGTGGGAATGCCAAAAAATGTTATTATCCCAGCAACATCTATAGCTGAAATGGCTAATTCAGATAAATATTTCATTTATAATGATGATCCCGAAAAAAACGAATCGAATGCTGATATGGGGATTGAAAATGTAAAAAAATTGATTGAAGACGTTTCATCTTGTTCAATCAGTATTGAGATGATAACTGGGGCAGAAAATATAAAAAAGGCAATCGCAACATTGAATTCTTCTGAAAGTGATAATGGGTACATAATTGGACATGTAAAAGGGCATTTCTTTAACTTAACTGGTACTGATAAAAAAATGGGGTATTTATACCATGATCCATATGTAAGAAGCAATGCCGCAGCAGACAGACTAAAGGAACAAATTAATAACAGTATGGATAAAATATATATTATAAGGGTGATAGGAAATGAGTAATAAAGTAGTGCAAATTGCATGTATAGTTGTATTTCTATTTATTGGTTGCAAAGAAACTCCAAGTATAGAAAAAATTAAATCATACATAAAAACGAACGAAATCAAAAAAGTTGAAAATGAACTTAATAAGAAAGAAACATTTTCGAAAAATGACTTTGAAGAATTATGTATGGTAAGTTTGGATAATAAAAACTTAGAAGTTCCAATAATGTTGATTGAGAGAGGAATGTCACCAGATATTTATATTAATGATAAGCCTTTATCATTCTACTTTGTAGAACTTGGGTCAATCACGGAGTTTAATAATATTATTCGAACATCTATTAATCTTGATTTAAAAGATAATACAGACTACTTAAACATTGCTGAATATGCTATTTCTTGCGAAAAGAAAGACTTTTTTACTCAAATAGTAGAAAAAAGTAAAAAAACTAAAAGTGAAGATGAGTATATAGCTTATATGTTTGATGTATTAAAATATGCAATTGAAAAAAATAAAAATGACTATATAGATTTTATCATTAATGACATAGAGTTTACTGCAAATCAAAAGTCTGTATGCAAAGATTATTTCTCATCACTTATTTATTCAAAAGTACCCGATGCTTTATTAAGCAAATTTATAAGTAATACTATAGACATACTTCTTTTGAATGAAGATTTAATATTTTATGTAGTCTATAATTATCAAAGATTGAAAGACTGTGATGTTGATTTTTTTAATTATCCAATGATAATCAATGATAAGTCTGAATATTTTGGCGAAATTTTTTTAATGGGTGAACCAGAAGGTCTGGATAAATTATTTGACTTAATTAATTACAAAGATTCTTTTCAATTAAATGGTGAAAGTCAATCAATAAAACAAATTTTAGAATATCGTATAAAATTACTTTCAGGTGTGATAGATAATGACAAAGAAAGTGAACAAAGAAATGCTGAAGAAATAATTAAGCTTAAAGATTTGATTGAAAAGATTTAAATTTTTAAGAAGAAAACAAGCAAATTAAAAGCAGTAACTTTTCTTTATTAGCTTAAACACAGTTAATTTGTAAAAATTGTGATTTCCATTGACAAGAGGTAAATAAGGCTGACTTAAAGCTGATTCTCCCACAAATTGAAATTGATGGGAGAATGGCATTTTTTAATAAGAAAACTGGAGGGTTTCACGTCGAAACAACAGAAATCTTCCAGAAAATTTAAAATCATCTGATGAAAAATCAGAAATAAAATTCGTAATTGTTAAGCAAAGACCAAAATACATTAATGATTCAATGTATGATTACCCAAAAGATTATAAATATACGGACGGATTAAAGGAAGATTATTATTGGCTTATCATATTAAAAGAAAAAAAAGTATTAGGACCATTAAAATATGAAGACTTTTCCGAACTTCTCAAATTAAACAATGTTGTATTAGATTTTAAAAATTCTTATAATGCCAAATTGTGATTTGTATTGCTAAATTCCGAGAATTCCGATGGATAAAACTCCAATGTGCAATGTTGCACATTGGATATACTAAAGTGATGGTGAGCACAAGATAAAAGAGTGTAATGTATAGTACTTCAAAAGCTTGTCAAACTGTGGTTTCAATGTAAATTACTGATTTTGATGTAAAGTTATGTGTGACATTGCACTCTGTGCAGAATCAGGAGCAACGACATAAACTGTACCAAAATCTTTAGCGGCTTCTGCAAGCATTCTGATTCCTGGAGCTGAAATACCATCATCGTTTGTTATTAAAATAATTTTATCTGACATGATAAATTCTGGTGGAACTTAAAAATTCCCTTTGTAAAACTTATATAACTAACTATAGTCAAAATGCACAAAAAAATTAAGATGCTCATAATATTTAGTTATAAAAAATCGGAACTAAGAAGTTAAATTATCATAATCTTTATTGACAATTGTTTCGAAAATTATTATAACTGAAATATCAAACGGCAAAGAGGTCGAGGTTTTAATACCCTCGACCTCTTTTTTGTTTGTAACACATTCAAATAATTGAAAGACAAAGGCGTCGATAGTTTTCTTAAGTAAAGGAAAGAGAAGTATCAACGTCTTTTGTTTTTTCAACTATAAGGAGGTATATTATGAGTGAAGTTTGGGGCGTATGGTTCCTCATCGGTGCTGCATTAGTATTCTTTATGCAGTGTGGATTTGCAATGGTAGAAACAGGTTTTACTCGCGCTAAGAACGCTGGTAACATCATCATGAAAAACATGATGGACTTCTGTATCGGTACACCAATGTTTATGTTGCTTGGTTTTGGCTTGATGATGAGCGAAAACTATTTTTTTGGTTTTATTGGTAAACCAAACCTTCAGTTGTTTACAAACTTCGCTGAACTTGACTGGTCAGCTTTCGTTTTCAACCTTGTATTCTGTGCAACAGCAGCTACAATCGTTTCTGGTTCAATGGCTGAAAGAACAAAGTTCAGTGCATATTGTATTTATTCAGCAGTTATTTCTGCTGTTGTATATCCAATCGAAGCCGGATGGGTCTGGAACTCACAGGGCTGGTTGGTACAGCTTGGTTTTGTTGACTTTGCAGGATCTGCAGCAATCCACTCAGTTGGTGGTACTGCTGCTTTGATCGGTGCAATTTTCCTTGGACCACGTATCGGTAAATATTCATATGACAAAGCTGGAAAGGTAACAAAGGTTCACGCTATTCCAGGTCACTCATTAACACTTGGTGCACTCGGAACATTCATCCTTTGGTTCGGATGGTACGGATTCAACGGTGCTGCTTGTACACAACTTCTTGGTGTTGGTGGTCTTGCTGCTGTATTTACAACAACTACAATTGCTCCAGCTCTTGCTGCTGTAACAACAATGATATTTACATGGATCAAAAACGGTAAGCCTGATGTTTCTATGACACTCAACGCTTCACTTGCAGGTCTTGTTGCTATCACAGCTCCTTGTGCAACAGTAGATGCACTCGGTGCTTCAATCATCGGTATCGTTGCAGGTATTATCGTAGTAGTTGTAATCGAGTTCCTTGATCTTAAGCTTCATATTGATGACCCGGTTGGTGCTGTAGGTGTTCACTTTGCAAATGGTATCTGGGGTACTTTGGCTGATGGTTTGTTCAATGTTGAATCTGGTGTATTCTACGGTGGCGGATGGCATCACTTCGGAATCCAGGCTCTTGGTGAAGGTGCAATTGTTGCATGGACAACAGTTTGTATGTTGATTACATTCTCTTTGATTAAGAAGTTCCACGGACTTAGAGCAAGCAAGGAAGAAGAAACAATCGGTCTTGATAAGCTTGAACACGGAATTGATTCTTCTTACGCAGGCTTCATCATGGCTCCACAGGTAATGACAGAAGGTGCTGCTGGTGGGGCAAAACCTGTTCCAGTTGAAAAAGCAGTTCCAGTTACAAAGGCTTCAAGTAAGCCTGATGCTAAGTTCCATATGGTTACAATCGTAACACGTCAGAGCAAGTTCGACGAACTTAAGGCTGCAATGAACGACATCAACGTAACAGGTATGACAGTAACAAATGTACTTGGTTGTGGTATCCAGCATGGAAAGACACAGAAGTACCGCGGTGCTGAAATTGATATGACACTTCTTCCAAAGATCAAGGTTGATATCGTAGTATCAGAAGTTCCAGTAGACTTGGTAATCACAGCTGCTAAGGAAGTTCTTTACACAGGAAACATTGGTGACGGAAAGATCTTCGTTTACGATGTTGAAAATGTTGTAAAAGTAAGAACTGGTGAAGAAGGTTACGAAGCTCTTCAGGACTAAGCACATTCTCTGTGTTGGTGGTTAGAATGCTGGTAAGCGTTATGATGCTGGTAAACTGGTATTATTTATAATGAAATTAAATTCCCTGGATGGTTCGCTGTCCGGGGATTTTTATTTTAAAAAAAAGAATGGATTTTGTTGACAACTGCATACCTGTCTGCTATTTTCAAGTAAGGCAACTATTGGAGGGAAAATGCGCTTCTTACAGACAAGTGACTGGCATCTTGGAAAAATATTCCACGAAAAAAATCTTATCGAAGACCAGCAGTTCATTCTTGATCAGATTATCGGACAGATTAAAAAAGCAGAGGAAGAAAAAAATCCATATTCTGCACTTTTAGTTCCTGGTGATATTTACGACAGAGCTGTTCCAAGTCAGGAAGCTACAGAGCTCTTAAGTTCTTTTATTGCCCAAATGAATTCTGAACATCCTTCCGTTCACATGTTTTTTCTCTCAGGGAATCATGACAGCTCCTCACGTCTTTCTTATGGCGCAAAAATTTTCGAGAAGCAGAATATTCACTTCTGCACAAATACAAAAAATTTATCAGAACCTGTAATTCTTTCCAATGATAAAGAAAATGTTGCAGTCTATCAGATTCCATTCTTGTCGCCTTTAAGTATTGAATCAACTGATGATAAACCGTTAAGACAGCAGCAGGAATTATACGAAGCTGCATGTACAAAAATTCTTGAAGGTCATAAAAAAAATTACAGTGAAATTCCTGCAGTTGTCTGTGCACATTTGTATTCAATCGGAACAAAGCTTGCCGCTTCGGAACGAAGTTATGTCGGAACTGCGGAGCAGGTTAATGTTTCTGTATTCAATGGTTTTACTTATGGAGCTTTAGGTCACATTCACCGTTTTCAGTACTGCAATAAAAATCATACGATTGCATATTCCGGTTCTCCGCTGCCATACAATTTTGACGACAGTCCAGAAACCTTTATGCTTGATGTAAACATTTGTGCAGAAACAAAAACTGCAGAGGCTGTCAAAATTCCTTTTAAAGCACTGCATCCAATAATTAAACTTGAAGGAAAGCTCGCAGAATTTTTGAACGAACGAGCAGATGAAATAAAAAAATATAAAAATTATTACATTGAAGTTACATTGACAGATGATGTAATTCAGCCGGGAGCGTACACAATTCTGCAGAGTATAATGCCAAATCTTTTAAGCTTGATATTAAAAGGTTCGAAAGCGCAGGAAAATTCCGGAAGCTTGCAGCAGAGAAAAGAGGCAATGGAATCTCGTGATCCTGTAAAAATTTTCAATCAATTTTTAAGCGATATTTATTCTGATGAAGAACTTGAGAAAGATGTTGTTACTTTAGAGAAAAAACTTTTTATCAAAGAAGCAAAAGCAGTTGAAAAAGGAGCTGAATAATGAGACCGTTAAAATTATCTCTTGAAAATATCGGACCTTATAAAAACGAAACTCTTGATTTTACTCAGCTTGAAAATTTATTTTTAATTACAGGCGACACAGGAGCAGGAAAAACTTTTATCTTTGACGCAATCACTTTTGCTCTTTACGGAAAATTAAGTGGTAATCGAAAAGGTAACGAACTTCATTTAAGAAGTCGTTATGTCAGTGAAGAAGATAAGACGGCAAAGTTTTCAGTTGAATTTAAATTTTCTGTAGGTCAGGAAGTTTATAAAGTTTTCAGAACGATTCCGAAGTCTGTTCGTGATAGTAAAGGAAGAAGCAAGCTTGTCGAAAAAGTTGTCAGTCTTGAAAAAAAGACTGGTAGTGAGTGGATTTCGATTGATGATCCGGATGATAAACTTGAAAAAATTATCGGACTAAAGATAGATGAATTTTCAAAAATCGTTTTGCTGCCGCAGGGAGCCTTTGCTGATTTCTTAAAACAGAGTTCAAAAGAACGGGGTGAAATTCTTCGAGAAATTTTTCCGGTAGACTTTTATTCTTCAATAATGAGTCGTGTTTCTGAAAAAATTAAATTGAATGAAGCAGAACTCAAAGATATTGAAAGCGTAATTAAAGACAATGCAAAAAACATTGATCTTTCAAATGCAGAACGGGACATCAAAGTTTTTGAAACCGAAATTGAAAATTTAAAGCAGATAGAAGCGAATGCAATTGAAGAACGAAGAAATGCATCGGTATTAAAAGCAAATCTCAAATCAGAACTTGAAGATGCAATTGTAGCAGAAAGCAATGTTATAAAACTCAACGAATTAAAGGAACAGAAAAAAGAATTTGCAGCGCTTGCAAAAAAAATTGAAGCAGCAGAAAAAGCAAACAGTTTTTCGAAATTCATTGAGGCTAGAAATGATGCTGAAGAAAATAAAAGTGATGCTGAAGAAGAATTAAAAGCTGCAAGAGAAGAAAAAGTTCAGGCAGATAAAACCTTAAAGGAATTGAACAGCTTCAAGCCAGAAATGGATTTGTTAAAAACTGAAATTGAAAAGCAAAAAAAAGAAATTACACTTCTTGAAAAAAAATGTGAATCTGCTTCTGAACTAAAAAATCTTACAGGCAAAGCTGATGCCTCAGAAAAAATCAAAAATAAATACGAAACAGAAAAAACAAATGTAGCAGAAAAGTTAAAGGTTCTTCAGGATTCACTTAACGGAAAAAAAGTTGAAGCTTTGATAAATGAAGTAACAGAAAAAATTTCAGAACTGCAGGCAAAAATAAATTCCCTTGAAAATGAAAAGCAGGCTGCAGCAAAAAGGGATGACTTAAAAACAACACTTTCAACCTGTCTTAAAAAAGTAAAACAGCTCGAAAAAGAAAGTGAAGCCGCAGAAGAAAGTTATAACCGTACAAATGAAACTGTCGAAGAACTCAAAAAAAAGATCGAAGAAAACAAAATAAAGCATTCAGCTTATACAATTTCTTCAAAATTAAAAAAAGGCTGTCCATGTCCTGTATGTGGTTCAACAGAGCATCCGCATAAAGCAGAAAAACCTGAAGGCCTTCTTAACGAAGATGAACTTCTCAAGACGACCGAAGGTTCACTTAAACAGCTTCAGAGAAGTAAAGATTCCCTTGTAAGAGAACTTGCAGGAGAACATGCAAACCAGGCTAACCTTGAAAACCAGCTTGAAGAACTTAAAGATATACGTGAAACAAAAATTATTGAACAGGAACTTTCTGCGGCTCAAAAAGAGTTTGCCGCAAAAGATAAAGAAAAAAACAATCTGATTGTAAGTCAGAATAAGATGGAAGAATTAAAAACTTCATACGATTCAATTAAGGATATGCTTTCAAAAGCCGAAGCTGATTTTAAGACCGCAAAGGCTCAGAAAGAAGCACTTGTAAAAACAATCGGTGAAGGCGAAACATATGAATCGCTTAATAAGAAATTTCGTGAGCTGAATAAAAAACATAAAACTGATTCAGAAAAATATAATGACTGGTTTGAAAATCTGACTGATGCAAAAAATGATCTTTCTGGTGTTGATGCAAAAGTTGTTCAGTGCGAAAAAACTCTTGCATCATCAAAAGAAAAACTTGATAAAGCAGTTGAAGCGTTAAATTTAAAAATTGAAACTTCTGATTTTAAAACAGCTAAAGCAGTTGAAAACGCAATGATTGATCCGGATGAACTTTCCGCTTTGCGTGATGATTTAAACGAATACAATGAAAATCTTAAGTCTGCAGAAGATGCTGTAAAAAATTCAAAGAAGACAACACCATCCGACGGATTAAAAATTGAACTTTTAAAAACTGACAAATTGCTCGAAGAACTTTCTGAAAAATATGATTGTAACCATCAGGTTCTTTCTGAAAAAACAGAGCAGTACAATAAATACAAAACTGCATATGCAAAAGTAAAAACTTCACAGAAGCGATATGAAACTTTGCAGAAAGAAAATGAACCATTGTTAAAACTCAACAACGATTTAAACGGAAAAAATCCGCTCAAGATTCAGTTTGATACATGGGCACTTGGAATGTATTTTGAACAGGTTGTTAATTTTGCGTCAAAACGATTTGAAGATATTTCAAACGGGCGCTTTCAGTTCAAGCTCAAAGATATTTCTGAAGTATCAGGCGGCGGTTATAAAGGGCTCGATCTTGTAATAATTGATAAGTATACAGGAACGATGTCAGAACCTTCGGATTTGAGTGGCGGTGAAATATTTGAGGCCAGCATCAGTCTTGCACTTGCACTTACAGATGTTGTTCAGAATAACAATGGCGGTATTCAGCTTGATTCACTTTTCATTGATGAAGGTTTTGGAACACTCGATCCTGAAAATATGGATAAAGCAATGGAGGTTCTTACAGAACTTGGTGAAACAAAAATGGTTGGCCTCATCAGTCATGTCGAAGGACTCCAGAATCCGGATTTTATAAATTCAATCGTGAACGTAAAAAAGACAAAAAACGGCTCATTTATCAAAATTCAGGATAATTGAAAATTCCCATAAAATTTTTCTAGACAAAAAAGAAAGATGATGTATAATAATCGATAGTAATACTATCACAATGATATAGTAAATATCAAAAAGGAATGAATATGAACAAAAAGTTTTTATCGATTGTTATGGGACTTCTTATTCCTGCAGCAGTTTTTTCACAGGAAAAATCCAATCCGCTCGACATTAACCTGACTGTAGACTTTGCATATCATCCGCATGCAAGCTTTATTGCTGGCGGAAACCACTATGCGCCTTTAACAGGATTCTACGAAAGTCTTGAAGGCCGCATTATCGGCGACGTGAACTATAAAATTAATACACCGCTTGGTGATCACTGGCTTTTGAACGGAGCTTACGTAAACCTTCAGGGAAATGCAGAATTGACACCTGTTTCAATTAAACCTGGTATTCATGTTGATTTCTCGCCGCTTCCTTTTCTTGTATTCAGTGCAGGTGCTCAGGCTGGTACAGGCTGGGACCTTATGGGAATTATAGGTGCCGGCGAATGGAACGGTTATGATATGTACACTGCCTTCAAGCCGTTTGAATCATGGCTTTTAAAATGGTATGCTCAGGGCGTGTTCCAATTTGATACAGGAGCAATCTGGCAGGGTGACTGGAATCACTTTCAGATTATGTATACTTACCAGGTTTATTACGAAGGACTTTCAAACGTAGCTAACGGCGACATCTGGATGTGGCAGGCTACAAAAAATATGGCAAACGGAATTTGTAATTACCAGTCACTTATTCTTGCATACCAGATGCCGATGGTATTAAGCCGTGTTGGTGTAATGTTTGAACTTGACGGACATTACAGCGCTTCAGACTACGGAAAATACACAGGTTACAAAGGCGACTTTAAAGCTCTCAGCATCAATCCATTGTGTCAGTTCTCATTTGGCGCAAAGGACAACTTGACAATAATGGCAACTTTCAAAACAAGACAGAGCTTTAAAGAAGCACATGAAAACGGATATATTGAACCGCTTTTAACTTATGACGGTTATGAATGGTTCTTCAACAGAGTAGTAATCAGATATCAGCATAAATTCTAATATCTGATTAAAGCCATAAATAAAAGCCCTTCTGAATTTTGAAGTGTGAAAATGCACTCAATTTTCAATGCATCAGATGAAGGAACTTATAACTTCCAGATGTCTTTGTTGTATTGATCAATTGTTCTGTCAGAAGAGAAGGAACCGCCTTTAGCGATGTTTACAAGCATTTTCTCTGCCCATTTCTTTTTATCAGAATAATCTTCAAAAAGAAAATAATTAAAAGTAAATTTAAACTTGAATTTATTTTTAATAAGTAATAAATTAATATATACAAACGGCGAAGAGGTCGTAGATAACATTTTGTGCAAACCGCACAAGGTCTTGTCTACGACCTCTTTTTTTGTCCATTTAACAAATTACTGGAGGTATTATATGTGTGGATTTGTTGGTGCTTTTGATTTAAGTTCTGGAAGTCAGCCTATAAATGAAGGCTTGAAGGAAGAACTCAGAAATCAGGTTCTCGATATGTCAAAGAAGATTAGACATCGTGGGCCAGACTGGAGCGGAGTCTACACTGGTAATAATGCTATTCTCAGTCATGAACGCCTTTCGATTGTAGATCCTCTTTCTGGTAAACAGCCACTTGTAAGTGATGACCAGAAAATTATTCTCGCTGCAAACGGTGAGATTTATAACCATAAAGATATTCGCAAACAGTTTGAAGGAAAGTATCAGTTCCAAACTGGATCTGACTGTGAAGCAATTATTCCTTTGTATAAAAAATATCGTGATGCAGGAAGCGACTTTAAGGCAATGCTTGAAGAGTTAAGTGGAATTTTTGCATTCGCACTTTACGATTCTGAAAACGATGTATATTTAATCGGCCGTGACGAAATCGGTGTAATTCCACTTTATCAGGGCTGGGATAAACAGGGCCGCTATTACGTTGCATCAGAACTTAAAGCCCTCGAAGGTGAATGCCAGACAATCGAAGAATTTCCTAACGGACATTACTTCTATTCAAAAGATTCAAAACCAAAGCGCTGGTACACTCGCGACTGGGAATCTTTCGATGCAGTAAAAGATAATGCAAAAGCAACAGATGACAAAGGTGAAGTTATCAATCCTGCAGTTATCGAAAAAGTTAAGAACGGACTTGAAACAGCAGTTAAATCTCAGCTTATGTCAGACGTTCCTTATGGTGTACTTCTTTCTGGAGGTTTGGACTCATCAATCATCGCAGCCATCACACAGAAGTTCTCTAAAAAACGTGTTGAATCAGATTCTAAAGAAGCAGCCTGGTGGCCACAGCTTCACTCATTTGCAGTAGGACTTGAAGGTTCTCCTGACTTGATTGCAGCTCAGAAAGCCGCTGACTATATTGGAACAGTTCACCACGAAGTTCACTTTACGATTCAGGAAGCTTTGGATGCACTTCCAGATGTAATTTATCACATCGAAACATACGACATTACAACAGTTCGTGCTTCAACTCCAATGTACCTTTTGGCTCGTGTTATTAAATCAATGGGTATCAAAATGGTTCTTTCAGGTGAAGGAAGTGACGAACTCTTTGGTGGTTACTTGTACTTCCACAAGGCACCAAACGCTCAGGAATTTCACGAAGAACTTGTTCGTAAAATGAGCAAGCTTCATCTTTACGACTGTCTCCGCGCAAACAAATCCCTCATGGCTTGGGGCGTTGAAGGTCGTGTTCCATTCCTTGACAAAGATTTTATCGACATCGCAATGCGCTTAAACCCATCTGACAAGATGAACATCAAAATGCCAGACGGTAAACAGCGCATGGAAAAATGGATCATCCGTAAAGCATTCGAAGATATGCTCCCAGAAAACATTGCATGGCGCCAAAAGGAACAGTTCTCTGACGGTGTTGGTTACAACTGGATCGACACACTTAAGAAAATGACAGAAGAAAAAGTAAGCGACGCAGAATTCGCACGCCGCGAAAACCGCTTCCCTGTAAATCCTCCAAAAACAAAAGAGGAATACTACTACCGCGAAATCTACAGCCGCCTGTTCCCATCAGACAGCGCAGCAAAAGTAGTTCCACACGAAGCAGGTGTTGCATGTTCAACAGCAAAAGCTCTCGAATGGGATGCAGCATGGAAGAACATGGATGAACCATCAGGCCGCGCAATCAGTGGCGTTCATGATGCCGCTTACAATAAATGAAAGCAATTATAAAAAACTTTAAGTCTGATGCCTTATTTTACATCTAATGTCTCAAGGAATTTATCAATCGACTCGTATTGCTTTTCAATTTCCTTGAGGAATCCGTCAAGGTAAGATTTGTCGGCCTTAAAAACCTGATTCAATTTTTTAGTAAGACGCATGTTCCAGAAAACAAGGAAGAAAATCGGACACAGAATGTAAGGAACAATTCCAGTTTCGTGATTTGTATAAAGATAGTCTTTGTAAATGTCTTCGTCTTCAGCACCAAGATAACGGAGAAGAAGCGCAGAAATAACACCGGTTCTGTCTTTACCTGCAGAACAGTGAAACAGAACAGGAAGCTGATCGTCTTTTAAAGAAAGAATGGTTTCAAGAATTTTTTTAATGTTCTCAGTACATTCCTTGTCTGCCATTGTTTTGTAAACCTCTACCATAGGTGGAGAAATTTTCAAGGATTCAAGACTGACAGATTTTTTATCGCGCGAAACGCCTGCTTTGTTTTCATCAAAAATAGGCATATGAAGAATTGTTACGCCAGGAATTTCAGGATTTGGTTTTTCTGAAAGTTCCTTGTCTGTTCTAAGATCGATGATTGTTTTAAGGTGATATTTTTCGACGAGAGTTGTAATATCTTTTTCTTTAAGTTTAAATAATGTTTTACCGCGAAAATATTTTCCTGTCGGAAGAATAGATCCATCTTTTAATTTTATGTTGCCAAGATCGCGATAATTATTTGCAGACTTAAGTTTGATTTTCTTCACGTTTAATTCCTGAATAAATTATAACTTAAAATCTGCAAATATATAAGAGTTAATCATAAATTAGTCTTTCTTTGCAAACTTGCGTGCAAAATAAACGAATGGTGTATCAAGCAAACTTGTAACGATATAGATTACATAACAGGCACCGGTAATTTCTACGAGAGTTGCAAAAGGAATTGTTCCATAGAAAGCACCAAAGTTAAAGACAACAATGTTGATAAACTGAGAAATCAAAGTAGAGAAGTTGTTTCTAAACCAGAGGAATTTGTTGTGATCGCCTGTCTTCTTCTCTGTGAGGTTCCACCATTTGTGGTAAAGCCATACATCGAGCTTTTCAGAAATTGCATAACCGGCAAGACTTGCAATGAGAATGCGTGGTGTGCTTGAGAACAGTGATTTAATCGAAGGCATTGCCCAGTCGTTTTCTGAAGGAATGTAGTTTGTCCAAAGAAGTGAGAAAACAATAAACATCACGGTTGTAATAATTCCGATGTAAACGCCTCTGTCAGCATCTTTTTTGCCGTAGATTTCACTCAGGATATCTGTTGCAAGAAAACTTGCGGCGAACAAAGTGTTTCCCAAGGTCTGTTCCATTCCGAAAGCATTAACAAGAACTGTAACTTCAATGTTTGCAAGAATTGCCGAAATTGCAATCCATGCATACAAGCCTGCTTTTCCAAAAAGGCGCATAAATACAAATGTTGCCCCAAAGGAAACCAATAAAGAGATAATTAATAATAATTCATTCATTTTGAACCTCCTTGTGCGAGAGATTCCAATCATTAAAAAATGAGGTATTGTCTGGTAAGGGAATTTTTACGACCCTCACGGTTTTGAGTTGACCTGGTTTTGTTTAACGACAGGAAGGACTTCGAACTGTCTTTTGAATGATGTTAATAACATAACAGAATTGCAGTTTTTATGGAAGTAACGGGAAAAGAGAAAATAACGAGATAAGAGGAAATAACGCAAAAAGATCAAGTGAAAAAAATGGTGAAAAAATATGTAAAAAACATAAAAAACATAAAAAAAAGTAAAAATTTTGTATCACTGTGTCAGTGTATGACACAGTGATACACTATACTTCTTAACATAAGGAGTGCAAAAAAATGTACAAAAAAGAATACGAACTTGCAAAGGCATGGATTTCAGCAAAGAACAATCTTGAGTTAAAAATGGAAGTTCTGGAAGAACTTATTGCAAAATGCACAGATGAAGCAAAGGCTGCAAAAGCAAAGAATCATCTTCAGGCATATCAGGATCAGTATGATACTGCATGTGAATATCAGTATAAACTCGAAGACCCGGATAATAATATTCTGATCCAGAAGCTTCTTGTAAGCGGAGAATTTGTTCCGATTAAAACAGCTGAAGAAATTGAAAAGGAATACAATCAGGACTGCATTTTTAATTCTGAAATTTTCCAGCACAAAAAATCTATCTATAAAACATTGTCGACTGTAATAATGGTCGTGACTCCGTTTTTCTTCCCCCAGATTTTTTATGCTCTGGTAATTTTTCTGATTAAATCAAATCAATACGGTCATCTGATGAATTTCGTAACCTGTCTTTTCAGTGCGTATTTTGTTTGGGCTTACAGTGCAATTATTTCAATTCCAATTGGTTTTGCAATTGGCTTTCTGGTGTTCCCGAAGCTTCTGGCAAAAATAATTTTTGGAAGTGAAGTACCGCCAGAAGTAGTGGAGGAACAGAAAGAATCAGCATTTTTTGGAATCGCAAGTGAGTTTGCATCCGGGATTGCTGAGCGTAAAGGCAACAGAAAAACAAAGGTTAAGAATTAACTAAGTTTAAGAACTAACAAAGTTTAGAATAATCAAACGTTAAGATTAATCTTCTTTTTTCTTTGCATGTCTTATTGCATTGAACATTCCTTTTAAGAAGAGGCTGGATTTCATAAGTGCAAGTCCAGCTTCTTCATCTCCAAGGACAATAAGATTATCGCCAGGTTTATATCCCATAATCTCCCGTGCTTTCTTCGGAATTACAATCTGGCCTTTATCATTAATTGTTACAGTACCGAAAATATGTTTACCTTTAGGCGCCGGAAGAATTTCTGCGCCCTCCATTCCTTCCGGTAAATCAGCAGGATTGTACAGAGCATCAATTGTAGTTCCGTAAAGTTTTGCAAGTTCTGCACATTTTTCGATGTCAGGAGTTGTTTCGCCTTTTTCCCATTTAGCATAAGCCTGTCTTGAAATGTTTATTTTTTCGGCAACCTCTTCCTGGCTGTATCCGTAAACATTTCTGAGCTTGATAATATTTTCTTTAAGCATTCTTATTCTTTCCTTTGATTCCATAAAGTACATAACGGAAGAACGGCACTCGCTTTAACAATTCCCATAAGCCGATGCTGAGAGAAAGAGAGGCAACAAGTTCAATTATGTATATTGTTACAATTGAAAGATTTGAAGTATATGGAATAAGCAAATAATTAATGACAATCATAAGTGTGATGTGGTTAATGTAAATTCCCCAGCCGCAACCCGACATATATTTTGAGAATTTATTTTCGAAATTAAGAAGGTTCTGTGCGAAACCGAGAATTCCAAGAGTCATAAGCCAAGCGTAAAGAACGCTGAGCCAGTTGTTGAGAACTTCGTATTTTGCATAATAAATTCCGTAGAACTTAAAGATGTAACAAACGCCGGCAGCGATTCCTGCAAGTAAAAAAATCCATCCGAACTTTTTAAGCTGAGCAAGAAGTTTTTCACTTGAGAAAACATAATAGCCGAGCATAAATCCCATCGGATAATAAGCCATGCGATATGTTGTTACCATTGGAACATTCGCTACCTGAGCTTCTCCGAACATAACAAAGTATAAAAGAACTGCAACAAGAAGATTTGATTTTTCTCCAAGCGCTTCAAGCTTATTCTTTTTATCAATTTTTTTAACAAGTGCAAGCATTAGACATGCAATAATCAGAACATGGCAGAACCACAAACCGCCTGTTCCACTTAAGATGCTTACGATAATTTTAACTGCAACAGGAACATCAGCAGGCATAAACATTGAAGCCTCAAGCCAGCCAGCAATCCAGTGAACACAAATAACACCTAATGTACTTGGAACTAAAAGTTTAGTAACACGATTGCGGAGAAATTCGCGTACAGTTTTTTTCTGAAGTGTAATTTTTGCGCAGATTCCACTTACTACAAAAAGCAGAAGCATAAACCACTGGTAAACTGCATACTGAAAAACTCCAGCAAAAGTCCACTGCGAAAAAGGCAGAACCTGTGACGCATATTCAACAGGTTCAGTTCCTGGAATTACAGGCGAAGTATTTGGTCCAAGTTTCTGGAAAATCGGTACGCTGTCGATATTGTCGTAAAAGAAAAAAATATGAAAAACAACAACGATGAGAATTGTAATCCAGCGAAGGTTATCAATCCACGCTTTGCGATCTGAAGTAACTAATGTTTGCATATTAACCCCTTTTCTTATATTTAGGAACATTGTAATGTTTAGTTGCGTGATTTTGCAAGCGATAAGTGTTTACAATTCTTCAGATTTTTTGTTATTTTTAGTTGCATTCAGAAGTAAGGAATAATCAAACATAACTTCTGATTTATTATCACGAATAAGATCTTTAGAAATTTGCTTTCCTGAATTTTTGTCTTTTGTCACTTTGTAAATTTTTGAAAAACAGTAATAAGTTTCATTGATTTTTTCGTAGTGACGGTTTTCTTCTTCAAGATCGTAAGCATAATCAATATCTTTTTCACATCTTAACTGTGCATAAAGTTTTTCAGAATCACACCAGGTTAAAAGCTGAAATTTCTGGTCAGTATTATTTTTGAATCTAAAATCAATGTAGTTGTAATCAACAGAAGTGCCTGAAGAGAAAATGTGATGTTCTTTTTCAAGTGAGAGACAGTCAGAATGAAAATGAAGTTCTGTAATATCAAGCGGGCTGTGAAGAACCAGCTGGTTGATTGTATTACCAAGATTGCAAAGTCCTCCACCGGTTCCTGCAATCAGTTTTTTATTGATAATAACGCGCCCTTTTTTATAACCGCGAAGAACTGAAGTTTTACCGACAGTTTTCCAGAATGAGAAAACTTCGCCGGGACTAATTATAATACCGTTGATTTTTTTAGCTGCAAGATTGATGTTAACTGCTTTGTTCTGCTGTAATTGTGGATCAATGCCCTTACCTGTTTTTATTAAAACAGATTCATATTTCCAGACTAAAACCGGTAACTGTTCTGAACTTTTTCTATGTGCAAATTTTATATTGCAGAAAAAGTTTTTGAGATGTCGTTTTAATGTTTCTTTTGCAACTGAGATTTTATAAAATAATGCGTTACGTTGGCAGAATAATTTTTTTTGTTTGTCTGAAGATTTAATTTTGATGTTAATTCCTTTTTTATATTTTTTTGATTTACTGAAGAAGAATAAAATAATCTTTTCGAAATATCTTTTTACACCGATTCTTTTTTCTGAATTAAGTTTAATAAAATCAACATGAATGCTTTTAATGCCGCTGTTGTTTGCGCCGAGAATATCCTTAAATACCTGATCGCCGATTACAACAGTGTCGGATTTTGAAGTTTGCAGAATTGAAAGGGCTTTTAAATAAGATGCAGGTGATGGTTTGCCAGCTTCTTCGATATAAGGAATATTGATGTTTTTATTAAAACGTTCAATTCGTTCTTTTGAATTGTCAGAAAGGAAAATAAGTTTAAGGTTTGTTTTTTTTAATTCAGCAAAGAAGGCATCAACTTTTTCATTTGAATTATCTCCGTGATGAACAAGCGTATTGTCAATATCAAAAATGATTCCTTTGATTCCGATTGCTTTCAATTTTTCAAAATCAATCTCGTAAATGTTACTGACATGCCAGGTAGGAAAATATTTTTTTAACATAACTTTCAGCTCTTGATATAATTAATAACTTTTTCAATCTGCTCAGGAATTGAATTTCCGAAACATTTGTTAAAAAAAGCACTGCCGATTGTAAAGAAGGAGGCATTCAGTTTTTTAATCTGATCAAGTTTTTTAAAGCTGTCGACGCTGCCTGCGATACAGATATTAGTTTTATTGTTTGATGTTAAAACCTGATCAAGAATTGTTTTTGCATTCTTTGTGTGACGGTAAGCAAGAAAGTCTACGCCGAAAGTTCCGTTTGTGATTGCGGAATTTATATCGGCTGCTATTTCTTCTGGTGTTCCATTAAGAATTGATGGTACGAGACTTGGGCGACCGATAAACGGCATATATTTAATACCGTTTTCTTTACAGTACGAATTGATTGTATTGGAAAATACAGTGCCCATTAAGATATCGCATTTGCAATGAGCTGCCTTACGGGCATCAGAAATTCCTTCTTCTTCTGTATAACAGACTGATTCAAAAACTGCATTTTTATTTATTGCATGAACGGCCTGAACAAATTCTGACATTTTTTCCAGAGGAAGTGGATCTGTTTTAATTCCCCAGAAATCTACATCAAGATTTTTGCATTCGTTAAAGATCTCAAGTGCATTTTCGACAGTCTTATCGTTATAAGTGAGCATAACGATTAATTTCGAAAAATTTTTAGTCATAATGAAATAATTTTATATCTAACAATGTTATAATGCAACTTTATTTTATGGCTTTTTTCGTAATACACTCTATTTCATCGTTTTTTCCATATTACAGGTTTTTTAGCCTGCTAAATTAATTCTTAAACAAGACAAAAGGTTTTAAATTCACTATAATGAAAACATCTTTTTCAATTCAGAGGTAAATATGGCTCTTACAAGTGTTTCACCAGTAGACGGTCGTTATGAAGGAAAAACAAAATGTTTGCAGGGTTATTTTAGCGAAATGGCTCTCATGAAATACCGCATTTATACAGAAATCAACTATCTTATCAAATTGCTTGATACTCCAATGCTCAAAGAAAGAGTTAAGGGGAATGTTGATGCTGCAAAACTCCGTCCAATTATCGACATCAGCCTCGAAGATGCACAGATCATCAAAGACTTTGAAACAAAAGGCTATAACGGAACTCCTGCTACTAACCACGACGTAAAGGCTATTGAATACTTCATCAAATTAAAGATTAAAGAAATGGGAATGGACGAAATTCTTGAATACGTTCACTTTGCCCTTACTTCTGAAGACATCAACAACATCAGCTATGGTCTTATGATCCGCGACGCTGTAAACGAAGTTGTAGTTCCAGAAATCCTCAAGATTTACGAAACTCTTTACAAGCTTGCTTACGACAACAAAGACCTTTCAATGCTTGCCCGCACACACGGACAGCCTGCAACTCCAGTTACATTCGGAAAAGAAATCCTGGTTTTTGTAAACCGCATCAAAGAAGAACTTGTTCAGCTTGGAAATGTTGATATTCTTCTTAAGCTCAATGGTGCAACTGGCGGATTCAACGCTCACAACTTTGTATTCCCAGATTTTGACTGGATTAACTTCAGCCACGAACTTATTAATTCTTTCAACGACAGCATTACTCCAATGGACAATGCTTACATGCACACAAAACCATTGAAGGTTCGCTTTAATCCAATTACACCACAGATTGAACCACACGATTCTTACCTCCGTGTATTCGATGCTGTAAAACGCATTAACAACATTCTCATCGACTTTGCAATGGACACATGGCGTTACATTTCTGACGGATGGATTAAACAGCGCGCAGTTGCAGGAGAAATCGGTTCTTCAGCAATGCCACACAAAGTAAATCCAATCGACTTTGAAAACGCAGAAGGAAACTTCGGTTTTGCAAACTCAATGTTCGAATTCTTTGTTCGTAAACTTTGTATCAGCCGTTTACAGCGCGACCTTACAGACTCAACTGTAGCAAGAAACTTTGGTGTAGCATTTGCTCACTCAATGATCGGTTATGCTTCACTTGAAAAAGGTCTTGGAAAGATTGAAGTTAATGCAGAAAAGATTTCTGATGTTCTTGCAAACACACCAGAAGTTATGGCAGAAGCTTACCAGAACTTGCTCCGTATGAGCGGAGTTGATAAGCCTTACGAACGCCTTAAGGAAATCACTCGTGGAAAGAAAGTTTCTATCGAAGACTTCCACAACCTTGCACGTAACCTTGATGTAAGCGACGAAGTAAAGGCAAGACTGCTTGCTGCAACACCTTCAAACTACACTGGTTTGAGCGGAAAGATTGTAGAACAGTTTGATGCTAAGATTAACTAATTTATAAGACCGCTTGTCGGCCTTGTTAAGTTAAATAAAAAGGGGAATTTGAAGTTAACTTCAGATTCCTTTTTTTTCTCTCTATAAGTTTTGAAAATCCTTTAATTCATGAATCTGACCTTCATCTTTCTCGATTTGATCAATGCTCTTGCGAAGGCATTCCGTTTTCACGAATTGTTGCTTTTACAAAAGCACTGATTGCTGATGAATATTGATTCCCATAGAATTGCAGATATTTTCAAATGCTGTTTTGTCCTTATTGTCAATTTTTGCAGAAATTGTAGTCATCTTTGATACCTCTTACTACAATTTACTCCACTGGTTTGATAATGTAAATTTTTATAGTAAAAAAATTGAAGGTTGATTTGGATATTTGGTTTCATACATATAACAACTGCTTAAACGGTGGCGCGGCTTGACCGGTTTGTCGGATTTGAAGCTTTGTTATGTGATTTTTTATGCTAGCCAATTCAATGCTTTTTCTACTACCTTATTATACCATTCTTGCTCACTATGACTTGTTGAAGCTACAGTGCGAGAATATTCGAAGAAAGATTTTACTTGTTCAGGATTTGGTATATATGATGCTTTAAAAGAATCTTCAAGCATTTTCTTAAACACATTGAGCGGTAGCGGTACAATGACTGACTTTCCACCGTAATAAGAAATATTCAAATTATGCAGACCATAAAAATGAGCAATGCAGGATTCGTTTATAGTCGGAGCAACAAATAAACAATACGCTTCTTTACCTGTTTCTTTTTTGAATTTTGCCAAATGCCTTGAAACAGGTTCTCCTTCCATTTCGTACTGTTTTTGACCGCTTGCCATAGTAACTTCTACTGTTAAACCAAAAGTTTCATAATCGCAGACAATATCAGCCATATTTCCTTGTGCAGTAGACATTGGATTGCCAAAATCATCGAACTTTAAATTTGCTTTGATATTTCCACCATCCAGCATTGTCATTCCACGCCACACATTCCATTCTAGAATCAAAGACGGGTCATAAATATCATTCTCTTCAATTTGCGTAAATGTTGTCTGAATGTCATCATATTTTTTGTAGTCTTTAATTTCAGCAATTTGTGATTGAATAAGCTTCTCTCTTTTGGTTATTATTAAATCATCAAGTTTTTCTTTAAGTTCGTGGATTGTAACGGATTCTTGTATCTGTTCTGTCGGATTTTCTTCTTTAATTTTTTGAAGCAAAGAGTCTTTGTTATCTGTAAGAAGTTTAGGAAGTTCGGAATTGCCTAAATAGTCTAAATATTTTGCTTTGTCATCAATAAAAACAGGTTCCCGAGAAATATTATTTAAAATAAACTCCACATCTTTTTTCTTTTCTGTAAGAATTGAAAGAGAACGTCCAATGTGAGAAATTGAAACAAGTCCTGTCGCCCGTAAATATCTGATACAAGCATCTGCATAGTCATGCATATTACTTGCTTTTGTTTGCAAAAATTTCTTTGCAGTTGCAATATTACTTTCTCTTGTAGAAGTTTCACCTTTCGCAAGTTCAGAACTATAAATTTCCTGTAACTCGTTCATCTGGGCATAATATTTGAATTCGCGATATTTCTTTGAGGTCTTTTCTCTGTCAATTCGAAATTTTTCTATTTTCTTTACAATATTATCAAACTCGCGATAATCTGTAAGTTGCAAGCCAAAAATCATAAGTTCATCAAATTTAAGTATTCCAAGCGTATATATTAATCTCAGAATTTCAAGATATGGCTTTACATAGAAATCAGCCGCTTTTTCACTCGGTGTATGATATGGTGAAGGAATTTGAAATTTAAGAAGTTGGCGTAAAAATACTTCTTCTTTACGTTTTGCAGAAATTAAAGTTTTTCCTGATTCTGTTAATTTGATAGTTGGCTCCAGCAAAATAAAACCAAGTGCTTTTGGAGCCCGGTTTATTCTATCTCTTGCACTAAATGCAGGGTCATTATTACCAGAACCATTGAAAAAGTTTTCATTACGTAAAAGTTCCATAAAAGCAATTTGTGTTTCTGTATTCCATTTTTTGCCTTCGAAGTTTTTACTTAAAAGATCAATTTCAGGAATCATCTTTTCTGGTGTTCGTGGTGATGTTGTAATAAATAATACTTTGCTATCTATGGATTTTGCCATTTTTATTCCGTATAGTTTGCAACTAAAATGTGATTTGCAGCAGCTTTAAATCTGTTACGAATATTTACTGCATATTTTTTTGCATATTCATCTACAATCATACTTCCATATAATTCTTCTGTAAGAGGAGTTTTTCCAATAACCATTAAAGCTTTACAACCTAGATTCTTAAAATCTTGTGCTAATTTTCTATGAGAATCATCATTGAATCCATCCTTATATTCTTCGTTCCCATAATCAGAAAAAACACAATCATAAGGAGGATCTAAAAATACAAAATCATCTGCTTTTGTCATATCAAAGATTTCTTTGTAATCTTTATTATATATTTTTGTATTTGAAAGAAGATTTGAATGTTCTTGCGAAACTAAAGACGTATTTAAATGCTGATATCTTCCAAAAGGCACATTAAATTCACCTTTAGCATTATATCGTATCATTCCAGAGTAGGCGGTTTTATTTATGAAAAAGTAAATGAGAGCATCTGAATATTTTTTTTCAGATAATCCGTTGTACATATCACGAATTTGGTAATAAAAATATTCGTTTTTATCCTCTACATGTTCTGTAGGATGAAGTTTTTTAAGTTCATCGAAGTCATGTCGATTTTCTTCATATATTTTTTCTACTTCATCTAATTCTCTGCGAAGATTAGAATAATCGCTCTTAACACCATTATAGAAGCCAATAAGTTTAGAATTAATATCGTTTATAATTGCTTTTTGCGGTTCAAGATGGAAATATAAAGCTCCGCCTCCGAAAAATGGCTCTATATAGCGTCCTGTAAACTGAGGTATTTGCTTTTCAATGTTAGGAATCTCCTTCGATTTCCCACCACGATATTTTATCAAAGGTTTCATATACAGAATTATACCTAAATTTTGCTTTTATTACTATTACTTGACAAATAAGCACCCCAGTGCGGGCGTCCACATAACATAGGTTTAAACGGTGGCAGCCTCGACCCGACATCCGCTTTGAAACTGTTGTTATGCTTTATTTTACATCTACTTATCAAAGAAAAGCTTTTGTGTAAAATCCCGCACTGCACAAACATAATTGTTGTTGTTGTTCCAGTCCCCATTGTTGAAATTGAGTTTGTATGCGTTATTATCGTTGGAAGCGTACTGGGACGACGACCAGATAAAGCAGATTTCTATGGACTCTGATGCAAGCATTTGCACCAGAATTGGGATACCGGATGTAAAGGCAACTTTTGGCCGTGCAATTCTTTTTGCATTTTTTGTTCCGGTGAATCTGCCGCTTTTACACAAAAGCTGGCTCGCTCTGCAAAGCCTTAACCTTGCAAATTCTGGCTCTTACTGCCTGAATTTCTCCATGCAGTAATCTGCTTGCCTATGCTTTCCAGCTTTAAAGAAAGTTCGGCTCGCTGTTTCATTGTAATCAGTTTTAGGTCTGCACACAAGCGCACTTCAAATTTTACAATTTCAAAATGATCTTTTTTAATGACTTCCAGTAATTTTAAAACAGATTCCTTTAAATTGGACTGTTCAATTTTTTTACTGTCTTTAACAGCCTGCTTTGAATAAACTACTGTCCACATTACCAGTCAAGTTCCTTTGCACTTTCTTCAAGAGGTTCTTTGCTGGCATCGAGAATTGATTCGCGCATTCCAGGAATTGAACACAAGTATAAAGTTTCCTGAATTGAGTTCCAGTCGTCTTCAGAAACGAGAACTGCGTTGTTTCTTTTTCCAAATTATTCTTCGCGAACTGATTCCCACGAAACAGATTCGGATTCTTTATAGCCTTTCATTCTGGTTTTAATCATTTCAGCGATTTCAGAATTTTCCATGGCTTCTTCAAGTGCGGAGAGGTATTCGTATTTTTCAAAAGGAATCATTACAGCCTCCATAACGTTGTTTTTAAGGATATAAACAGTTTTTTTTTCTTCAGCTACTTTTCTGACTGTTTGTGTAAGATTTTTCTGTAATTTTGTTATTGGCATCATTTGATTTGTTTCTACTAACATAAGTTCCTCTATACATATAATAATATATAGAATTGTATATAGTCAAATATGTATGATGAATTTAAACTGTTCATCTATAACATACTCTTACTTTGAAAAAATTCCCTTAAAACCAAAAAAAAAATCCCGGCCAGCATAAGTTTCACTTACATCAACCGAGATATCAACAACCAGTCGCATCAGATTACCAGCAATCTTTCTGCAACCGTTACTGATTCCAAAGCTTCTCAGAAGGTTACATGGAAGGAACCATCTGCGCAGCTTCATGGATGTCTTTATTATCATTCAGGCGTTCCAGTTCTGAGATAAGGAACTGTTTCCATTCTTCGGGGCGGAATACCGGACATGTGATGAAGATGTCTTTGTCACCGCGGCCGCTCATGTTTACTATGATTGCTTTGTCTTTTTCGAGTTTTGGTGCAAGCTTGATTGCTTCAGCTCCGGCGTGGGCACTTTCCATTGCAAAGAGTACGCCTTCGTTTTTAGCAAAGAACTTAACGGCTTCGAGTGCTTCCTTATCAAGTGCAGATGTAAATTCTACACGGCCTGATTTTCCGAGAGATGCAAGCTGAGGTCCGATTCCGCAGTAATCAAGTCCTGCAGAGATTGAACGAGTTGGGAGAGGCTGTCCGTCGTCATCGAGTAAGAAGCGTGATTTGTATCCATGGAGGATTCCTTCACGGCTTACGTTACCTGTCATGCGGTTTGCGTTTTCTCCGACACCTGGTCCGATACCGCCTGCTTCAACTGCGATGAGACGTGGTTCTTTGTCATCGATGAACGGTGCAAAAAATCCGATTGAATTTGATCCGCCGCCACAGCAGGCAATCAATGCTTCTGGCTTGATGTTGCGTTCTGCGCACTGGCGTTTTACTTCTTTACCGATTACGCTTTGAAATTCGCGTACCATATCAGGGAATGGTGCAGGACCGACTGCGCTTCCTAAACAGTAGTGTGTTGTATCTGGATTTGCTGCCCAGTCACGCATTGCTTCGTTTACTGCATCTTTAAGTGTGCGGCTTCCGGATGTTACTGCGTGAACTTTTGCGCCGTACATTTCCATTGAAGAAACGTTTGGCTGCTGACGGCGAACGTCAACTTCTCCCATATAAACTGTACAGTCAAGGCCGAGCTTTGCACATGCAGCTGCTGTTGCAACACCATGCTGACCGGCACCTGTTTCTGCAATGATTCTTTTCTTTCCCATTCTCTTTGCAAGCAGACACTGACCGATTGCGTTATTGATTTTGTGAGCACCTGTGTTTGCAAGGCCTTCAAGTTTAATATAAATCTGTGCACCGCCTAAAAGTTTTGTTGCTGTTTCTGCGTACAAAAGTGGTGTTTCGCGGCCGATGTAATCGCGCTGAATTGTTTCAAGTTCTTTAACGAATTCAGGGTCAGCCATTGCTTTTTTGAATTCTACTTCAAGTTCATCAAGTGGACGGCGAAGAACTTCTGCTACGTATTTACCGCCATACTGGTTAAAAAATCCATTATTTGATTGTGTCATAATATCTCCTCAACACACATATATAAAAATTTATTGAAAATACCATCAACAAAAAATCGCTATCAGAAAAAGCACGCTGCGTTCACAATGACGATGTTGTTGCTTGCTACTATAAAAAGTAATTACTGTTAATAGTAATATAAGGTCAATTTTAATTACTGTCAAGAGAAACATGGAAGAATTTATAAGGAATTTTGCGAATTTATGCAAATTCCTCTATTGAACTGTACTGAATTCATATTTATAATAGTACTGTTTTACATTTCATTGGAGGTTATGTAATGAAAAAATCTATTATTGCTATGATGATGGCTGCAGCAGTTGCACTTTGCTTTACATCATGTGGCGGAGATTCTAAAGATAAGGTTATAAAAATTGGTGTAATTCAGCTCGTTGAACACGCTGCTCTTGATGCTAACTATCAGGGTTTTGTTGACGGTCTTAAAGAAGCTGGATACGTTGATGGACAGAACATTAAAATCGATTATCAGAATGCTCAGGGCGAACAGGCTAACTGTGTAACAATCGCTGAAAAATTAATCAATGACCGCAGCGACATGATTTTCGCTATCGCTACACCAGCAGCACAGGCTGTTGCAAATCTTACACAGGAAATTCCTATTCTCATTTCTTCTGTAACTGACCCTGAATCAGCTAAGCTTGTTGCTTCTAACAATGCACCAGGAAACAACGTAACAGGTACATCTGACTTGACTCCTTGTGCTGCTCAGATTCAGCTTCTCAAGAAAGTTTGTCCAAATGTAAAAACTGTTGGTATGCTTTTCTGCTCAAGTGAACAGAACTCTTACTTCCAGATTGCACTTGCAGAAAAAGCTTGTGACGAACTCGGACTTAAATATGTAGAAGCTACAGTTTCTAACTCAAACGAAATCCAGCAGGTTGTTCAGAACCTCTGTGGTAAAGTAGATGCAATCTACTCTCCAACAGACAACATGATCGCAGCTGGTATGCCATTGGTTGCTCAGGTTGCTACAGAAAACGGTATTCCTACAATCGTTGGTGAAGAAGGAATGGTTAACGCTGGTGGTTTGGCTACTTATGGTCTTAACTACTACGAACTCGGAAAACAGACAGCAAAAATGGCTGTTGAAGTTCTTAAAGGAAAGAAACCAGCTGACATGCCTATCCAGTACCTCGACAAGTGTGACTTGAAGGTAAACGAAGATACAGCTAACAAACTCGGAATTAAAATTCCAGCTGATCTTTAATCAAAATATAAACAAGGTGATTTTGAACGGTCACCTTGTTTAATTCAATTTGGAGTTAAAAAATAATGCAGTTCGTTGATTTTCTTTTATCAGTTTACAGAGCGTTGCCAGCTGCTGTTTCTCAGGGAGTTCTCTGGGGATTAATCACTTTGGGTGTTTATATTTCATTCAGACTTTTGAACATGGCTGACATGACTGTTGACGGCAGTTTTGCGGCAGGTGGTGCAGTAACAGCTGTTTTGATTACACACGGAATGGACCCTTACCTTACATTGGTTTTTGTATTTATCGTAGGTCTGCTTTGTGGATTGATGACTGGATTTATGACTACAAAAATGCGCATTAACATTCTTCTTGCGGGAATTTTGAGTCAGATTGCATTGTATTCAATTAATATCAGAATCATGGGACGCCCGAACACCCCTTTAATCGGTAGCCCAACAATGATGACAAAATTTACAAAAGGGGTAACAGATCTCTTTGCCAAAATTAAGGGCATTGAAATTAATGTTGACAATCCTGCATACAAAGAACTTGTCAACGGAATGAAAAAAACACTTTCTCCAACAATCGTTTCACTTATTCTTGGAGTAATAATCGTTGCATTGATTATTTACGTCGTTTATCTTTTCTTCGGAACAGAATACGGCAGTGCAATTCGTGCAACTGGTAGCAATGAAAATATGGTTCGCGCACTCGGCGTGAATACAGATATGACAAAAATCTGCGGTTTGATGATTTCAAACGGTCTTGTAGCTTTGAGCGGTGCTTTTGTAGCTCAGAGTCAGGGATACGGTGATGTTCTTATGGGCCAGGGTGCCATCGTAAGTGCGCTCGCTTCAATCATTATCGGTGAAGTCATTTTCGGAACCCGCTTTGGTTTGTGGTGGAGTTTGATTGCGGTAGTCTGCGGTTCAATCGTATACCGTATCGTTATTGCAACAGCTCTTGCAATTCCAGGATTCAAACCTACAGACCTTAAGGTAATTACAGCAGTAATCGTAGCAATCGCGCTTTCAGTTCCTGTAATGAAAAACGCCATCAATAAAAGAAGACGTGCTTATTTTGGACCGGCAAATGAAAAAGATACAAGACATGCCGATGACAATTTTAAGCACTAATATCAGGGGGAATGAAAAATGTTAAAACTTACAAATATTACTAAAACATTCAATCCTGGAACAATTACAGAAAAGAAAGCACTTCGTGGAATTGATCTTGAACTTAAAGACGGTGACTTTGTTACAGTCATCGGCGGTAACGGTGCCGGAAAATCTACACTGTTAAACCTGATTGCCGGAGTTCATTACAGCGACACTGGTTCTATCGTTCTTAACAACAGTGAACTTACACACAAACCGGAATATATTCGTGCAAAATATCTTGGTCGCGTATTCCAGGATCCGATGATGGGAACAGCAGCTAATATGTCAATTGAAGAAAATCTCGCAATGGCATACCGTCGCGGAAAAAAACGCAGCCTTGCATGGTATATCAAAAATTCCGAGAGAGAAATGTACCGCGAAAAGCTCGCACTTCTTGACCTTGGACTTGAAAACAGAATGCAGGCAAAGGTCGGTTTACTTTCAGGCGGACAGCGCCAGGCACTTACACTTTTAATGTCATGCCTTCAGAAACCGGAACTTCTTCTTCTCGACGAACACACAGCCGCACTCGATCCAAAAACAGCAAAGAAGGTTCTTGAACTTACAGAAGAATTCGTAACAAAAGATCATCTTACAACCTTTATGGTAACCCACAACATGAAAGACGCTATCCGCTACGGAAACCGCCTCATCATGATGATGGACGGAAAAGTAGTTTACGATGTTCGTGACGAAGAAAAGAAAAACCTTATAGTTGAAGATCTTCTTGCCAAGTTCAGCGTGTCAGGTGAAGTAAGCGATAAGCTTTTAGGTTAAGATAAAATCAGAAGTCTGAAAAATAATATACTGAAAAAGTATTAAACTAAAAAAAGGCGATTTCGGATGAAGTGCATAAAGACTTCAAACGGATCGCCTTTTTTTATCGAAAGTGAATTTCGGATATTTTATTTTTTAGGATATTCAAAACAAGGATTGTTTTTTAATACTTCAAGGTATTTTGAAGCTTCCCATTTTGCAGTTGGTAAATCCTGGAAAAGATAATTTCCGCATTCATCTGGTTTTGCACCAGGAATATCGCCTTCAAAGTTAGCGCAGAATTCAAATGCACGGATCATTACGGGGAGAATTTCCTGAGGTGTTGGACGACCTTTTACGATAAAGTAACAGCCTGTAAGACAACCCATTGGTCCCCAGTATACAGTCTTGTCTTTCCATTCAGGATCGTTACGGAGGAATGTTGCGATAAGGTGTTCGATTGTGTGAATTGCGTTTCCGTGAAGGGTTGGTTCAAGGTTAGGCTTTTTCATACGGATGTCGAATGTTGTGACAAACTGGTCGCCGACTGTATCAACGCGGGACTCGTAAATTCCCGGAACGAGTTTAATATGATCTACCTGAAAGCTTGGGATTAAATCCATGATATTCTCCTTGTAACAGTTTATAAAAGAATTGGCACCGGTTAGGTGAACAAATTTAGAATAGTTTATATAGAAAGAAAAGTCAAAGGAATATAAAGCCACTGTTCTTTATGGAACTTTCAGCGATAAGAATCATACTTTGCGCCCCATCTTTTTCATAAGAGAAATATCGCCTGCGATAGTAGTTCCACTTGTAGTAAGCATATTACCTGTGATCATTGCATTTGCGCCGGCATTAAAGGCCTTTTCTCCGCTGTTGGAAAGGAGCTTTCTTCCTGCAGCAAGGCGGATAGTGCTTTGTGGATTTATGAAACGGAACATAGCAATGGTGCGAAGAATTTCATCTTCTGAAAGCTGCTGGATATTTTCGAAAGGAGTACCTTTTATCGGCATAAGGGCATTTATCGGAATCGAATCTACACCTGCCTCGGATAAAGTCAGCGCCATATCAATTCTGTCTTCAAAAGTCTCGCCCATGCCTATGATTCCACCGGAACAGATTTTCATACCGATTTCTTTAACGGTTTTGATTGTCTCAAGTTTCATGTCGAAAGTGTGGCTTGTGCAGATGTTGGGAAAATTTCGGCGGCTTGTTTCGATGTTGTGGTGATAGCGGGTAACGCCTGCATCTTTGAGTCGGAGAAGCTGGTCTTTTGTAAGAAAGCCGAAGGAAGCGCAGAAGTTCATCTTTAGGGTGGAACTCATCTTCTTGTAGACATTGATTGCTTTTTCAAAATCCGCCCCTGAAAGTGAACGGCCAGATGTTACAATTGCAAATCTGTGAACTCCTTCATTAGCATCCTGCACGGCACGAGCTACAATTTTTTCATCTTCAATAAAATCATAAGTTTCACAGTCAGTTTTGTTAAAAGCACTTTGAGCACAGAACCGGCAGTTTTCACTGCAATGTCCGCTTTTACCATTTATAATGGAACAAAGTTCCACTTGATTTCCGGAAAATTTTTCACGGATTTCATCTGCGGCCTGACATAGTTCCATAAAATCGCAGATTTTAAATATTGTAAGTTCGTCATTTCTTGTAATGCGGTAGCCGGAAAGGATTTTTTCTTTGAGTTCTGTTATTGTCATAGGAGTCTCCAGGTGTAATACGATGAAATCTTAGAGTATTTTTATAAGGAAATCAAGATTGTAAACCAGTTCTATTGAATTTAAGTTTACAATATGTTAAATTCCTGCCATGAAAAGATCAAAAACATTACTTACAGTTTCATTTATTGCATTGTTTGCAGCTATCGTTTGTATCGGCTGCTTTCTTCGTATTCCCTTGGGACCAGTTCCAATCGTATTGCAGAATGCGCTCTGTGTTTTGACAGGGGTTCTTTTAGGTGGAGTTCTTGGTGGAACTCCTACTGCGCTCTGGCTTGTTGCAGGTTTAATCGGACTTCCTGTTTATTCTGGTGGAACTAGTGGTCTCGGTGTATGGGCAGGACCTACTGGTGGATTTTTGCCAGGTTATTTAATTGGTGCAATTATTGCAGGATTTATTGCAGGCCGTCCTTCTGTTGAACAGAAAAAGGTTAATGCTGTGACTGTAATCCGTGTTGTTGCAGGTCTTCTTGTGGGAATGGTTGTGCTTTATATTCCTGGAGTTTTCCATTTTTCACGTTGGGCTTTGCAGGCAGGAAAAGTTCCTGAAGGGGTTTCTGCTTTTGCATATACAATGAAGGCTTGTGTAGTTCCATTTATACCTGGTGACCTTATTAAATTTGCAGTCTGCATTCCTGTTGCGCTTGCGGTAAGACCTGTTGTCGCACAGTATCTGTATTCTGGAAAGAAAAAAGATCCAAAAACAAGTAACGAGGAATAATTTGATTACAATCAGCAATGTCAGTAAAACTTTTGAAACATCAGAAGGCCTGAACCGTGCCTTAAAGAATGTGAGTCTTAAAATTTCTGATGGTTCCTGTGTAGTGATCGGTGGCGAGAATGGCTCTGGAAAGAGTGTTCTCATGTCTATAATTGCAGGTCTTGAGGAAGCGGATGATGGCACTGTTGATTGTGGAAGCAGAGTCGGTCTTGTTTTTCAGGAAGCAGAGACTCAGATTCTTGGAGAGACTCCACGGGAGGATATCGCTTTTGGGCCAAAGAATCTTGGCTGGAAGGCGGAAAAAGTGGAGGCCGCTGTAAGTTCAGCATTAGAAAAGACTGGACTTATGGCAAAGGCTGATTTTCCTGCGCGCTTTCTTTCTGGTGGAGAAAAACGTCGTCTGGCCGTTGCCTGTATGATAGCCATGGATTTGAATATCATTATCATGGATGAACCTTATGCGAATCTTGATTTTGGTGGCGTAAAGCAGGTCAACGATCTGATAAAGGCACTCAAAGAGCAGGGTAAAACTGTAATCATTTTGAGTCACGAGTTGGAAAAATGTCTTGGTCTTGCAGATCAGTTTGTGGTTTTGTTTCGTGGTGAAAAGGTTTTTGATGGAACTCCTTCTGACGGCCTTAAACAGAATCTGGAGCAGTGGAACATCAGAAATCCCCTTGTGTCATACAAGGCTGTAAAAGATCTGATCTGGTAAAAATGGCAAAAGAAAAAATTAAAGTAACAAAAAAATATTCTTCGTTCTCATACAAAGCCGGAAATTCTTTTTTGCATAAATGTCCTGCATGGGCAAAACTTCTTTTTATTCCTTTCATCAACATTCTGTTTTTATGTCTGCCGGTATATTTTGCGGTGGTACTGATAGCAGTTCAGTTTGGGACAGCTTGTGTGCTTAAGTTCTCTCTGAGGGAACAGATTACGGACTTGAAGCCTGTTCTGTATTATGGGGCTTTTGTTGTTCTGATGGATGTCCTTACCGCACTTGGAAGCGGCAATCTGGATTTTGGAAAAGTGTTTTCATGGGAAAACCAGAGAGAATCGGTTTTTCTTTTGATTAAAATTTTTTCTGTATTGCAGAGCGCAAGTCTTGTTTTTAAAACTTCTACTTCTCTGGAACTGCGTGAAGGAATCTGGACAATTGAAAAAAACGTTCGGAAAATGTTCCATTTGAAAGAAAAAAATCTTGTGACAGATGCAGTTTCTCTTTTTTTAAATTTCATTCCTATGGTATCAAAAATCTGGGAACAGTCAAAGCGTGCATGGCTTGCACGTGGTGGCAGAAAAGGTGTTATAATGTATTTAAGACTTCTGCCGGTTCTGTTCTTTGTAGGAATGAAAAAAGCCTACAGTGCAGCAAGGGCGCTGGAGGTAAGAGATGGAGATTCGATATAGTCTTAAGTTTCGGATTTTTCAGACAATCATATTTTCTGGATTGGCGTTGTCACTGCAGGTTATTGCGGTAGTCCTGATGATTGAGGAAGGATTTAGGGATAATCCATTTTTCATTTCTGGCTTACTGCTGGTTTCTGTGGTTTGCATTGTAAATGCTTTCTATATAAACAATGCCCGTCTTGAATTTGATGATGAAAAATTGATTGATGTCTGTTTTAATAAACGGACTGTAATTTACTATAAAGACATTGTTCTTTTTGGAATGAAAAACGGACTTCCGAGAAGACCGACTTATCAGAGTTACTGGATAATCAAAACCAAAGATAAAGTCTTTCAGCCAGAAATGCAGCTTTCAACAGATAATTCTGCTTTTGAACAATTATTGAACGCAATGAAGACCGCAAACCCTGACATCAAATTTGACTTTGGTAAAAGTGAATACCGCACTTACAACAATTAATTCTATTCGTATTATCTATAAATGATTCAAAATTATAGAGTCTATTGTCGGTAATTCCTTTTTGTATATCTATAACTAATAATTTCATTCAGGTCTTCTTTGCACTAAAAATCGGAATCTAGCAGTTCACTAGATTAGAATTTATATAATCGTTGCAAAAACATCTTTAAGAGCAGCTACAAATGATTTTTGAACTATTTCTGCAGGAATTATTTCTCCATTTATTTCGAGATCCATAGTTGCACATGCGTCTGCGACCAATTTTACAGAATAACCATAATCCATTGCCGCTCTTACAGTTGTATCGACACACATATGTGTCATCATACCGCATATAATGAGTTCCTTCACTCCAATGCTTTTAAGATACTCATCCAGATCTGTCTCAAGAAAACTGTTCGGATAATACTTTATTATAATTTTATCTTCTCTAGAAGGTTTAATCCTATCTGAAATTTCTACTCCTTTTGTACCTTCTATAAAGAAATAATCATCGGGTGGATTTATGTGTTGTATATACACAATTTTTCGACTTACCGCTCTACTTTCTTCGATTAATTCCTTAATTCTTTCTTCTGCTTCATAAGGCTTATGTAATTCACAAGTTCCTCCCGGAAAATAATCATTTTGAACATCTATTATTATCAATGCATCCTTCATACAATTCTCCTCTATCTTCAGTAAGCTGGTTCATCATCAAATGCACCTAAATGCATAATCTGAACACATAAACCTTCATCAATTGTGAGGAATTCTGCCGATGAACAATCCACCTTCTTCATTCGGATTACCTTTACCTCTTACCGCAATATAATTTGCCTTTGGAACAGTAACTATCTCTGGTTTATTCTTTGGCATATAGAACTCTTTATATTCTTTCTTAAAATCGAATGCCATTTACATTTCTCCTTCACAGCTAAATAAGAATTTACCATACCTACAACTTCGAATTTACATTAACGTCATTATTTCATCTAAACAGCCAAAATTTATAAAATCCACTTTTTGATTATAAGTTTCTATCATTGCCTTAACTTCTGCCGTCTTTTTCTCCTCAGGTAACCCTGTTGCTTTTTTGTACAGCATAGCCATCATTGTTTTATGCTTAAATCCTAAACAAGAATAATCAATGCCACCTCTTAAATGCATAATATGTGCTTGTTCATATATATTTTGTGACAGCTGCTTTCTCATTCCACTCTTTATAACTTTTGTATTTTCAATATCCTTAGGATCAGCCAAACCGACAGTAGCAATTATTATCTTCTTCCCAGCTACAGTGGAAAGTTTGCTAAATGTTTTCTTCATACCCATAACACCACCTGCATAAAGTGCACCGAAATAAATTATCGTGCCATATAAGCTAATGTCATCTATATCCTCATAATTCTTAACTTCAATATTTGTACGTCTTCCTAATTCCTCTGCATATTTCTTTGTTGTCCCGTACTGAGAACCGTATATAATTATTTTCATAAAATCTCCTTAGTTCTGTAAATCAGAATTTTCATGTTATTAATTCTTTAAGTTCTTTTACATATTCATCAGGTTTATTAAGCGAAAATTCTCCATGATATAAATCACTTTTCACAGCTAATATCGCATTGGGAATAACCTCACTTATCTGTTTTGCCGATTTAATCATATTCGATTGCTCTTTTCCACCAACGATAACCTTAATTATTGCTTTTGAATTCTTAATTGAGTTGCAAAGTGAATATCTAGTATTTGCCTTCAAAAAAGCAATCATATCTTTCCTGGTAATTAAACAGGTGTCCCTGTAATACTCTTCATAAAAGGATTTATCAATATGCAGTGATTTGAACTGCAATTGTGAAAACCATTTTTTCTTAATAAGTCCATAACTCATTGAAAAGGCTGGTCCAATTAATATCTCTGCAATTTTAGATGGAACAAGCGATACACTTTCAATCAACGCGTAGTCACAAATACTATTTGCCTGCGATAGTATTTCTACTGCAATTTGTGCTCCTAACGATAATCCGCAAAGTACCTTAATTTTACCATCAAAATTATTTTCAATATACTCAATCAATTTATTGGCAACTGTCTCTATACTTTCGAACTCGCTACCACTACCTGCATGTCCATCTATAACAGGCAAAATAATGTGATACTCGTCGCACAATAATTCTGCCTCTTTTCTATAGTTCCACCATGATAGACCTCCGCCATGAAGCATCATAATTACTTCGCTATTCTCTTTTCCGTACTCTATATACTTCAATCCATCATTCTCCTTTAGTTACGAAAACTGGAATTTACAAATCACAATTCTAGTAATTTATTATTATCAAAATAGTATATATTCTCTCTTTTATATCCATACTTTGAACCAGCAATACTAATATGTGGCTCAAATGTAAAAAAAGCTACATCTGACAAGCGAGTTGTATTTCCTTTTTCTATATAAATTCTATCATCTTTTCTCTTTACAATGGAATGTCCTAAATTCCCCAAAAAATCGAGATTTATATATCCATTTTGTTCGATATATTTATTCATATAATAAAATAGTTCTTCAAATGTTGTATCAGGTGTTACAAAACTCATCATCTCATTATGAAGTTTTTTTTCCATATCTATTCCATTTTTCCATTCTTCATTAGAACAGGTTGCACAATCAACGACAACTCCATTTTCTAAAATAAGTGTTCTTGCATAATCCCCCCAAATGTCTCCGCTTTGAGGACTTAAATCAATCGTAATAATATCATTATCATTAATAATCTTATCACTTGTCTTATATTGAGTTCCTGACACAGATACCGTTGTCTCATCCCCAGAAAAAACAAAAGCACCTATATCCCAATACCAAAATGAATCCGCCCCTAATTCCAATAATTTCTTTTCACAAATTTCTCGAACTTCAAGCAAAGTCATACCTGAATGAATCGTATTTCTTGCATACTCAATTGTTTGCTTTGCTATTTTCTGTACTTCAAAATATTCCACTCTTTTCACCTCTAGAAAACTAATTTGTATGGTTCTAAAAATTAAAATTTATTATCGTTCTGAAAATAGGATTTTTCATCATTTCTTTGGGAACCAAGGAATACAACGATTTACTTTTTTACAATAATCTAAATATTCCTGTCCATATACATCTATCTCCTAAAACAGCAAAATCTGAATTTCTATATCAAGCCCTATCGCTTTTTTAGCCAGGCTATTGAAATATAATGCTTTATCAGAAACCTTTCTGGATATTCTTCTAGCATCTTTATATGTTCATTCTCCCAATCAGCAAATGTTTCCGAAGTCATAGAGGCACTCGTTCCTCTGCATGCACGCATTCTCCCATTCCAGCTATCTCTTGTGAACGGAATATCCACCCTGAATTCTTCCTGTTTTTCTATCTTAAAATAATCCAAATACTCCTCAGGAACCCATACCGGATGAACTGTGTCACCACAGCCTGTCCATTTAGGATTATATTTCAAAATAAGTTCTTCACTTTTACCTGCAATCTCATCTTCAAGTTGAAATAGAATTAATGTTTATTGATGTTATTAATGGAATAAAAGCAGCTGCAAATGGCAATGTGTAATATGAAAACTCCAACGATTTTATTAAGTGTGTTAGATTGTCAGATTGCAATTTTGTTATCCATAAGAAATCCTGAATACCGCAATTAGAACACTTAATTCTTTTCTATTCTATACTTCGCTTGAATGAATGCTTACTTCACCGGAACTTAAAGTTTTACGGCTTCCGTCAGCAAGTTCAACTATAAGACCTGCACTCTGATCGACATCTACAGCTTTAGCTTCATAAACACCGTCAGGGTTGTCGATGATCGGATGGACTTTTACTGTTCTTCCAATCAGAAATGAAAGACTCTTATATTCTTCAATTACCTTTGCAGAATCTTCTGAAAGAATCTTAAGAACTTCTCCTGCAACATGGGAAGCAAAGGCTGCCCGTGTGACTGTGTTTGAAGATCCTTTACCTTTATTAGAAGCATAATCGCCTGTTATGGAACCTGCAACTTTCTTTACATCATCCGGCAGTGCATCAGGATTGTCGCTGATGTTGATTCCGATTCCGATGACAGCAGATTCGATTCTGGCAGTTTCAAAGTTCATGATGCCTTCTGTAAGAATGCCTGAAACTTTTTTTCCACCGATAAAAATGTCGTTGATCCATTTGATCGATGGCTGGATGTCGTAGAGTTTTTTGATCGCCCGGCAGACAGCAACGGCTGAGAAAGCTGTAAGCTTTGCTGGCTCTGTAATTCCGTTTTCCGGTGCGTAAATCATTGAAATGTAAATGCCGGTTTTTGATGGAGAATAGAATGTTCTTCCCAAGCGACCCCGGCCTGCACTCTGGCCTTCTGCAATAATTACTGCATTGTGGAACTTTTTCCCGGCCTCGGTAAGATTTCCGGAGCCGTCGCGGAGATTGCCTGCTTCGGTTAAGAGGCGCTTTGCGTGTGTGTTTGTTGAGTCGATTTCTTTGTGGCATTCGATGTAGGAATTTTTGAACTGAGGAAAGTTGATCGAAAATTCCTTTTGAAAATTTTCCAGCGAGAAAACGTCTGAGCTGCTTGAGAAAATGTAGCCGCCGTTTGTAGTTCCTTCTATTGAATAACCTTCTGTGCGAAGTGAGGTGATGGCTTTCCAGATTGCGGCGCGGCTTACGTCGCATTGTTTGGCAAGGTGTTCTCCTGAGATTGAGGTGTCTGGTGAAGATGAAAGTGTCTGAAGGATTTTTTCTTTTGTTGTCATTGCGATTCTCTTGTGGGTATTATATGACATTTTTTTTGTTTTGCATATTTGTGCATTGGATGGCGATAGCCGGGTGAGTCTTTCTTTGGTGGAATTTTTGTTTAGAGGAATGAAATTTATTGGAAATTCACTTGTAAAACACATAAAGTGTGTGTAATATAAGTGTAAAAAAGGTGTAAATATGGCAAATTTGACTATTTCAGTTAATGATTCAGATAAAAAAGAGTTTGGCGAGTTTTGTGATCAGGTTGGAATCAGTTCTTCTTCGTTATTGAATATGTTTATTAAAACAGTTATCAGGGAAGGAAGAATTCCGTTTGAAATTTCTGTAAACAAAAGCGAGAAACCAAACAGACGCACAATCCGCGCGATGAAAGAAGGCGATGATTTGCTGGTGGCTGAAGATGCTCTGTTATCAGATTCAAAATGACATATTGGTCCTTGAACTTACACGAACTGGGACTCATTCGGATTTATTTAAAAGGTAATATAAATTAACAAAATTAGTTATTTTTTCTTGACATATAAATATGTATAGTATATTCTAAAAGTCATGAAGGAAGTATTAAAGCAATTAAGGACAAAAAACAGATATTCTCAGGGAATGATAGCAAATCTTCTTGGAATTTCACGCCAGGCTTATATGAAGTACGAAACTGGTGAGGTTGAACCTTCTGTGGAGATAATAAGAAAATTAAGCAGAATGTATGGCGTATCATATTCCACGCTGATTGATAATGTACTTGAAAAAGATTCTCTTGAGAATTCTTCTCATGTAGGAATCTATGAAAATACCACAAAGAATGTAATCGTTTCTTCCTCAGTTCCTGAATACAAATCAAGCATAGATGTTGAAATTAACGATGAATTTTATTCAAACTTGCAATATTTGAAGAAGATTATAAATTCCATGGAACTTCGGCTGCTCGAAAAAAATCATATTGAGAGTTCTAAATCAAAATCTTTTGATAAAGAAGAGTTCTTCAAGCAGATTGGAAAAATCAATATGGATGACAAATATTTGGATGAATTAAGAGAGGAAAGTCTGGTATGATTCTTCTTGATACAAATGTTGTCATAGATATGTTGAATAATGAGAATGATAGAAATTGGGAAATATTCCAAAGAGAAGATTCTCTTATCTGTGGAATAGTAATTGCAGAACTTTATAGAGGGGTGAGAAATTCTAAAGAAAAGAACGCAGTAGATTTGTTTGTAAACTCTGTAGATTCGATTTCAGTAAATGAAAATGAATGGAAAGAAATTGGTTTGTTTATTTCAAAATTGAATGAAAAGGGAATTACAGTTCCCTTTCAGGATGCGGTAATTAGTTATATTGCAATAAAGAATAATTGTGTACTTCTGACAAGAGATAAACATTTTAAATTGATTAAAATGAGTGATAACAGATTAAATCTTTTCTCAGAATAAAATATAACTGATATTTCCTACAAACATGACAAACAGTTGTCATATTAACAATGCAATAATGTACTTAAGATAAATAAATCTCATATAACAAATATAGAAGAAAATGAAATTCATCGACGCAAAATCAATCTTAAGTTCTCAAAATGGAATCAATCTTTACCGCGGTTGTACTCATGGGTGCATTTACTGTGACTCGCGTTCAAAGTGCTATCACACGCCGGAGCCGTTTGAAGACATCGAGGTCAAGCAGAATGCGCCTGAACTTCTTGAAGACGCGTTAAAGCGTAAAAGAAAAAAGTGCATGATCGGAACCGGTTCGATGTGTGATCCTTATCTTCATGCCGAGCGGGAACTTAAACTGACCAGGCGCTGTCTTGAAATTATCGACCGTCACGGTTTTGGAGTTGCGCCTCTTACAAAGTCAACGATGATTCTCCGTGACCTTGATCTTTACGAATCAATTAATCGTAAGGCAAAAGTTGTTGTTCAGATGACGATGACGACTTTTGACGAGAACCTTTGTAAGATTCTAGAACCGAATGTAAGTTCTACGCTCGAACGGTTTGAAGCGCTCAAGATTTTTCGTGACCGCGGTATTGATACTGTCGTCTGGTTTTGCCCGCTTTGTCCTTTTATCAATGACAGTCTTGAAAACCTTGAAGGTATTCTGGGGTACTGCAAAGCTGCCGGGGTTAAGGGAATTATCAATTACGGAATGGGCTTAACTTTGCGCGAAGGTGACCGGGAATATTATTACGCAAAACTGGACCAGTATTTTCCGGGGCTTAAGCAGAAGTACATCGATACTTACGGCTGGAATGCCTATGAACTTACTTCGCCAAATGCACAAAAATTGGACAGGTATTTTAAGGAATTTTGTGTAGAAAATAAAATTATTACCGGCTGGGACGAAGTTTTTGCGTTTATGCGGAAATTCCCTGAGAGGAATATTCAGAGAGAACTATTTTAATATTTCTTCATACCTTTATTGACACTATAAAACCATTTCACTAAAATTGAATTAATTAACGGCAAAGAAGTCGTAGACGAATATTTATGCATTTTGCATAAGAATTCTTCTACGGCTTCTTTTTTTTTGCAATGTGAGGTAACAGATGAAGACTTTGTATGAATCTAGCTTTGAACATGATGCCTGTGGTATTGGTGCTGTAGTAAGCATTGATGGTATCAAAAGTCATGGTGTTGTAGAAAACGCACTTTCTATTGTAGAAAAGCT
Organism: Treponema sp.; assembly: GCA_016293495.1. GTDB lineage: Bacteria > Spirochaetota > Spirochaetia > Treponematales > Treponemataceae > Treponema_D. Next base: position 29,747 of record JAEDED010000001.1, on the reverse strand, counting down.
TGAACATCGTGCAGGTAAAGATGCCAGCGGTGAAACTGGTGATGGTGTTGGTATTCTTGTTCAGATCAGTCACAACTTTTTTAAGAAAATTGAAAAAGACGCAGGACTTAAGCTTGGAGACGAAAGAGATTACGGTGTCGGCCAGTTCTTTTTTCCTGCTGATAAATATGAAGACGAAAAGAAACGTTTTGAAAAATGCGTAAAAGATGCAGACCTTGAATTTTTGGGCTGGAGAAAAGTTCCGGTTGATGAAAAAGTTCTCGGTAAAAAAGCTTTTGACTGCATGCCTTCGATCTGGCAGGGTTTTGTTGAAAGACCTGCTGATGCAGAAAAGGGAATTGAGTTTGACAAAAAGCTTTATGCAGTTCGCCTTGCATTTGAAAAAACAAATAACGGAACTTACGTTTGTTCCCTTTCTTCAAGAACAATCGTTTACAAGGGAATGTTCCTTGTACAGCAGTTAAGAACTTTCTACAAAGACCTTCAGGATGCTGAATACGTTTCAGCTCTCGCACTTGTTCACTCACGATTCAGTACAAACACAAACCCAAGCTGGCAGCGTGCACATCCAAACCGCTTTATTGCACACAACGGAGAAATCAATACAATCCGCGGTAACGTAGACCGCATGCTTGCCCGCAACGGCGAAGTAGACGTTACTGGTTCTGACTCAGCAATGCTTGATAATACTCTCGAATACTTTGTAATGAATGGAATGCCACTTCCACTTGCCGTTATGGTTTGTATTCCTGAACCTTGGAAACATGATACTTCCCTTACAGAACAGAAAAAAGATTTCTATCACTATTGGGCTACTATGATGGAACCATGGGATGGCCCTGCAGCTATTCTCTTTAGTGATGGTGATTATGTCGGAGCAACATTGGACCGCAATGGTCTTCGTCCAAGCCGTTACTTTATTACAAAAGATAACATGCTTATTCTTTCATCAGAAGTTGGTGTACTTGACGTTGATGAAAAAGATGTTGTTGTAAAAGCAAGACTTCAGCCAGGACGTATGCTTCTTGTTGATACAGTTGCAAAACGTCTTATCAGTGATAAAGAAATTAAGGAAACATATTCAAGCCAGCATCCATACGGTGAATGGCTGGACCAGAATCTTACTCATCTTGCTGACATCAAAATTCCGAACAAGAAAATTCCTACAAGCACACTTGATGAAAGAAATCATCTTTACCGTGCATTCGGATGGAACTACGAAGACCTTAACGAAATGGTTTTACCAATGGCTCGTACGGGTGTTGAACCTACAGGTGCTATGGGTATTGATACACCATTGGCTTGTATGTCAGACAAACATCCTTCACTTTTCAGCTACTTTAAGCAGCTGTTCGCTCAGGTAACAAACCCACCTATCGACAGCCTCCGCGAAAAGATCGTAACTGATACAACAGTTTATGTAGGAAGTGACGGGAACCTTCTTAAAACAGAAGGAAAGAACTGTAAGGTTCTCGAAATCAACAATCCTATTTTGACAGGTGTTGATCTTTTGAAGATTGCAACCTTGAATCAGGATGGACTTAAGGCAAAGAAAATTTCGCTTTTGGTAGATCTAAAAAGTCTAAATGGAGATCAGTGGCTTGCAGAAAGTCTGGACAATCTTTTCAAGGAAATCGATTCTTCTTATGCAGATGGCTACAACATTATGATTCTTTCTGACCGTGGTGTTGATGAAACTCACGCTGCAATTCCTTCTTTGCTTGCAGTAAGTGCTGTTGAACAGTACTTGATCAGAACAAAGAAAAGAACTCAGATTTCGATGATTCTTGAAACTGCTGAAGTTCGCGATGTTCATCAGGCTGCAATGTGTCTCGGTTACGGAGCACGCGCTATTAACCCTTACCTTGCACACGAAGCAATTTCTGAAGTTATCGACCAGAAGCTTCTCGACAAAGATTATCACACTGCAATTGATGATTACAACAAAGGTGTTATTAACGGCATCGTAAAAATCGCAGCAAAGATGGGTATTTCTGCAATTCAGTCTTATCAGTCAGCTCAGATTTTTGAAGCTGTAGGAATTGCAAAAGAAGTTATTGATAAATATTTTACAAACACTGTAAGCCGCGTCGGCGGTATCGGAATGAAAGAAATCCAGGAAGACATTCTCTTCCATCACGATCAGGCTTGGAATTCAAACGGATTAACTGTAGGTACTCACCTTGAAAGTGTTGGTTCTCACAAGTTCCGCCGCGGACCAAACGCTGAAGATCACCTTTACAATCCAGAAACAATCATCGCATTGCAGGAAGCAACTCGCAACGGCGACTATAAGAGATTCAAGGAATATACAAGCCTTGTTGATGATAACAATCATCCACATTGTTTGCGTGCACTTTTGGATTTCGATTTCAAAAACGGAAAAGAAATTTCAATCGACGAAGTTGAAAGTGTAGATTCAATCGTACAGAGATTTAAAACCGGTGCGATGTCTTACGGTTCAATTTCTGAAGAAGCCCACAAGTGTATGGCAGCCGCAATGAATCACCTTCACGGAAAATCAAACTCAGGTGAAGGTGGAGAAAAACCAGAACGACTTGGAACAGAATACAACTCAGCAATCAAGCAGGTTGCTTCAGGACGCTTTGGTGTTACAGAAGAATATCTTCTTTCTGCAAAAGAAATTCAGATTAAAATGGCTCAGGGTGCAAAACCAGGTGAAGGCGGACACCTTCCTGGAAAGAAAGTTTATCCTTGGATTGCACAGACTCGTTATGCAACTCCAGGTGTGTCTTTGATTTCACCTCCACCACATCATGATATTTATTCAATTGAAGATTTGGCTCAGTTGATTTACGACTTGAAGAACGCAAACCGCGCTGCTCGTATTAGTGTTAAGCTTGTTTCAGAAGCAGGTGTAGGAACTATAGCTGCCGGTGTTGCAAAAGCTGGTGCTCAGGTAATTCTTATTTCAGGCCACGATGGTGGTACTGGTGCTGCTCCTATTTCTTCAATCCATCATGCAGGTCTTCCTTGGGAACTTGGTCTTGCAGAAGCACATCAGACTTTGATGCAGAATGGTCTTCGCGGTCGTGTAATTATTGAAACTGACGGTAAGCTTATGAGTGGCCGCGATGTTGCAATCGCATGTCTGCTCGGTGCTGAAGAATTCGGATTTGCAACAGCTCCTCTTATTACAATGGGTTGTGCAATGATGCGTGTTTGTAACCTTGATACTTGTCCGTTCGGTGTTGCAACACAGAACGAAAAGCTTCGTGCAAGATTCCCTGGTAAACCGGAATATGTTGAAAACTTCATGAAGTTCATCGCAGAAGAACTCCGCGAATATATGGCAAAGCTTGGTGTTCACTCAATCGAAGAAATGGTTGGACGCACAGATCTTCTTAAGCTCAAAGACAAGCAGGGATTTGAAAGAGCCGGCCTTATCGATATGAGCCGCGTTCTTGGTGAAACTCAGGAAAGCTGGAAGGCTGAACGCGATGTTTACGACTTTAAGCTTAACACAACAGTTGATGAAAAGATTCTTCTTCCTGCATTTGAAAAAGTAAACTCAAAGGCCGGAAATAAAACAAAGGTTTTAGATAAACCGTTCAAGATTGAAAGTACAGACAGAACTGCAGGTACAATCCTCGGTTCAGAAGTTCAGAAGAAGTTTGGCAATTCACTTTCAGAAGATGCATTCATTGTTGATGCTGAAGGTGGTGCAGGACAGAGCTTCGGTGCATTCATTCCTAAGGGACTTACAATGAGGCTTACTGGTGAAGCAAACGACTACTTCGGAAAAGGTTTGAGTGGTGGAAAGCTTGTAATTAAAAAAGCTTCCGGTTTTGAAGGAAAAGCTGATGAAAACATTCTTATCGGTAACGTTGCATTGTTTGGTGCAACAAGCGGTAAGGCATTTATCAACGGTGTTGCAGGTGAACGTTTCTGCGTAAGAAATTCTGGTGCTACAGCAGTTGTTGAAGGATGTGGTGATCACGGTCTTGAATATATGACTGGTGGTATTGCAGTTATTCTTGGTAAGACAGGACGCAACCTTGCTGCCGGAATGAGTGGCGGTGTTGCATATGTTCTTGATGAAAACCATGACTTGTACAAGAGAATGAATCACGAACTTGTAAAAATGTATGACATCGAAGATTCCTCTGAACTTAAGAGCTTGATTGAACAGCATGTTGAAGCAACTGGTTCTGAAAAAGGTAAACAGATTCTTGCAGACTTTGAAAATTACATTCACAAGTTTAAGAAAATTATTCCAAACGATTACAACCGCATGCTTACAGAAATCGCTTCTGCTGAAGCAGGTGGCATGAATCACGATGATGCAGTAATGGCTGCATTCAAAAAGATTACAGCGTAAGGAGTAAGAAAATGGGAAAGAACACAGGATTTTTAGATTATACAAGAACAGAAAACGGAAACTTTGATCCATTGGAAAGAATCAAGAACTTCAAAGAGTTCCATCCAAAACTTGATGAAGATGCAAGAAAAGAACAGGCTGCACGCTGTATGAACTGTGGTGTTCCAATGTGTCAGTCAGCAATCAAGCTTGCAGGAATGATTACAGGCTGTCCACTTCACAACCTGATTCCTGAATGGAACGATGCTCTTTACAAGGGACAGTATGACATGGCTGCATGGCGTTTGCTCATGACTTCAAACTTTCCTGAATTTACAGGACGTGTCTGTCCGGCCCTTTGTGAAAAAGCATGTAACTGCGGAAACCCTGTATGCGGTGACGGTGCAGTAACAGTTCACGACAATGAACTTTATATTATTGAAAAAGCATTTGCTACAGGTTATATGAAGCCGCAGGTTCCTTCTGTAAGAAGCGGAAAGAAAGTTGCAGTAATCGGTGCTGGTCCTGCAGGACTTGCAGTTGCTGATACTTTGAACCATCGTGGTCACAGCGTTACAGTTTTTGACCGTGAAGATAAGGCCGGCGGACTTTTGATGTATGGTATTCCAAACATGAAACTTGAAAAAAACATCATTGAACGTCGTATTAATCTTATGAAAGAAGAAGGCGTTGAATTTGTATTCAATGCTGATGTCGGTCACAACTCTTCTGCTGAATACATTCTCCAGAACTATGATGCAGTTGCATTGTGCTGCGGTGCAAAAAAAGCTCGTGCACTTACATCAACTGGTATTGATAAAATTGCAAAAGGAAATAACGGAGCCGAAGGCGGTGTAATGTTTGCCGTTGACTTTCTCAAAGAAGTTACAAAGTGCGTTGTATCAACTTCAGAAGCTCTCGAAAAAGTAAACATCACTCCTGCAAACGAACAGATCGATCAGGTTCTTGAACAGCAGATCGGAATCAAGATTGCAGGAAAAAATGTAATCATCGTTGGTGGTGGTGATACTGGTAACGACTGCTGCGGTACTTCAATCCGTCTTGGCGCTGCAAGCGTAACACAGATTGAAATGATGCCTTGTCCGCCAGTTGAAAGAGCTGCAAACAATCCATGGCCACAGTGGCCGAAGGTTCTCAAAACTGATTACGGTGCTGAAGAATCAATTGCAGTTTACGGACACGATCCACGCGTTTACGAAACAACAATCAAAGAAGTTTACAGCGAAAACGGAAAAGTAACCGGAGTAAAAACTGTAGAAGTTGAATTCCAGATGATAGATGGAAAGAGACAGTTAGTTGAAAGAAAAGGAACTGAAAAAGATCTGCCTTGTGACTTGTTGTTGGTTGCTGCAGGCTTTGTAGGTTGCGAAGAATATACAGCACAGGCTTTCGAAACAGAAATCGGTCCACGCGGAACAGTTGCATCAAAGAGCGCTGCTTCTCCTTGTTCTGAAACAGGTTTTGCGACTTCGGTTAACAAAGTATTTACAGCAGGTGATATGCACCGCGGCCAGTCACTGGTTGTATGGGCTATTACAGAAGGCCGTGAATGTGCAAAAGAAATTGATGATTTCTTAATGAAATAAGGCGGGAACAAAAATGGGCTTTCATGATGAGTGTGGTGTAGTTGGAATTTACGGTGCAGAAAATGCAGCAGCGCTTTCTTATTTTGCGCTTACATCACTGCAGCATCGCGGTCAGGAAAGTGCAGGTATCGCAGTTTCTGATGGAGAGACAATTCATCTGCACAAGGACATGGGACTTGTAAGCGATGTTTTTGATAAGGACCATTTTGAAGATCTTAAAGGAAGCGTTGCGGTAGGTCATGTGCGTTATGCAACAGCTGGCGGTAGAACAATCGAAAACGCTCAGCCATTCTTGAACACATTCAAGTTAGGTGGAATTGCTCTCGCCCACAACGGTCAGCTTGTAAACTACGAACCTCTTCGTGAAATGCTTGAAGATTCTGGAAGTACCTTTTCTTCAGCAAGCGACACAGAAGTAATTCTAAAACTCATCGCGCGTTCATATAAGAAAGGCCTCGAAGCTGCAGTTGTAAATACAATTCAGCTCATCAAAGGTTCATACGCTCTTTGCATCATGACAGAAGATACCGTAATCGGAGTCCGTGATCCAAACGGAATCCGTCCGTTGTGTCTCGGAAAACTTTCCGGCGCCGATAACGAAAAAGATGCCTACATTCTTGCATCTGAATCCTGCGCAATCGACAGCTGTAACGGTGAGTTTGTCCGCGATATTGAACCAGGTGAAATTATCATCATCAACAAAGAAGGCGTTAAATCAATTCACCTTGAAGAACGCACAAAGAGACAGACTTGTATTTTTGAATACGTTTATTTTGCACGACCCGATTCTGTAATCGACGGAATTCCTGTTCAGGAAGCACGCTATAGAATGGGTGAAGTTCTTGCAGAAGAAAGTCCTGTTGATGCCGATGTTGTTATCGGTGTTCCTGACAGTGGTATTGGAGCTGCCCAGGGTTATGCACGCGCTTCAGGCATTCCGTATGTAACTGGAATTATCAAAAACAAGTATATCGGTCGTACATTCATTGCACCGACACAGAAAGAGCGCGAGAACATGGTATTCGTAAAATTGAATGCCATCAGAAGTGACCTTGAAGGAAAGCGTGTAATCGTAATCGACGACTCAATTGTTCGCGGAACAACAAGCCGCCGACTCGTTCAGATTTTAAGAAGAGCTGGTGCAAAAGAAGTTCACTTCAGAGTTTCTTCTTCACCAGTAAAGTTCCCATGCTATCTCGGAATCGATACACCAAGCAAGAATGAATTGATTTCAAGCACACACGAACTTGAAGAAATCAGAAAAGAAATCGGCGCCGATTCACTTGCATTCATCAGCCTCGAAGGAATGATCAAAGCCTTTGGTATTGATACATTCTGCAAGGGATGCTTCAGCGGGGAATATCCGGTTGCTTGTGCGAGAAAGGTTTAAGGTATTAAATATTTTTTTTCAAAATACCACGAAAAAAATAAAAGTAATCGGTATCTATATGTGGTAAAAATTAACACGAGAGGTACCGATTATGAAACCCTGGCACGAACTTGGAATTACTGACGATTTTATTTTCTGCAAAGTTATGCAGAACGAATCGATTTGCCGACAGATGCTTGAACTTTTACTGAATATAAAAATTGATCGGCTTGATTACGTTCAGAATCAATATTCAATTTCACCTGATTACAATTCACACAGCATCCGTCTTGATGTCTATGTTAAAGACAAAGATAAAGTTTACGACATAGAAATTCAGACCACTGACAAACACAATCTTGAAAAACGAGCGCGGTATTATCAGTCACTGATGGATATCGATCAGCTCGAACGCAGTATGGATTACCGCCAGCTTAAAGAAAGTTACGTAATCTTTATCTGTACATTTGATCCATTTGGCATTGACTCAATGATTTATACGGTAAAGCAAGTCTTTGCTGAATACCCGACGATTAGTTATGATGACAAAACCCACAAAGTATTTTATAATTTGAGTGCAAGTGAGCTTCAGCGGGAAGATTCAAAACTTGGAACTTTTTTACGCTATCTGGAAACAAACAGACCCAATGACGGCTTTACCAATTTGATTTCAAAAGAAGTCGAAAGTATAAAGCACAGTACAAAGTGGAGAAAAGAGTATATGACAATTAATGATTGGATAAGAGATGAGCTAGAAAAAGGAATAGCGGCAGGAATTGAAGAACGCTGGGAAACTGAAGTTGAAAAACGCATGGAAGCCGAAGTTAAAAAAGAAGTCGAAAAGCGCATGGAAGCCGAAGTTGCAAAAGAAGTTGAAAAACGTATGGAAGTCGAAGTTAAAAAAGAAGTCGAAAAGCGCATGGGAGCCGAAGTCGCAAAAGAAGTTGCAATAAATGAGGCAAAACACGAAGAAGACATTTATCGTATCGCAAAAGAAATGCTTGAAAATAAGATAGATGTTGAAACAGTTGCTTCAATTACACATCTTTCAAAAGATAAAATTATGGAATTAAAGTAGTTTATTATTACTCACAAAACTTTGAGTTAAAATTATAATTCAATAATCACTAAATCTATCATAAATTGATAGCCTTTTGTGGCTATTTTTTCCTCAAAACTAAGCGTCAGGTTCTGAAAAAAAAGATAAAAATTCTTTTACAAGAACTTGACGCTTGGTTATTTTATCACTATATTCTATACCCCATTCCCAAAGGGAAAAGGGCAGTTCTTTAATAAAAATGGTTCACCGAAAGGTGTTTTTGTTCAGCAGTTATTTGAGAGGGAAAAAATGACAAAGATGAACAGTTACTACTTTAAAGAGATTGAAAAAATTCCACTTATTTCACATGAAGAAGAAAAGTCTTTGGCCGCAAAAGCCTTCAGCGGCGACAAAAAAGCACAGAAAAAACTTGTAGAAGCAAACCTCAGGTTTGTAGTAAAGATTGCCAATCAGTATCAGGGCTACATGGATGTAGAGGACTTGATAATGGAAGGTAATATGGGCCTCATGCATGCCGCTGAAAAGTTCAATCCCGAAAACGGGAACCGCTTCAGTACTTACGCAGTATTCTGGATCAGATGCTATATTCAGAAAGCCATCAGAGAAACCTCGACTGGCATAAAATTTCCTGCAACGAAGTACAAAGAAATGAAAAACTTAAAATGGAATATTGCCAGTTTAGACAAGGTGATTTCGAACTCCGACGATGAGGAAGTAACTTTGGGTTCGTTTGTTAAAGATAAACGAAACCTTAATCCTGAAACTGAATTTTATAAAAAAGAAACCTCAGAAAAACTGGTACAGAGTATCAATTCACTTGGCCAGAAAGAGAGATATATTCTCATCAACCGCTACGGATTAAACGGAAAAGATCCTATGTCGCTTTCCGAATTAGGAAAAGTCAAGGGATACAGCAAAGAGAGAATCAGGCAGATTGAAAAACATGCATTAGCAGAACTTAGAAAGAATCTCGACGGTTCAGATAAAACTGCTTATCTGGCAGCATGATTTGTTCCGGTCTGTCGCACAATGACAGACTGGATGGTTAAGTTATATACAGAAATACCTGATTGTTACAGGAAAAAGATTTTAAAAAGGGAAGGTGAAAATGCTCGGAAATGCATTCTGTAAAGTAAAAAATTTGGTTGACTCAGAAGCTTATGCTTTATCGTATTATCTCCATCAGTTATGTCTTGAAATAAGAGATATGGAAAGCCATGAAGAGTGTCAGGTACTCTACAATGCGCTCATAGAAAAATTAAATTTAGGTAAGCATGCAGAAGCAGTATTAAACTCAATCGTAAACAAACTTGAAAAGAAGGGGAAGTTAAATCGAAAGAATGTAAGTGAAAGATATAAACATCCATTTGATTTGAAAGGAAAACTTAAGGCTAATTACCGCGAAGATACAATAGCGTACGAAAATTGCGGAAACTGGAAAACACATAGTCAAAGAGATGTAAATTTAATTCGAGTATTGTTCTCTTCAAATAAATTTGATTTTTCTCGAATCGTTGCTCTTACGTTCTTCACAAGACCTGGATGCTTTGATGATTTGACTGTATCTTTACCAAACAAAGTTACGGTTCCAGAAAGAATTAAGAAAGCAGTTCAGGATACTTCTTCTATACAGTTTGCAGTTGATACATTAAAACTTTCGACTGATGAAGCACAGCTTCTTTCGTGTGCATTCAGGCTTCAGAGTGTAAAAGAAATGTATGAGGTTGCGAATGACTTTTACAAAAGCGATGAATTTGATAACCGTCTCGAAATTTATCAAAGATGTATAGGCAAAACCCTCAAGGAAATCAGATTACTCTTAAAAAATGATCAGAAACTCAAAGCCTACGGGTTTATGGATCCAGAGGGGGACATGGACGAAGACGCCATTGATGCGATCTCACAACATGATATCAGTTTGTACTTTTCTGACCTCGTTAAAAATGAAAAAAACGTAAAGGCGTACGAACCTGATTCCTTCAGCGTTTCTAAAGAAAAAACAGATGTTGCAGTTCAGCTTCTTAAGAGTAAAAATTCTTGCAATATCCTTTTGTACGGGGCACCAGGTTCTGGTAAAACTCAATATGCAAAGACTTTAATCAAACAGGCTGGCCTTAAAATGACAAGTTACAAAAATGAACTTGAAATAAGTGGAAAGTCACATGATAATGTTGAAGTTAAAGCCTTAAGCCGTTTGAACTGTTATCTCTCACTTAAAAAGGATGACAGTGTTCTTGTTGTTGATGAAGCAGAAAATGTTTTGCAGACAAGGGAATTTTCTTTCTTCGGAATGCAGCTCAGTTCATCTCAAAAAGGTACTGTTAACAATATGCTTGAAACTTCAGAGAACAAAGTTATCTGGATTGTAAACTACACAAATGAAATGGATGAATCTACTTTGCGCCGCTTTACATATTCAATCAAGTTTCAGGCTATGCCTAAAGAAACACTTCGTAATATTTCTGCAGAAAAACTTCACTGTATAAAAATGCCTGCATCACTTAAGAATGATATTCTTGATATGTGCGGCCTGTACAAAGTAACAGGAGCTTCTGTTGATAACGTTGTAAAAGCAATTAAAGCATTAGATTATCAGAAAGGGAAAGAAGCAAAAATTAAGGCAGATATTAAATCTGTTTTGGAAGCAAACTCTTCTCTTCTTTATGGTAAGAAAAAGATACGTGATGCAGTTACGAAATCCTATGACTTATCAGTGTTGAACAGTTCTATAGCCGCTTCAGAAATTGTTGAAATGGTTAAAGCTTCTGAAAACTACAAAAAAGAAAATCAAGAAGAAGAGAGCCTTGAAGGTGTCCGAATTCTTTTCTACGGACTCAGTGGAACTGGAAAAACTGAGCTTGCAAGATACATTGCAGAGACTTTAGGCAAACCGCTTTTACTTAAACGATGTTCTGATTTGCTTGGTTCTTATGTTGGACAGACTGAACAGAGAATTGCCGCTGCCTTTGAAGAAGCAGAATCTACTGATTCAATCTTACTCTTTGATGAAGCAGATTCTTTCTTTGCTGACCGCGCAGGTGCAAAACAGTCATGGGAACGCACACAGGTAAATGAATTTCTTACACAGATGGAAGAGTTCTCTGGAATCTGTATCTGTACAACAAACTTGCGTAAGATTATGGATCCAGCAATGCAGAGACGATTCCACATCATCAGTGAGTTTAAGGCATTGAATAAAGAAGGCGTTACAACTTTGCTTAAGAGTTTCTTTGGTAAGTACAATTTTAATGAGGCTCAGATTCAGAAGCTTGCAAAGCAAAACACAGTAACTCCAGGCGATTTTGGTTCGTTGAAAGGAAAAATGCGTTTCGTTTCAAAGGAAAAATTAAACTCTGATTTTATCGTAAATGAATTACTTAAGATTCAGGATGAAAAGAAAATGAACGGTGGAAATCAGATTGGATTTGCATCGTAACAGTTAGCATCATAATAGGAGAAAATGAACATGTTAATTATTCCAAGATTACCAGACAACACAGACATTTACACAGCAAATTTGAGAAGCAGAATTATTCACTGCTGCGGAGAAATCGAACAGGAAATGTCACAGTCAATTGTTGCTCAGTTTCTTTATCTTGATGCGCAGAGTCATGACGACATTCAGTTTTTTATCAATTCACCTGGCGGCTCTGTAACTGCTGGAATGGCTATCCTTGATACTATGAAGCATATTAAGAGCCCAGTTAAAACAATCTGTGTCGGTGAATGTATGTCGATGGCCGCAGTGCTTTTGAGTGCAGGAACAAAAGGTAAAAGATATGTGCTTCCTCACAGTACTGTTATGATTCATCAGGCTTTGGGCGGTGCTAAGGGACAGTCTTCAGATGTAGAAATTGAAGCAATGGAATTAAAAAGATGTAAGGAAGAATTGAATAAAATTCTTGCAGAGAACTGCGAAAAGCCATACGACGAAGTTGTAAAGGATACAGACCGTAATTTCTATCTTCATGGAGAAGAAGCTGTTAAGTTTGGCATTGTAGATGATGTATTATAACGGAGGAAATGTTGGTTTCTCGTGATGATTTAGAGAAGATATTGCCGTTCCCTATTAAAATCGTGATATGCGCTGATGATATATTTGTTTATAAAAACTTCAATATTCGTAATAAGTTGCAGGAACTTCTAGATATTCATAATGAAAAATATGAAACTAAAATAGAAGAAAGAATAAGAAGTTTTATCGTGGAAGACGATGAAGAATTAAGCAATAATGAATATGCCATTTATGTGGGAAGTGAAAAAGTTAGTAATGGAAAAAGTCCGGATTGTTCCACTGAGAAATTATTGGAAAAATTTTATAAGTCGATAATATCAAGCACAAAAGAAGTCTTAGATATCTGGCATGATAAAATTATAGAAATCCAGGAAGATAATAAATTGACATTACAGTTACTCGAAGAAAAAGAGGAATATGAAATTCTTTTTGAACATTACTGGATTATCAGGGATAAAAAGGCATTTGCTCTTTTGAAAAAGCTTAATAATATTTATCCTGGTAATAGGCATTACAGAAGATTATTAAGAAGAATATATAATACAGGTTATGAAGGCTGGCATGAGCGAAGTCCCAAATTAGTAAAAAAAATGGATGAAAAGGGAAAAAATAAAAATTACTCCTGTTTTTAATTTTTATGCAAATTACAATGCAATAGGTCACAGATTTAAGTTTCTGCCAAAATATTCAAATCAGAGAAACGGTTTCAGAGTCTGCAGGAACGCAGGATTTTAATTCATCTTAAAATTCTTAAATCACCAGAAATATTTTTTATCAGCCGTAGGTAGAAATAATTTGTTCTGCCACGGCTGTTCTTTTTATACAGCGGTCCATTGCTTCTTTTTCAAGATAGTGATGGGCGTCTGTTTCTGACATGTTCAGGTTCTGCATTAAAAGCATTTTAGCTCTGTTAACAACGCGGATTTCTTCCATCTTAACTTTGAGTTTAGTTGTCTGACTTGAAAGAACCTGAACTTTATACTGAACTGCGATTGCAACTTTAATCATGTTGTAGAAATAGAACTGATCGAATGGAGAAGTAATTGTTAAAATTCCGTAGCCTTCAACTTTGTAGCTGATCTGTTCAAAGAACTGAGTCGGTGTAAGTAAAAGAATTGTACTCAGGGAATCTGAAATGTCGATGGCAAAATCAGTTCCTTCACCTTCTGCAAAATCAACAATGACAATATTAAAATTCCTTTCTCCGCAAAGACGACGCGCTTCATTGAAGTCAGAAACAATCTGAGTTTCGAATAAAGGCGCAATAAGCATTGCATTTATCAGAGAAGAAATTTTAGTGTCTTTTGTTACAACCAGAACGGTGTGTAAATCCATTGTCATAAATTAGTAATTCAAAACCTTTTTTACGAATTCGCTGTCATCAGCAATTTTCTTTGCAAGATCAAGTGTGTCAGGAAGAACTTTAATGTCACCTTTTTCTTTTGCTTCGAAAAGGTTTTCTTCAACTGCAGCCGGTGGAACGAGATTGTTTTCAATTCCATCAAGGATTGCGTAAATGATCAATGTAAATGCTAAATATGGATTACATTCAGGATCAGCTGAACGGATTTCTAAGCGTGAATGTTTTTTAGTTGAAGGAACACGAACCATTGTCGAGCGGTTCTGATTTCCCCAGCAGATATACTTTGGTGCCTTACATTCGCCGAGGCGGTTGTAAGAATTTTCTGTTGGGTTGAGGAAGTATGTAAGTTCTTCTGCGTGTTTCAAAATTCCTGCAATTGCATATGGCATTTTTGATTCGTCAGAAAGTGAAACGTTGATGTGGAATCCGCTTCCGGCCTTGCCTTCAATTGGTTTTGGTGCAAAGTCAGCGTAAAGGCCGTTTGAAGCGGCTCTTGTTCTTACAATCCATTTGAAGGTTGCAGCATTGTCGGCTGCTGTAAGTGCATCAGAATATCTGAAGTCGATTTCGTTCTGGCCTGGGCCTTCTTCGTGGTGAGAAGCTTCTGGTGTGATGCCCATTGATTCCAAAGTAAAGCAGATGTCACGGCGGATGTTTTCGCCTTTGTCTTCTGGAGCGATGTCCATATAGCCTGCGTTGTCGAAAGGAATGTTTGTTGGTTCTCCGGCTTCGTTTAATTTGAAGAGATAGAATTCAACTTCTGGTCCGAAAGAAAGTGTAAGGTTGTATTTTTCTTTTGCGTATTTGATTGCGTTTTTGAGCATTGTGCGGCAGTCTTTGCCGTAAGGTGTTCCGTCAGGGTATTTGATGTTACAGAACATGCGGCAGACTTTGCCTGTGTTTGGACGCCATGGAAGTACAGAGAGTGTAGTTGGATCCGGATGAAGGAAAAGATCAGACTTGTCAGGCGATTCAAAGCCTTCAATTGCCGAAGCATCGAAACTGATTCCAAGTTCAAAAGCACGATGAAGCTGATCTGCCATAATTGAAATGTTCTTCTGCTTTCCTTTTACATCAAAGAATGCAAGACGAACAAATTTAACGTCTTCTTCCCGTACAAAATCAAGAACTTCACTTTCTGTATACATAAATACCTCTTTTGAAATGTAATTTTATTATAAGTTGTCAGTCTAAATCAACACAAATCTTTCAGTGTTACGCTGTCCAGGTAATTTTCTATAAGGGAATCAAGCTTTGTCCACATTGGAAGTGTTTTACAGACATCTTTTTTTGCACAAAGTTCAGCACCGGCAGCAAGACATGCAACCGGAGCTAAGCTTCCTTCTGTAAGGCGGAGAATGTCTCCAACTTTGTATTCTTCTGGCTTACGGTTAAGCTTGTAGCCGCCGCCTTTTCCGTGAACGGCATCAACGAAGTGATTTTTTGAGAGAAGAGTCATTATTGCTTCGATGTATTTTTGTGAGATGTTCTGGCGTTCTGCAATTTCTTTAAGTGGAATTCTTTCCTGCTCAATATTCTGTGCGAGATCAATCATTACTCTAAGGGCATAACGACCGCGTGTTGAAACTATCATACTATTACCTTTAGTTTATTAGTCAGCAAAAAGTGGTGTAGAAAGGTAACGGTCTCCAGTATCAGGAAGAAGAACTACGATTTTCTTTCCTTCGTTACCTGGACGTTTTGCAACTTCTACAGCAGCCCACAATGCAGCTCCTGAAGAAATACCAACAAGTACACCTTCTTTTTTGCCTACAAGCTTACCTGTTGCAAAAGCATCATCATTTTCTACCGCGATAACTTCATCGTAAACTTTTGTATCAAGTACATCAGGAACAAAGCCTGCACCGATTCCCTGAATCTTGTGAGGACCTGCAGTTCCTTTTGAAAGCACTGGTGAAGTTGCGGGTTCTACAGCAACAACCTTGATGTCTGCTTTCTTTGATTTGAGGAATTTTCCAACGCCTGTGATTGTTCCGCCTGTTCCAACACCTGCAACAAAGTAATCAACATCGCCGTCTGTGTCTTCGAAGATTTCTGGACCTGTTGTTTCAAGGTGAGCCTGTGGGTTTGCTGGGTTTACAAACTGGCCAGGAATAAAGCTGTTAGGAATTTCTTTTGAAAGTTTTTCAGCCTTATCGATTGCGCCTTTCATTCCTTTTGCGCCTTCTGTAAGAACAAGTTCTGCTCCATAAGCCTTCATGATCTGACGGCGTTCAACAGACATTGTTTCTGGCATTACGATGATGATTTTATAACCGCGGGCTGCGGCAACTGAACAAAGTCCGATACCAGTGTTTCCTGAAGTTGGTTCGATGATTGTTGAACCTGCTTTAAGTTTTCCGTTTTTTTCTGCGTCATCAAGCATGGCTTTTGCAACCCGGTCTTTTACGCTTCCGGCTGGATTAAAGTATTCCAGTTTTGCGTAGATTTTTGCGTTAAGTGAAAATTCCTTTTCAATATTTGAAAGTTCCAAAAGTGGTGTGTGACCGATAAGCTGGTCAGCTGATGTGTAAATGTTTGCCATAATATTATCTCCTGTTGAGTTTATTCCTTGGGAATTCTGGTATCACAAAAGCGGCGTAACAATACCAACTAACTTACTAAGATTTATATATACACCCGAACGCCTACTAAGTCAATAGGTAATTGAAAAAATTGCGAGTTTTATTCAGAAGAAGATGCAGGAATATCAAGCGGTCTAATTTCAATTACGTTATTTTATAATAATTCAGCAAAAAAAAAACCTTCGTATTTGTGTACGAAGGTTTTTTTTTGCTTTAGTCTATATTAGAGTTCTTCACCTGGAAGGATAAATTCAGAGATACCGTCCATTACTTTGTCCAGTTTCTGTTTTGTACTTCCGGCAGATTCTGTTGTAATTGTAATTGCATCAGAAATCTTTGTTGAATATTCTTCAATCTGATTCATATTTGTGTTAATTGAATCTGTAATTTCACGGAGCTTGAGCATAGCTTCAACAACTTTCTGTCCGCCGTTGATCATTTCATTTGAGCCGTCCTGAACGACAGAAGTTGAATTACTGATTGAGCGCATTGCTTCAAGTACCTGCTGGTTACCAGAAGACTGTTCTTCCATTGCATTTGAAATTACATCTTCCTGCTGTTTTACAGTCTGAGAAAGTCCGTAAATGTTATCAAATGCAGTCTGTACTTCGCGGATATCAGAAGTAATCTTGGTAATTGAATTAGAAAGCGCCTTAAGATTTCCGCCGATAACTTTACTCTGTTTACCTGACTGTTCAGCAAGCTTTCTGATTTCGTCTGCAACTACTGCAAATCCTTTTCCGGCATTACCGGCATGTGCGGATTCGATTGCGGCGTTCATGGCAAGGAGGTTAGTCTGGCTTGAAATGCTCTGAATGATTGTAGCGGCCTGAAGGATTCCTTCTGACTGTGTGTGAACTTCTTCAGCATTCTGTACTACAGTAGAAATCTGTGTCTTACCATTTTCTGCAGCTTCTGCAAGATTGTTAACTGCAGTACTGTTCTTTTCGAGGATTTCTGTAACGCTTCTGATGTTTGCAACCATTTCTTCTACAGCTGCAGAAGATTCTGTAACGCCGCTTGCCTGTTCAGAAATAGCACTGTTCAGAGATTCGATAGTACGCATGATCTGCTCTGCTGCTGCACTTGAATCAGAGACACCGTCATTCTGTTCATCCATTTTTCCTTTAATGTTTCCGATAGCATCAGAAATATTTGAAACATTAACTCTTGTCATATTCATGTTTGAAGCAAGATCGTCAGATTCTCTTGAAGTTGCATAAGCGGCTTTGTTAATTCCCTTAAGAAGGTCAGAGGTTGTTTCTTTGAGCTTGTTCATATCCTGAATGATTACACCAAGTTCACTTCTGTTAGTTGGTTTTTCATCATCAGTTGCGTAGTCTTTGTTTGCAAGAGATTCTGCAACGCGCGAAATTGACTGAACACAATGCTTTACGTCAGCGATAAGGCTGTACTGGATAATTGCAACGTATGCAAGGGAATAAAGTGAGAACGGATAAACTCTTGCTAAAACAGAACTTGGGCCGTTAAGATAGTTTCCTGGAATTGATACAATTGCAACTAAATGGCCGAGAACACCAAGCAAAGCAAAAAGAACTGTAAGGAAGTTTCTTTCAGAGATGTTCATTGTAATGTCTTTTGGTCCGAAAGGAATGTCCCTGATTTGAACTTCAAGAATACGGATGTTAATTACATAGAACAAAAGTGCAAAGTTAAATACAACGGCAATTGAGAAGAACATAATTGCCAAATATGGACTTCTTCCGCGTAAGGCAGAAAATTCAATATATTTGTTTGCAGCAAGGACACATGTAATAATTCCCTGAACGACACCGGTTATTACTGGACCTGCAATATTGATCTTTGCATGTTTGTGCAATTTTTGTCCGGCTGTATGATAGTCAATCTTATCGCTGTAATATTCCTTGAGAATTTTTCTGAGTCTGTAACAGGCGGTAAGTCCACTTCCAAGTATAATCAGGAAGAAAATTAGACTTAATGGATTTGTTGCAATTTTGACATATTCAGCTTGTGTAAAAATTCCTGCCAGAGTACCCAACGGGCCATAGGCAAAAAGTGGAGCTACATAAATTAAAACGAGTGTTACATAAACAATTAAGCTTGCACCCTGTCTTTTTGGTTTTTTATCGCTCATATATAAATCTCCGTAATTTCGTAATATACCTTATATTTTAACATAAAACTTGCAATTAATACAAATTTATTTCTATAATAATTGTATGATAGATTTTTTTCAAAATTTTGGTTCCTGGGTCTGGGTTGGCGTTCTGGTAGTTTGTATCGGAATTGAAGCCGGAACTTTAGGGTTGACCACAATCTGGGCAGCTATTGCAGCTGTTCCAATGATTTTCATCGCAAAGACAGGACTTGCCGTTCAGTGGCAGGCTCTGATTTTTATTGCGTTGACTGTATTGCTAATTGTCTTTACAAGACCATTTGCATTGAAAAAAATGAAAATGGGCAGGAGTAAGACAAATGTTAATACAATGGTAGGCGAGGAAGTTTTGATTACAAAAACAGTAACAAAATTTCAGAAAGGTGAAGCTAAAGCAAAAAACGGAGTTGTATGGACAACCAGATCTGATTCAGAAGAAGATATTCCAGAAGGAACAGTCTGCAAAATCGTTTCAGTAGAAGGAAATACAATTTCGGTTGTAAAATCATAGGAGGAGAGAAATGGTTTCAGTATTTGTAGTTTTATTATTAATCGTTGCAATTCTTATTGTTAAGAATATCAGAATTGTTTCACAGTCACAGGCATTCGTTATCGAAAGACTTGGTGGTTATCACTCAACATGGAATGTTGGTCTTCATGTTAAGTTTCCGTTCATTGATAAAGTTGCAGGAAAAGTTTCGCTCAAAGAAAAGGTTTACGACTTTCCTCCGCAGCCAGTAATCACAAAAGATAACGTAACAATGGAAATTGATACTGTTGTATTCCTTCAGATCACAGATCCAAAATTGTATACATATGGCGTTGAAAATCCTACAAACGCACTCGAAAACCTTACAGCCACAACTTTAAGAAACATCATCGGTACACTCGAACTCGATGAAACACTTACAAGTCGTGATGTAATCAATAACAAGATGCGTTCAATTCTCGACGAAGCAACTGATCCATGGGGAATTAAAGTTAACCGTGTAGAAGTTAAAAATATCGAACCACCTGTTGCAATCCGTGAAGCAATGGATAAACAGATGAAAGCTGAACGCGAACGCCGCGAACAGATTCTTATTGCAGAAGGACACAAAAATTCTGCAATCCTTGAAGCCGAAGGTAAAAAGCAGGCAATGATTCTCGAAGCCGAAGCTCAGAAAGAAGCTGCAATTCAGAAAGCAAAAGGTGAAGCTCAGGCAATCCTCGAAGTTCAGCAGGCTAAGGCAACTGGTCTTAAATTGATCAAAGAAGCAAATATCGACGAAAAGGTTCTTAAACTCAGAAGCCTCGAAGCCTTTGAAGTTGCCGCTGACGGTCAGGCAACAAAGATCATCATTCCGTCAGACCTTCAGAACATGGCAGGCGTTGTAACTGCTTTGACTGAAATTGGTGGAAAGAAGAAATAAGTCAGTTTTCTGAATAATTAAGATTAATATTAAATCCCTTTTACTGTGATATGTACCCTTTTTACTGGACAAAAGTAAAAGGGATTTTTTTTGTAGTGTGAGCGTTAAAAAATCAGTGGCCTGATATTTTTTCTTGGATAATTTTCTTTATAACCGGTTCTATGGATTTGAGGATTTCTTCTGTAAGCTCAGAACTGATTTCTTGGTTTTCTGAAGATTCTGTGATAAAAAGAGTATGAGGTTCTACATCTAAAGCTGAAGCTATCTTTTCAATCATCTGTATTGAAGGGAACCTGCGGTTTGTTTCAATCTGACCTATGTAGGCCGTATCTGTACTGCATAATTCCGCAAGTTTTTCCTGTGTAATGCGCTTTTCTTTACGAATTTTCCGTAAATTGCTAATAAAAGTTTCCTGGAGTGTCATTTTTATATACTAAATGCTAATTTTTTTTGACAAAATGAACTTATTGCTATAAAATAACTATTATTTATTAGCAAATGGCTAGTAAGAGGAGTACTTATGAGTTCTAGTTTATTGGTAACATTACCATTGACAGCGCTATTTTTAATATGGCTGGGGGTTGTTACAGATTTTATTCCCACAACGGATGTGCATAGTTCAAGGGATCATGCAAAAGAAAAAATTAAGGGTAAAATAGGTTTATATTTTGTTGCCAGTTTAGTAATTTCTATTTTATCTGTAATTGCAGGGGTTACGGTAATTGGTGGGATTCTTGTTGCAGGTGCACTTATGTGTGGTTTTTCTTCATTCAATTTAAAAATTGCTCGTGGAGAAGATGTTTCCTGCACAGAAACTTTTTCTGGATTTAATAAATTTGGAACATCTTTAGGTGCTTTTATTTTAGGTGGTTTGGCTGTTTTATTTGGATCTATACTGATTGTTCCAGGATTTATTCTCTTCTTCAGTTATTCAATGGTATGGTATATCATTCAGGATCATCCTGAGATGAGTGCTGTTGAAGCTCTTAGGGAATCAAGAAAATTGATGAGGGGACACAAAAAAGAATTATTAGGTCTTATCATCAGTGCAAAATGTAAAGTTTGGGGTATTGTATTACTTATCGAAGTTGTGACTGTTGTGATTCAGATGGTAGCTGGAATCTCTCTGTTTCTTTTCAAAGCGGATGGAGGATTTGTTGCAATTGCAATAATTGTCATTGAATTACTTAGTTGTATCGGCGTATTGCTTTATGACGTTTTATATGTGACTCCTGTACTGCAAATTTCAAAGGCAAAATTCTATGATCAGATATCTGAACTGGATAAAAAAGAGTATGTAAAATTCCCTATGTGGGTAAAGAAAACATTTGGAGAGGCTTTTTCGATTGTTAAGAAAGCAGTTTCAATGAAGAAGAGTTACATAAAACTTTATGCCGGCTATTTTGTATCTGGTGTATTGATGGTTGCAGTTGCACTATTATGTATTTTCTGTTCAACAGGTTTAGGTAATTTGATAAATAATCCAGAATTGGGTGCTGGAGAAACTGCTATCAAAACTCTTATCTATATAACAGTTGGTTGTATATTGCCATCATTTATAATCAGTCCATTAGTTGTCGGTCTGTCAGCATTCTATATGAACGAAGTTACTGGAAAAAAAGCCAGATTTGCAGATTTGTTCTCAGGTTTCTCTAAAATAACTTCAAACTTTTCATTTATTGCAAAGCGAGTTGTTTTAACAAGTATTTTGTATGTAATAGTTTACGTTGTTGTATATAAATGTATTCTTTTGGGTATTTATGATATTGATTCAGCTGTTATTATTGTAGATCTAATAATTTATATTGCAGTATATTGGTTTACAATGCACTATGACATCGTACCATACGTTATGGCAGAAGAACCTCATTTAAGTTCTAAAGAGGCTATAGATAAAGCAAAGAGGTTGATGCAGAATGTTAAAACAGATTACCTGAAAACACTTTTGGTAGTTGCCTTGATTAATATTGTTGCAATCATTTTCGCGATAATTGCTGTCAGCAGTGGAACATTTATTGGTTCGGTAATTGCTATTGCTCTTGAAGTAGTAATGATACCATTCAATATTTTATGTATGAGTATTTTCTATAGAGAAAATGCTCATATCAATAAATAATATAAAATAGAAAGAGATTATAAACCTCCAGACTTACGAAAATGTCTGGAGGTTTTTTTTATCCAGATTCACTAATAGTTATTATTCTCAATGTGATATATAATAAAAAGCAAGGAACTTAAAAATTCCCTGTAAAAGGGACAGATAGGAAGCTTGATTTATGAAATATGGTTTTGTCAAAACAGCATGTGCAAGTCCAAGATTAAAAGTTGCAGACTGTAAATTCAACGCGGAACAGATTATTACCGTTGCAAAGGAAGCTTCGAAGAACGGCGCTTCTGTCATCGTATTTCCTGAGTTGAGCATTACAGGTTATACTTGCGGCGATTTGTTTTTTCAGCGTACCTTGCAGATTGCGGCAGAAGCTCAGTTAAAGCAAATTATTGCAGAAACCTCAAAGCTTGATTCAGTAATTTTTACGGGGCTTCCAGTTCCTCGTGCAGAAGGAATTTACAACTGCGCCGCTGTAATTTATCACGGTGAACTTTTGGCATTAATCGCAAAATCATATCTTCCTACTTACGGTGAATTTTACGAGCGCCGTCACTTTACTCCGTTCCAGCAGAACATGGACACTCAGTTCATTGATTTTGCAGGCTTTACCGAAGTTCCTTTTGGTACAGACATTTTAATCCAGGACGAAGAAAACCCGCAGGTTACTATCGGCTGTGAACTTTGCGAAGACCTTTGGGTTCCTGTTCCACCTTCAAGCAGACATATACTTGCAGGCGCTGTAATCATTGCAAACCTTTCAGGCGGAAACGAAATTATCGGTAAAGCTGATTACCGCCGCTCGCTTGTAAAATCACACTCGGCAAGATCGCTTTGTGCTTACCTTTACGCAAATGCCGGCCTCGACGAATCAACACAGGACATGGTTTTTGCAGGACACAATCTGATTTCTGAAAACGGTTCACTGCTTGCCGAAAGTTCCCTTTTTTCAAGTGAAACAATTTACGCCGACATTGATGTAGAGCGTCTCTGTCAGGAACGCCGCCGCACTACAAGTTTTGGTTTTTCTGCCAACAATAATACTTTCAATTCAAATTATGTTGTCGTTCAGATTAATCTGAATCTCGAAAAAGCCGGCGGAGATTTTACAAGATATGTTGATCCGCATCCGTTCGTTCCTTCTGATAAAGAAAAACGTACACAGCGCTGTCTTGAAGTAATTACACTTCAGGCACAGGGCCTTGCAAAACGTCTTCGTCACATTAACTGCCAGTCGGCTGTGATCGGACTTTCTGGCGGACTAGATTCAACTCTGGCCCTTTTGATTACATGCCGTGCCTTCGACCTTTGCGGCATTGAACGCAGCAAAGTGAGAGCGATTACAATGCCATGTTTTGGAACAACTGACAGAACTTATAACAACGCGTGTCAGCTTGCAAAAGAATGTGGTGCAACTTTAAAAGAAGTTCGAATTGCAGATGCTGTTCGCCAGCACTTTGCAGATTTAGGACACGACGAATCAGTTCATGATGTTACATACGAAAACTGCCAGGCCCGTGAACGTACTCAGGTGCTGATGGATTACGCAAACAAAACAAACGGTATTGTAATCGGTACTGGTGATTTGTCTGAACTTGCACTCGGCTGGTGTACTTACAATGGTGACCACATGTCGATGTATGGCGTTAACTCTTCGATTCCTAAAACACTTGTCCGTTACCTTGTTCAGTGGTTTGCAGAAGATTCTGAAGATGCAAAGAAAGGTCAGTTTGCATCTGTATTGAAAGATATTCTTGATACACCAGTTTCACCTGAGCTGCTTCCGCCAAAGGACGGAGTAATTTCTCAGGTAACAGAAGATCTTGTTGGTCCTTACGAGCTTCATGACTTCTATCTGTATTACCTTTTGAGATTCGGATTCAGTCCGGCAAAGATTTACTTCCTTGCGCAGAATGCAAATCTTCCTTACGGAAAAGATGTAATCCTTAAATGGCTTAAAACTTTCTACCGCCGTTTCTTTACTCAGCAGTTCAAGAGAAGTTGCATGCCTGATGGTGCTAAAGTTGGTACAATCAATCTGTCGCCAAGAGGTGACTGGCGTATGCCGAGTGATGCAATGTGCAGTGCATGGAATGAAGAGCTTGAAAGTTTGAACTAAAAATTTTCTGTAAAGAATTTTTTATTACCTATTTGGAAGGTGATTTATGATTGTTCGAAATCGCATCAAGAATGAACGAATCGCTCTTTTTGCGTTTGCTGCTGAATGCACCGCCGATTGCACTTCCGACAGATTTTTCGACTGAGCCTGTTGCTTCAAGTCCGGTGCAGATTGCCTTCTGTGGAACATTAAGACGCTCATATCTTTGTGCATAAGCAGATGCATTTGAATCTTTGAAGTTATGGATTATTACGGCACATACAAGCCATGTAATAACTGCAAGGGCAGCAAGAAATAAAGAAGTAAAGCGTACTGCTTTAAAAAATTCCTGATCTTTTGTTGTCATTGTTCCTCCACACATTAAAAAATTATAAAGCAGATTGAACGTTAACTCAACATCATTTTGTAGCTTACGATTCCAATAAGAATTCCACCGTCTTATTTTATTGTCAATAGAAACAAAAGGATAAATTAATATTGCTCGTTAAAATGTTGAAATTCATTGCTTATATAAAGTAGAATAAATTTAATAATAAAGTGGTCCGAAAGCTGCTTCAATTATGGAGGTAAAATATGAATAAAAAACTTGCTGCGTTCGTAACAGTATTGTTTGCAATGGCTTGTCTCGCTTTTTCTCAGAGCGAATTTAAGAAAACAAAAATTAATGGATATGAATTATCAATTCCATCTGACTGGGTTACTCAGAATGGAGATGGTGTTATCAAATGGATGATTGTTTCTCCAGATTATATGGCTAACGGAAACCTTGTCGTTGAAAAGCTTCCATCAAAAATGACACCAAAAGAATATCTTAATGCAACAAAAAGCCTTCTCGAATCATCATACGAAATCGAAATGATTGAAGAAGGAAACGATTATCATATTTTTGATATGACAATTCAGGGCGTCGCTATCAGAGAAATTCAGTATGTTCAGATAAAAGGAAAAACAGCATATATTACAACTTTCGGAACAACAGATGCTCTTTTTGCTAAATACCTTGATACATTCAAGAAAATCTACAGCTCAATCAAATTCTAGTTTAATCTGCAGATAAAATTAATTGCAGTTAAATTTTATCTGAAAAAAAACGGGAACTTTTTGAAGTATTCAGCTTCGTAAAGTTCCCGTTTTTTTTATTCTACTGTAACTGATTTTGCAAGATTCTTTGGCTTGTCAGGATCAATTCCTTTAAGGATTGAACAGTAGTAAGCAAAGAGCTGTGCAGGAATTACTGTAAGCAAGCTTGCAAGAGTAGAAGAACATTCAGGCAACTGGAAGATTTCGTCGGCCTTACCTTTGAATGCATCTCCAGAATCCTGTGTAATTACAAGAACAGATGCACCGCGTGATTTTACTTCTACCATGTTTGAACCGATTTTGTCATAAAGTGATGGTTCTGAAGCGATTGCTACAACAAGTGTCCTGTCGTCGATCAATGCGATAGGACCGTGCTTTAATTCACCGGCTGCAAATGCTTCTGAATGCATGTAAGAAACTTCTTTAAGCTTGAGTGCTGATTCAAGTGAAGTTGCGCTGTCAAACTGACGACCGATATAGAAAATCTTGTCTTTGTTAAACTGTGTAGAAGCGAACTTCTGGATAACATCTTTTCCGTCGAGAATCTGCTGTACTTTAGTAGGAATTGTTTCAAGTTCTGCAAGAAGTTTAGAAGCTTCTTCATCAGAAAGAGTGCCGCGAAGTTTTCCGGCTTTGATGGCAAGAAGGTACATACAGAGAACCTGAGTTGTGTAAGCCTTTGTTGATGCTACTGCAATTTCTGGTCCGGCAAGAGTGTAAATTACATCGTCTGCTTCACGGCTTACAGTTGATCCTACTACGTTAGTAATTGCAACTACTTTAAGGCCGTTCTGTTTAGCAAGGCGGAGAGCACTGAGTGTATCAGCAGTTTCACCCGACTGAGAAACTACGATAAATATGTCGTCTTTATCAAGAATAGGATTTCTGTAACGGAATTCTGAAGCAATATCAACGTCTACTTTCATGCGGGCAATTTTTTCGAATGCGTATTTTGCAACAACACCTGAGTGATATGCAGTTCCACATGCAGTAATTACAACGCGGCTTGCTTTCTTCCAGGCTTCGTCCATTTTGTTTTCTTCAAAATAAACATCTGTTGGTTTACCGGAATTGTCTTTAACGATTCTAGGACGCATTGTGTCTGTAAGACCTTTTGGCTGTTCATGAATTTCTTTAATCATGAAGTGTGGGTAACCGCCTTTTTCTGCAGCATCCATATCCCATTCAACATGCTTTGCTTCTTTAATTACTTTTTCGCCTTCAAAGTTGAACATATCAACATGGTCTGTGTACAAAACAGCAACTTCTTTTTCGCCGAGATAATATACGTCGCGAGTATGTTCAAGGATAGCAGGAACATCTGAGGCGATAAAATTTTCACCTTTACCGAGACCGATGATTAAAGGGCTTTCTTTGCGAGCACAGATGATTCTGTCCGGATAATCTTTGCAGACAACGCCGAGTGCATAAGAACCTTCAATAAGGTGAAGAACTTTCAAAACTGCCTTGAAGATATCTTTTTCTTCTTTGTAAGTTTTATCGATAAGCTGGACTGCAACTTCTGTATCTGTCTGGCTCTGGAAAACATATCCTTCTGCCTGGAGCTTTGCTTTAAGTTCAGCATAGTTTTCGATGATGCCGTTGTGAACGATAGAAATAGATCCGTCTGTGTTTGAATGTGGATGCGAGTTTGTGTCGCTTGGTTCACCGTGAGTTGCCCAGCGTGTGTGTCCGATTCCCAAAGTTCCTTTTACAAAATCACCTGTTTTATTAAAGAGCGAAGTTTCGGCAGCATCGAATTCTTTGTCAGTCGGTTTGTATGGTATGATTTCGCCTGTAATTCTTTCTGCGAGATTTTTTAAAGCACCTTTTGCTTTTTTAACAAGAATGTCTTCGCCAGTATATACTGCGATTCCTGCGGAGTCATATCCGCGGTATTCAAGTTTTTTGAGCGCTCTGATCAAAACTGGAGCTGCGTTTTTATTTCCGATGTAACCTACGATTCCACACATAATGGATCCTCCGGGGCTTTAATTACTTAAAATATAAATGATTTATTAAATATATAGAAGATTTTATTTGAATTAATCGTTTTATACAATAACAATCGTATTATATGGAAGTAACTTATAACTTGTAATTTGAGGAACTGTGGATAAATATGTCTGTAGATGAAGAACGGTCAAAGGTCAGGGGAAAGAAGTGTAAATTTGGGAAATTTCTGCTATAATAGAATCATTATTAAAAACGGAGATCATTTCATGGCAAAAGCAAAATCCACAAAATCTTCATCAGCAACCCTTGGCTTTGAACAGCAGATTTGGGAAGCAGCCTGCGAACTTTGGGGACACATTCCCGCAGCAGATTACAGAAAAATCTTTACAGGATTAATCTTCTTAAAATATATTTCAGCTGCATTCGAAAAAAAATACACAGAACTTGTGGAAGAAGGCGAAGGTTTTGAAAATGACCCTGACGAATACGAAGCAGAAAACATCTTCTTTGTACCCGAAGATTCCCGCTGGTCAAAAATTGCTGTAGCCGCCCACACACCAGAAATCGGAACCATATTAGACCAGGCAATGATAGCCCTGGAAAAAGACAATAGAAACCTAAAAGGTGTCCTCCCCAAAAATTATGCAAATCCAGACCTGGACAAACGAGTCCTTGGAAATGTAATCGACATCTTTACCAACATGGACATGAGCGACACAGAAGCCAGCAAGGATCTTCTTGGTCGCACCTACGAATACTGCATCGCACAGTTTGCCTCATACGAAGGAGTAAAAGGCGGCGAATTCTATACACCGGCCAGCGTAGTAAAAACAATCGTAAGCATCTTAAAACCATCAGAAGGAAAACGAGTTTATGACCCATGCTGCGGTTCAGGGGGAATGTTCGTACAGTCAGTAAAGTTCATTCAGGAACACGCAGGAAACCGCAACAACATTTCAGTCTTTGGACAGGAAGCCAATGCCGACACCTGGAAAATGGCAAAGATGAATATGGCAATCCGCGGAATCGATGCAAACTTTGGCGAACATCAGGAAGACACATTCTTTCACGACCTGCACGCCACACAAAAGTTCGACTTCATCATGGCAAATCCACCGTTCAATTTAAGCAACTGGGGACAGGACAAACTTACAAATGACCCTCGCTGGGTATACGGACTTCCACCAAGCGGAAACGCCAACTACGCATGGATCCAGCACATGATCTATCACTTAGCCCCAAACGGGAAAATCGGCCTTGTACTTGCCAACGGAGCCTTAAGCACCCAGACCAGCGGCGAAGGCGAAATCCGCAAAAAGATAATCGAAGCCGATTTAATAGAAGGAATTGTTGCCATGCCAACCCAGCTTTTTTACAGCGTAACAATTCCAGTAACCTTGTGGTTCATCAGCCGCAACAAAAAGCAGCCGGGAAAAACACTGTTCATAGATGCCCGCAACATGGGCCACATGGTAGACCGCAAGCACCGCGACTTTACCGACGAAGACATAAACCGCCTTGCCGACACCTTCACCGCTTTTCAGAACGGAACACTGGAAGATGTAAAAGGCTTCTGCGCCACAGTCAAAACCGAAGACATCGCCAAGCAGGACTACATCCTTACCCCAGGCCGTTATGTTGGCATAGAAGAAAAACAGGAAGATGACGAACCCTTTGACGAAAAAATGAAACGCCTCACCAGTGAACTTGGCCAGATGTTTACCAAGAGCCACGAGTTGGAAGAACAGATAAAGAAAAATCTGGAAGGAATCGGGTGGAAGATTAATTAGGCATTAGGAGGGGAAAGCCTTACGACCTTCGGTCGTTTGCATGAGAGGAAATTATTTAATTCGCCACTCGCGTGGCTTGCGTATCCCCTCGCTACAAACCTGCGGTTTTCCGCTACCCCTTCGCCTAGGGGCACAGCCCCTAAAACCCGGTAGCTCGCAAGTGGAAGAAGTGTCACACGGATTCGATTTTGCTAACGCAAAATCAATGGATCTAGTGGTTTGTTGAATTTGATTCAGCATCTTATGAACTGATGATGTTGTGAACATAGTTTGGAATATGTTAAGAAAGAAATTGGAGAATTGGAATATATAATGGAAGATTGGAAAGAAGTAACTTTAGCAGATTGTGTCTCTTTGCTTGGTGACGGTTTACATGGAACACCTAAATACTCAGAAAATGGTGAATATGCATTCATAAACGGAAACAATCTTATAGATGGAAAAATTCTCATAAAATCAGATACAAAAAGAGTCGATGAAGTCGAGTATCAAAAATATAAGAAAAATTTGACAGAAAGAACAATATTGGTTTCTATCAATGGAACATTAGGGAATGTTGGAACATATAATAATGAAAAGGTAATTTTAGGAAAAAGTGCTTGTTATTTTAATGTTAAAAACGATATAGACAAAAATTATATCAAATATATTGTTAGCTCTAAACTTTTTAGGGATTATTTAGAAAATAACGCAACAGGTACAACAATAAAAAATGTATCATTGGCTCAAATGCGTAATTATAAATTTACTCTTCCTCCACTTCCCACACAACAAAAAATTGCGCAGATACTTTCATCATTGGATGACAAAATAGAACTGAACAATA
>JAEDED010000030.1 GCA_016293495.1 Treponema sp. | reverse complement strand
CGCCCGCTGTCCCTCTTTCAACGCTCCCATGTCCCGTTTTGCACGCCGTTTGTAGCTTATGAGCAGCTTGCGGAATTGATTTATCTAATTGTTCATTAATAATTAATAAATTATATAAACACCATTAGAAATTTCCTGCACATCCAAATACATCTGCTTTTGCTCACCGCAAATACAACACTTTACCACCGCAAAAAAAATTAATATTATATTTTCCATGACAAATAATTCCGTAAACACCCCCACAAAAAACGATCTCACACTTTACCGTCAGCAATTCAACAAAATCATCCTCTTAAGCTACATGGCCTTAGATATTGCCGCATTTGCAGAATCTAAAGGAAGCAACAATCTTATTGAACGCCTCGACCTGACCTGCGGCGCAATCCCGGCCGGCGATTTTGAAGACGTGATTGATCCGTCAGCTCCTGATCAGTTTCTGGAATTATATACACATGTTGCAGAGTTCAGATTTGCATTTTCGGTTACGGAACTTTTAAGAATCAATACCGGTTTTATTGATGCCTTAAATCATTACTGCTATGACAAAGGAAAAAGCTTAGCCCAGGCTAAACTGACATCTGTAAACGAGGCTTTTGATTACATGAATGCATTTGTTTTAGACGGAATACCCTCAGACAGGACAAGAGAAATTATTGAACAGACAGAAGAAAAAATTGTCTGGAAAAAATTGAACGACACTCACGAAGAATTCTGGACAAAAGCCGGCTGCACTGTAGATGTCTACTATCAGCTTCAAGCTTATTTTGTAAACGGACTTTTTGAAGCATCAGAAATAAAATTCCTCAACGACAAAAACGAAACGTTTACAATCTGTTTTTAACAAGGTTATTTTAAAATTCCCGTAAAATCCGCTAAAAGATATTTAGTAAAACTGCATTAATTCGTTGCATTATATAGAAATCATGTTATAATTATAAAGTGTCGAGTTCTTTAAAAAAGGATTATTTGGAGAGATGGATAATTTAAATGAACAGCTTGAATATCTGAAAAAGGAACTTCGGAATTCAAGAAAGATCATTAACGAACTAAAACATGATGAATTAACTCTTGTTTATACACGTCAGGCATTTTTACATTATGCTCAGGAATTTGTCCGTCATTTTAGTAATAAAGACTTCGGAATTCTCGCCATCGACTTTGTAAATTTCAAATCCGCAAACACTCTTTACGGCGAAGCAAAATGTAATGAATTCCTTTCGTTTGTTTCTTCTAAAATCACAGAAATTGTAAAAGACCTTCTTATCGGTCGTTTCGGTGGTGACCAGTTTGTTATTCTCTGCCCTAATGACATCGATTATGACAAAATAATCAACTTTATAGAAAAAGCAGTATTATTCGAAGCTCCAATTCCTACACAAACACCAAAATTCGGCATTTATCGGCCGATTGAACGAAACGACCTTATGGTCCGCTGCTGTGACAGAGCTTTCCTTGCAATTAACGAAATCAAAGGCGTTTACGGTAAAAACGTTGCCTATTATGATCCGTCAATGCAGAACCCGATTCTCGATGAGATGAAGATTCTTGAATCAATGGAAAATGCACTCATTGACAATCAGTTTAAAGTTTATTATCAGCCAAAGCACGATACTGTTACTGGTGATATTTCGGGAGCAGAAGCTTTAGTCAGATGGATTCATCCGGAATCCGGTTTTATGTCGCCGGGTCAGTTCATTCCTTTATTTGAAAGAAACGGCTTTATCACAAAGCTCGATACATTTATTCTCGAAAAAGTCTGCAAAGATCTTCTTAAATGGAAAAAACAGAATGCGCCGGTTGTTCCGATTTCTGTAAATATTTCAAGACGTGATTATCTTGAACCTGGCAGAATTGACAAACAGCTTGCAGTTATTGAACGTCACGGAATTGATCACAACCTCATCCATATGGAAGTTACAGAATCAATGTATTCTGAAAATACCGACCTGATTATCGAAAAAGTCCGCAATACTCAGGACAATGGATTTGTAATTGAAATGGATGACTTTGGTGCCGGTTACTCTACCCTTGGTCTTCTTTCAACTTTCCCACTTGATGTAATCAAACTTGATATTTCGTTTGTAAGAAATATTGCTGTTAACCAAATTGTAATTGAAAACATGATTAAGATGGCTCATAAATTGGGCTTTTTGACAATCGCCGAAGGTGTCGAAACTGAAGAACAGTACAGGGTTCTCAAAGGCCTCGGCTGTGATATGATTCAGGGATACTATTTTTCAAAACCTCTTCCTAAAGAAGATTTTGAAAAATATCTTAAAAATCATGCAATTTCAATTGTCGAAAAAAGAATAAAAAAAGCCACCTCACAGGAACATATTTCAGAAGATATGCTCCTTATCGCAAACGATTTTGCAGAAGGTTTACCTGGAGGCTTCTTCTCATATCATGCTGATGATGATTTATCAGTAGTTTCTTTAAATAAAGAACTGATGACAATTTTCGAATGTGACAGCCAGGATGAGTTCCGTCAGTTTACAGGTAACTCCTTTAAGGGAATGGTTCACCCTGATGATCTTGAAAGCGTTCTTGAAGAAATTGATTCTCAGATAGAAAACAGCAATCTTGATTATGTAGAATACAGAATCATTACCAAAAAAGGAAATATAAAATACATTCAAAATTACGGAAGATTCCTCAACACTGATAAATACGGTGGAATTTTCTATGTCTTCATTTACGACATTACCGCAGATAAGCTTCAGAAAGAAGCAAAAATTGCAAGTGAATCAAAAAATATTTTTATTTCAAATCTTCTTCATGATATTTCTCCGATTATCAAGCAGATTGTTTCAAACACAGAAGAAATCAGTAAGTGCTATAATCAGAAAGAAAATCTTACAAAACTGATTAAAAAACAGAAACAATGCCAGGAACAGCTTCTCTGCTATATCAATAATCTCGGTCAGCTTTCTGACATTTCGTCAGGCGTAGTTTCGCTTAATGAAGTTCCAACTTATATTGCTAAGGGAATGGAAATAACCTACAACGTCTTTAAATCTAAGGCCGAAGAAAAGAATATTAAATTTGAATTTTATACAGACCTTTTCAATCCTTATGTTTACCAGGATGTTCGTCATACAAGTAATGTTGTATTTAATATTATTCAGAATTCAATCAAATACACAAACGAAGGCGGCAGCATAAAATTCGGTCTTGTACAGGAACCTAAAGACGACAAGGAATGTTACGTTAACTTCATATGTGAAGATACTGGTGTCGGTATCTCAGAAGAATACCTTCCACATATTTTTGAGCCATTTACCCGTGACAATAATGAAATAAATGATAAGATTTTAAGTTCCGGCTCAGGAATGCATATTGTTGAAGGGCTTGTAAAATTAAAAGGCGGAACAATCACAATCGATTCCAAACCAGGCAAAGGTACAAAAATTGTTGTTTCGCAGATTCACAGGTTTGCTGATAAAGAATCAATTGATAAAGATTCCGCCCTTCTTACAAATACAATAAATTAATTAAAGCGATTTCAATGCGCTTGAAACATCATTAATAAGATCATCTGCGTTTTCGATTCCTACAGAAAGACGAATCAAATCTGGAGAAACTCCAGCTGCAACAAGTTCTTCATCACTCATCTGACGGTGAGTAGAACTTGCAGGATGGAGACAGCAGGTTCTTGCATCAGCAACGTGTGTTGCAATCATTCCAAGTTTAAGATTAGCCATAAACTTTTCTGCAGCAGCACGACCGCCTTTAACGCCAAAACTGATTACACCGCAGGTTCCGTTCGGCATATATTTCTTTGCACGTTCATAGTATTTGTTTCCTTCAAGGCCTGGATAATTTACCCATGCAACTTTGTCATTACCTTCAAGGAATTTTGCAATCTTTGTTGCGTTTTCAACGTGGCGAGCCATTCTTAAAGGAAGTGATTCAAGCCCGAGGTTAAGCATGTAGGCATTTATTGGTGACTGAACACAGCCGAAGTCTCTCATAAGCTGAACTGTTGCTTTTGTAATAAAAGCCCCTTCTTTACCGAACTGTGTTGCATATGTTACGCCATGATAGCTTTCGTCCGGAGTACAAAGTCCCGGGAATTTATCAGCATTTGCCATCCAGTCAAATTTTCCTGAATCAACGATTACACCGCCAATTGTTGCATCGTGTCCGTCCATATATTTTGTAGTTGAATGAGTTACGATGTCAGCTCCGAATTCAAACGGGCGGCAGTTGATTGGAGTTGCAAATGTATTGTCTACAATAAGAGGAACTCCGTGTTTGTGAGCTGCGTTTGCAAAACGTTCAATGTCGAATACGATCAATGCAGGGTTTGCAATTGTTTCACCGAACACTGCTTTTGTATTAGGCTTAAAGGCAGCTTCGAGTTCTTCATCAGAACAGTCTGGATCAACAAATGTAAAATCGATTCCCATTCTGCGCATTGTAACATTAAAGAGATTGAAAGTTCCGCCGTAAATTGTTGAGCTTACTACAAGATGGTCACCTACTCCGGCAATATTGAATACAGCCATAAACGAAGCTGCCTGTCCTGAACTTGTAAGCATTGCAGCAGAGCCTCCTTCGAGAGATGCAATTTTTGCTGCTACCATGTCAGTTGTAGGATTCTGAAGGCGTGAATAGAAATAACCGCTTGCCTTAAGATCAAACAGTTCTCCCATTTTTTCGCTTGAATCATATTTGAATGTTGTACTCTGAATAATCGGAATCATGCGTGGTTCACCATTTTTTGGAGAATAGCCTGCATGAAGACAACGTGTTTCAATTCCTAAATCTTTAATATCACTCATTTTTATACCTCAAGTAATTTTTAATCCATAAAGTTAAATCGTCTGTAGCGTACAGCCATCAAGGTTCCGATTGCAATCATAAACGAAATCATTGAAGATCCACCGTACGAAACAAACGGCAGCGGAATACCTGTAATCGGCATAAGACTAATATTCATTCCAATATTTTCAAGAATATGGAAGAAGAAAAGCCCGAAAATTCCAGTTGCAATATAAGTTCCGTATTTATTAGGTGAATTTTTGATTATATAAACATTTCTTAGAAGGATGCAGACTAATAATGTAAGAACAAGCAGACATCCGAAGAACCCCCACTCTTCTGCAATAATAGTAAGAATAAAGTCAGAAAGCTGAACCGGAGTAAAATCGAGATGGCTGTATTCACCTTTCAAATATCCTAATCCGAAAAGACCGCCCTTACCGATACATTTATTGGCCGACGCAATATTCCAGCCGGCATCTAGTGTATCAACAGAAGGGTTAATAAAAATTACAAGACGAGCCTTCTGATAATCATCCAATACTTTAATTATAACCGGTGCAACAATGTAGCTGATAAGCAGAATCGAAACACCATACGAAATCCAGTAAAAGTATCTCTGCTCCGGATAAAGAAAAAGACCTACGACACAGATAAGCATGATTGCACCGAGTGCACAGGTAATTATAAAACGAAGCTTTTTCGAAGTAAGAAAACGAAGAGCCGAAATATCATTATTCTTGATAATAAAATCTCCCCATAAAGGAAGCATTACAAAAATCACAACCAGAACACAGATAGAAAGGAACCATGCCCAGTATCTTGTTTCAATTCCTGCAATATAACTCATAAAAATAAATATCGGAAAGAATACAAGAGCTGTTCCAAGGTCATGCTGGAGAAGTACTACAATTACCTGAACAAAAAGAATGATAAGCGAGACAATAAATCTCTTTAATGGTTTTTCATTTTCAGTTGAAGAAAAATACCATGCAAGAAAAAATATAAAAATTACTTTTGACAATTCCGCAGGCTGAATACCTAACGATCCGATACCGAACCAGCTGTTTGCACCTTTAGTATTTACAGAAAAACGAGAAGTCAAAAAGTTAATGATCAAGGAAACAATAAAAATCCAAAAAATATACCTTTCAGACCTTCTGTAATCATAAACAGCAAACAGACATAAAAACACAAGGCCAATACATGCCCATATTACCTGCTTCTGATATTTATGATTAATTAAAACACCGCCTTTAATTGCTGCCGAATAAATAAAAGCAACACCAATAGCAACAAGTGCAAGAACACATGCAAGGAGAACATAATCTAATGCCGAAAAAATTTTAATTTTTCTCATATTCAGTCCTATTCAGCGGAATTTCTAATAAGCCATCTGTAATTCAAAGCATCAACAGATTCATCAAATGACTGGTTTGCAAAATATCCCTGAATTACAATATTTGTTGCATAGGTTGCCCACCATTCCCAGTTATTACGGGCTTCAACCATTGAACATACAACAATCTGATCTTCAACAGGAGCATCATATGGTGCAAAAGCTAAAAGCCACGAATGCCATCGATCCTGTTTTTTTATACCAACTTCTGCTGTACCAGTTTTGGCCGCAATCTTAACAGTTGGATTTTGAAGCGCATATTTTGCAGTACCGTCAGTACATACAAAACGCATTGATTCTTTAACCTTTCTGTAAACAGAAGGTTCAATATCATTTTCAAAAAGAACTTCAGGTTCAACTGTCTGAATAACTTCGTCAGTTACAGGATCACGAACTTCCTTAAGAAGATGCGGTTTATAAATTTTACCTTCATTAAGAACCATACAGAGAGCATCAGCAACCTGCAATGGAGTCGCAGAAATATCACCCTGGCCGATAGATACGTTCATAGTATCACCACCCTGCCAGTGTTCATCGCCATGAGTTTTACGTTCCTTCCATTCCGGAGTCGGAACAAATCCTTTCGAATAACTTGGAAGATCAAGTTCAGGACTTTGTCCGTATCCAAAACTTTTTGCATACTTTGCAATTTTATTAATACCAAGATGGTCACGACCAACTGTATAGAAATAAATGTTGCAGGAATTTCCAAGTGCATGTTTTAAATCCATTTTACCATGACCAGGTTTTTCAACCCAGCAGTGAAACAGACGCTTTTCTGCACCATAAACGATTTCTCCTTTGCATTCAATTTTTTCATATTCAGGAATTGCTTTTTCATTAAGAATAGCTGCTTCCATAATGACCTTGAATGTACTGGCAGGAGGATAACTTGAGTCTGCAGCACGGTTTACGAAAGGATTATCAGGATTTCTAATAAGCTTGTTATATTCTTCTGAAGCATTTTCTGCATTAAAAATATTACTGTCATAATAAGGATAAGAAACCATTGCAAGAATTTCGCCAGTTGTCGGTTTTATTACAATGATTGAACCGACACGATTTCCTAATGCTTTTTCTGCAAGATGCTGAACTCTTGAATCAATTGTAAGAACAAGCCTCTTTCCCATTTCTGGAGGAACAACAGTTGAACTGTCAGCAACTTCACGACCTCTTACGTCTACAAGTTTTACTTCGTATCCGTCTTTTCCCTGAAGAAGTTCATCATACTGTTTTTCAATTCCGGCTTTTCCTACAATGCTGTTGATGCTGTATTTACGTGTATTGTAATATTTCTCATATTCGCTTTTATCGATTTTTCCAACATAACCAAGAATGTGAGAAAAACTTCCGGTTTCAATATAGTTTCTTTTTGGTCTTACCTGCCATGTTACGCCCGGAAGTTCCGTAATATTTTCTGCGATTGCTGTAATCTTATCAAATGTAACATTTCGTTTTACTGTATAAGGATTGTAGTCATTCTTTGTTTTATCATAATCAACATATTTATCAATCGAGCTTTTAGGAATTTCGAGAATATTGGCAAGCTTTGCAGCAACTGTATCATAATAACCTGAAGGAATTTTTGCAGGACTGATTTCTACAGAAAAGGAATCTGAATTTACAACAAGAGCGTTATCGTTGTTGCGGTCATAAATTTCACCGCGCTGAGAAAAAATAATTGTAGAACGATTTAAGTCTTTTTTTGAAAGTTCTTCGTATTTTTCCTTGTTTACGATCTGCATATAAAACAGACGAGCTGAAAAAACAAAAAGAGTTAAGATACTTATAAAACCAAGAGTGATTGCAAATCCAATCTGGCTTCTTTTGTATTTCTGATTATCAATAGTTCCCTTGTTCATTTCCCCTCACTCGTTATGACTAAACCTTATCAGCAACAATGATAAACTTAGAGAAACAACCAAGAAATTTGAAAATAAAAGGTGTCAGAAATGCATTGAATCCAAGTTCAAACACAAACACCAGTGAGAAAATGCTGTAAGGGCTTACCATGTTCGGAAAGAATATTGACGCAAGATAAATAAAAAGCGCTTTGACAACTGTTCCACCAAGCCCTATGAGAAACAGTACAAAGAATGATTTAATGTTCAAAACTTTTTTGAAAAGACCTGATGTATATCCGAGCAATGTTCTAACAAGACAGTTCAGACCGAAAGGAGCACCGCTCATAAAATCAATAAAGAGCCCGCTTATAAAACCCATCGACTGTCCGAATACTGCACCGTTATTCAAAGAAAAATAAAGAGTACAGATCAGAAGCAGATCAGGAATTGCCGGAAGAACAGTAATATTTGAGAGGACTGCAGTTTCAATAAGAACAGCACAAAGTAAAATAAAAATACTGAAAAGATAAGATCTTAACATTTCTTACTTGTCCCCCTGTTCATTTTTTGAAGCATCTTTAGTCTCTTTTAATTCTGTATTTGAAACTACAAGTACCGACTCAAGTCTTCCGAAGTTGATGATTGGTTCAATTTCAATATCTAGTGAAGAGTCATAATCAATAATATCAATTTTAGAAATAGTTCCAATCGGAACTTCTTTCAGGTAATTTCCATTTTCACCGGTAGATACAATAACATCACCAAAGTGAAGTTCACTGATTACACGCTTCTTAATGTACTTCATCGAAAGAGGTTTGTTCTCAGAACCATTACCAGTAATCAAACCAATATCACGAGTATTCTGAATACGTGCAGAAATAGAACAGTCTTTATTATAAATGCTCATAATCTGAGATGTTCCATAACCTACAGAAACTACTTTTCCTACAATACCGATATTACCGTTCTGGATTGCAATGACGCTCATATTCTTTTTAATACCGTCTTTGCTTCCTTTATCGATAACGATAGTACTGTGAAGGTTATCTGCACCGCGGCTGATAATATTTGCCGGCACATTTTTCTGCATGATGCTTTCAGAGAATCCAAGCTGTTCCTTCAAACGTGTATTTTCTTTACGTATTGAAGTATTTGTTCTCTGCATGATTTCGTAGTCTTTAAGTTTTTCAGTAAGTTCATCATATTCCTTACTGAGATTGATCAATTTAACAACACCATCATATGCATCTTTTACATACATGGTTACATTAGCACAACCTTTTTCAATTGTAGAGAGAATAGTAAAACCGACATTTCTGAAGTTAATAATAAATCCACCGGAACTGAAGGACAGCATGACACATGATGTCACAACAAGAATGAGTAAGAGAAATTCCTGAAAGTGAAATTTAAAATTAAATTTTTTGTGCTTCTGCATACGAGGAATGATTAGCCGTTAAGGTTATCGTAGATAGCTCTGTCTAAAGACATATCCTTGTACAATTCGAATGCTTCACCGGCACCCAAAGCTACACATTCAAGTGGACGTTCTGCAAGAATTACAGGTACGTTAGTTTCCTTTGAAATAAGTTTAGAAAGTCCCTTAAGCATAGAACCACCACCTGTCATTACAATTCCGCGTTCAACGATATCAGCAGCGAGTTCTGGTGGAGTGCGTCCCAATGTAGACTTGATTTCTTCGATAATCATGTTTACTGGTTCTTTCAATGCTTCACGGATTTCTACAGAGTCGATTTCAAGACGGCGTGGAAGACCTGTTGTTGTATCACGTCCCTTAACTTCCATCTTTTCGATATTCTTGTCTGGAGCAACGTTTCCGATTTCAATCTTGAGTTTTTCAGCTGTCTGCTGACCGATCATAAGATTATGAACGTTCTGAATATGTTTAACGATTGTTTCGTCAAATTTATTTCCACCGACACGGATAGATGACGTAATAACCATACCACCGAGAGAGATTACTGAGATTTCTGCAGTACCACCACCGATGTCACAGATCATATGACCAGCAGGTTCGTGAATAGGAATCTTAGCACCGATAGCAGCGGCAAGGCTTTCTGGAATTACTTCTACTTCCTTTGCACCAGCTTTAAGAGCAGCTTCAATTACTGCACGGCGTTCAACTTCTGTAATACAAGATGGAATACCAATCTTCATACGTGTTGAAGTAAAGATTCTGTGTTTTGGAAGAATCTTACTGATAAAATACTTGATCATTTTTTCGCAGGAATCGATATCTGCGATTACACCATCAGCCAAAGGTCTGATAGCTACGATATTTCCAGGAGTTTTCCAAAGCATTCTTTTAGCTTCAGCTCCGACTGCATATACTACATTAGTGCCTTTTTCAACTGCAACTACAGAAGGTTCATCAATAACAATGCCCTTTCCGCGAACATAAATAAGAGTATTACAAGTTCCTAAATCGATACCGATATCTGTGACAAAATTGTTGAAAAGCATTTTTCCCCCATACATTTTTATTTTATTTCTATTTTAACAGAATTTCAATAAAAAGAAATTCAAATTTTAATTATCTGTAAACTTTCTTCAAAGCGTCTTCATAAGTACTGTCAATATTGAGACTTTTACGCCATTCTGAACGTGCTTTGATTAAATCGCCGTTTTTTTCATAAATGACACCGAGGCCATAATGAGTTTCTGCACAGTTATCATCTTTTTCAAGAACCTGTTCGTAAAGAGCCTTTGCATCATCATATTTTTCTTCATCAATATAAATCTTTGCAAGGAGGTTCTGACTCTTGATTAAAAGGATGTCATCACCGGCATTTGATGTTACCTGGAACAGATACTGTTTAGCAGCAGAAATCTGGCCCTGTGCATAATATTCTTTTGCAATATTAAACAAAAGGAATGGAGATTCGTGAACAAGTAAAGCATCACTAAAACTTTTGATGCTTTCATAAGGCATTCCTAACTGACCATAACTCAAACCAAGAAGTTCAGGAATATCATCAGCCTGATAACCTGCATCAAGCGCTTCCTGAAGGTATTTTACAACAAGGTCTGCATAGAAATGATAAGAACAGATAATATTTTTATGGAAATAAGCCTTACCGAGCATATATTTAATCTGCGGTACAGTTTTTTCCTTAGCTTCAAATAATGCTACGCGAAGGCAGCGGATAGATTCATCAATATATGAAAGTGCCAGTTCAGGATTGTTTTCTGAAACAGCAATATAGAAGGCTGCATAACCGCGATATATGAGAACTGAATTGTCTAATGGATTTTTTTCAATGTCGTTTGTTGATTTTTCGTAAACTGCAGAATAGTTTCTTGCGGCCCATAATTCCTTGTAAGAATTGCCGGAATTACGTTTAATCCACATAGAGATAAAGACAACAATAACAGACAGCAAAGCTACTGCTGCTGTAACAATAAGCAGAACAGGAATAAGTTTTCCTTTTTTTCTGACAATTGAGCTGTTCTTTTCCCCTCGTTTCATAACACCCACATTATATAAAAAACAAAAAAGAGACGGTAAGCCGAGTTCTGGTCTGGATTATTCATCCGCATAACCATCTATCCGAAGTTCAGATTACCCTGAACCTTTAGCGGTCTACCCGCAGCTATAAATCCCGGAACAATTAGCTGCTGCTTGACCTTGCTCCAAATGAGGTTTTCCAGCGGTTCCTGTTACCAGAAACCCGGTGGGCTCTTACCCCGCCTTTTCACCCTTACACTGTTACCAGTGCGGTTATTTTCTGTTGCACTTTCTGTCAGATTTCGGGTTATGCAAGTAAATTATGCAACTGCCGAATTCTGCCCGGTTCTTATCCGGCATTTTTTCCGGTGGAGCCCGGACTTTGCCTCATGAAAACTCCATATCATCATGGAGTCTCATGCGATTATATCTCTTCTTTGTTTATTACAAATTAGTTTTATTCAGAATCTTCATCTGAATCATCTGATTCATCAGAATCATCTTCGTCATCTATATCTTCGTCATAATCTGAAGATTTTTCTGTGTAGTTTTCGTTATCTGAATATTCTTCATCATCGTCAAGTTTTTCATCAGCGAATTCATCACCGAGATCATCAGAAAGACTTCCAGCTTCTGCCATTGAGTAGTAATCTTCTTCAGTACCATCTGATTCCTGATAGAAAAGAATACGGCTGCAGTATGGACAGAACAATGTTTTGTCACCTTCATGAACTTCGTTTGCAAACTGTGCAGGAAGAATCATATGACATCCTTCACAAACACCGTTTTTAACAGCAACGATTCCTTCACTGTTGCGCTGAATGATTCTCTGGAACTTATATACGATTTCTGTATCAAGACCTTCAGTAACTTCAGCTTCTTTCTTTTCAAGTTTTTCAAGCTGTGTCTTGTATTTTGAAAGCTGTTTATCAAGAGAAGCTTTCTGTGAATTCAAATCTGTTTCCTGGGCTTTAATCATTGATTCGTCCATCTTAAGATTTTCATTCAATTCGTTAAGTTTTTTCTTTTCTTTATCAAGTTCTTTGCGAACTTCTGCTTCTTTTGCTGTTGCTTCTGTAATCTGTTTATCAAGAGCTTCATATTCACGGTGAGTAGCAATGTTATCCATTCCTTTTTCGCCTTCTTCTCTTGATTTTTCAGCTTCTCTAAGTTCAACTTCGAGTTGGCCTACTTTTTCTTTGCATTCTTCATACACAGTATTCTTTTCAAGATATTCTTTTCTAAGACGAGCAAGCAATTCTTCCTGTGAACTTAACTGTCTTGGTGCTTCTTCTACCTTTTTTTCAATTGAGTACTTTTCTGAAAGTACATCCTGAAGCGACTGTAATTTGTCACGAACATCTATCATCTGCATAAAAGTTAAACCTCTTTAATGTGTGTATTTTGTTACTATATAGTAAATAAGCCGTTATGTCTATGTACTATTTAGATTTCAATGTAGTCTCTAAGTGAACTTGCACGTCTTGGATGACGAAGTCTTCTCAAAGCTTTAGCTTCAATCTGACGGATACGTTCACGAGTAACATTGAAATAAAGACCAACTTCTTCCAAAGTAAGGGAATATCCGTCATCAAGACCAAATCTCATCTTGAGAACTTCCTGTTCTCTTGGTGGAAGTGTACTCAATACTTCACGGAGCTGTTCCTGAAGCAATGTGTAAGCAGTCTGAGAAGCTGGATTTTCAACTTCTTTGTCTTCAATGAAGTCTCCCAAAGATGAATCTTCTTCTTCACCGATTGGAGTTTCAAGAGAAATTGGTTCCCTTGCAACATTTTTAACCTGCTTAACGCGGGCAACCGGCCATCCGAGCTGCTGAGCAATTTCTTCATCGGTTGGTTCACGACCAAGTTTCTGCATAAGCTGACGGCTTTCGCGTACAACCTTGTTAATCTGTTCAATCATGTGAACCGGAACACGAATTGTACGTGCCTGATCAGAGATTGATCTGGTGATAGCCTGACGGATCCACCATGTTGCATATGTTGAAAATTTGTAACCCTTGCGGTATTCAAATTTTTCTACGGCTTTAATCAAACCGATATTACCTTCCTGAACGAGATCAAAGAACTGTAAACCGCGGTTTGTATATTTTTTAGCAATGGCAACAACAAGACGGAGGTTTGCATTAATCAGGTGATTTTTTGCAATTTCCATCATTTTCTGTCCGCGCTGG
This sequence comes from Treponema sp., assembly GCA_016293495.1. Taxonomy (GTDB): domain Bacteria; phylum Spirochaetota; class Spirochaetia; order Treponematales; family Treponemataceae; genus Treponema_D. The sequence goes on along the minus strand of JAEDED010000030.1, from coordinate 10,647 downwards.
ATTTCTTTTGCCTGTTCAAGGATTTCATCAATATTGTTTTCAAATTCCCATTCGAGGTGATTGAGCTTTCTGTCAATCTTCTGAATCTGTGTGTAAATCTCGCGGATTTCGTCTGCCTTCATTCCAAGTTCTTTTTCGAGTTTTGCAGCTTCTGAACGGATAGAAACACGGCGTCCGAGTTTTCTCAGCTGTACGGCATCAGAAACACGAAGCTCTTTCATTTTCTTTTCCTGCTTGTGATGATATTCTGCAATCTTCTTTGTAGCTTCAAGGAATTTTTTGCTGAAACGTTCAATTTCTTCAGACTGAATGTCAGTTTTCTGAAGCTGTGGAACGATTACTTTTCTAAGTTTAAGGATTTCTGAATTTTCATAAACCTTTTCGTTCTGATCCATTTCGTACATATTGCGTTTAATCTGCATGTACTGTTTGAGTTCAGGAAGAACGGGCTTAAGATATTCACTGTAAGAACTCTTTAAACGGCGCTTTTCTGCCATTTCTTCGTTGATTTCTTTACGAGGACGACCTGGTTCATGCATGTCGATTCTTGTAAATGCTTTCTGTGCAATATAGAAGAATTCAGGAATCATCAATCCCGAGTTCTTGATTACATCTTTAATGATATTTTCTCCGTCTTCCATCTGCTTTGAAAGAGTAACTTCCTGTTCAGCAGTCAAAAGATTTTCTTTACCGATATCTCTGAGGTAAAGACGGATAGGATCATCACTTGATGAATCTTTATCTGTACTTACGAGGCGTTTTTTTGTTAACGATTCATTTTCTGTCTGTTCAACGATTTCAGCATCGGCGTCCTCTTCCATATCAAGGTCGTCATCATCTGCTTCTTCTACAACAACATCATCTTCGTCATCAGCAAAATCAGGTTCAATTTCCTGAATCTGAACTTTGTTTTTTTCCATCATTGAGATGATTTTATCCATCTGCTGTGTTGCAAATTCAACACCAACTACATCGTTGATTTCATCCCATGTAATAACTTTCTGGTCTTTGATGAAAACAAAAAGTTTTGCAAATTCAATGTCCTGATCTGGTTCTTCTTTTGATTTTGATGCTTTTACAGGTTTTTCGATTTTTTCAACATTTTCTTCTTTAACAGCTTTTGGAGCTGGCGAAGCTTTTTTTGTTGTTTTAACTTCTTTTTCAGCTTTTGCTTTATTTTCTGTTTTTACAGTTTTTTCTGTCTTTGTAGCTTTTTCAGAATTTGCTGTTTTTGCAGTTTTTTCGGCTTTTGCTGATTTGCTTGTCTTTGTTGTTTTTTCAGCTTTTGCAGTTTTTTCTGTTTTAGTCACTTTTGTTGCTTTAGTTGTTTTTGTAGTTTTGCTTGCTTTTGCTGTTTGTTTTTCTTCAGTCTTTCTCTTCATTTACTTCTGACTACTCTTGCAGTTTTTTGTCGATGTCCATCTTTTCAGCAAGGAATTGAGTCAGGGTATTCTGATCATCAGGAGTTACTACTCTAAAGTCTCGTATTTGCAACATAAGTCTGTCACGCTGGCGTTCAAGACTGTTTCTTTTTATTGCATGGATACTTTCGCGCACATACTGAAGGTTGTTTTCTTCAAATTCTCTGGATGCAATTACCTTTGTAATCATCCTCTGTACTTCTTCTTCTGCGCAGTGATTCAGTATTCCTGAGATGGAATATTCCTGTTCCCTATAACATTCCTCTAAAATGATGAATAACTTTCGGGCTAAAGGATCTTCAAAATCATTTACAGTCAACTGTTCGTGCAATAGATTGATGTGTTCTAAATTTGAAATTACGGCAAGGATTGTTCTAAGCTCGGCATTAAGTTTAATATCCTGAATAACCGGAGCCCCATCTGCCTTTTTAATCGAATCTATACGGGAACGAGCCTGTTCACGATTTATGAAATCTTTCTTTACGGCCTCCAGTTTGGTATTAAACGCCTGAGCAAATTGCTCAAGAGTTGAATCTTTTTGAATATCTGAACTAAGTGAATCTACATACGGGAAAAACTCCAGAGCAGCTTTTATCTTGTCCTCAGGAGTCTTCTTAGGGTATTTTTCGACTAGTTTAGATAATAAAAAATCATTGTCTAATATAGCATTTTCAACATAATTCGTCAATGTGTCGGCCCCAAAATTAATCATAATTTCGGCAGGGTCTTTTCCGCCTTGAAGCTTGATTATCTTTACCGAAAGATCAAGGCTGCGGCACAGAAGGATTGCCTTGTAAGTTGCAGCCTGTCCGGCGCCGTCAGAGTCAAAAGAAAGAAGAACGGTAGTAACAAACGGTGCAAGCATTTTAAGCTGGCCGTCAGTAAAGGATGTTCCAAGCGGAGCAACGGCATAATCGATTCCGCACTGATGGTAGGCAATTGCATCCATGTATCCTTCGCAGAGAATTACCTGCTTTCGTTCGCGGATTGCCTTTTTGGCAAAGTTATATGCATAAAGTGTTTCGCGTTTTTTATAGTGAGGCATTTCAGGGCTATTGATGTACTTCGGCCCTTCACCTTCAAGAATACGGCCGCCCATTGCGACAGCCTCGCCGTTCTTGTCAAAAATCGGGAACATGAGACGGCCGGCAAAGATTGTAATGTCGGGATACTTTGCGCTGAACAGACCTGATTTTGCAAGAAACTCATTTGAGAAATTCTTTGAAACAAGAAAGTTTTTAAGCCATCGGCGGTCGGCAGGACTGTATCCAAGCTTGAACTTGTGAATAGTGTCCATTGTAAGACCGCGTTTTGTAATATATTCAAGAGCTGGCTTTCCCTGAGGGGTTTCTGTAAGAAGATAATGGAACATTGACGCAGTGCGGTTATAAAGGTCAATATATAATTCCTTTGTATTGTCCCTCTGTTCGGGAACATATGAGCCGTCTTCGTAAACAACTTCAATATTGAATCTTTTTGCAAGCGCAACAATCGAATCTACGTAAGAAACTTTTTCCATTTCCATGTAGAATTTTACAATATCACCGCCGGCATGACAGCCGAAGCAATAGTAAAGATTTTTTCCTTCTTCAATATGAAACGAAGCTGTCTTTTCGTGATGGAACGGACAGCAGCCCCACCAGGCGCTTCCTTTTTTTTCCATGTGGGTATAATCATTTACAACGCTGACTAAATCACAGCCTGCAAGAGCATCAATTGTCTGTCTTGAAATACGACCAGCCATTAATTATTTGCGTCTCTCTTTGTGCGGAATTCGTTTGTAGCTTTATTATGTGCTTCAAGAGAACTTGAGAATGTATGACGGCCGGCGTTGACATCAGTCAATGTAAAGTAAAGATAATTGTTTTTTTCTGGATTGGCTGCAGCCCTGATTGCAGTAATGCCAGGATTGCTTATCGGTCCAGGTGGAAGTCCCGGGTACTTATAAGTATTGTATGCACTTGTTGATTCAAGGTCAGAAAAATAAATTCTGTCTGGATGCGGTTTGTGATTGATTTCTGTAATGATGTATTCAACTGTTGCGCAGGACTGAAGCGGCATATTAATACTGAGTCTGTTTTTGAAAACGCCTGCAATTGAACTGGCTTCTTCTTTTACACGGTATTCACGTTCAATGATTGAAGCAAGAATCATAAGATCATAGAAATCTGATTTGTTCTGAATACCATCAGTTTCTTTATACGATGTGATGTTCTTCATTAAATTGTCAATCATAAGACCGATGATTTTTTCAGAATCATAGCTTAAAGGAATGTTATAAGTATCTGGATAAAGGAATCCTTCAACTGAATCAGCCTTTATTTTAAGACCGTGTGCTTCAAAAATTTTTCTTCCTTCGCATGCAGCAACCTGTTCAAAATCGTCCACGTTTTTTAGACCTGCAGTTCTGAGGCGTTCTGCTACCTTTGTAATTGTAAGACCTTCAGGAATTACAACATCTACGGACTTTTCTTTTCCTGTACAGATTACAGAAAAAATTTCTGCAAGATCCATTGCAGGTGAAAGTTCGTAATAACCGGTCTGAATTTTAAATACTGAAGAATCTTTTCCGGTAAAGAAAGCGCCCGCTTTTGGATAACGTGCAAACATATAGAAGATGTCAGCATTTTTAATCAGACCGAGGTCTTTTAATTCTTTACCTACAGCTTTTGCAGACATTCCGTTCTTAACTTCAAAATCAACAGTTTGAAGGTTTTCAGAATCTTTTGAAGCAACACTCTTTGAGTTAACTTTGACATAACCAAAACCACCTGCAACAATTCCTGCAAGCAGAACAACAATAATTAACAAAATGACAGGCAGTTTTTTCTTCATTTTCGGAATGTCCTTTATATTAGATTTCTACTTCTGTACCTTCAATGGCAAGTTCAACTTCTACTTTATTCTGAGAAATATAGCTTGAATACCATTTTGCGGCACTTAAAATTGAATTGAGTTTTTTATCATCATAAGTAGGTTCATGATGGAAAAGATAAACCTTTTTAATATTCATCTTGCAAGCAAAGTCAATTGCATAACAGAATGCTGAGTGTCCCCACTTTTCTTTTGACTGAGCTTCTTCCAGTGTATACTGGGAATCGAGAACGACAACATCAGCGTCTTTGAATACCGCTTCAAGATGCTGTTCATTTACATCTGACATATCCATAAGTTCAATGTCAGTTGCATAAACAAATTTCTTTGAGCCTTCTACAAACGAATACGAGAATGAATCGCCCGGATGACTTACACCGCAGCTTGTAACCTGAATGCCGTCAATTGTGTAAGTAGTTCCAGGTTCCATTGTATGAAAATAAAAGTTGCGCGAAAAATTTTCCCATAACACAGGGAATAATTTAGTCGAAGGCATCTGCATTGCAAGATAGTCTTTGGCATTCTCGAACGGAGAATAAATATCTAAAGTTAGATTAGGATTGTAGGCAAAATCAAAAAATGGAAAACCACAGATATGATCCCAGTGAAAGTGAGAAAAGAATAATGAAAAATGATTATCTTCAGGAATTGTAGAGTTTCTTCCCATCACGCGGATGCCTGAACCTGCATCAAGAATGATTTCTTTTTTATCATCTGTTACAAGCTGAATGCAAGGTGAATTTCCACCGACAGTTCCGTAAATCCAGTCCGGAAGATTTGCAATAAATCTTTCGCGTGAATCAAACGATTCAAGGTCCTTTGGTGTAATACGCTGAATGCAGGCATTAATCTTTGCCTGAATCTGTGATGATAAAATCGGGCTTGGAATTGATCCCCTTACTCCCCAAAAATGGATTTTCAAAATCTTCTCCCGCGCTGCCTTTTGACAGCAAAAAAACTTTTTTATCTTGTTATAGGTTTATTGTGAACATACATGTAACGCTGTTCATCAATTTCATCTTTTGAATGAACCGGACCTTCATTGATTCCGGGACAGTATTTTTTTTCTTCGTCCCAGGAACGACGGTCCTGAATTATATGTGACCAGAAAGGATATGTTGAACATTGAACCGGGCGGGCGCCGTATGCTGAACAGCCGCATTCCTTATTCCAGAAAATGCAGTCGTAGTTTTTTAATTCAATTAAAGCAAGAGCCTCTTTCCCTTCGTAATATCCAACCCATCGGCAATACTTGTCAATAAATTCTTCTTTGGAAAGTTTAAACCAATCACAAAGTCTTGTCAAATCCATTTCGGACAGATAAACAAAACCGGGAACTTTTCTGCAGCAGTCAGAACACTTGTTGCATTCAAAATGAAGGCCGTTATCGTAAAAACATTCCATAAGTCAAACTCCAGAAAGATTTAATACAGATTCGATTTAATATTGATTCGTTTAATACTCGTCCGATTAAACCAAAAGAAATATTACGGGGATAAAAAAAAGGTGTTATAAAGTAAGTCTTATAAAAAACACACTTTGTAACACCTTTAATATTGGGGAGTGAAGGATTCGGACCTACGAAGGCTAAGCCAACAGATTTACAGTCTGCCCCCTTTGACCACTCGGGAAACTCCCCGACTTAAAGCTACTTGTAGGATTCGGACCCACGACCCCGAGATTACAAATCACGTGCTCTACCAGCTGAGCTAAAGTAGCATGTAGTTGATGTTTGTACTTTATAGGAATTACGAATTTGTGTCAACACCTTTACACAAAAAAATCCGAAAAAAGTTCATTTTTTTTTAATGCCTGAAATTCTTCAGAACAGATTTTTTTTAATTCCTGTAGAATGGAATGTACTTTTTGTTTGCTACAATTTTCCAGGTATAATTTTCTTTAACATGAAGTGCCGCACTCTGAACAAGATCATCGTAGAAACGAGGATTTTTTTCTTTATTGCCGACAATTTCATCAATGACAGAAAGAAGCACATCACTGTTATTCGGAGAATATGTAAAGCCGCTTTTTCCGTTTACGATTTTCTTTAATCCGCCTGTTGCATGTGCTACAGGAATTGTTCCGTAAATCTGGGCAATAAAATCTTCAAGGCCGCAAGGTTCAAATTCTGAAGGGAACAGAGCAAAATCACCACAGGCTGTACAAAGACGTGCAAGGCTTCTTTCATAACCGCAAAGGTAGACAATTTTTCCGGGATACTGTGCTGCTTTTTTAGAAAGCTCATCTTGAAGGAACTGCTCACCCTGCCCGTTTATAATAAGGCGCACGTTTGAATGTTTTGCAAAAAGCTTATCAATCAGATCAAGAATGACAAGGATTCCTTTCTGGCGGACAAGACGGCCGTGAAAGGAAATGTAAATATTTTTATTTAAAGGATCTGGTTCCAGAAAGCCTGACTGTCTGATTGATTCTGCGCCGATTGAAAGTTCGCAATTTCCTTCTGAGGCAAAACTGTTTATGAAATAGCTGCGGCATTTGTATTTTCCGGAGAGATCTTTATTAACAGGAGAAAACTCAAAAGGCAGAAGAGAAACATTTTTGTTTTCAGGTGAATAACGGTTTATATCGATTCCGTTTGTAATGCCTTCGATAGAAACATTTCTCTGACAGAATGCTTCTGAAAGTCCGTCAGTATTGTGATTATTAATGTCAAGAAGTTCTTTTGCATAATCATACGATACTGTCGAAAGCTTTGCGTAATTTATTGCAAGAAGATATGGTTCAACGCGCTGACCGTTAAGGCTTGAAGCAATGACATCACCCGGAAGCTCTGTATAGCTTTCAGCCTGTGCAAAATCACAGAATTCATGATGGTATGCAGGACCTGCATTGTGGATTGTCACAACCATTTTAGTTTTATTAAAAACCTGGCTGTAAAGAACCTTCGCAATTGCAGGAAAAGAAGCAACACAGGCATCGTGACAGTGAATTACATCCGGCACATCCCTGAAGTTCTGGGCATAAACACATACTGCTTTCTGAAAAAGCACATCAAGCAGAAGAGAATCCTTATACCCGGTTCCTATCTGACCATCTGGAAATTTTTCAAGATCCTTCCGGTTATAGGTGTAAACATTATTTTTTTCTTTATAGACATCTGCTTTTACAAAGATTACCTGAACCTTTTTGCAAATTCCTTTTGCAAAACTTACAGAATAATTCTGTCCGTTGCAGGGAATTTCAAAAGTTCCTTCAAGCTCTTCATAATCAGAAATTTTTGAAAAATCAGTACATCCGTATTCAGGAATAAAAAGAGTAATTTTATTAGCTTCTGAAAGTTCTTCAGACAGAGAGCACACGACGTTTTTTACCCCGCCGGCTTCGGCAATGCCGTCATATTCCCTGGAAATCATCCAGATTTTCATAACGAAATCCTTATTTAACCAGGTCGGTGCGGAGAACTTTTGCACCGTCGAGATAAGCGAATTTAAGTGATTTCTGCTCTCCGAAATATCCTGTAATAAGGACACGGATAACTTTTTCAAGTCCGCCCTGAATGTAAGCTTCCTGGGTACAGAACAAAGGTACTGAACTCAAATCATAAGGAAGATCATCTTTTCCGAGGCGCAGGGCTGTTGCAGGATTTAATACATCCAGGTCTTTAGTTAGACTGAACTGAATTGTAACAAAGTCTTCAAGCTTAAGATTGTTTGCTTCAATAATTTCTTTTACAACTCTGACAGTCTGAGACTGAATTGATTCTTTTGTATTTTCCGCAGTAATTGCACCGCGGACAGCGCTAAGTCGTTCCATAAAAATGTCCTGATATTTTTATATAAATATTTTAATTCTGTGCGTAAATTGCTTTTAAAGTTTCATTAAGGTCTTTCGAAGATTTTAAAAGATCTGTAAGTTCACTGTAATCTTTTAATACTTTTCCGAACTTTTCAAGCTTGTTGAGATTCTTTGTATTTTCTGCAATTTCTTTTGCCTGACCTTCAGACAGCTTCATAATCTGTGTCTGAACATCAGCCATATAAGTATCGTAAAGCTGTTTTGCAGTTGTATAAAGTTTATAGTCAGGAAGCTTTGCATTTGAAATTACAAGGGAATTAAGAGTAAAGCCAGTTTCAGAGAAAGTTCGTGCAACATCATCGGCAATTGCATCAAGGTCAATAAGCTTGTCGCCTGGAGTTCCTGTGTAGAATCTCAAAACCCTGAGGTTGATTTTGTCTGCAAGGTTTTCAGAAAGCTCAAGGTATTTTGCGTTAAGATCAGAATCAGTTGCAATGTCGGATTCTTTTACAAGCTCTACAAACTGTGAAGGCTCTGCCCTCAGTTCCATGCTTACAGTAAAGGAATATTTAAAAGAAGGATTTTCTTTATGAACTTTTGAATAAACATCGCCGCCGGGAAGTTCACCTGATTTAGTTGTTTTATATGTATAAGGTTTATTTGTAAAACATCTGAGGCTTGAGTTTGTAGGAATGAGCGCCTGCCAGTTCCACTGAAATTTTCCGGGAACTACAGGATTATTTGAAACCCCATTTGTTTTTGAAATGAAAACACCGATTGTGTCTTTTTTAAGATGTAATGGAGTGTATCCGAAGTAAAATGCTGTTCCTGCAGCAAGTACTAAAATAATGGTAAACCATACAAATCTGCGAGTTTTCTTTTTCATTCCGTTTCCCCTTGACGAATTAAAAAATCAATTTTATATAATATTTGATGATACCTAATAATAAAGCAGACTTCAAGACCAAAAAAATTGTTTACAAAAAAAATTCAATGGTCTACTTTTTTTACCAAATTGTAATTCGCATGTCAGTTTTCCTGTTTCTTATCCTTTCAGGAATTCTTATGCTTTATTTTGTAGGAAATTATCAGGACTTTCTTGATTCAACTCAGAAGCTTATCTTGAATCTGACCGCAATTCTGTCTGTAACTACTGCACTTTTTCTTTTTCTCGGATTCATACTGAACTTCGTAACCTTTTTTAGACTCAGAAGAAAGGTTACTCATTTAGTAATTTATTCCGTGATTTATTTTTTAATGCTTGTAGTTTCTATAGTAACATTTGTACTTTCTCGAAGCGTATTGTTACTGTCTAACGGTTTGTGATTATTTCTTCTTTTCTTCTTCTTTTTTGAAGGAACATTTTCTCCTTCAGTTTTTTTAGAAGCCTCACCTTTATTCTGAATTGACGGCTTTTTAGGAATTCTGATTGAAACTCCGATTTCGCGCAGAGAAGTTCTGATAGCAAATTCGAGTTCAGTGCGTTGAGGATTCATCGGAAGGACAAAGTTTCGGCATTCAGTCCAAGTCTTTACGTACAGTTCGCCGACAGAACTTTCTGATGTAATTTCCTTCTGCCAGTCTGTAAGAGTAAGGATAAAATCTTTGATTAAGAAAACAAGCTTTCGGCCGAGACGAACGTCTTTGTCTTTCTGTACAAGTTCATCAAGCTCTTTAAGATGAATAAAATAGCTGCTTTCAAAATCCTTATTCTCGTACATCATTGCACTTGCAGCCGGCTGCAAAGCCATGTAAAGGTCCGTCTTTAGACATTCGGATATGATTTCAAAGGAATGACCGCTGTTGATGATTTTATGCATTTCCTCAGTAAGGCGTGACGGAGAAACCGGTGCTAAAAGATGCGCTGAACTTCTGATTTTGCGTCTTAAAGCCCAAGACATCTGACAGCCTGTTGTAGAGGAATATTTGATTGCACGGAGCATGCGCACAGGATCTTCAACGAAAATGGTATCAATAGGAATGACGGGCTTTAAAATTCCCTTTTTAATGTCACGGACACCGCCGACATAGTCAATTACCTGTTCCTGAATCGGGTCGTAATACAAAGCATTGATTGTAAAATCGCGGCGCATTACATCTTCGTCGATAGTACCGAAGTCGTTTCCGACAGAGCCGTCAGCATTTGATCGGAATGTACTTACTTCAAAAATCTTGAGGCCGAAAATGACATGCACGAGACGGAATCTTCGTCCAATGATGCGGGAATTTCTGAATATTCTTTTGATTTTAGACGGAGTCGCATCTGTTACGATATCAAAATCTTTCGGACTTCTTCCAACAAGAAGGTCACGAACAGCGCCGCCGACAATGTAGGCAGTAAATCCGTTGTCCTTTAATCTCTGAACAATGCGTAAAGCATCCGGGTCGATTTTATAAAGCGAGATGCAGTGTTCGTCTTTTGTATATACAACCGCTTTCTTTACAGGGCGGCCTTTTTCGTCTTTTCCATATCGATATAGCACAATGGTAGAAATATAAAGGAGATGGGGTAAATAATCAATATAATGGTAATACCCGGAAATGGTGGTAATACCTACAAACAGCGTTCGATGTGATTGTAATGAATTGAAATATA
>JAEDED010000011.1 GCA_016293495.1 Treponema sp. | reverse complement strand
CGCCCGCTGTCCCTCTTTCAACGCTCCCATGTCCCGTTTTGCACGCCGTTTGTAGGGAATTTCACAGTGTATTTATATATTTTCCGATGCAATAATATTGAAGTATCAAAGGAAAAAGAAATGCTTTCATCATTACTTACTGAAAAACCTGAAGACGGAGTTTTCAAACTTCTCCAGAAATATTAATTGATATCACCAATATTTTGTGGCATAGTATATGTTATGAAAAAGATATTACCTTTAATTTCAACACTTATTATCTTTGCCTTCATGGCAGTCAGTTGTCTTTCAACTACCACAAGCGGTGGCGAAGTTGGTGCAGACCGTAATCAGTTAATGCTTATTTCTTCAGAAACAGTTGAACTAAGCTCAAAGCAGTCTTACGAGCAGGTCCTTGCCGAAGCAAAATCAAAAGGCATTCTTAACAAAAATGCCTCAACAACAAAACGCGTACAGACAATTGCAAACAAGATTATCAACGAAACAAAAGTTTACAGAACTGATGCTTTAAACTGGAACTGGCAGATTAATGTAATTACAGATTCAGAAATAAATGCATGGTGTCTTCCGGGCGGAAGAATTGTAGTTTACACAGGAATTATTGATACATTGAAATTAACAGATTCAGAACTTGCAGCCGTTCTTGGCCACGAAATTTCACATGCCTTAAGAGAACACAGCCGTGAACAGCTGAGCCGTCAGACTCTTACAGAAATCGGAGCTTATGCAGTTTCAAGCATCTTCAATATGAACCAGAGCGGTTCAGAACTTGTAAGTCTTTGTTCAGATTTAATCATCACACTTCCGTTCTCCCGTTCTCAGGAAACTGAAGCTGACAACATGGGAACTGAGCTTATGGCAAGAGCAGGTTACGATCCTTATGACGCTGTAAAGGTCTGGCAGAAAATGAATAAGCTTACAACTAATTCTACACCAGAAATCCTGAGCACTCATCCGTCAAACCAAAGCCGCATCCAGAACCTTAATCAGGTAGCAGCTAAAGTTTATCCTTTGTATAAAAAATAGATTTTTTCTTTTCAGAATACAAACAGTTTTCAGAATACAAACAGTTTTCGAAAAAAGAAAACTGTTTTTTTTATTTTCCGACACAGAAATTACTGAAGATACTTCCAAGAACATCATCTGGTGTTACTTCTCCGGTAATTTCTCCAATAAAGTCCAGACTGTCTTCAAGATCCTGAACGACAGCATCAAGTGTATAATTATCATCAGCTGTAACAAGTGCGTGTTCAACACATTCAAGTGCCTGCTCTACAGCTGCTTTCTGGCGGGCTGAACCTAATCCTGCCTGCTGTCTTGTTGATTCTTTTCCTTCAGTTAAAATTGCCTTCAAGGATTTTGTAAGTTCATCAATACCTGCAGAGTTCTTTGCAGAAATATAGATTTCTTTTTTAAGCGAAGGGATCATCTTTTTAGCTTCATCTGAAAGCATTGATTTATTTTCTGCTTTATCGATTTTATTCCATACGAACACAACAGGAATTTTAAAATCTTTGAGGAAGGTTAAATCTTCATCATTTAATTGTGCAGTTGAGTCTGCAAGGTAAAGAATAACATCTGCATCTTCAGACAAATCATGAGTTCGTTCTACCCCAACCTGCTCAACATAATCATCTGTAGCACGAAGACCGGCAGTATCAAAAAGACGCGCCGGGATTCCGTCAATGCTTATCCAGCTTTCAATCCAGTCACGGGTAGTTCCTTCGATATCACTGACAATTGCACGGTCTTCCTTCAGCATTGAATTAAAGAGACTCGATTTACCGGCATTTGTTTTTCCGCAGAGAACGATTCTTGCTCCGTCCTGAAAAAGCTTTTCACTTTTCCAGGAATCATTTAGGCTTTTCAGCCTTGAAATCGCTTCAACAATTCCATCACGGTCAAATGCATCAGCAATTGTTTCTTCATCTTCAGGGTATTCAATTTCAACTTCGATAGCCGCAAGTGTATCGACAATAAGTTTTTTGATAGAGGAAATTTCTTCGTAAAGAGAACCTGCAAGTCGACCCGCAGCTCTTCCACGACTTGAATCTGTGCGGCTTTCGATAATTTCACGGATTGCTTCTGCTTTGGTTAAGTCTGCTTTACCATTAATATATGCACGGAAAGTGTATTCACCTCTTTCTGCCTGTCTGAAACCATTTTTCAAAAGAAGATTAAAAATTGTGCTGATTACGGCAGTTCCACCATGACAGCTAATCTCTGCCATATCTTCACCAGTAAAAGATTTTGGGGCTTTAAAAACGCTTACAAGAACTTCATCGATTCTGTTATCGCCGTCTTTAATCCAGCCATAAACAATGGTATTACCATCTGCTTCGAGCAGAGCTTTTGGTCTTGAAAATAATTTTGAAAGAAGTTCGATTGAGTTTTTTCCTGACATACGGATGATGCCAAGAGCACTCGGAGCCAAAGCTGTAGCAATTGCAGCAATCGGCTCCTCTGGTGTGTAAGAAGTGTTATCCATAAAAGTATATTAAATTTATTAGATTACTTTTTCAAGTAAGCCTAAAAAACTAAATTACTTTTTCGAGCAAGTTTAAAATCTTTGGATCGTATATTCCGTTCTTTTTGCGAAGTTCATCAAGAGCAGAATCAACGTCCATACTTTTTCTGTAGGAACGAAGATTGATAAGTGAAGTATAACTTTCTGCTACACGAATGAATCTTGCAATCAAAGGAATCTTTGTTCCGGAAAGTCCTGCAAGATAACCTTTTCCATCCATATTTTCATGATGGAATTCTGCAGCATCAAGGAAAATTCTTCTGATACCATCAGGAATAAAGTCATAGTATTCTTTTGCTTTCTGAACATGACTTCTTACTTCGTATCTTTCCTTAATTGTTAGATGTTCACCTTTGAGAATATTTTTCGAAATCGAAAGGAATCCTGCATCATAAACCATTGCAGCACAGTAATAAATCAATGAAAGTTCATCATCAACACCTGCAGCTTTACAAAGCTTAAATACAAGTTCGCTTACCTTTTTAGAGTTACGGCTTCTTCCAGTTGCTTTGTCGATTTTATCGCCAAGTTCAATACATTTATTCTGAAGTAAAATAAAATCTTTTTTAGAAGCTTCATTGTCAAAATAAGAAAGTGCAATTTTTTCTGATTCATAATCTGTAAGACCGAGACGTTTTCTTGCCTTAGCAGGATTCTTTTCATTTTCATCATCTTCAGTTGTTTTCGCAGGATTATAAGGGCTTTCTTCAGAATCTGAATTCTGTCTTAATAATGCGACAACCTTCATTGTTGTTTCAAATTGCTTCTGAGCTTCAATACTTTTTTTCTGGTTAGAATAAAGGATTATAATCAGAACAACAAATGCTATGAAAATTAAACTGTAGAGTGAATACATAATGTATGTTGTTCTCAAAGATTTTTTTCTTGCTTCTTCATTTGCAATGGAACGTTTTACATCCGTAATTCTTGTCGGATCAACCTGGACTTCTTTAAGGAGCTTAATGTTTCCTTCAATCTTTTTTAATTTAGCATCATACTTTTCGCTGCTTTTATTTTTGCTCTGGCTGTTTTTAATTTCACCAAGATAATATTCATATTCTTTGTTATGAACTTCATCCATAAGCTTTTCAATTCTTGTACTGATTACTTCCGGGTGAAGTGCAAGGTATGTAACGACTTCGCTGTAATCATCGAAATCAAGTACTTTAGAATTTTTGTAAAGGGAATTAATCCACGAATAGTACGAAGCCTCAGCCATCAGCTGAATATTTGAAGGAAGATCTTTTGTATCCTGATGATATTCAATTGCAATATTAAGTTCATCAACTGCTTTAAGATAATTTCCGCGGTTGTAATATTCATTTGCCTTTTCAAGAATAATCTGATTTTTTTCTTCTCTTAATTCAAGATTTTTATCTTCAGCAGTTTTACCTACAGTAGTTGAGAATGCAGGAATCGGTAAAACGACAAGAGCCAGTCCAAGACATAAAAATGCAAACAGTCCAAATCCGGTAAAAACATGCGAGTATTTTTTGATAAAACTTTTTTTTGTAGATGGCATTTTAACTTTGAACTTCATCTTTAACTCCCTTTATATACTTAAAATCTAGAGATTTTCATTATACAAGTTGAATACAGAATCCCACAAAGGAATCCTGCTTTTTGCTTCATTTTCTAGAAGAGAACTGTGCGAACCTTTGCTTTTATCTTTTGCACCGATTGCAGGTTTTCTAAATTCCGGTTTTGCTTCGTAAGCCTTTCCGTCGTATTTTGCATCAGCTGGATCAGGTGACAGCTTTGAATAGTTTCCGGCATTGTTCCAGTGCATGTAACCACGATCAACGGAATCACGGACACCGAACATTTCCTTTCTGACATATGCTTTATCATAATACTGGCGGTCATATGGAACATTTAAAAAGAAGGTCTGTATCCAAGGTCTTACAACAACTTTATTACGGGCAATGATTGTATTACGGTAAGTTCCGTAATAATAAATTCTGTATGGACGTTCTTCGTAAGGTTCATAGTTAAGGAATTTATTTTCAAAGTGTGATGGATAGAACATTGGACAAATTACGTCAACAAATTCTGCAAGTGTTTCAACATCCTGTCCTGTGCGGGCAGCAGTTCTGTACCAGCCGTTTGCACCATAAATATCAATTCCGATCGGAGCATTAATATTTTCTCTGGCATATGAAAGGAAGCTGATCAAAGCACTTTCCTTATCCATTCCAGGGCTCTGCCATTTGTACTGCGCACTTGAAAGGTTTGTTCCGTCTGTCGGGAATCTGATATAGTCAAACTGAATTTCATCAAATCCGCGCGCAATCAATTCTTTTGCAATTGCAACATCGTATTCCCAAACTTCAGGACAATATGGATCAACCCAGTTTTCATCGTAATAAGTCATATACTTATTACCTTCATCATCTGTTTCATATCCACGAGTTCCGATCCATGGACGGTTTGTATTCTTATTCCATACAGCGTATTTTCCGTTTGCATATTTAGAAAGATTTCTGTCTTTGAATGCAACGATACGTGCAATCAGATAGATGTCATCTTTTTTGAATTCTGAAATGAATTTATCAATATCGAGAGCATACTGACTTGTTTTTGCTTTTTTCATTACAAGAGGATCTTTTGATTCATAACGCAAAAGACCATAGTCGTCTTTCATATCAATTACAAGACTGTTAAGTTTGTTATCAAGAATAATTTTCTTGAACTTTTCAATTCCGTTCGGAAGGGAAGCCTGATATGCAGGAATATATAAACTTTTTTGATTTGAAATTTTATCAGCAAACTGTGAAGAAACTGTATCCGAATTAATCATCCACAATTCGTTAAGAACAATTCCGTTTGAATAGCCTGAATCGCCAGAAGGAATCCATGCGGCAAAAACAGGAGATGGACTGAGCTCAGAAATTCTTTTTAATGAATTAAATTTTTCAACCTGCTTTGCTTCTCCGCCGGCAGAAATATTATAAGCACAGATATTTTTCGGACTCATGTAAACGATTGATGAATCAGCAAGATAAAGACCGTCAATTGTATCAGCAGGTTCTTTTCCTTTGTAAACACAGATACATTTTTTCTGTTTGAAATCAAGTCTGTAAATGCGTGGAATAAAAGTTTGCGCAAGGAAAATTTCTGTATAAACATTTCCATCTTCTCCCCTGCACAAAATCGGAAGAATGTCACTTACTTCATCAGAACCAACATTTGGATCAGTTCCTGCAAGTCCTGAAGTAATGTTAGTCAGAGTTTTTGCAGATACCTTTCCGTAATAAAAACCGTATGTCGAATGTGAACAGAATACATAATCTTCTGTCACTTCTGTTCCATCATTTTTCTTTGAATGAATTGTAGCAACTGCAACAGCCTTTAAGCCTGATGAACCTGATTTTGGCGCACTGAAATAAGTCCAGGTTTCTCCGCCGTTTTCAGAAATATAAACCTTATCCTTTGTTGCACAAACCATCTGTTCAGGCTTTTCAGGATTGAACGAAATGTCTTTAATGTCTGCAACCTGTTTTTCAAAAGTTGTATTTTTTCCGTCATATTTTTTTATTGTTAAAACAGGAAGACCTTCATTTTTTGATTCAAAGGTTTTGAGATCTTTTGAAAATAAAATTCCTTTTGAAGTTACAAAATAGAAAACTTCAACAGCTTTATTCTGAGCCTGAGGTTTTTCAATGCGGAGAATCTGTTTGGCTTTTCCATCTGTCCATAAAGGGTAAATAGTTTTTGAATTTATTACGCGATAAATTCCACTTTCTGTAGCAAGAATCGGTTTATTTGAATCGCCTTTAGATACAGCCTGGGTAGTTACACTTTCCTTACCATCAGAGCTTACTTTAGGCAAAGTATATAATGGATTAATTTCTTTTTCCTGCGCAAACAAAAGCACTGGAAGAATTAATATAGTGAGTACAAATAGAAATTTTTTCATAATTCCATTATCGGAATTATTTTTTTAGACTTTATGATTAATATTTGACAGGAATTTTAAACCTATTTGTCTTTATGCTCGTATTCTGGTGAACATGTAAGATGCATTCCAAGTCTTCTGATTGTAACTTCATCAACTGGCGAAAGAATTACAGATGAATGGAACTCAAGACCGCGAAGGTTCTGGAGCTGGTCAAGTGCAAGTTTTGCCTTTGGATTTGTAGACGAAGCACATGCAAGTGCTACGAGAGCTTCTTCAACGTGAAGGTTAGGATTTTTGCTTTTAAGGTCAACAGTTTTAAGCTTCTGGATAGGTTTTACGTATTCTTCTGTGAGAAGTTTTTCTTCGTGTGGAAGACCTGCAAGCTGTTTTACAACTTTAAGTACTACAGAAGCTGCAGCGCCGAGAAGGCGTGAAGTTCTTCCGACAACGATTTTCCCGTCTTCAAGCTGAATTGCGGCACAAGGATTTCCTGTTTCTTCCTGGCGTTTTAATGCAGCAGGAACGATTGCACGGTCTTCAGGCTTCAAGTCAGCGCGTTTCAGAAGGAATTCCTGCTTATCAAGTTCACTTTTTGGAGCGTTTCCTTTTTTTACCTGACATGCAGTGTTGTAATAACGGCGGAGCATTTCATCTTTTCCGGCTTTCTGACAGATTTCGTCATCGATGATTGCGTTTCCGGCCATGTTTACACCCATGTCTGTTGGTGACTGATATGGACTTTCGCCGAGAATCTGCTTGA
Organism: Treponema sp.; assembly: GCA_016293495.1. Lineage (GTDB taxonomy): Bacteria > Spirochaetota > Spirochaetia > Treponematales > Treponemataceae > Treponema_D. The sequence goes on along the minus strand of JAEDED010000011.1, from coordinate 69,265 downwards.
AGATTTCTTTAAGTACAGGGAATGTTTCAACGTCGCGGTTGTAATTTACAGTTGTCTTTCCGTATGCTTCAAGATGGAACGGGTCGATCATGTTTACGTCGTTAAGGTCAACTGTTGCCGATTCGTAAGCAAGGTTTACAGGATGCTGAAGAGGAATGTTCCAGATAGGGAATGTTTCAAATTTTGCATATCCTGCTTTGATTCCGTGCTTGTGGTCGTGGTAAATATTTGAAAGACATGTTGCCATTTTTCCAGATCCAGGTCCTGGAGCTGTTACAACGCAGAGTTTTCTCTTTGTTGCAATGTATTCGTTACGACCATAACCGTCATCGCTTACGATCAAAGGAATGTTTCCAGGATAACCCTGAATGATATAATGGAGATATGTTTTAATACCGAGATTTGTACATTTTTCGCGGAATTTGTCTGCAGCAGGCTGGCAAGTATACTGAGTAATTACGATTCCTGAAACGAGGAAGCCGCGCTTTTCAAATTCCTTTTTAAGACGAAGAGTTTCTTCATCATAAGTAATACCAAGGTCGCCGCGGATTTTGTTCTGTTCGATGGCATCAGCGCTTACAACGATGATGATTTCTGCAATATCCTTAAGTTTTTCAAGCATTTTGAGTTTGTTGTCAGGTGCAAAACCTGGAAGTACTCTTGAAGCGTGATAGTCATCAAACAACTTTCCGCCAAACTCAAGATATAACTTTTCAAATGCATCAATGCGTTCCTGAATGTGTTCAGACTGCAACTTAAGATATTTTTTTGAATCAAAACCGATCTGTGCCATATTTTTCCTCTATTTATTAACAGTTGATACTATCACTAAACACGGATTTTTTCTATATCTTCAGCTAAAACTATTTTAAGACCTTTCTTTTCAATGGAAGCCTTTTTTTCAGGTTCAAGGGAATCATCAAGGAATACAATGTTTCCGCTGCCTTTAAGACGTTCTACGATTACTCCACCGCCTTCGTAAATGCGTTTTGCGATGTTAAGTGCCCGATCCAGATCAGAAAAAACTTTCTTGTTAAGCTCGAATTTCTGCCCCTGCCAGGTTTTTCTGAGCGGATTTGGGGAATGTTTGTTGTAATAACCCTTGATCTTGGCTGTCATTTCTTTTTTGTACTGGCGTTCTTCTGCGGCCTGTGCAACCTGCTCTGTCGTTACAAAGAAATCTTTATTTTCTTTAAGAACTTCTTCAGGTTTTTTTTCAAGTTTTTCGCAGATTTTTTTGAATACCATCAATGTTACAACAGCATCATCTACGCTTTTGTGAGAAGTTAAAATGGAAGTATCGCATTCAAGGAATTCTGCCCATTCAAAAAGTTTTTTCTTGCAGCCAAAAACTTTTTCAGCAAGGTTTTCAACATCAAATGCACGATAAAGAATGTAATCCATATAATATCTGTCACAAGCACTGTTTACAAAGCCAACATCATTTGCAACAGCAAAACCACCTACATAAGTATTTCCATTTGTAAAAAGCTTTTTTATTTTTTTATAGTAAGAAGCAAAATTTGGATTTGCTCTAAAATAATCTTTTGAATATGCCAACTGACACTTATTTTTAGGACTGAAAAGATACCAGTCAAAATCACATTCAGGATTCATCACAAGATCTTCCTGTTCGATAATGTTTAATTCATCATCTGCAAGAACATATCCAAGTGAACAGATTTTTCCAATTCCATCAAAGCAGTTTGCACATTCGCAGTCAAAAAATAAATAAGTCTTATGATCCATATTTTCCTCAAAGTGAATTTTCGAGTTTCCGGAATTTTAATACGAAAACCTTAACTGTTTTATCTTACCTCATAGAATACAATATTTTCCTGATTACCACAAATGACTTTGCATTTATGCTTACCTTTTTCAAGTGGAATCTGAAGAATAAACGGCCGTCGCTTTGAAGCATAATAACTGTCATCAATATAAATCTGGATTTCGTCTGTGATACCGCCTGTCACTTCAAGATTAAGCCGCTGCTGCTTTTTATTACTTTCAAGATAAAAAACAGCATCATTTCTCGGATAGACAATTTTAAGCGGCATTGCACTGTAATCAATTTTTACATGGTCAGAGGAATATAATCCATTGTTCATCTCAAGCCAGTACTGATATTCATTCGGATAATGAACAACTGTTTTTCCGTCTTCACTTCGGTGCCAGGTGCAGGCTGTTTTTTCTTCGCCTTTTTTAACATATTCGTAAACACTCGAGACGCAGTTCGGACCGGGTTTCATTCCCGAAACCTGACAGACCTGAACTTTTTCATAACCTTCAGGCTGAGAAAAATTCAGGCTTTCTTTATCGTCAAAGTTTTCAAGATAATCAAGAATTTTTTTTGCAACGGATGCAGGCAAGGAACTTCCGGTTTTACCGATAACTGTTTCTCCTGAGAAATTTCCCATCCAGACACCGACTGCATATCTTGGAGTTGCACCAAGTGCTGTAATATTCTGGTACTGATTTGAAGTTCCGGTTTTAAATATTGACGGATAATCAGTTTCAAAGGTCTGGTAATATCCAAAGCCAAGTGAACGCGCATTTTTTTCAGAAAGAAAGTCAGCAACAATACGCGCAGAATCTTCTGAATAAACTTCAACCGGCTCCGTTTTATTTACACTGCCATGATATTTATCAGAAAGAAATCTCAGCGGAATATATTTTCCGTCGCGGGCAAGAACTGTAAATGCCGGAAGGAATTCGTAAAGCGAAACTTCGCCGCCTCCGAGGGCAAGACCAAGCTGAGTGTAGTGAGCAATTTCTTTTATATTTGAAAAGTGAAGGTCTTCAAGTTTTTCGACAAAGACATCAACGCCAAGTTTATCGAGAAGATAAACGGCAGGAATATTCAGGCTCGATGCAAGACATACGCGAAGCGAAACTGGTCCGTTAAAGCGGTTGTTAAAGTTAAAAGGAATATATGCTTTTTCAATGCCGAACTCTTTTGGAACATCTGCAATAATATCGGTCGGTTTAACAATTCCCTTATCAAGAGCAAGCGCATAAAGAAGCGGCTTAAAACTAGAACCAGGCTGATTCTTAAAACGCACGCCGTCTATCTGCCCAGAACTTTCTTCATCAAGAAAATTATTGCTTCCAACCCAGGCAAGAACATGCCCAGTCTGAACGTCCATGACAAGAACACTGATATTTGAAATACGGCTGTCTTTTGCGCGACGAATTGCATTATCAGCACATTCCTGTGCATAGCGCTGAAGTTCAAGGTCCGCACTTAAATGTACTTCATAAGGCATTGACGATCTGTAGGTTTTTGACTGAACATCTTTCGCGTTAAGAAAATAATTATTTTCACCGAGGTAGCGTACAAGATGCGGCATATAGAACGGATATTTATATTTACTTTCAGGGCTGTAATAACTTGGACGGCGTGGAATCATTGCAAGGGTTGTAATTTCTTCATCGGTAAGATCTTTTACATCCTTTGAAAAATAAAGCCGGCTTGCAGACTGAATTCCTTCAACGTTATTTCCGAACGGAATTGAGTTCAGATACAATTCAAGAATTTCGTCTTTTGAAAATCTTGCTTCAAGTTTTAAGGCACAGATTGTTTCGTTCAGTTTATTAGTAAGATTACGGTTTACACCCTGCCTGTATTCGTTTGTCTGGTTGTTATAAGAATCATTGATGATTTTTGCAAGCTGCATTGTAATTGTAGATGCACCGCTTACATTTTTTTTATTTGAAACATTTTGAAAGAACGCTCTTCCGACAGCAAAAGGATCAAAACCCCAGTGAAAGCAGAAACGTTTGTCTTCGGCCTTTATAAATTCCTCTTTAACTTTTCGGGGAATTTGCTCAGAAGAAATAAATTCTCTTCTAAGACCGTTCTGTAATGGAGTAATCTGAACAAGATTATTTTTTCTGTCATAAACACGGGTACTAAAATCCCGTTTAAGAAATAAATCAAGTTCAGGATAAGGAAGAATGGAAAAGAAAACATGCAGGGCTGTAAAAAAAGCAAGTACAGCCGCTGCAATTTTCAATATAAGCTTTTGTCTCTTACTCATTATTTAACAATGAACAGATATCCTTCAGTGCGACCGAATACTTCAGGTTCATACATAAGTTCAGCCTGAACTGGAGGTGTAGGATAAACACCTTTGCGAGAAGCACGTACTGTCAGAGAATGAGTAGTTTCGCCAGCCCACATGTAATTGTGGAAATACTGAGCTTCGTTATCGTAGAAGTATTCATGAGAGTCATTGTAATATGCATCTTCCCAGTCATACCATCGTTCGTAATACCTGTCATCGTCATCATAGTCGTAATCGTACTGTGCAGTATCACCTGAAGAGTTTTTGCTTGCACCTGTGCTCAATTTTGAATCAACAATTTCTGCACCAGATGGAACAGGAACTCTGAAGGCTGCAAAATTTCTGTCATGTGTTGTAATGAAAGTTGTATTGAAGTTATAAACTTTTCCAGCTTCAAGAATGATTACTTTTGAATCAGGAGATGTTGGTTTAACTTCATTTCCATCTTCATCAACAATCTGAAGAATTACCTCAAAGCCTTCATCACGGGCTGCACACAATTCATCAGGAATTGCATAGCGCATCTGAGCTGTATAGTAAAGAGTTCCTTTACCGTTCTTTACAAATTCAATTTCTGCAGGCTCATTACGCTTGATATTCTTAAGCTCAGATCCGCTGAACTCAAATGCTTTCTTTTCCGGCTTAGCACCGAGACCTTTGAACTTGCCTTCAAGCAATGTCTTATCTGCAATAATTGCAGAAGCACTGAAGTCAAGCGATTCAAGCTTGCGTTCCTTGATTAAAACAGAGAAGGCTTCGAATACACGTGCAGTTGTTGCAGTACTCTGCCAGTAACCGGCTTTCTGCATCAGGAGCAATGTATAAACAAGTCTGTTAACAATATCATCATTTGGTTTTTGCTGAACGAGCAGCTGCATTACAGTTGCATAAGCTTCTGAATCGTTATCGTACATTCCGTACCAATAATCCCATGAAGATCTGTAAGAATCAAATGAAATACTCTTTCCGGTTAACTTTGCACCAGACATAATTTTGACTGTAAGTTCTGCTGCACGTTTCTTTGCATCACGACTTGATCTGTTCTGATAAGCAAGTGCTGTGTATGCAACAAGTGAAAGGGAAGGTTTATTATTTGGATTTTTAATATAGTTATAAGCTTCGTCAAGAATAGAATCGGCTCTTGAATCATCATAAAGACTGAATACATACGCAGCATATGCCTTAAAGACAGACGGCTCTTTGTATTTATTAATTTCAGATACCAGATAAGATTTGAGAGCTTCAACATCAAATCCCATATCGGCAGGAGAATAACCGCGGTCAATTCCGAGCTTATACATATGGAGGAATCTTAACGAAACGTAAGGGCTGTCATATGAACTTCCAGGCCAGTATGGGAATGCACCATTACTGTGTTGTTCCTTTTTAACAGTTGCAAGCCATTTCTTTACAACGTTTCTTGGATCAGAAACTTTGCTCTTAAGACCAAGAGTATCAATATAGTCAGCAAAAATAATCAACGGCCAGATTCTTGAAGACTGCTGTTCAAGACATCCATATGGATAATCAAACACATATTTTACAGAAGAACCCATCAAGCCTATCTGTGAAGGATCAAGAGTAATTTCTAGATCACCCATTCCATTTTTACACCATGAAGGAATGATAATTTTTTCTTTACCAGAAATTATTTCGTTTACATCAGGTGAAGAGGATTCAACAGTTCCTGTAACGGCAACAGTTTCAAAAGTATGAGGCTTTTCAATTTCAAGCTGGGAAATAAGTCTTTCTTTAAGAAGGTCAGATTTTACTTCATAAACAAGTTCAACCATACCTTCAGCTTTTGCAGCAACATTGAAGTATACAGGCATTGTTTTACCTGCAGGTACTGTAACTGTTTTTGAATCACTTCCGTCAATAAAAGCCTTACCTGCAACAGTAATCAATCCCTTTTGTGTATCAGAAGCATAATTGTCTTTTGGTGCACGAACCGAAGCACTGATTGTAACTTTCTGATCTTTTGTATCAAGGTTTGTTACAATAACACCAGCTTCAGATGTATCGCGGACACGAAGTCTGCGGGCCTGTACCTGCTGGACATTGATTGGATTCTGAACCTGAACTTCAGATTCCTTTAATGCAAAGTGATTTGATTTTACACCAAATACTGTTACGCGGTATGTTGTAAGGGAATCTGGAAGTTTGAATGTAACTGTTGCTTTACCGTTTGAATCAGTTTTAATAACTGGTTCAAACACAGCTGTAGGTTTAAAATCTTTTCGTTCTTCTTTTGTATCAGAATTTTCAAGAGCATCACCACCCTGAAGTGTTTTTACTTTATATGCAACAGGATCCATCAGCCACTGGCGCGAATCACCACCGACAACTCCCAGAGGGAAGTTATCTTCATTGTAGAAATAGCTGAGAGGGTTTGAAACGTGATAATTGATAATATCAACTACTGCGCGGTCAACTACCATCAATGTAAGTTCGGCATCCGACAACGGATTACCGTCTTTTGTAGCAGTCAGGTCAAGAGTAATTTCTTCGCCAGGACGATATGTCGGTTTATTTGATTTAATGTCAATTTTGAATGATACTTCATCAAGGTCAACAAACAATGGTGTTACACCGTAATAACCTTTTGGCTTATCAAGGTCAACTTCTCCGTATTTGTGTGAAGGAGCTTTATCACGTGTTGAATATGAACAGATAGAAACATATACAAGAGGGAGATATGATTTTTCTACCGGTATATCAATTGTAGTACAAGAAGATTCAAGATGAATTACTTTACTTGAAATAATTGATTCTCTTTCGACTGTTACAAGATAATCGCCTTTTGGAAGCGGACTTTCAAGAAGAAGCTGTGCAGTTTCTCCAGGCTTGTAAGAATTTCTGTCAGGTGAAAGACGCAATGAAGTTGCATTGTCCGAATCATACCATGAGTAACCAGAACCGGTTACATAAAAACTCTTTTCTGTTTTTACAGTATTTAATTTTTTATCTTTTGCAATAAGTGTAAGTTTATAATAACCTGCAAGTTTTGGAGTAAACGAAATATTACCTTTTGTTGCAGCATCAACCTTTCCTGAATCAACAACCTCTGTAACTTCTTCCCAGCGCGAATACAAACCGTCAACTGAGTCTTCATTAATACAAGTCCAGTAAGAACGAGAAATTGAATATTCAATTTTATCATTTACCATTGAAGCTTCTGCATAACTTCCATCCGGCTTAAATAATGCAAATGGAATTTCAACTTTCTGATTTGCTTTAGGGAATCCGCTTGCAAGAGTTCTTACAGCTCCAATGTAGAACAAACCAGGATGAACTATTTTTGAAGCACCTGTAAATATTCTCTGATTGGAAACATCTGTTACACCGATTTCTGCATTATAAATATAAGCCTGTCCAAGAACATCCTGTGCTGTATTGCACGAAAGTCTTGTAGTTCCATCTTCACTCACCTTTCCTTTTGCCTGAGAAACAAACGAAGCTGAATGATTAGAATAGATCGGACCAAAGACATAATTTTTAGCTTCTGGAGATGAAGGAATAAAATCAGTTGCCTGTTTATACCAGCTTACATCATAAGAAGCACCAGTTAATGAACCGCCTGCAAGATATGAAGCTGAAAGTTCTGCTGTTAAAGAATCACCGAGAATATAATTTACATCAGCCATTTTTGCACTTGCCTGGAATTTAACTTTTTCAAAATAAGCTACAGTAATTTCTTCGTATTGTATTCTATTACCGTCCTTATAAAAACCGAGTGTATAGCTTCCTGGTTTGAGATCTTTTGGAAGATCAAACTTACCGTAGAAACCACCAGATTCAGAAAGATAACCGGAATTAGTTGCATAAACTTCATCATCATTCCAGCTCTTTTTTTCAAGACGAACTTCAAACCTGCCGTCGAGAGTACTAAATCCATCCTTTGTAAGACGACGTCCGATTCCTCTGTAACTTACAGTTTCTCCAGGACGATACAAACCACGGTCTGTAAACATAAAAATCAGATTATTCTGTTTCTTATAAATTGTTTGTAAATAAGTTGAATAAACACTGAATCTCCATGGAGCATGGTTATCAGGAATAAATGTAACTTTGTCTTTATCTTTTTCAACAAACAGTGCAAGATTTTTAGACGCCTGAGCAGAAACAACACTGTTAATTTCGTTTTCAGGAATATCGATTTCAACATATCCGTTTGCATCAGTTTTACCATATGCATAACAGTCAGAATAATCCAATTTTGAGTTGGAACCAGATTCATTGTTATAAAGGTAAACTTTTGCACCACTTACAGGCTTATTGTCAGAAAGAGTTCTTACAAAAGCAACTACTTTGTCATAACCGATACGTGCTGTTACACCAAGATTTGTTACCTGAATATTTACAACATTAGTCCATGTAACGCTGTCTTCATAATAGCCGCGCCATTCACTCCAGGAATGAGTTTTACCGCCTGCAGAGATTCTTACAAATCCAAGACCGTTTTTCAAATATGGATCAAGATTAATTTCTTCAAAATGTCTTTTATTATCAAGATTTACATCAAGAGTTTTTGTATTGTCAGTATGATAAGTTCCTCTTGCCAGCCATGAACTTGAAATTGGATCTTCTACAGAAGAAATTGCATACTTACCTTCAAGAAGGTTCTGATGTTCAATAATAAATTTGTGTGGATATTGAGCTTCAAGAATCTTGTTTCCAGTGTCGAGCATTTTGATATAACTTGCAGCTTTAGGCATTTTAAAGTTTGCACTATTGTTACGATCAAGAATCTGGCCGTATTTGTCTTTTAAGTTAGAAGATATTTCAACAGTGTAGTTTGTATCATACTGTGTCGGAAGATTTCTGATGATTACAGAAGTTCCGCTTACTGTTACATCATTTTCACTATAAGAAATAGATGGAGTAAAAGTAATATTACTTACGACAGATTTCTTATCAACCGGCTGGTTAAAATTAATTACGATTGAAGAATTATACGAATTGAAATTTGTATAGCTGTAATTAAATGGTCTTAAAAGATAATAATTATGGCAGTCTGAAACATCTCGAGTTGAGAATATGATAGAAGAATTTTTAGCGAAACTTCCTTCAATATTAACGTAGAACAATTTTGATTTTTCAACTTTACGGTACTTTGCAGTTTCCTCTTTTGAATCATAATAATCTTCAACAGGAGTTGCTTTATATGTTCTTTGCTTTTTTGATGAATCACTGTCACGTGAATAAATTGTTATATTATCTGTAAACTCTTTTTCAGTAAGAGGATGATTCATACAGATTACAACATTGTTTGCTTTATCTAACGGGAGTCCTGAATAAGAATAATAGTAGTATCTTTTATTCATTGTTGTGCCAGGATAAGACTGAATTACTCTCAAAGGTTCTGTCGAAGTTGAAAAAACTTTATCTCCCTGGATTTTTACACCATCAGTATTTTTAAGATTATCATTGATTGTAATTGTATAAACCTGAGCAGGGTTAAGCTGTTCAGAAGGAATAAATGAAAGCTGTCTTGTTCCAGACCAGCGGTACTTACCTTTTACAGAAGGAGTAACTGTAAAGATTGAAGTTCCGTCAGGGTTATCATCTACGGCAGTCAAGGCCTTTACCGGATATGTAAAAGATACATAGAATTCCGGTTTGTTCATATTTGCAGGAATTTCGCCTTGTGGTCCCCAGCTTAAAACTTTAAAAGGTGTATCACCGATTACAGCCTCTTTGTCTTTATTTTCAGCTGGTGGATCAACGATTGCCTTGAAGGCTGCCATTGCATCTGCAAGATCATGTCGTTTTACGTTATATATTGTTTTGTAATTTTTTAAGTTCTGAATATCTTTGTCAGCAGAAGTTTTGATATCCTGAACTGCCTGTTCCTCATAGTCAAAAGTATAATTAGTGAGGAAGCTCTGCGCTTCTGGAGAAGAAAAAGTTCTTGAAACAGGAGATGTCTGTCCGATAACATTAACATCTTTTTTACAGCCTGTAAAAAATGCCAGAGCTAAAAGAATTGAAATAAATGAAACACTTTTATTAAATTTCACGGTAACTCCTTATATAGGAATTCGGGAACACCTATATAAGGAAAAAATACCATAAATATTAAGTCGTTACAACTTTAAACCTTATTACTAGATTTTTTTGACCGCAAGAACACGGATTGCGTTAAGGATACAAAGCACCATTACACCGACATCGGCAAAAATTGCAATCCACATATCTGCAATACCAAAAGCACCGAGAACCAGACACGCAAACTTTACGAACAAAGCAAAGCTGATGTTTTCGTAAACAATGCGCATACATTTCTTTGCAATCTTAATTGCTTTAGAAATCTTAAGAGGATTATCGTCCATCAAAACAACATCGCTTGCTTCAATTGCCGCATCACTTCCTAATGCACCCATAGAAATACCGACATCTGCACGAGTCAAAACAGGAGCATCATTGATACCGTCGCCGACAAATGCAAGCATTTCGTTTGCAGCTTTTGAGTTTAAAAGTTCCTCTACTTTAGAAACTTTGTCCTGTGGAAGAAGTTCTGAATAAACAGAATCAATTCCGATTTCTGCGGCAACTTTTTCTGCTACAGATTTTGCATCGCCTGTAAGCATTACATTTTTCTTAACGCCGATTGCCTTTAATTTTGCAATAGCCTCTTTTGCATCCGGTTTGAGTACATCAGAGATTACGATATGTCCGGCATATTTTCTGTCAATTGCAATATGAACAATTGTTCCTACTGAATGACATTCATTGTATTCAATATTTTCTGCCTTCATAAGTTTACCGTTACCGGCAAGAACTTTTTTGCCATCAACGACTGCACTGATTCCGTGACCGCTGATTTCTTTAACATCACTTACGCGGTTTTTATCAATTTCCTTTCCGTATGCTGCAAGAAGACTTTTACTGATCGGATGAGTTGAATAGCTTTCTGCAAGTGCTGCGATTTCAAGAAGTTCCTTATCTTCGATTGAGTTGTGGTGAATGCCAGAAACTTCAAAAACGCCTTTAGTCATTGTTCCTGTTTTATCAAACACAAGATACTTAACCTTTGAAAGCGCTTCCATATAATTGGAACCTTTGATAAGAACACCACTTGAAGATGCACCCCCAATTCCTGCAAAGAACGAAAGCGGAATACTGATTACAAGCGCACAAGGACAGCTTATTACAAGGAATGTCAAAGCACGGAAAATCCAGTCTGTCCACAATGCCCATCCCGGCTGCGCATTCATAAACAGCATCTGAACTACAGGAGGAATAACTGCAAGAAGCAATGCACCAAGACATACTATCGGTGTATAAACTTTTGCAAACTTTGAAATGAAGTTTTCAGAACGTGATTTTTTAGAACTTGCATTTTCTACAAGCTCAAGAATCTTAGATACTGTAGATTCCCCGAACTGCTTTGTAGTCTTGATTTTTACAACGCCCGAAATATTTATACAGCCGCTTGAAACTTCATCATCGGCACGGACTTCGCGCGGAACACTTTCACCGGTCAATGCAGAAGTATTCAATGTTGTTGTACCTTCAACGATAATTCCATCGAGAGGAATTTTTTCTCCAGGCTTTACAACAATTACAGAACCGATTGCAACTGTATCAGGATCAACAGTTTCTGTTTCTCCGTTTTCTTTAACAAGATTTGCATAATCAGGACGGATATCCATAAGGGCAGAAATATTCTTGCGGCTTTTACCGACAGCGATTCCCTGGAAGAGTTCACCAATCTGGTAGAAGAGCATAACTGCAACGCCTTCTGTATATTCCCCGAGAGCAATAGCACCGACGGTTGCAACCGCCATAAGGAAATTTTCATCAAATGGTTTTAAATTGATAATTCCCTTACCCGCTTTTTTAAGAATGTCATAACCGATAACAAAATAAGGAATGAAGAAAAGCCAGAAGCTTAACGGTCTTGAAAAGAATGTGATGTCTGAATAACCCGGAACAAATTTTTCAATAAGTTCCAGCGCAAGGATCAAGACTGCTGCAACAATAATTCGTATTAAGTTTTTTTTCTGCTTCTTTGTCATAGTTTCTCCATTTGTATAGCAGGTTCTGAAATCAACACAGAGTTTGCGCTAAAGTTCGATTTCGCAGTCGTCTTCAACTTTCTTACAGTTTTTAAGAACTGCTTTCATGATTTTTTTTGTATCTGCATCGTCTGCAAATTCAACTGTCATTTTGAGAGTCATAAAGTTAACAGTACAGTCAACAACTCCTTCTGTTTTTTTTGCAGCATCTTCCATCAGGTTTGCACAGTTTGCGCAGTCTACTTCGATATTGTAAGTTTTTTTCATTTTGTTACTCCATAAATGATTGTGTTTAATGCTGAGTTCAGTCACCTTCGTGAATGTGGGTTAAACCGCACTCCATGATCATTGCAACGTGATTATCGTCTAATGAATATTTTACTTCTTTACCTTCTTTCGTTCCTTTAACAAGCTTGGCACTTCTAAGGACACGAAGCTGATGAGAAACTGCGGAAATGCTCATTCCTAAGATTTCTGCAAGTTCCCCGACATACAGATCCTTTACTTCAAGACACGAAATTATCTTCGCCCTTGTTGCATCACCGAAAACCTTAAAGAGTTCAGCAAGATCTGTGATTGTTTCATCATCAGGTATTTTATCCTTTACCTGTTTTGTTAAAGCAGACTGGCTATTTTTAACTACCATGCCGCCTCCTTCTTTTATTTGAACAACTATTCAACTGTTATAAATAAAATACACCTGTTTTTTAGTTTTGTCAACATTTGAACAAGTGTTCAATTGTACTTTTATTACTTTCTATTGTTGATTTTAAAGAAATATTACTTTTTTTGTATATTTCAAACAAAAGTAACAACAATCAATTTTTTTCTGTTGCGTTATCTCATATGAGTAGTAAACTATTATTAAGAGATAATTCAAAATCTTGGAGGAAAAATTATGAAAAAATTTATTATGATGGCACTCGTTGCTTTGGCAGTTTGCGGAATGTCTTTCGCAAAAACTTACGTAATCGACATTGCAGATTCTGCAAACGGAACTTCACTTCCATTACAGAAGGATCAGTATTCTACTGACCACAAAGTAATTCCACCAATCGATGTAACTAAATATTTTGCAGGAACAAAATTTGCTGCTGGTGATGAAATTGAAATTTACTACAACTTCGTTGCAGACAAAGATATTCCTAACCTTATAGTTATGGTAATTGATAATCACGAAAAAGCAAAATGGTGGTCAGAAATTGCAGGAGACTATGTTCAGGGAATTTCTGGAATCAAAAAAGGTGTTCCTTGCAAAGGTTCTATCAAATTAAAGGTTGTTAAACCACAGCTTTACAATGTAACAGTTCAGTTGATCAACAAAGAAAACGTTACATGTAACATTAAAGCTTCTCCAGCTGGAGTTAAAACAGGATCTGTAAAATAAGTCCTGCCACTTTTAAGTACAAAAGGTTCATTCTTCAGAATGAGCCTTTTTTTTTGTACTGATGTGATGTAAAATATAATTATGTTCAGAAAATCAAATATTAAAATTTTTAATTCAGTTGCAGCAGCAGTGCTTTTAGTTTTTTTATTTTCACCACTTACTTCCTGCAGTTCACCTAAATTAAAAGTTGCTTTCTATCAGATTCCAGAAAGTACTCAGAAAATTCTCACTGAAGAAATCAGTACGATTGCAGGCCGTGACGTTAAGTCAATTACTCTGGACCCTGAACTTCCTTTGACTACAAAACAGACAAAAAAGTGTGACCTTTTATTTACATACAACTCACGCTCTCTTATTGATTTAAATCCAAAACAAATCTCAGAAGAAACACTTAATTATCTTCCTTCAAAAATCAGATACAGCGTAATTCAGAACAATCAGTTTTATGCACTGCCCGTTTTACTCGATCACTTTGAACTTGCAGTTTATTCAACTTATGCAAACGAACTTTCTCTTCCGGCTCCTCAAACCTATGAAACTTTTAAAGAAAATCTCATTAAACTTAAACAGCTTACTCAATATCCACTCATTGTAATCGGAAGCGATGATGTTGAATTATTAGGTTTTATCAGTGCGATGACACAGAGCATGTATGGCGTTAATGAATACTTTGAAATCTGCAGTGAATTAAACAAAGCCCAGCTTCGTAATGAAGAACTTCCTTACAGGCTTCGTGTAGTGCTTGATGAAATTAAAGACCTTTCGGTCAAAGGTCTTATTCACAGAGGCTGGCTTGAATTAACTTTTAAAGATACAGAGTTTCTTATGAAAGAACACCTTATCGGTTCTATCGCAACTTATCTCAGAACTCACCGTCAGATTTCGTTTAACCTGATTAAATATTATGACTCTTATATTTTTCCGCAGCATACAGATACACAGTCTGGTTTAATTACACCAGAAATCTGCGCTGCAAAATTATCAGACTTTTCTGATTCTGAAAGAATCCTTGAAGAACTTGTAAAAAACAACAGTCAAACTTCGCTGTCAGAAAAAACAATGCTTGCACCGGCAGCATCTGTTGCTCAAAGTTCAGACGCTCAGTCTGATGATGTCAGATACTGGAGTGCAAGCATTTATGGCGGACCTGTTCCTTGCCTTACTGAAGCTTCGTTTACAAGTCCACAGCAGATGCATGTTTATGCAGCAAAAATCCGGGATTACCTTAAACCTTAAACTCGTCAATTCTGTTTGAAATATTCCAGACTGCAACAGCCATTCTCATTGAGAGATTATCAAGCTGCTCTGTAGTCTGTTTTGTTTCATCTGTGCTTGTTACAATCTTTTCAAAGTTAACAGACATGTTCTGAGAAGCATCTTTAAGAACTGAAACTGAAGAAAGAATTTCATTTGTTCCTTTTTCAATTTCGCGACTTGAAGAAAGTACATTGTCAGAAGTCTGTGTCATTGATGAAAGAACTTCAAGCATCTGTTTAGAACCTTCTGTCTGTTCATCCATTGCCTGTTTGATTTCTGAAACAAGCTGAGCTGTATTCTGTGTTTTTGAATTTACTTTTTCGAGTGAAACTTTACTTGCGTTTGCACTGTCTACAACCTTGTTGATGTTTGAAGCAATCATCTTGTATCCTGAAGTGATTTACTCTGATCAAGGACAATCTGGAGAAGTTCATTTACTGCAGCATTCTTTTCAATACCTTCTGCAGTTGCAACATTCAGTTCATTGAACTCTTCTGACATTCTTCCCATTGAATCAGAAACAGTATTGATATTACCGATCATTTCTTCGATACTTGCACTCGCTTCTGTAATTGCAGATGCCTGCTGGGTAATAAGATCATTGAGTTCTTTAATGTTTGTAGAAATCTGAGTTACTGCAGCGCTTGTATCGTCAACACATGCATCTTCTTTATTAAGCATTTCTGTAGCTTCTGCAATTTCTTTTGAAATATTCTGAATCTGAATTCTTGTATCACCAAGTCGTGTACTTACATTTTCAAAGCTTACCTTAAGTGCTGTATTTGCTTCACCGATATTCTTTACAGTCGAATGAACGTTATCAACAAATTCGTTAACAGATTTTTTTACCTGTGAGATTTCGTTGTTATGATAAATTGTAAGACGTTTTGTTAAATCCTTGTCACCGCTGTTAAGATTATCAATATTCTTTTTGATTGAATCAAACTTAGAAATAATTACTTTAAGAATCAAAAGAATACATACAAGAAGAATGACTGCAATAATCAAACCGCCGATAATAGAATTACGGCGAAGTGTATTATTGATTTCATGAATTTCTGAAATTTCTACACTGGCAACTACATTCCACTTTTTATTTGCAAAAGAACATTCTTTTGAATAAATCAAAAGCTTGTCTTTATCTTCTGCATTAAGAACGTCATCTCCTGCACGGACTGTTCCTGTATCATCATAGAATGATACGCGGCCTGTTTTATAAAAGCGGGTTGCAAGACGATTGATAGGATTTAATTCAAGGAATCCTACCATACCGCCGCTGGCTTTTTCGCCTGTTTTTTCATCGACAAAGTTTGATTCAACAAACAGCGGCATTGTAAAACCGCCGGCATTTGACTGACGAGGAGATTCAAGCCATACTGCTGCCTTATTATTCTTATGCTGAATCCAATATTCCTTTGAAAGAATTCCGACCTTCGAAATTCCTCCTTTAGTATTATATGTTTCAGGACCGCCGTCTTTTGCACCAGTTGCATCGTCCCAGAACACCATTACGTATTCGAAACCGTTTGGCTTATTCTTTGTCTTGATTGTCTGTTTGATTGTTTCTCTAGATGTTGTTTTATCAACTACAGAATTCTGGAAAAGCTTGAGAGATTCGACCTGGTTTGAAAACCATTCCTCTGCATTCTCAACTGCAAGATTCATGTAGCTTTCTACCGATTCAGTATAAATATCTGCAATCGGTTTTTTTGTCATCTGTGTTGTAATGAACTGAAATGCAGTAATAAATGCAACGAAAAAAAAGGTACGGGGAATTTTCATCCTCCGTACCTCTAAAATTATACCACATTTTTACATGCGGGGAAATTTTTTTATTTCATCTGGGCGGTTTCAAGATAACCGGTTGTTGCTTTACGGATTGCGTATCCCATTACAGGGTTAGCAGTACCGTTACCGTAAACCGCACCTTCATTTGAAGAATAACTGTTATCATCAGTATGAACTGAGTTCTTTATCTTTCCGTCTGCATCTTTCCAGACCGCAACGTTGATATGATCGTTTCTCATACGGCTGCTTGTAGGAACTACAGAAACTTCCCAATCTGTTGTAAATGTATCGTTACTCTTATCAACACCGGATTTTACAGTTGTAGTTCCACTAACAGGAATTGTTTTCTTTAATGTTGCAATCATCGGCTTCTGAATTGAACCTGCGTAGTAACCGATGTATGGTTCAACATAAGCTCC
Organism: Treponema sp.; assembly: GCA_016293495.1. Lineage (GTDB taxonomy): Bacteria > Spirochaetota > Spirochaetia > Treponematales > Treponemataceae > Treponema_D. Next base: position 52,323 of record JAEDED010000011.1, on the reverse strand, counting down.
TGTTGAATCAAGAGCAGCATCAATTGTAATTTCAGTTCCTGTAATAGCATATGCATCTACTGTAACAACCTGTGGTGTTGCAACTGAATAAGATGAAAGGTATGCATAAATCAAGTCAGCATTAAGGTTATCATAAGCTGCAATATGAACGCCGCCATTTGCATCTACTGCAACCTTACAGTAATCACCTGCATTGCTTGCAATTACTTTTGGAGCAGCCCAGTAGCCTTCTGTTCCTTCATTTGTTCCTCCATCATTATCGTTACATGGATTAACTTTGTAAGAGTACATAAGCTTATTGTTAGTTGCATCATACCAGACGATTACAACTACATCTTTAGCTTTTGTTTCTCCAGGAATAACTGCAATGTCAACATACTCTCCTGCTTTATATGTTGTAGTTGTTGAAGCTACTACGCTGTAACTTGTAGCTTCCGGTTCAAATACAATATTAGAAGATACAGTCTGATCAAGGAACTGATTAAAACCATCTTTAGATGATTTATTGTTAACACCCCATCTGAATCTGATATACTGGTTCAAGTCATCATAATATGCAAGATATACAGTCGGAACATTCTTTGCATTTTTTCCGGTATCGACAACATGTGATGCAACTGCAATTGATGTTGAAGGGAATCTTTCTTCAAGAATCACAGCCGAACCATATTGTTTTCCTGCATATGTTCCTTTAGGGGCACCAATTGCTTCAATACGCAATGTGTTTGTTCCATTATAGTTACCTTCCTGAGAGCCTGTATCACCTGGTCCCCAGATACTTGTCATATATGTCATACGTCCTGCATGACTGCTATTTGGATTTGTATCAAGTCCGATTGTTGTACCATGCGAGTCACCGTTCGCATCATAAGCAAACGATGTTCCAGTATTGCGGGCATAGTTTCTCTGCCACAATGATGAAGATGTATCTTTCTTTGGTAAACTTGCATAAGCTGCACCATTTGCAAAGGCAAAACCGATCATATCATTTGCAGGATTAATCTTCATTACAGGCTGCTGGATATAACCTGAGTCTGCTACAGTTGCAACATTTTCGTTATCAAACTGCCATACATCGAAAACAATATCATCAGTTAAATAGTAGTTATTATCACCATTTGGCTGTCTGTTATAACAGTATGCGTAGTTATTGTCTGTATAAGCCTTTCCTGTTTCAGAACCGTATGTACCGCATGCGTTATTAACGTTGATGTTGTTCAATGTTGAAACACCGTTAACAGTGTGTACATAATTTCCTGACGAAGAAGGAGCTGATGCTGTTACAGATGCATTGTCAGCTGCAAGGTTAAAGCCGTTTAATGTTACAGTTTCATCTGAGCGGATCGGATAATGACCTTTTGCAGTTCTTGAGTATACTGTCGGATTACCCGGCTTGATTGTACTTAATGATGTCGTAACCTTAGTAATATAAGGAACAACGTCCATCTTGTAATATGGAGTAAGCTCAGCAACACCCTGTGCGTTGAGAGTACCAGTCTGAGTTGTACTTGCTGCAGAAGGACCAGTAGTTGCGTATGTCAAAGACTTGTCAGCATTAAGAGTGATGCTTCCCTTATCTTTTGCGAACACTTCTACTTCAACATCGTAAGAAGCAACACCGTCAATTTTTGAAGTATCCCAGCTGAATACAAAGTTGACTGTATTTCCTTCTGCCTGGTCAAATATTTCATCTCCGTCAAGCTCAAATTCCCAGCCGTCATCTTCCATTGTACCAAGTGAGGTCCAGTTACCAAGATCTTCATCTGAAATTGGATTTTCTTCAGTACCATCTTCAGCAGTGATGCGTTTTGCAATCTTGATGTGTCCTCTATTTCCTGTATCAGAAGAATTTTCGAGGAAGTCAGGAACTTTTATCCAGATTTCGTTTACGCAGACGTTATCCTTTGCAGTTCCGCGCATTGAGATTTTACCAGATACTTTAGGATCTGCATCAATTGCAGGATTTGCAGCAACTGCGTCTGCATAACCATCAGCGTTTTCTGCCATATAACCGCCTGTTGTTCCTTCAGTTAACTTCCAGTCTGCTTCGAGTTCAATATGTCCTTGTGTAAGGTCATCTTCGTATACAGAGGAATCAATTGACTTAGTTGTTTCATTCCACTTCCAGTAGAATGGCTTGAACCATGCATTTGCTTTCTGGTTATCGTGAAGCAGAACGTTTGCAATCAAATTGATTGTTGCATACTGGCTGTTTGTTCCTGCTGTTGTACCTTCTGTTTTATCCCAGATTTTAAATTCAAACTTCTGCATCTGGCCGTCAGCAATTGTCTTGCTGTTGACCGGTGTAAGAAGATTTACAGTTGTTAAATTAATTTCAATATTTTCGCGAACATCATCAGTAATTGAATCTTCAGATGAAAGATCAACTGCTACTGAATTAAAATATGGAGTTGATTCACCATTCTTTGTTACTGAGTATGTATATTTAAGTCCGTTGTTACCGCCAACAATTTCTGGAATGATTTTTGTTTCACCCTTGATTGTAAGGGCAGCAGAATCAAGCTGTTCCGGAATATTGAATGTAGTAATTGTTCTCGAACCTTCTTTTCCGTTTACTGTAACACCAGTTTTTTTATTACCATATGGATCTGCTGCGTTGTACCAGCCACCATATGTAATGTTCATTTCACCTGTACTTATAATCTTTCCGCTTGCATTACGAACAACAGGGTCTACTACACCGTTGGCATTATCATCACTTCCGAAAATAACACCGGCAATACGAGGCTGATTATTACTTACAAATCCAGGGTTCTCTGAATCATATGCGTAAACTGAAGCATTGCTGTTTACATCTGGTGTCTTGTATTTCTTGTAATCTGTCTGAGAAACACAACCGACAATACCGATGTTATAGTTACCGGCTTTATCAAATGCAACGTAATGAAGTTCAATTGGTCCGTCAGGAATATTCTTTGAACAGATGTCAGCTTCCCATGACCAGGTTGAACCATTCTTAATTACGCTTTCAATCATGCGGTCGCCGTCATCGTTTGCAGGTTTCTGATAATAGCCGTCGGTCTGCAATGTTCCAGATTCAGTTTCCTGAACTGTGTTGTTTACTACCATTGCGCATGCAAACTTTGCAGCAGTATATTTCTTAGGAATATTTCCGTTGACTTCAATTTCTTTTCCGTCAGAAGAGATGCTTGTAATGAGATAAGCTGCTCCACCGATCTTACAAAGTCCGCCGACATGAATGTTGTCATCCTTTGCATCAAGTTTGAGAAGTCCAAGGTGTTCATCAGAACGGGTTACTGTATACGTCTTCCAGTAAATTCCATCTTCGTATGTAAGGGAACTTACGAGAACTTTATTTGCAGCGTTTTCCTTTAATGTTCCGCCGTCATTAATCTGACGAGGCTGCATGATGTCATAAATGTAATCTTTATTGTCTGTTGTCTTATCAGAACGGCGCATAAAGTAGAATGCAACGTAATCAAAGCCTGACTGATTTACAGTTGTTCCGCCTGATGTTACTGCATCTTCTTTTACGTTCGAACCGAATACGTAGAAGTTGTTTGACTGCTTGACACTAGGATTAATGTTGTAACCTGAAACATTGCTTTTGATTAATACCGGAGCATTGTTATCAAAGTTGATCTTGATATCCTTAGTCTGCGAATGAGCAGTTCCTTCTGCAATATCTTCTGCTGTGAATGTATAATCAATCGAGCCTACTCCGCTTGCAGTAGGAAGTTTAACTTTAAAGTATGCAACTTTTCCGTTGATCTCTACATCAAAATCAGCACCGCCTGATTTTTCTGCTTTATCTTCAATCATTGTTTTTGTAATTGCAGCAGTATTATCACGCAATGTTAAAGACTTAATTCCAACATCATCTTCTACAGAACCGATGAGGTACCAGCTTCCTTTGACATACATATCTTCGGAATATTCACGGCTTGCAGTTGTTGCAGTAGACCATGATACGTCTGCTGACTGTACGAGATAGAATGGCTGTGAAGAACCGAATACAGGTTTGTCAGAGTCAATTTCAAATATGCGGTCAGAAGGAATACTTACCTTACCGTCATCGTCTCTTGCAAATGCACGGATTGCAATTACGTTTGAAGTTGTTGAACCTTTTGCAGGATTCAATTCATCTTTAACGTTAATCTTAACATTCCATGTAGAACCGCTTGAGTTTGCAAGAATACCGTAATCAGCTGCAGTTTTTCCTGTTGCAATTGTCGACGTTCCTTTTTTCCATGCTGCATTTGAACCACTTGATGGATCATATGAAGACATAAGGTAAACGGAATATCCGTTTTCTGCGAGGAAGTCGAGATCGTCTTTTGTAGGTTCAAACTTAGTTACGTTATATGAAGGTTTATCTCCAGAATATGCAACTACGTCATCCCAATCATCTGGATGATTTTTCTTTGAGATAACCTGGAGCCATGCAGTTTTTACAGCAATGTTGTCATTTGCTTCACCATAAACTTTAATGTTACCGCCGAGAGTATCACCATCTTTTTCAGGATAGTTAATTGTAATTGTCGGACGGTCGCCCTGAGGGTCAAGCTTGATTTCGTGAGCAACTTCAGTAACATTGCCGGCTTTATCAACTGCTTTTACCCAGAGGTAAAGTTTTACGATTGTATCAAACGGATTATCTTTATCTTCAATAGCAGCATCAGTTGTAATTCCGTAATATGTAAGATAATTGTTCAGGATTCTAGCATCGTGTGCAACTGTCTGACTAGGATCTGAATCACCGTCAAAGTAGATATACCAAGAAAGGGCTGCACCCTTAAGTTCTGAGTACGAAATCTTGTCTTTAATATCAGAAATTGTAACAGAGTTTCCAAGGCTGTCTGTATAGCTTGTAATTGCTGTTTCTGTATCGTCTGGAGAAACAGTTGCTGAAGTTGAAATTGCATAATACATGTCAGCAGCTTCATCAACAGTTCCGTATGCACTTACGTTTCCGCTTACTGTAGTCTGAGAAGTTGGATTTGAAACTTTAACTACCGGCAATGTATTGTCGACGTCAAGAGTCAATGTTGTTGAACGTGTACGACCGGCATTGTCAGTTATTTCAATTGTAAAGTAGTTAACACCATCCTTACGGTTTCCGGTTGAAGAAGTTCCACCCATTGGAATATCAGTGAGAAGATATGTACCGTTGTTTTCTGAATCTACAGATTTCTTAGTAAATGTATATGTATTGCTGTCAATTTTTCCTACAACAGATGCAATACCGTTGGCATCAATTGCATCGAGTCTGATTGCAAACTTAGAAGTATTTCCACCGAAGATCTGGTCTGCTACAGAAGTTTCCCATTCAACATCGGCTTCTTTAATATACTTATTGTCTTTCTTTGAGTAGAAATTAAATCCGAGATTTTTCAGTTCAGGGTCGACAGTATCGATACGGATGTAAAGAACTGTTGAAACATGATTAGCTTGTGATGTACCAAAGAGGTTTGTTTCATCTTTAAGATATACAGAGGTTAAATCATTTCCTGCGGCTTTAGAAATAAATTCTGTTCCCTTTGCATCTTTTACATAGAAGTAAATATCCTGTTTACCCTGTGAGTTTAATGTATAATTCCATGAACCGCTTGAAAGAGGAACTACAGGTGCAAGTCTAAACTCATCAAGTGTCGGAGCATCACCACGTACACCGTTTGTTATTGGACGGGTAATAATTTTAAAGAGTACAGCATTGTCAATTCCATCATCATCGCTTAAGTTACCCATCATCTTTGTATTATTGAAGAAGAGATAATTAGTTGGTGACATACCGTCAAGAGGATTCAAGTTTGTAAATGTAATTACAGGTCGGTCAGTATTCTGATCAACTGTAATGTATGTTATTTCAGATTTAGAGTTTCCGGCAGCATCAATAGCTGTTACGCGAAGATTTACCTGATCGCCGTCTTTAGATGAGTCACAGTCGTAAATTGTTGTACCGAATGCTTTCTGTGAATCAATTCCAGTAAGAGACCAGTTGTATGTTCCAGAAACTTTAGTTCCGTCTAATGCACCATTAGCTGTTACTTCTGTCCAGACTGCAACCTGTTTACCGCTTTCTGTTTTTACACCAGACTGATATTCAAGCTTGATTGAATCAAGTTTCTGATCATCATTTGCAGTTCCAGAAATTGTAATAACCTTGTTTACAGTTGCGCCTTTTAATGTTGAATTAAATTCTGCGCTAGGATCAACTGTATCAACCTGGAGGGCAAAGAGATTAACTTCTGCTGCATTACCGGCAGCATCAATTACCTGAGCCCATACAGTTCCGCTTGAAGTAAGTTTTGCAGCAGGAATTTCTGCAATCCACAGATATGTTCCTGCAATTGCATTTCCGCCTGCGTCCTTTGCCAGAGTAAATGGATTTGTATTGATTGAACCGTCAGCATTTCTTGTTACAGAAACTGTTACTGCAGGCGAAGTAAATACTTTGTCACCGACATTAATCTTAATTGTTTCAATTCCACTTAATGCATCAGTTGCAGTACCTTTGATTACAATCTTTTCTTTACCGTTAGAAAGTTTAGTTCCAAGACTAGTTGTTTCACCGTCAATTTCTGTAACGACAGCGCCCGGCATACCAGTATCAATCATAATACCTGAAATACCTGTATCAACGTAGTTACCTGCAACGTCTGTTGCACGGATTGTAATTGTTCCACCGTTTTCTACAGAAGGAATTGTTCCAGAGAACAGTGATGTTCCTGAGAGTTCATTCCATGTAGGATTCTGACTTGAGGCATTGAGAGTATATTCAACTTTCTTAACACCGCTTGCAGCATCACTTACACCACCTTCAACGCGGAGAGTATTTGTATTGAACCAGCCGTTTGTTTTTACTGTTGAAATGTATGGCTTAACATTTGTTTCAGAATAATTACTGTCTTTTGGATCGGTAATTCCACTTGTACCAAACACTGGTGCAACTGTATCTTTGTAAACATTTCTTACAACTGACGACTGTCTTCCTGCTTTGTCCGTTGCGGTAAATGTAATTTCGTAAAGACCTGCCCCATAAGTATATGAGGCGTTCTTGAATGAAATTGTCTTAGACCACGAACCGTTTGCAGCCGGAGTGATTGTTCCGCCTAATGCTTTGAGTGCATCTAGTGATGTTGTATTACCAGAAGCTGGTGTGTATTTTACGCTGACTGCAAGTGATGCAACTCCCCAGTCATCAGAAACGTTACCTGAGAAGGTAAAGGCTGAGTCATCTTTTGAAGTATTCGGATCATCTTCTCGGATATATTTTGTGTCAGTTGAATTAACAGCTGTTTCTGTCAATTCAGGTGCTTTGTCATCTACTGCTACAAAGAAAGGTCCAAGTTCTGCTCTTCTGTTTGCACGAACCTGCTCAACTGTAACTTCTGTTGAACCCGTTGCATTTAACCATGTAACATCAACAGCATTTACAGTAACCTGATAAATTCCTGCCTTAGAAGGAAGCTGATAATTAAAGTTTGTTGTTGTAGTACCTTCAGTAAATCCAGTATATTCATAATCTTGATTTGAACCGTACAGACCATATTCAATCATTTCCTGAGAAGTAAATTCAGTTCCGTCTTCTTTTCTGATATAAACGTAAATATTTTTAATACCGTCATCATCAGTTATCGTACCGATGATTTTTCTGTTTGTAGAGGCATCAAAAATATTTCCTTTACCATTTTTAAGGTCACTTGTAAGAGTAAGATTTGCTTTGTTATCATCAGCAGAATGTTCATCATCACCAATTGCATCGATAAATGCAAAGTTGTTTCCAGTAATTACAGGCTTATCAGAAGACTGCAATACTTTGTAAGACTTACCACCAAAGAATGTTGTAGTCGAATAAGTTTCTTCGTTACCAGATTTATCTTTTGCATGAACTACAACTTCGATTTCTTTATTATCATAAGCCTTGAACTTAGAAATATTTGTTGAGTCAATTTCAATTTCAGAGTTGAATGAATACCACTGACCTTCAATTGCGACTTCTGTATCAACATTATTCACGTTTACAGTATGCTTCAAATCACGAGAATCAACAGTTACGTCTTTAGTTCCGTCATTTGATTTAATTTCGTACCAGACTGTATCAAGATACTTTTCTGTTACAGAACCGGTTACATTGAATGTACCGTTAAGCAAACGGTCAGTTCCTGATGTAACAGTTGGTGTTACAGAGTTAATCTTAATTTGAGGCTTTGTAGTATCTTTAATTACGTTTCTTGAGACAGTTGTTTGTCTTCCAAAGTTATCGCGGGCTGTGAATGAAAGTTCATACATACCGTCTTTTGATGCAGAGCTTCCGTCAATATCTTTAGCAGGAACTTTGAAGGAATAAGTCCATGTTCCGTCAGCATTAGGAGTAATTGTAATACCTTTCTGTGCAGTATCTTCTGAACCGTCAGCCTTGATGTATTTACCGTCAGGATTTTTAACGAGAACACTTAACGGTGAATCTGCAAGCTTAAAGTCATCACTGATTGTACCAGAATATGTGATTGTCTTTGCTGCATTTGCGTACTGAGTATCAGCACCGGCAGCAGTTTCTGTGAGGACAGGGTTTTCTTTATCAATTGCTACATAAAAAGGTCCGTATGTAGTTTCACGGTATTTTTTTACATCTTCGGCAAGAGAATCTGAATATGTTGAGTCGCGGGCGATGATTGTTACAGAACATATGCCGGCTTCAAGAGGAAGATTCTTGTAAGTAAGTGATGCAGTTGTCGGTTTGTTTGCAAGACCGCCCAATGTTGTTGAAGTTTCATTACCATATTTATCAACACAGATAACTTTTACAGATGCAATTCCATCATCATCAGTAACAGTAAACATAAGGTTATGATTTGATGTTGTATCAAATACGTTACCAGAATCTGTTGAACCGTCAGGAGCATTAGCAGTAAGTTTTGCTGTATCAGTTACCTTTACAAAATTATTTCCTGTGATTACAGGATTATCTGTAGACTGGTCAATTTTGTAAGTCTTTCCAGATTTATTGAGATACTGAGTTGTAGATAAAGTTCCTTCGTTACCGGCTTTGTCTTTTGCGTGAATAACGATTTCGAGATCTTTATTATTCTTAGTATTGAACTTCAAAGTATTTGTTGAGTCGATTGTAATTTCGTTATTGAATGAATACCACTGTCCGTAACCAGTTGGATTTCCTTTTGCATCTTTATCAGTAAAGTCTAATGAAGAAACAATAGGGTCTCCATTTGATTTAATTTCATACCATACAGTTTCAAGGTTAGTATCTTCTGCCTTACCTGTAATTCTGAAAGTACCATTAAGGAATTTATTCTCATCACCTTCTTTTGTACATTCAGGTGTAATGGAATTAATTGTGATTACAGGATCAATTGTATCAACAAAGATCTTTCTTTCTTTTTCCTGAGTACCACCATTATTTTCTGCACGGACAATTACATCGTAGAGATAATATTTATCTTTAGGAGTTTCAATATAATCAGCACTGTCAGTTAACTTGAAGCTCCATGTTTTTGCAGCTTTATCGTAATCAAATGTTTTTTCAAAGCTTCCGACAATAGTTCCGTCATCTGCATCCGAAACAGTTACACTAAACTTCATTGTTGGATCAGAAGAACCTTCGTCAATTGTTCCGGCAAATGACATTTCACCAGTACCGATAATTGCCTGATCGTCTGGTGTTACAGTTGCAGCATCTGCTTTAGCATGAGGATTAATAACAATTTTTGGAGGAGTACCTGCAAGCTCACCTTTGAAGATTACGACTTTACCAGCATTTGTCTTAACAAACTGTCCTTCTGAGTCTTCACCAGATACTGCAAGAATGTAATATTTATTTCCTTTAATAGAACCGTCAAGCATTGGTGCAAATGTACAAGACTCTGCAGAAGGTTCCTGGCTTGAAGAGTTATCACCAATCAAAATTGCAAGACCATCATTTGCAGGATTTACTGCAACCGCATGTGCATTATAATAATCAATCATTGATGCATTTGATCCGTAAATTGAATCAAGCAGCGATGCTTTAAGATCAGCTAATTCATAAGGACCAAACTGATATACTTTAAGTGATGCAGGTTTTACACCATAACCGTTAAGACCGCACACAGCCTGGACAGTAATCTGCTGACTTGAGAAGGCAGTTGTATAACTTGCTGTTCCGTCAAGGACATCAGTTCTGTTAATATTGTAACCGATTACAGAATAAGTAGGATCTGCATCTGGATTTAATGAGAATGCAATTTTTTCACGGAAGAGAGAATTTCTTACATAATTGAAAGCTTCTTTACCGTCAGTGAATGTAAGTAAATCATTTCCTCCAGAAGCTGTTCTTAACAAGGAACCGTCTGCTAAAAGTTTTGGTGTTGTAAATGAACCGTTTACAAATTCACCGGTATAAGTACCATTGATAATTTTCTTTGCTTTAGTTGCATCAAGACCAGAGGCTGTACTTAACCAGGCAGAGTAAACATCATCGTAAAAATAAATTTTGCTGGTTGTATTTCCGCCAGCTGTGCTGTCTGAATCTTTCTGAGTATATTTTTGTGCTGAGTCAGAAACTTCTATATCACAATAAAAAAGTTTCTGACCAGATTCTGTATCGTAATTACCGTAAATTTTTCTGTAGTTTGCATCAAGGGTATTACCATCATCGTCTTTTTCTTTTGTATTTCCTTTTTCTGCAAATACAATTTCTGTACCGCCTGCAATTTCTACATTAGAACGAGAGAAGGTTCCTTTTACAGTTCCATCTGCAGCTTTTACTGTAACCTTGATTTTTGAAACAGTGTGGTCTTCTGCGATAGTTCCTGCAAGCTTATATGTCGAACCGAATTTTGTTGCAACACTTCCATCAAGAGTATCGTTTCCTGGTGAACTCAAAATAAAAAGCGGCGCAGTATTATCAATATCAAATGAAAGAGAAGAAACGCCGGATGAACGGCCTGTGGCATCGTATGCTTTTGCTTCGGCAACGTAGCGACCGTCAGGCATTGACCAGCCGTTGTAACCGCCAGAGCCGTTTAACTCGAGAGACCATTTGGTTCCGTCAACCTTTGCGCTGTATGAACCGAAAGACTTATTCATATCCGTATTGCGGACATCCACCGTAACTTTTGTTACGCCTTTATCGTCTTCACAAGTTCCCGCGATAACAAAACTGTCACGGATTGTGCTGGCAGCAGGAGGATAATTTATAGAAAGAACAGGTGGTTCTGTGTCGACAGCTTCACCTAAGCCGACTTCACATCCTGTAAGAATAAGTACGAATGATAATAATAAAGTGAATAATGTGAGGAATTTCTTTTTCATCTCATGCACCTCCAGCTTGTAAATATACATAATATCTGCATAAACAGATTCCGGGTAAATGCAATCAAGAAAAAAATAATCTGTTATGCTTTCATTACTTCCATAATAAAAACCATCTTTTTTAGATTTTCCCCAAAAAAAAATGGTAGTGCAAAATCTCTAAAAAATCAAATTTTTTCGAGAGATTTTCTCTACCATTATCGGCAAAAATGGCCAAATAGTTTAATATTTGACCATTTTGTACTATTTTTTGTTAAATCCAGCTATTAGAAGATGTTTACGCGTAAACCTTCAGAGAACTGGAATACCATGTTCTTAACATCTACTGTTCCACCAGTTACGTCACTAGGAATGAACCACAACTGGAATTCAGAGTAAAGCGCAAGTGTTCTGAAGCACTTAGCTTTCTTGAATGTCACGCGTGGGAACTCGATCTGTCCGAGAATTGCAGACAGTATCTGAGCTTTTCCACTTGCTGTATCAGTAAACATACTGAAGTTTGCACCAAGTGCAAATCCCATGCTCAACCAATCCCAGTCAGGTCCGAACATTGCTCTGAACGGAATGTATGCGATATTGGCAAGAAGCTTCAAGCCGAATACGTTACCACCATAACGGAGCTGTGTTGCACTGAAGATTTCTCTCTGCTGCTGAGTGAACTGACCCCACTGAACCTGAAGCTTAACATTGTCATCGAAGAACGAAAGTCCCATACCAACACCGAACAATGTAGCACCCCAAGCCTGAGCATCAATGTACAAGCCCTGGATAAAGCCAGGAAGTTCATAACCAGCCTTGTCACCTTTTCTCAAGGCAAGGCTTACATTCTTCAATCCTACAGCATCACTTGCGAGACCTGAGAATTCAAGTTCCTGGTTGTAACGGCCACCAATACTTGGTGCAATAATCTTAACAAATGGAGCTGTCTTATCGATCTGAACTACACATCTGTTAATTGCAGATTCACCGTTGTTGAATACTGCACGGATAAGAAGGAAGTGATATCCTTCAGGCATATCTTCATTTTCGATACGGTATTTCCAGTTCTTTGTACCCTTAAGGCGTGTGAATGTTTTACCGTTATCGAGTGACAATTCAAGGTAGCTCAAAGATTTTGCAGCAAGAGCTTCTTTCTGAGCCTTTGTTGCACCCTTAGCCTTTGCAGCGTCTACTTCATCCTGGTCAAGTGAATATCCTGCACGACCTTTAATGAATGGACGGTCATAAGCAAATGCACCGTAATCGAAGTTATCAATTGTAACCCATGGACCGTATGGTTCATAAACTACTGTCTGGTTGATTGAGTCAACTGAAAGTCCGCCTTCAAGGTTTCCTCGAACTTTATAAGAGTGTGTACCTGCAGTAAGTTTTTCTGAGTTCAACTGGAACTTGTAGTATCCAGTCTTTGATACTTCTGCAGTTTCAAAATCTTTACCGTCAAGTACGAGAGTTACAGAATTAACTTTACGAGCTGTCTGAACTTCACCGTAAATATTGAAGTCACCAGTTTTGTGTTCACCGTTAAGTGGATAGTAAACATTAACATCTGCTTCTGCTACACGTTTATCAAGTGTAATGTTACGAGAAACGCTTGATACATTTCCTGCAGCATCTTTTCCTGTAAGCTGAACATTATAGCGTCCGCTTTCAAGTGAACTGATATCAACTGTTGTTGTAATAATCTTGTCTGGAGTAAGATCTGTTCTTGCAAGTCTTGGGCTTACATATTTTCCGTCAAGGCTTGTTACTGTGATGTACAAATCAGTCAAACCGATATTGTCCAAAGTAAATCCAGAGAAGAATATAGGTCCTGTTGTCTTCGAATCGTCCAAAGGAAGTTCGAGAGAGATTTCAGGGTTAGTATTATCAACGTTGATCAAGCTTGAATAGAGACATTCAATGTCATAGTTATCAATTGCTTTGATAAAGATTACATGTGTTCCGTCAGGAATTGCACGTGAATCATACTGATATGACCAGCGCTCTTTTCCTGTAACATCATTCCATGTAGTTCCGTTATCAACAGATACAAGAACTTTCTTGATTCCGTTTCTATCACTTGCTGTTCCAGAAACGTGAACGATCTTGCTCTGAGCTGTTTCGATTTTTGGAGATTCTATTACTACAACAGGTTCAGCAAGAGAAACTCTGAAGTTTCTTGTATATTCAGGACCGCGAACACCGTTAATATCAACACTGTAAACTGTTACAGTATGTTCATTATCAGAAAGTGTGTTCAAAGGAACATTCACACTGAAACTGTATCCCTGTCCTTCAACCTGAGTATATCTTCCGTTATCGATTCTATAGTAAACAGTACTTGGTCCGTCATCATCAAGAACTGTTCCAGAAATTACGAAGTCTTTTGTAATTACTTCATTTTCAATTGGAAGCTGAATTGAAGCAACAGGAAGGTCAAGCTTGTTATCAATTACAAATTCGTAAGAGTTAATTGTCTTAACATTTCCGCATGCATCAGTAAAATCAAATCTCATTGAAGGACTGATTGGCATTTCTGCTGTTCCGACAAAAGTTGTTACCATTGATTTAACATCAAGCGGAATTCTTCTTCCAGTATTGAGGTTTACATATTCACATTTTTCAATGCAGCCTTCATCTTTTACGATAAAGCCGATTGCATTTGTTCCGTTAACAACGTCTCCAGGACCTGGAATAATTACTTCTACATCAGGAGCAAGTGTATCTTTGTGAGCTGCTGCTGTGTAATACGAAAGGTTTCCTGAAATATCTGTTGCACGGATATCAAGAGTGATGATTCCTTCTTCTTTAGATGAAAGATTTTCTTCTGCATAAAGCTGCATTGAAGTACGGCGACCGGCAGCACCAAAGCTCTTCCAGTTTTCTCCGCCGTCAACTGAGTATTCAATAGAAGCGATTCCTGTTGCATCAGTTGCAGTTCCAGAAATAACAAGTCTGTTTCTTACCCATTCATACAATGTAGGACGCTGCATTGAGAACTTAGGTCCATCATTATCAAAAATCAAAGTTACAGGATTAAAGTCAACTCTTGCACCGCTTTCGTCTGTTGCACGTACTGTTACATTGTAATAAGTACCGCCGCGAGTTGCAGTGATTGTTACGCATCTTCCTTCAGATGAAATTTCAAGTCCAGGATATGTTCCGACAAATGATGCAGTTACATCACCATCAAGGTTTGCATAACCTGAAAGCTTTGCAGAACTTCCGAGTATAAAGCCTCTTGTTGTTGCATCATAAACAGTGTCAGCTGTAGAAAGCCACTGACCCATACGTGCATCGTTAATATCATCAGAGTTGATTTGGCGGACTACAGCAACCTGTGCATAACATTTTGCTGTGTAATCTTTTCCGCTAACTGCAGTAATTTCAACTGTTACTAATCCAGGTGCAAGGTTATCGAGTGAGATGAATGCAGTTCCGTTGCCAGAATTTTTGTCCGGACGAACTACAGCAGCCTTTCCTTCAAGGATTGGTTTTGTACCAACCGATGCACCTGAGAAGATTTTATAAGAGAGAGCAAGATCTTTTGCTTCTGATGTAATTTCAAGATTAAGTCCAACTGGAGCACGTTTTTCATTAACATTTCTGTCTTTATTCCATCTTGCTGCAGTTGATTTTGAAGTAGAAAGAACCGTTACGTTCATTCCGCGGCGATAAGCCTGTCCGCCTGCTTCAATAACTTTAACAGTTGCTTTTTCATCACTGATTTCACCAGCGAGAGATGTATCAGGTTTTTCTACTACCTTTGTAAAGTTCTTAACATAAAGACATGTACCATAGTTAGAAACACGACCGGCAACATCAACTGTCTTGAAAGTCAAGTGAACGATTCCCCAAGGGAGTGTTTCTACAGGAATTGTAAAAGTAACCTTTGGAGTTGAGTTTTTAATATCAATTGTTTTTTCTTCACGACGTGCAGCCATTGGTGCACCGAATCTGTCTGTTGACCATTCGATTGTATAAGATGCTTCTTTAATACCAGAAAGTGAAGAAGCTTCGATTTCGAAAATTGATCCGCCTTCCGGGCTTACAATTTTTCCGAATGGAGCAGCACCTGCATCAGTACCGCCGCGAAGAACAGGATCAGAGAATTTTGGTTTTACGCCAGTCGAGAAATAATCAACCTTTGTTTCGTTTCCGACAACACCGTTTTTATCAACTGCACTTACGCTTACAATGTGTTTTCCGTATCCCAGGAATTTTTCATCAGTGAGTACAACATTGAATACACCTTTTGTTTCTACAGTTTCAACAACAGTTCCGTCTACAGTTACCTTTACGCTGGCAACTGCATCGTCATCTTTTGCGATACCGCGGACAAAGTATTCACGTTCTTTAAGCTGTGCACCAGCTTTTGGCCACTGGAGTGTTACAACAGGTTTATCAAGTTCCGAGTTAATGTTTACCTGACGTTCTTTCTTTGTTACGTTTCCTGCAGTATCAACTGCAGTGATTACGAGTTTTCCGCTTTTTGCATTAGGAAATTCCTTTGACCAGTACTGGTTTCCAGGAATGATTTCAAATTCACCTTTTTCACCATTGAATTCGTAGGAAAGTGATTTAAGGCCGATTGCATCTTTTGCACTACCTGCAGCTGTAAAGGTTCCGTTTTCAGCCTGCTTTTCGCGAGGATAAACGATTTCTACTGCCGGTTTTGTATTATCAATAAAACAGAGGAATGAATAATATCCGCTTGATCCCTGAAGGTCTGTAGCCTTGAACCATACAACTGCAGGTCCGTCGCTCATCTTCTTTGTATCAAAGCTGATATTGAAGTTTGCTGTATTTGTTTTTTTGTTATTTGAAACTTTTACGTCTGTAAAGTTTTCACCGTTATCAAGGGAATATGCCATTGCCGCAATTCCATTTCCGTCTGAGATAACACCTTTAAGTGAAACTGTTCCAGATACGATTGTTCCGATACCAATGTTTGTTACTTCAGTTACAGGTTTTTCGCGGTCCAATACCCATGAGGTTTTTACTGAGTTTCCTTTGAGACCGTTGATATCAACACCGTATACTTCAATAGTATGAACGCCTTCGTTCATGCCTTCTGTGCTCAGAAAGTATGACCAGAATTCTTTACCACTTGCGCGTACAGGTTCATTGCCGTCGAGAACAAGTTCAACATACTGAACTGCATCATCGTCAACACAAGAACCAACGATATTGAGATTCCCTGGAATACGCATGTCCGGAGCTGGGTTAGTTATTCGTGTAATTGGTAAATCGGACTTTTCATCAATATAAATATTGAATGGTCCGCCATAAGCTGTGTTACCGCCTAAATCTTCTGCAGTAACAATTACGTTGTACTTTCCTTTCTTACCGTTAACATCAAAGCTTTCCTGCCAGCTGTCCATCTGTTCAACTTTGCGGACTGTGACATCTTTGGCGAAAACTGACGGTGCGATAGTCAGTGCAACCACGAGAATAGAGACAATAGTCTTTTTTAATTTGCGTAAACTTTCCATAATACAAACCTCTAAATAAACTCCCATTAGTATAACACGGAATTTAGAATTTATCCAATTTCTCTAAAATCTACAATAAATAAAATTCGACTAATGTAACAATAATATTACATAAGTGTAATTTAAATAGAGTAGTCCGTATTAATTATCGGCAGAAATGCGTTAAAAGTTTAATATTTTGGAGTTTTTAAAATTATTACTTAATAAGAATGTCGTAGATTCTGTCGAGATCAGTACGACTGAAGAAGTCAATTACAAGTGAACCGCGGTTCAAATTTCCTTTGAGAGAAACTTTAGTTCCCAATGCATTAATGAACTTCTGTTCAAGTGCAATGATGTCAGGATCTCTGTTATCTTCTGTTGAACTGGCTGTCGGCTTGTCTTTTTTAACGATGCGGCCTTCATTCAAGCTTTTTGCAAGTTCTTCGGCTTTACGAACCGAAAGGGTTTCGCCTACGATTTTACCGAAAAGTGTACGCTGGTTAGCAGGGCTGTCTACAGAAAGAATTGCACGTGCATGCCCCGCAGAAATCTGACCGTTTGTAAGAGAATCCTGCATATCTTCAGGAAGCTTTAAAAGACGGAGTGCGTTAGCAACAGTCGAACGCTGCTTACCTACTCTCTTTGCAACATCATCCTGAGTCAAGCCGCTTAATTCCATTAACTTGTAATAAGCCTGAGCTTCTTCAATTGCGTTCAAATCTGCACGCTGAATGTTTTCGATAAGCGCAATTTCGAGCTTCTTTTCGTCTGAATATTTTTTAAGCTGTACAGGAATCTTTTCAAGACCGACAATCAATGAAGCGCGAGTACGGCGTTCACCGGCAATAATATAGAAAGAACCATCTTTTGCATCTTCAATTGTAACAGGCTGTAAAACGCCGTGTTCACGGATTGAGTCTGCAAGCTCATTCAACTGTTCTTCTGAAAAAGTTGTACGAGGCTGATGTGGGTTTGGTTTTAGTTTTTTTGGATCTACCCAGAGTGTTCCGTTTGCGTCAGATTCAATGCCTTCAGGCAAAGAAACTGATGAAGAAGAAGTCTTGGGTTTAAGAGTTGTCTTTTTTTCTGTTTTTGAATCTGTTTTTGAATCTGCAGCCGATTTTTTTGTTTCAACTGAAGCAGATCCCATCAAAGCATCAAGTCCACGTCCTAATCCTTTTTTAGCCACGAGCGATTACCTCCTGCGCAAGTTTTTCGTAACTCTTTGCGCCGGCACAATCTGGGTCGTATTTACAAACTGGCAGTCCATGAGAT
This sequence comes from Treponema sp., assembly GCA_016293495.1. Lineage (GTDB taxonomy): Bacteria > Spirochaetota > Spirochaetia > Treponematales > Treponemataceae > Treponema_D. The sequence goes on along the minus strand of JAEDED010000011.1, from coordinate 34,300 downwards.
GGTGCTTCTGACAAACGAACATTTCTAGGAATGATTGTATCAAATACAACATCCTTAAAATATGATTTAACCTGGAGAACAACATCCTGTGCAAGGCGTGTTCTTGAATCGTACATAGTAAAGAAAATTCCACCGATAACAAGATCAGGATTAAGTGACTTCTGAACTTTCTGAACACCCTGAAGTAAAAGTGTAATTCCTTCGAGGGCAAAATATTCACACTGCATAGGAACTAAAACTTCGTCAGCTGCTACAAGACCGTTCAAGGTCAAGATTCCGAGAGATGGCGGACAGTCGATTAAAATATAGTCGTATTTTGATTTTAAAGGTTCAATGGCATCTTTAAGAAAGTATTCGCGGCGTTCCTGTTCAACAAGTTCGACTGCGGCACCAGACAAATCAAGGGAAGCAGAAATTACGTCCATTGATTTAATCATTGTATGTTTGATTGCTTTTTCTGGTTCTACATCTCCACCAATCAATTCGTAAACAGTTGGTTTATCCAAAGATACGCCTACACCGCTGGACATATTTCCCTGAGAGTCAAAGTCTACAAGAAGAACTTTTTTTCCGGCAAGAGCGAGATAAGCACCGATGTTAATTGCAGATGTTGTTTTTCCAACACCACCCTTCTGATTTACAAATACGAATGTTTTAGCCATAGATTCAATTATACCTTCAATTTGGCAATTAAGTCCATAAGTTCATCAAGTTTTTCATGACTTGTGAGCGGATTAATAAGTGTGAATTTCAAGTGAACGCGGCCATTGTAAACTGTCTGTCCGATTACTACACCTTCCTGGTGAATGAGGGCGCGGCGAACTTTTTTGTTAACTTCGTCGTTTTCTTCGTCAGAAAGTTTTTCGTCGTAAAGTCTGAATACAATTGAACTGAGTTCAGGTTCGCAGGTTCTTGCAAAGCCTGTGCGTTTACCAAGACTGTCATAAACATACTTTGCGTTTTCTACACAAGTGTCGATCAGTTCATTCCATCCGTCTTTACCGCGGCACTGGAAAGAAAGCCATACTTTAAGTGCATCAAAGCGGCGTGTTGTCTGCATTGACTTGCTTACAAGGTTTGTATAACCGTCTTCTTCGTCTTCTTCGCGGTTTAAGTAATCTGCGTGAAGTTCAAAAGGATCAAAGTTTGATGCATCTTTAATAAGTGAACAGCTGCAGCTGATAGGCATCATGAACATTTTATGGAAGTCAACAGTAATTGAATCTGCCTTATTAAGCCCTGCAATTCTTGACTTGTATTTGTCAGACATGATTGCGCCGCTTCCGTAAGCTGCATCACAGTGGAACCAGATTCCTTCTGCTTTACAGATTTCTGCAATTTCTTCTATTGGATCGATTGAGCCGTAGTCTGTAGTTCCTACAGTTGCTACAACACAGAATGGAAGTTTTCCTTCGGCCTTGTCTTTAGCAATCAAAGACTTAAGAGCGTTCAGATCCATCTTCATGCGGTCATCAACAGGAACTTTAACAACAGAATCGTAGCCAAGACCGAGCATGTGAGCGCTTTTTTCCATTGAGAAGTGAGAGATTTCTGAAGTATATAATCTGAACTTTCTGTAGTTTTCTGGAAGTCCGAGTTTTTTTACGTCGTAATTTAATTTCTTGTTACAGAACCAGTCGCGTGCAAGGAAAATTCCTGTTGTGTTAGACTGAGAACCGCCGCTTGTAAATACACCGTCAGAGTTTGAGTCATAACCGTAAAGCTTACAAAGTTGCTTAACTGTCTGAACTTCAATTTCTGTAGCAACAGGTGATTGATCCCAGCTGTCCATTGACTGATTGAATGTAGAAATAATCAGCTCAGCGGCAATTGTTTCAAGCAAAGTTGCACTGTGAAGATGAGCCATGTAATCTGTTGAGCTGGTTCTTACAAAATTAGGGAGTACAAGTTTTTTTGTCTGTTCTAAAGCTCCGTCGAAACCGATTCCAGTTTCAGGGAGCATTGGAACGTCAACAAGCTTTTTCAAGTCGAAAGGAACAGGGCCGGTATAGGCCCTGTCATTTGTAAAAGCTTCAGTAATTGCTCTGGAAGTTTTCTGAATGATTGATTCATATTCTTCCAAAGCATTTTTATCGTTAGTGATAAATACTTTATTTTTGTTCAAGGTCAACCTCAATAATAACCTTTTCAATAATATCAAGGGCTTTGTTAAGATCTTCCCTGCTTACGTTTAATGCACAAAGACATCTCATTACAGCACCGTTACGTCCGCCTTTTTCCATAACGAGTTTGTTTTCGAAACAGCGTTTCTGTACTAATGCTGCGATTTCTCCGCTTGCCTTTTTAGCTCCGAGGCAGTCAGCTTCTGATTTTGGATCGATGAATTCGATTCCGCGCATCAAACCTTTACCGCGAAGGTCACCAATGATAGAAACCTTAGATTTTATTTCTTCCATTCTCTTTGCAAAGATTTCGCCTTTTTCAACTACATCTGCAAGGAAAGCTGGATCAGATACTCTATTCATTACAACAGTTCCTGCTGCCATAGCGAGCTGGTTTCCGCGGAATGTTCCGGCATGAGCACCAGGTCCCCATACATCAAGCTTTTTGTTGTAAATAACTACAGACATTGGCTGACTTCCGCCAATTGCCTTTGACGAAAGAATTACATCTGGAACGATATCTGCATATTCGAATGCAAAGAACTTTCCTGAACGTCCGATACCACACTGGATTTCGTCAACGATCATAGGAATGTCCAATTCTTTAGTTACACGTCTTACAGTCTGAAGGAATTTTACAGGTGCAGGAATTACACCTCCTTCTCCCTGAATTGGTTCAAGGATTACTGCTGCTGGCTTTGTGATTCCGCATTCAGGATCTTTAAGCATGCGTTCAAAGTATGCACAAGCTGCGTCAGTTCCTGCATCTCCACCAAGTCCAAATGGACAGCGGTAAGAGTAAGGATATGGCATAAAGTGCACATTTGGCATTAAATCATTAACTTTGTTCTTAGCGTTAAGATTTCCTGTCAATGCAAGAGCCCCGTGGCCCATTCCATGATAAGCACCACCGAATGCGATGATTGAACTGCGCCCAGTTGCTGTCTTACAAAGCTTTAAAGCTGCGTCAACTGCATCTGTTCCACTAGGACTGCAGAACTGAATCTTAGCATTATTCTTCAACTCACCAGGGAGGATGTTCAGCAATGTGTGAACAAACTTGTCCTTAGTTGGAGTCGTAAGATCCAACGTGTGCAACGGTAAGTTACCGGTAAGCATATCCACCATGGCCTGATTTACTTCAGGATCATTGTGGCCAAGTGCGAGAGTTCCTGCTCCGCACAAAAAATCCAGATATTTGTTCCCTTCGACATCCTCAATCCATGACCCCTGGGCTTTTGCAAGTGCAAAAGGAAATTTTCTAGGGTAGCTACGGGCATTAGACTCTGTGGAATCCTGTCTGGTAATGTAATACTGATTGGTGATTTCAGTTTCTTTCTGAACCATCTACTTTCTCCATTACAAGTGGGTTAAACAAATAGCCGAACCGCTTGCAAACTGCAAGTGCTTCTTCGTCATGTCGTTACAGTTTTATTGAACTGTAATGCTGAGAGTACCCTATATACCCTGTTTGGGCAATACTAAAATGGAAAATTTGTCGATTTTTTTAAATTAATTGGACAATTAATGAGTGAATTTTTGAATAGTGGAATCAGCGAATTTTGCCACTTCCTGAATCATCTTATCATCACTTGGTAGTGCAAAAAGGGCTCCTACACCGCTTTCTGGATTCTGGCGGATAGTTTCTTTTCTGACAGCAAGATAGCGGTCAAGAAAATTCATTAGTCCCATACAGAAGTATCGTGCTTCTTTTTTGATTGCTGCATTATCAATAGAAGAATCTTTATTTACAAGCTTAAAGAATAAGTAAGCCTGGTTTTCGATTTTATCAAGCTGTGCATTGTAGATATCAAGTACTTCCTTTGTAAAATACTTTTCAGAATTGATGAAGGTATAAATCTGGAACAAAGGATCTACTTCATGTTTTTTGATAAAATTTGAGGCACAGGTTTTGAAAAGCTTTTCTACCTGAGTTCCTGCAGTCTTTGAAAGTTCCTCGTCAGAAATAAGGTTTACCTTTGTATTAAAATCAGAACAGTAGGTGTAGATTGCTTTAAGCATATCTTCTTTACTTGCAAAGTGATTGTAAAGGCTGGCTTTTTTTATATTAAGGTAATTTGAAATGTCATTTAAAGATGTGTCACCCATTCCCTTGTCAAAGGCACAGAACAATACGGCTTCTATGATTTTTTCCTGATTAATTAACGGACGTGGCATACTTTTAAAACTACCTATTGTTAGTTTACAAGGCATCCGGGGATTTGTCAATTTACAAAAATGATGTATATTACAAATATGAATTTTGACTTAACAAAAATGGCAACTTTCGGAGTTGCAGGAAATTTTACAGGCCACCTGGAACAGGCTGGCGAAGCATCAGATTTTGTAAACGTAAAAACAAAGGAAGCAATTGCACCAAAAGCAATGTTTCCGACATACATTCCATTAAACAGTAACTCAGACAAAAACAGCCCGGACACAGCCGGCAGTTGCAAGGAATTTTCAACTCCTTTATTTCTTTCAAAATTCCCTTTTGATGAAAATAAAATCATTTATCCGGCAGGCGAACAGAAAATCCAGCTCGAACCGGAATGCGCAATAATCTTTAACGTAAAATGGAACAATGGAAAAGTCGAAGAACTCAAGCCGGTTGTTTTCGGAGCATCAAATGACTGCTCAATAAGAAAAGAAGGCGCAAAAAAAATCAGTCAGAAAAAAAACTGGGGCGAAAGTTCAAAAGGATTTTCTTCACAGCTTATTCCTGTAGACAGTTTTGACAGTACAGGCATTCTTAACCGTTACCGCATCGCAAGTTTTATGATCCGCGAAGGTGAAGTTTTCAGTTACGGCGAAGACAGCGCTGTTCGTGATTACAGCTATATATATGGAAAATTAAATGACTGGATGATCGAAAAACTTAACGGTCAGCAAGATGAAGGTCCTGCAGAAAACATCAATTCATATTTGAACGAAGCAGGCTGTCCTGAACAAATCATGATTTCAATCGGAGCCACCCGCTATACAGAATTCGGAGAGACAAACTTTCTGAATGCCGGAGATGAATCAGTCGTAGTTCTCTACCCTGAAGACAAGTACACCGAAAATTCCATTAAAGAAAAACTTAAATCAGGAACTGCATTTGAAAGCGACGTTTCAGTATTAAGACAAAAAGTCATTCTGTAATTTAATAAATAAAAAGTATACTTATTCCCAAAACCAGTGTATAATTTAAAAATGTCGAAAGACATATTACTCTTACAGCTGTCAGAAGCCCAGGTCACACACAGGCCATAATTTGAACTGAGTCTCAAAACGGCAAAAAAAAAAGTCATAAGGATTTTAAAATGAAGAAAACAATACTTGTAACTTCACTCATCGTATCTCTTCTTACACTTGTAAGCTGTGGAAAAGAAACAATCGCTTCAAGAGCAACAAAAAAAGGTCTCGAAATCGGAACTGCTTATGCAAGTGACATTTTCGATCCTGAAGGTCAGGAACGCATTAAAGAATTCTCAAATATTCTTGTTGCAGAAAACTTTATGAAATGTGCAAACCTCAGACCTAATGCAAAATTCTGGAACTGGAGTGACATTGATCATTCAATTGAATTTGCAGAAAAGAACAACATCCAGATGAAGTTCCACACAATGTTCTGGCATCAGCAGAATTCAAGCTTCATCAACAACATGAAGTCTAAAGAAGAAGCTCTCGAAATCATGGACAACCATATTATTACAATCATGGATCACCTTAAAGGCAAGATCAAAGTTTATGATGTAGTAAATGAGATGTTTGAAGAAGACGGTTCTTTCAGAAAATCAATCTGGTACAACCTTCTCGGCGAAGAATACATTGCACACGCACTTACAGTTGCAAGCGAACACAATTCTGGTGCTAAACTTTACCTCAATGAATACAACAACGAATGCGTAGGATATCCAAAAGCAGACGCAATGTACAACTTTGTAAAGAGCCTTAAAGAAAAAGGCGTTCCAATTGACGGTGTCGGAATGCAGCTTCACCTCTCTACTGACCTTCCATTTGATCCTGATGCAATCCGTGCAAACTGCAAACGCTATGCTGACATCGGAATCGAAATCTCGTTCAGCGAAGTTGACGTTCGTCTTCCTGCATCAAAATTCAAAGACCCTGAAGAAATCAAAAAACAGGAATACATTTACACAACACTTCTCGACATTGCCCTTACAGAACCAAACGTAAAGAGCTTTATCGTATGGGGAATGTACGACCGCACAAGCTGGGTTCCTGCAACCTTCGGCGGATACGGCAACGCTTGTATTTACGATGTTGAATACAACAAGAAACCGGTTTACGAAGCAATGTTTGAACAGCTTAAATAAGCTGTAATTCAAATTCCTTTTATAAAGGCTGCATCATAGACACCAATATTCTAAAAAGAATATAATAAAGTTATGAAAAAAATAACTTTGTTTTTTGCTGTCATGACTGCAGCCTTTTCTATTTTTGCACAATCATCAAAATACATTCAATTACTAAATACCGCAAAAGAATTTGAAAAAAATGAAAACTGGATTTATGCCCTCGGATATTATGCCGATGCCATTGCAGAAGATCCTGCATTTTCAGAAGAAGCCTTTGCAGGTTTTGCAAACCTCCACGACAATATAGAAAGTGGCAATCCCGGAAACATTCAATATACAGAAGAAGAATTATACGAACACTGGAAAACTCTCCTTATCGAAGCTGAAGCCTACTGGACTGAGTTCTGTCCTTACACAATAAATATCGGCCCTGTAGAATTAAAATCTGCAAACAACATCAGTTCTGATTACTGGGCAGACATCTGCATCAGATATTCAGAAAAATATCAGCTTATCATGAACGCTGTTGAAGAAGGTTACAGAAAAAGTTATGACTACTCGTGGGACCTTCCTGTTCCTGTTCGTGAATACAGCAATTACGGTTACAGATACTGCGGGACTGACGATTACTGGCCGAGAGTTTCTGTAACAAAAGGTAATGCTACAAAGAAAGGTTATAATTATTCCCTTACAACAGACCCTCAGGACTTTTATAAAAATAATGTTGCAACAATCGGATTTTCTTCCAGCAGCAAAAATGACTACGAACCACTTTTTGAAAAAGGAAAAAATCTTAAGATTTACACAGATAAAGCAATCGGGGAATTTTACAACGCCTTTGCATATCACGAAGCACTCGACACTTATTGCCTGACACTTTACGAAGCAAGAATCGGCTTTATGACAAAAGACGGTACTGTACTTAAAGAATCAGCACCTTACATTCTTATCCATCAGCTTGATACAGACGAAACAGGTTTTAAAATTGAAATAGAAAAAATCCGTGCTGAAAATGCAGACCCCTTTGAGAAAGGAGAAGTAATTCCTTTTATCGATGACATCTTTCTTCACATCGGTTTTCAATCCAGCGAAATGTATAACAAGCCTGACGGAGAATTTTACTTTACCGAAAATGAAATCTTTGCACTCCCAAAGCTTCGTTACGAGTCACTTGAAAATATGCAGATTTATTATTCTGACATGCGCCAAAAAGACCGTTTCGGTGCATTCGTTTTTGCAAATCTTTACAGAGATGATTTAAAAGAAGGAATTTCTGAAGGTCTTGAACAGGAATCAACAGATGAAGGTTACATGCAGTACCTTTCAGATTTGAGATACTCAGATGATTTTATTGAAATGACATATGACCGTTTTAACAACGACAAGCCTTTTAGAATTCCATTGTGGGTATTTGCACAGATCTGCAGTAAAGAATCAAACCTTCCCGTTTCATATGACAATTTCGGAAATCAGATCAACGATAAGGGTTTTATCGTAGGCCTTGATCCGACAAATCAGTATTATACTTTTAAACATCTGCTTGAACTTACACCACAGCAGAAAGCTGCATTACTTTCAAAGGCAATGAAAAAAGCCGACAGACAGATGAAGAAAATTCATCCGGTTTATGAACTTGAAGCTTATTACAGCGAAAACGATTCTTTACTGCACGCAGAATATTTTGAAATCATGTCGCTCTATGAGGAATTATCGGAGGCAATCAATAATTCCAATGCATCAGAAATTTCAAAGCTAAGTGACTTAATCGAAGAAAAATATCCTTACACAAAATATAAAGAAGCAGAAAAAGCACTTAATGATCTTAAGAAGCAGGCAGAAGAAACAGACGAGCTTTACGATGCAACTCTTTTACGCTATATGCGTTACAGTGAAGCTCTTGAAAACTCAAGCCATTGCCAGAAAGAACTTGAAACAATTAGAAATTTTCTTGATTACTATGGAAATAATTCTTCAACTTTCAGCCTCAACGAAAAAATCGAATTAAAAGATTCATTCAATTCCCTTCCATTTGAACCGATTGATTCCTGGATTTCGTATATATCAAAACAGCTTTCAGAGAATGATGAATTATTTTCTTCCATCTCAGAAAAGTTTGATTCCCTTAACACAAAAATTAATACCTTGCTTAAGCCAAGATGTTCAGAAGAAGAAATTGAAGAACTTTACAACAATAAAGATTATGTGTTCTGCGCAAATTCCCTTGAAAGAATTACACATGTAGTTTCTGAAGGAATTTACGATGAACTCGATGAAGCAATCGAAGACCTTAAACAAATCGATCTTTCTGACATTGAAAAAACTGTCGATGAAAGAATCACTGAAATTTTCAGCAAACTTAAATATGAATGATTTTCTCACCTGAGAAAATCTAGGGCAGTTGTTTGTAAGAAATAATTTTCCCTTTTTTTTTGCCTTTATCTCAATCAGTTAAAAATCTTTTTCAAATGCTCATCTTCTTTTAACAGAACCTTTGCGCGTTCACGGTATTTTTCTTCCTGAATGTAAGTGTGACGTCCTGGCTTCATTGAAGGTGCAAGATCAATTGCTTTTTCGTAATCAATTCTTTTTAAGCCGAGCGATTCACAGTAAGTCCAGAAGCCGGTCTTTGAATAAATTGTTTCAACGCGTTTCCAGCGATGATCTTCGATTTTACACATGATGTAAGTCGCAAGTCCAACCTGTATTCCATGAAGTTCGGGATGATCAAGAAAGGAATCAAGGGCGTGCGAAATCATGTGTTCACTACCGCTTGTCGGTAAACTTGAACCTGCAATCTCATTTGCAATTCCACTCATGGCAAGCGAATCAAGCAGCTCTTTTAAGAACAGTTCATCTTTTACAGATTCAAAAGGCGTACGAGCAAAACTGTTGACTGCTTTTTTTGCCATCATGTAAGCGCAGTCGTTAAGTTCATCCCAGCCGCTTTCTGCTTCGTAAAGCCAGTCATAGGTTGAAGAAATTTTTGAAAGCATATCGCCGATTCCCGAGTAAAGGAATTTTACAGGCGCACTTTTAATCACTTCTGTATCAACAAGAATTCCATAAGGCATTTTTGCAGGAACTGATTTTCTGTGACCGTCAATAATCAGCGATGCGCTTGAGCTAGAAAAACCGTCAGACGAAGAACTAGTTGGAATACTGATAAACGGAATCTTTAAAATAAAACCGATGTACTTTGCAGCATCAATTACTTTTCCTCCTCCCATTCCTATTACAGCCTGAGTTTTTTTCGGAAGACTAAATCCCAGTTTTGTAACTTCATTAAATTCGACAGTATCCATTTCCTGCGAATAAAGAATTTCTACACCAGCAGTTTTAAGAGAAGAAAAAACTTTGTCGCCAAACATCGCGGTAAGACCGTTTCCTAAAAGCAGAACGATAGAATCAAAACCTGCGTTTTTAAGATAACTTCCAATTTTAGAAATCACACCGCTTTCAATTTTCAACAAAGCCGGAATTGCAATATGATCTTTTGTCATTTCGTTTCCTCCATCCGAAGTTCAAGTATCTGATTATATTTAAAAAAAATGTATAGACTAAATAACCTTACAGACAACTTCTGTAAGGTCTGCAAAAGTTTTTATTACCGGCACTTCAACATTAATCTTTCCAAAACCGTAAGAAGCATGAATAAACGGAAGTCCCGCTTCGCAGGTTGAATCGTAATCACTCTGAATGTCACCGACATAAACTGCCTTATCAAGATTATTTCGTTTTACGACGAGTGCTATATTCTGCCCTTTTGAAAGAAAATTGTTTCCGTAGCATTCGATATCTTCAATAAGTGCATTTTCTTTTTTAATGTCGATATTAAAATAATTAAGGAAGGTTTCGACATAACCGGCCTGACAGTTGCTTACGATATAAAGGTGATAACCCATTTCGCGAAGCTTCTGGAGTGTTTCAAGAACTTCAGGATAAAGTTTACCGCCATGCTTTGAAAGATATTCAAGTTCATAAGTTTCGACAGCTTCGCGTAAATCATTTCTTTCTTTACCTGGAGCTGTATATGGAAAAAGCAAATCGGCAATAACATCCATAGTCTTACCCATCACGCTTTTAATGTCTGCTTCAGAAACTGATTTATCAAGATAACCTGCTTCATGAATTTTTTCTGTCCAGGATTTTGCAACATTCTCTGCGCTGTCCCAGATTGTTCCATCCATATCGAAAATTATTCCTTTTTTCATCTCATCCTCCTGATATTTTCAGTTTTATTTATGAACAGCTTCGTTCCATTCTTTTGGCTCGGGCCATTCAAACTTTTTTTCTTCATTCGACCACGGATCAATGTAAACAAGTGATCTTGCGTGAAGGCACAGACGGTCAAAATTATTTGTACGCGCACGGTAATTTGAATCGCCGCTTATCGGATAACCTTTTGAAGCAAGATGTGCGCGGATCTGATTTTTTCTTCCGGTATCTAGTTCAAGCTCGAATAACGAAAAACGTTTTCCTCTTGCAGTAATCTTAAAATGAGTTCTGGCAGTTACTTCTTTTTTGTTTCGGGAATTTTTATCACCGGCATTTTTATCAGTGCCATTTCTGTGGTGCTGACTTTTTTCTGCTACATAACCGATATTGTATGCATTGTAAGTTATCGGGTCATCAATAATTCCTGAGTCAGGAAGAATGCCGTATTTCGAAAAGTTTGTCGGGTTTTCTGCGAGGGCGACATACGAGCGGGATTTTACCATCTGATGCCAGCTGTCCATAATTATTTTCTGGGCGCGTTCATTTGTGGCAAACATCATGACGCCCGAAGTTTCGCGGTCGAGTCTATGCACAGGCAATGGTTTGTACTTTTGAGAATACATTCCTTTTTTGCGAAGAATTTCTTCTACCGTTCCCTGTGCAGTGCGTCCTCGAAATCCGGCAAACGGAACAGAAAGAATTCCTTCAGGCTTGTAAATTATAATCACATTTGCATCAGTATAAAGTAATTCTATTCGTTCCATTTAATTCCCTCGTTGTGTTTACGTTTTATGGTTTAATAATGAGGCGGTTTTCTGTTAGGAATTTCTTCCTGATTATCAAGATCATTTATTTTTTCAGCCATCAGTTTGACTTCGCGTTCAAGCTTATCAATCTGCTTCTGCTGTTCAACAACAACTTCCTGAAGCTTAGAAACAAAATCTTCCTCGTAGGCAAATTTTGTTTCCAGCGTCATGAATCTGTCATCGATCTCTTTTAATTTATTTTCATCCATGATTAAACTCTGATTATTTCTTTGCAACTTTTTTAGCAGTAGGTTTAACTGCAACTTTTTTAACAGCAGGTTTCTTAGCAGCTCTTTTTACAGTAGGTTTAACTGTAGCTTTTGCAGAAACAACTTTTGTATCGCCTGTATCAGTTCCAAGGAATTTAACATCAAGCTTGTTGTATGGAATTTCAATTTTAGCATCATCAAATACTTTTTTGATACCGATGAAAACTTCATTTTTAGTCTGAATAAAATCTGCGCTGTTAAACCATACTGCGAGAGTAAGATTAATTCCGCTTTCATCAAACTTGTCAAACCACGCAGCAGGAGATGGGTCCTTCAAAACTTTCTTACACAAGCCTGGAACTTTCTGCAAAGTTTCAAGAGCTTCATTCATATCTGTATCATAACTTACAGAAACACCGATGCACATTCTTCTCTTTGGAAAGTAAGAAGTGTTAACCATATTCGAGTTAATAATTGTGCTGTTAGGAATACGAATCAACTGATTGTCCAATGTGTGAATCTGAACAGAAAGAAGACCGATAGCATCAACGATACCAGTTTCACTTCCGACAGTAATGAGGTCACCAATCTTCATTGTTTTTTCTGCAACGATAAAAATACCACTGATAATATTACTTACAGAAGTCTGAGCAGCAAAAGCAATTGCGACTCCGGCAACTCCGGCAGCACCCCAGATAGCAGAAACCTTAACACCAAACAAATCAAGCACATACATAATTAAAAGGAAGTAATAAACATACTTTAAGGTTCTTGTAATAAGAGCCGATTTATGCATCGAAAGTTTTTCTTCCGGCACTTTTTTTACTGCACGAACTGCAATTTTATAAGCAACATAAATTGCAAGAATAATCAATACAACACCAACAAGGTGAAACAAAGTTCCCCAGTTACACCATGATTTTACCCATGACATAAAAGTTTCTGTTGTTTCTTTTACAGTATTAACTGCTGCATCTGTTGCATTTTCAAAAAGATCTCCGCCGTTTGTTTCAACGACCATCTGTGCTTCTTCGTGAACATCAGGGTTCATAAAATTAATCCTCTTTGTTTATCAATTTTTGTTTGTTATTAAACTTCATTGTGCTTGCACAAATCGTTTATGATACATTCTTCGCACTTTGGATTTCTTGCAGTGCAGACATAACGTCCGTGCAGGATAAGCCAGTGATGAGCATGCATCATATATTTTTGTGGAATTCGCAATGTAAGACTTTTTTCAATTTCAATTGGAGTTGTTCCTTCACCAAGACCAATTTTCGGACTGATACGAAGAAGATGTGTATCAACCGGCATTGTCGGCTGATTGAACACAACGTTAAGAACAACATTTGCGGTTTTTCTTCCGACCCCCGGAAGCATTTCAAGTTCCTCGCGAGTAGAAGGCACCTTTGAATCAAACTTTTCAATCAGCATTTTGCTGAGTTCGATTACATTGTGGGCTTTGTTTTTGTAGAGCCCGATTGAGTGAATGTACTCAATCAATTTTTCTTCGCCGAGTCTGACCATTTTTTTGGGAGTATCGGCAACCTTAAATAAATCCTTTGTGGCTTTATTGACACTTTTATCAGTAGCCTGAGCACTAAGCACAACTGCAACAAGCAGCGTATATTCATCTTTATACTCAAGCTCTGATTTTGGTTCCGGATTATTCAAACGGAATCGTTCAAACACCGTAACAATTTCTTTATCTGATAAAAGTGTCATAATAAAATCTCCGTGCAGGTAAAAGCATTAAAACGCTGATTACTAGCAAGGCACGAATTACTTAATTTCCTTCAGGAGATCCTGAACTTTGTCAGTCTTTTCCCATGAAAATTCTTTACGACCAAAGTGACCGTATGCTGCAGTTTTTGCATATACAGGTTTCTTAAGATCCAAAGTAGAAATAATACCTGCAGGGCTGCAGTCAAATACCTTTGATACTGCCTTGCTCAATACGTATTCAGGAACTTTACCAGTACCGAATGTATCAACCATAATCGAAACCGGGAACGGTACACCGATTGCATAAGCAAGCTGAACTTCACAGCGTTCTGCAAGTTTAGCTGCAACAATGTTTTTAGCAATATAGCGAGCCATGTAAGCTGCTGAACGGTCTACTTTAGAAGGATCTTTTCCGGAGAATGCACCGCCACCGTGGCGCCCCATTCCACCGTAAGTATCTACGATGATTTTACGACCTGTAAGACCAGAGTCTCCATGAGGTCCACCTACAACGAAGTTTCCTGTAGGGTTGATAAAGTATTTTGTCTTTGAATCAAGAAGTCCTGTTGGTTCAAGAACAGGTTTGATTACTTTGCTGATAATGTCAGCTTCAATCTGATCGTGTTTAACATCAGGATTGTGCTGGTGTGACAAAACAACAGTGTCGATTCTGACAGGCTTGTGTCCGTCATATTCAACTGTTACCTGGCTCTTTGAGTCCGGGCGCATCCATGCAATTGCACCAGTCTTACGAAGTTTTGCAGCTTCGCGGAGGAGCTTGTGGCTGTACATGACAGGAGCAGGCATCAGTTCTTTAGTTTCGTTACAGGCAAAACCGAACATCATTCCCTGATCGCCGGCACCCTGTTTACCCTTGAATTTTTTAAGACCTTTTCCTACAACACCCTGATTGATGTCAGGTGACTGAGTGTGAATGGCATTGAAAACTGCCATTGATTTGTAATCAAGACCGAAGTCTGCATTTGTGTAGCCGATGTTTTTTGCTACATTACGGGCAATGTCCTGTACGTCAAGTTCTTTAAAATTAGTCGTAATTTCTCCACCGACAAGAACAAATCCTGTTGAAGTAAAACATTCACAAGCTACGTGGCTTTCAGGATCCTTTGCAAGACATGCATCCAAAACTGCATCAGAGATCTGGTCACAAACCTTGTCTGGGTGACCTTCACTTACTGATTCCGAAGTGAATAAATAGTTTTTTTTGTCCATATTAAATGGCCTCTTTTTCTAAGCGACAGTAAAATCGCTATGTAATTTAGTACCCGCCAGGCAGATACTGTAGTAAATGAGAAAATCTGATAATTGAATTATCTTGTCTTCTTATTAGATTTATAGTATATTAAACATAGGTTTTAGGCAATGTTCTTCAATTTAGATTTGCCTGAATTTTTATAAGCCGTTTTTTATAATGAAAAGGAGTTTATTATGGCTTTGAAAAAAACATTTTCAAAAGATAAAAAAAAGTGTACTGTAACATTCACTGTTTCAAAAGAAGCTGCACAGAATGCAAAAACAATCAATATTGCCGGTGACTTCAACAGCTGGTCAAGCACAGAAACACCATTAAAACAGGCAAAAGACGGTTCTTTCTCTGTTAAGCTCACACTTGATGCAGACCGTGAATATCAGTTCCGTTACCTTATCGATGGACACAAATGGGAAAACGACTGGAACGCAGACAAATACATTCCAGCTCCCTACTCAAACGCTGAAAACTCAGTTGTTATCACAGCAAAATAATTGCTGCTTCGGTGGGAATTTTAAAAGGCCTTCAGAGTGATCTGAAAGGCCTTTTTTTTGTATAAAAATAGTTTTTATTTGGAAAAATTCAAGTCAACAACAAACATTTACACTACTTTTCCGTAGTTATAGATTGTTTCCCTTGGTAAATCAATTCGTTCATTCCATTTAATTATTATAAAAATCACCATTTTCAAAAAAAATCCCTCTTTTACTTTTGTCCGGTAAAAGAGGGATTCGTTATTATTTATATATCGTGTTTTTGGGTTATGGGTTGGTCTAGTTAATTGAATTTACAAGTGCCCCTTGTTTGTTTGTAGCCTCAGGACGGTATTCAAGGTGTTTACCCTGATAAGCATAACCACCAGTACCGTAAGTATCAGATGGAATCATAGTATAGCTTGTTCCAGGTCTAAGGAAATAGTAGTGTTTTCTACCAACCCAGCTACATGTTGCCCAGCACCAGTTATAAGGACCATTAGCCATTGTGTCTTCATCATCTTTTCCTGTATTACCACACAGGAATCCAAAATAAAGATTTGCAGATATATTCCAGCTTGCGTAATACCAGTATTCCCCATCCTGTGTCATCATCTTTACTTTACCAAAGTCACCAGAGTTCCATGACAATGGGAATCCAAGTGTGGTTGAGTTACCACTTTCAGAGTCACCGCCACGAATGTAAACATTGTCTAAATTTCCAGGGTCACTGAAATCACCCCAATCACCACCAACACTTGGTGTTCCTGCCTTCAGTCTTACAACACTACGGTTTGCAACTTCGTAAGCATGGTTTGTAGTACTTGTATAAGCATCAATTGTTATTTTATAGCCGCTGCTCTTATTAGTACTGCTTCCGATATAAAGTTTTTTTGAACTATCGTATGTACCTTCTGTTTTAACTGCAGCCTTAGGATCATTAGCCTGCTGTATAGAATTAATTCCACTTGATAATTCTTTTGTTTCAGTTTCAACAGTTGAAATACTGTAATTAATGGTTTTTTCTGGTGTCTGACAGTCCATCTTGACCTGTGCAGTCAAAGGCTGCCTTGCAACTCCACCAGAAATTGTACATTCTGCTTTATTTACACGGATTACAGGTTTTTCTTCACCGTTCAATGTAAATGTCTGCTGTGCAGAATAAGTCTTTCCACTTGCTGCAGGGTTAGTATGTCCCTGACTGTCTATAGCAATATCAACTGGAACTGTGATTGTATATTCAGCACCCTTTACAGGAAGCTTATATGCATCAGACAAGGTTACAAGCATTTCTGTCTTGTCAGAAGGATTAATTGTAACTTTACTTGAAGCAATAGGAATAAATACATCAAGAATAGTTCCGTTATTAGTTGGATCAATTACTGTATCTTTGAAGAATTCACGTACAGCAGTTGTTGTACCATCATATGTAAATTTAAGTACATATTTTTCACTTAAATCAGGAGTTACGTTATCACTCTTAACACCGTTTACACCTTTTTCGTAATATGTATCAACACCATTACCAACAGCCTTAAAGTTGTTGAACTGAGACTTTGTCAAAACAGCAGGTGCATTATAAACAACGTTGCCGTTCTTTGAGTAAGTTTGAGATACCTTGATGTATTTACCGGCTTTCTTTGTTACTGGATTTGAGAATTTAATCTTCATTACAGGAACAGTTCCTGACTGATTTACTGTTACACCAGTAATTACAGGAGCTCCGGTAACAACATTGATTGTGCGGTTATTTGCAAGATTTGAAGTTGATGGCAATTCACATCTTGTTGAGAAATCAATACCTGTCGAATCTTCTTTCTTTAAAGAAACAAAATCTGTTACAGTCAAACCAGAAACAGCATCACAGTTATCACCTTCTGCAATTGTGTACTGGAACTTAAGTTCTGTTGTTCCCGAGCCACTTAAGTAATAAGCATTCTTTTCAGGTGAAGTATTTAATGTAAGATATGCATTATCTGTATCTACAGTAAGATTTTCATTACAGATAAGCTTGATTGTAATTTTATCACCTGTTGTATATGTACCGTCTGATTCTTCAGCTGTTATAGAAGAAATAATCTTATTCTTATTCAGGTTCTTAACAACAGCTGTTGATTCAGCAGACTTATTACCTGCAGCATCTTTCTGATAAGCAGAAATTGTATAACTACCGTTATTGCTTACTGTTACAGTTCCTGTGTAATCAAGCCATGTTGAACCATCAAGTGTATATTTCTTTTCAGAGGCGCCTAATTCAAAGCCTGTGATTGTAAATGTAAAGTTATCTGCATATACAGTCTGAGGAGTTGGCAATCCCTGAACAGTTGGCGCACTTGGTACATCTGTATCAATTTTGATTACAGATGTACCGGTTGTCGGAAGATTGTTAGGTAATGTTGTAATAGAAGTAAGTTTATTTCCGGCAATATCAGCAATTGTATAACCTGAAGACTGTACTGAAGTTATCTGAAGTGCTTCTGTATAAGTATCAGAAGCACCAACCAGATACTTAAAGAGAACTGTATCAGGGCCTGTCTTTGTTGCGGTTGTTGTTTTTGCACCGTTATTGAAAACAAGTTTTAATCCTGCAAGATCTTCTGGTGTAATCGAAATATTTTCACTGAACTTAGCCTGAATAAAGATAGACTTACCTGCATTATTCCATCCGGCACCGCTGATTGCACTGATAGAACTGAGCTTTGGTGCTGTTGTATCAATTACAATAGAACGACCTTCACCAAGAGAAGCTCCACCTGTTTTTGGAATTGTAAGATTTTCTACAATTGCAGGATTATCTGAATTATTTGTTGTGTTATCCTTCCATGTAATTCCATTTTTTTCGATGTCTATAACATTAAGTTTTTCAACATCATCTCCAGCCTGAACAGTATATGTAAATACATGCTTTGATGTTCCGTTAGAAACGCCGTCATAAGTAGCAGTACGAGTTCCTGAACCTGCATTTAATTTAAGAACAGGAGTTCCTCCTTCAAACTTAACAGCTTTATTAAATTCCATTGTAATTTCAATTACAGCACCTGTTGAATAAGACCCGTCTGCTGTTTCTGCACCAATACGAGAGAGAACAGGTGTACTGCTGTTTACGTAATAGCTTCTGCTCTTGTTTGTAACGTTGCCGCCCCAGTCTGTAAAGCTTGCTGTAATTACAGAAACTGACGAATCAACTGGAGAGAAATAACCTGTTGTCCATTTTCCGTCATTGTTTAAAGTAACTGTCTGTTCTTTATCAGCAACTTTTAATACAAATGGTCCATGTTTTGTTTTATCGTCCCAGATATTTGTTGAATTATCACTCCATGTTCCAGAAATTTTAATCTTATCTGTAATTTTAAGATCTCCATCTCTGTTAAATGGTTTAGGGATTTCTATAGGCTTATCTTTTAATTCATAATGCTGGGTGTCAGTATTAACATAAATTGTTTCAATCACAAGTTCCGGAGGTTCAATATCACCCTGCAAAGAATATGCTTCAATATTTGCAGATTGACCGACATCCTGTGCGAGAATAATAAATTTCTGGTTAACCAATTTCTGTTCATTACCATCGATACCAAAATCTGTAAAGATGTTGAAAGTTTTTGACCATGTGCGTACTTTACGATTTTCTGAATTAGCTGTTTCTGTACCTAATTGAAGCATCCAGACTTTATTGCCATGATCATCTGTATAAGGAACAGAAGTAGATGTACATTTTTTCCATCCCTCATAATCCTTATCAAAGTATGACATCTGGTCAGCTTCATTACCTGTTTTAATTCTTACTATTTTTACAAATTCAATACTTCCGTCATCATCGACAGTACCGCTGAATGAGAAAGAACCGTTATTAGTACCAAGAAGCGATGTTCCGTTTGCTGGACTTAAGTTGGAAATTTTTGGAGGGTTAACATCAGAAATTGTCAGATACCTTGTAACTGTTTCTTCTGATGCCACACCATTTTTGTCAACACAGCTTGCTTTAACTACAATTGTTTTAGTTTCAGAAAGTGCATTGAATGACCATGCCTTATAAGTCGGATAACCTTCAGCAGCAAGAGTTGCTTCTGAAATTGAATAGTCAGCAATTTCTGTTACGCCGTCTTCTTCATATATTTTAATTGAAATAGATTTTAATCCATCATCATCATAAGCCTGTCCCTGCAAAGAACAGCGAGGGTAACAGCGGTTTGCTACATTTTTTGAATCTGCCGCATTATCATATCCGAAGGTTGCAGAAACCCATGGCTTATCTGCAGCTTCGTTAAATTTAAACCATCCATGTGATTTAATTTCTACGTTGCCTGCCTCGTCATGACTTTCTGTAACAAGTCTGAGAATATGATCTCCAGTTAATACAGACGCATCTGTAAAATCTGAAGAGCTTACTGTTGTTGACCAGTTTCTTAAGTTAGAACCATCAATCCTTTTTACAATAAGAGGATTTGCAACAGGATAAGTTGTAACAGAACCTTTATTGATTACTGTTGTTTCCTGATCAAGATAAACAATAAGGTAATCAAGAGTTGTATCTTCTCTCTGAGAGCCGCTGATTGTAAATGTTCCATTTTTGATCTTTGGTAGAACACTGTTGTTCTTTAATACATAAGTTGCAAATTCGGGATCTGTAGGTAAAGGCAATCTTGTAGGTTCAATTATTGATACAAGAGGTTCAGTTGTATCAATAATAACATTGCGTTCATCTTTAGTTTTTGCACTTTCATTGCTGTAAACATCAGTTGCTTTTGAGGTAATTGAATATTCATGACCAGAAACCGCAGCACTTGCATCTACAGAAATTGTAAATGAAAGATTTTTTGAATCACCTGTACTTGTTGCAGAGGCATAATCAACCCAGGATCCGCTTTCGAGTCTCTTCCATGAAGAACCTTCCCACTTAAAATGCTCAGTAAAATTATCACCGTTAATATCAACAGTAACAGAAGCAAGTCCAAAATCATCTGTTGCAACACCTGTAATATTGAACTGTTTTGAAACAGACTGACTTACAGCCGGTGAAGTAACTTTTATTTCTGGAGCTGTAACATCTACTGCTTCTCCAAGACCGACCTGACAGGAGAAAGCTAACATGCTTGCTAATAATGATGTTAAAAGAATCTTATTTGATTTTACTTTTCTCATTTTCTTCCTCCTTATTTAACATTGTTTACTGTAATTTCGGTGTAGGTGTTTGCTTCATCTGAAACAGCTCCAGCTCCAGAATAGAATGCTGGATGATAAATATGAGTTGCCGTACCGTATCCTGCCCAGTAATATTGGCTTGTATAGTTTCCGTTATAAGGCAATATCCACCATGTACTTACAATATCGTAGGTCTGCCATACGAACTGGTTTGTAGTAACTTTGTAACAACCCTTGTCATGTCCCTTTCCTTCTTCCGCATCACGAACCGGGAAACCACCGTATGCAGGCATACCGCCGGCACCACTACCGCCTTCTATCTTAAGATAATTTGCTTGATTACCACCATCAGTTCTTGCTGTTACAACAGTCTTGAATACCCCTTCATATCCGGCATCAGATGCTGTAAATCCAGTTTTTGTTGCAGTTGCCTTAACAAAGTCACGACGGCCAGTATATAAAGAACCATCACCTACTACAAAATAACCACTGTATGTTTTATTTGCAGTAATGTTAGTTGGAACAATATCTTCAATACTTGTTGTTGAAGTCCATAATGTTGAACTTTCAGCTGAAGGATCACATGTTCCATTTACTTTTCCAGCCCAACCATAATTAATTGTTGCCCCTGGAGATTCACAGTCAATTCTTACACGTGCATATCCTGAAGGAACTATTTTTGCTGCATTAGCATTAGATGAGTCTGCTTTTGTTCCGTAAGATGTAATAATCTTTACAGTGCTGTAAGTTGCAGAAGTACCGCTTCCTGTAACAACAGGTTCAACTGCGGCGTATCCGTGACTGTATCTGTCAACGCGAACCCAAGGTTTTGCAACTTTATCTGACCAGAATGAATATGGAGAATTATCCATCATTGCAGGAGTTTCTCCAGTTGTATAACCAAGACCTGCAAAGAGGTTACCTGTTTCATCACGGAATGCACCTGGCGCAATATAAAGTTCCCATTCGCGTCCATCTACAAGAGTCTTAGGGAATGTAATTGTTACAACATTGTCTGCAATAGTAACAGACGCATCTGTAACTTCTACTTCCTGTTTATGATAACCTGCTTTTTCAAATACTTCTCTTAAGTCACTTACTTTAACTTCAGTTCCATCAGCAAGATATCCATAACCATCTTTAATACCAATATTAAAATCAAGAACGAACTTTGTAGAAATATCAGGCGTTGTAGAAGATCCGTCTCCACCAACAAGTCCGTGAGTAATTCGTTTATAAGGTCCTAATGGCTGGCCGTTCTTTTCGAACATCTTTGGAGCATCACCATCAAGAATCAAAAGTTTTGCTTTGTCAGCTGTATCAAGTTCGTTATATACAGAGTTAAATTCTGTTTCTGTCATTACCGGAGGAATTCTCCAAGGTTCTTCAGTTGTAGATTTTCTTCTCAATGTAATGATACCTGATTCTTTTTCTACTTTTTCTGAGAATGTAAGTTTAATGACATTTCCATTTGAAACCGGAGTTCCCTTATTTTCAGGAACATATGCTGTAATTTTAGGAGCCTTACCGTCGAGACTGATTCCTGTACGGTTAGTAGCTGCGTATACACCAGTTGCAGTAATGGAAACTGTTGCAGAAGCCGGAGAGTTTCCGAAGAGGTCTACAGGCTTTTTACCACTTACTGTGCTGTATGTAAGACCAGTTACGGCAATACCACTTCCTTCATCTTCTCCAGTAACTGTATATTCAAATTCAAGTTTTTCAGAACCGGCATCTGCTGTTACAGGATTTACATTAACTGTTCTTGCATCAGTTCCGCCGATCTTGAATGACAATACAACGCTTGTTGCATCAGGAGCCTTGATTTTGTCTGCATAAGTAAGTACAAACTTAACTGTTTCACCGGCAGCATATTTACCGTCAGCTTTTGCAATTACAAGGCTAGTTACTGCAGGGAATGTATTATTAATAGTAAAGTGTGATTCAGATGATTCAGGAGAAACGTTTCCTGCCTTATCAGTCTGACGAGTCTTAACTGTATATTCACCGCCAGAAACTGTTACAGTCTCTGATGTACCGTCTTTTTTCTTTGCTGTAAAGCCAGTTGCATTCATTACAACGTCTGCATCCCAAACCCACCAGCTGACGCCGCCGTTATGAGAATATTCAATTGTAGCACCTTCTTCTCCAGACAATGACAAAGTCTGAGCTGAGTTATATTTCTTTGCAGCCCCACCTGCAATATTTACAGCAGGAGCAGCAGCTGGAGGTGTTGTATCAACAACAAAGTTCTTGTCGCCCTTTGTTGTTTTTACAAGCTTGAGAGGGTTTCCTGCTTCGTCGGTAATTGTTGTTACATAACCAGAATTTGTTCCTGATGTAGCTTTATCAAATGCTTTTGCAAAGTCATACTTAAGAACTCCTTCTGGAGTTGTTCCGGCTACAATTTTATGAGTAAATATAATTGTATCATTTTCAATACTCTGCAATGTAAAGTTAACAGGTGTTGTTCCGGCAGATCCGCCAAACAAGTGAAGAACAGGACTTCCGTTAATATTTACTTTTTCTGAGAACTTAACAGTTGCTTTAATTACTTCGTTAGCCTTGCAGTAATAGTTACCGTCAGCATTTGTACTCTTACTTTCTTCTGGTGCTACCGTAATTGAAACAATTTCAGGAAGTTTACCGTCAAGTTTAAATTCTTTTCCGGCAAGAGTATTATCTTTTGTAAGAGTTGTTAAATACGCATTACCTTCACCAGTTGCTGCAGTTTTAATCGAAATTTCTGTAATTCCACCACCTGAGCCAAGGACAATAGGATTTGTATAATCACAAATCAATTTATCACATTCAGCATCTTCAGGAACTTCAAATTCAAATACAAGTGTATCAGTTCTGTTTCCTGTTCCTGTATAAACTGCATATTTTGGATTTATATCACTTGCAGAATACAGTAATGTAAGTTTTGGAGTTCCAGAAACTTTTACTGCATCAGAGAATACAGCCTGGAATTTAATCTTATCACCTTTCTTGAAAGTTCCGTTCATGTTTCCAGAAAGAATTTCCTGAAGCTGAGGAAGAGGACTCAATACGACATTGCGTCTTTCTTCTGCTTTGTTTCCAAGAACATCGTATGCTTCAAATACAATTGTTGGCTGAGGGTTAACAGTTCTCTTATCAGCGATTTCTGATTTTGTAATATTAACTATTGCATAACCATCAGTAACAGTGAGTTTTGAATTTGCTTTTGTATATTCAACAATATCTTCGTTACTCCAGATTACCTGGACTTTATATTTATTTTCATCAACGCCAAGACCAGATGTTTTTGACGCATTAAATTGAATAGTAAGATTTGCTTCACCATTTACATAGTCATAAACTGACATATCAGTTGCAGGAGATTTAATCGAAATTGAAGGCGCTTTTTTATCGCCGCTAACTACATGCTGTTTCCAGACTTCATTATTATCTTCATCAATCAAAAGGATTTCAAAGAACTTATCTTCTTTTGCATAAGAAACTGCACCGTTTTTGAAATCTTTTAAAAGATCAAAAGTAAATGCAAAGTCCTGTTTCTTCCAGCCGTTATTGTCAGTCTTTGTTCCTAGTGTAAATAATTTTACAAACTGTCCGTTTTCTGGAGTATCAGTTCCTTTAAGAAGAGCTTTTCCTTTTGTCTCAGCAGCAGAACCTGTTAATTCCGGAACATATGCAATCTTAACTGTACGACACCCTGATGTATCAAGTGCATAACCAGAGATTTCAAAACTTGAAACAGTTCCAGGTTTGATACTAGGAACTGTATTTTCTTCAGGATTTTCAACAAAAAGCAATGGTTTTGCAGCATCAGTAACTTCAACTTCACAAACCTTTACAGAAACTTCTCCATGAGAATCTTTTGCATACGCTACAAGTTTTTTTACACAAGGACTGTTCGGTGCATAAACTTGCACAGGGCGGTCGCGTTTTGACTGAGATTCAATGCCAGTCTCTTTTATCTGCCAATCTAAAATTGAATCTGGATTACTCTTAACTGTTTCCTCATTTACAGAATCAACAAGAGTTGCACGAATCTCACTTAACAGATCATCATCAAAGAAGTGAACAGGTATTGCACTTCCGATGTTTACGCGCATTTTTCCGTCTTTAACTTCAGAAAGACCAATGCGAGGCTGGTCACTTTCAGGCCACCAAAGCATATATGGTAATTCACGAGTATTTTCATTACCGTGATCATCTTTTGAGTAATATTTAAGTTTTAAATAATGTTTGCCAGTAGATAAAGACGAAGGAAAATCAGAAGCATCAAATTCAAATTGTGGGGAATAGATAGATTTTCCTGCTGCAATTGCTGAAGCAGTTACAGTTTTTTCTGCGACCTTTATATCGTCTTCATATAATTCAAGTGTAATAGTATTGATGCTCATTGCATCATAAAAACGACCGTACACACTGAAGCTTTGATTTTGTGGAACATCGATGTTTGTAAAATCATCGTAGTTCATATTCTCAAGTACTTCTTTTTCTTTAAGTGCAGTCTGAACATTGTTTCCACGGTCAACATACCATGAAAGTCCTTCAGGTGCAGTTTCGTCTACGAGGTATATAACAGTCTTGATTGATTTTGTTGAAGAATTTCCTGCTGCATCATTTGCAACACAAAGGAGTGTTTTTTCACCTTCTTCAAGATTTAAGTCTGCTTTCCATGAGGTACCATTTATTGAAGCATTTGCATACACAGCTCCTGTCTGCTTATCCTGAATATAAACACTTGTAACCCCAATGTTATCAGAACAGGTTCCTGTCATCGTAAATGCTTTGTGAACATTTGAAAGTGTCTCTGGACTTGTTACAGTAATCACCGGCGCTTCAAGATCAAGAGCCTGACCAAGGCCGGTTTCACATCCAATGAATGCAGAAACAACCATCAGGCCTGCTACAAACTTGAAAAATTTAGCAACATTTTTCATATTATACCTCAATATACAGATAGACAAAATTTCAGAGCATAGTCTAACACTTCAATATCGGCAGATTATCCCATTTTTACTACTTATATTTTACTCCAAAATCTCAAAATTCATAGTTCTTTTATCTAAGTTTTATTAAATTTGTATAAAAAATATCAAATTTAAACAAAAAAAGGCAGAAATTACGTGATTTCTGCCTTTTTTTTACGTTATAAAAACTATCAGTTATTTCTATATATTGCGCAGCTTGTTAGCTGTCAATCTGCTGCAACTCTTTTCGTCAGTTGATTTTCCATTTTCCGCTTTCTTTTACGAAGCGGTTTGAATTTACTTCGATAAGGCGGCCGTCGTCCCCGCTCATTTTAATCATCGAAGTCAGAGGATTGATTTCGGTGATTCTGAAGTTTGTTCCGTCATAGAAAATGTGAAGTCCTTCTGAAGGAAGTTTTTTTCTTGCTTCTGCGTAAAAGTCAAACTCGTAAGAAAGGCAGCACAAAAGACGGCCGCACTGTCCCGAGATTTTCATTGAGTTAAGAGAAAGGTTCTGGTCCTTTGCCATTCTGATTGAAACCGGACGAAGCTTGTCACTAACTGCATGGCAGCAGTAAGGTCTGCCACAGACACCGAGTCCGCCTGTGATACGCGATTCATCACGAACGCCAACCTGGCGAAGTTCAATGCGCATTTTAAATACCGAAACAAGGTCCTTTACAAGTTCCCTGAAGTCAACGCGGTTATCTGCACTGAAGAAGAAAAGCGCTTTCTGTTCATCGATTAAAAAGTGAGTTGAAATAAGCTTCATGTCCAGTTTGTGGAATGCAACTTTTTCTTTAAAAACCTTGAAGGCGTCTTTTTCTTTTTCTTTTAATTCAACTGCACGCTGAAGGTCTTCTTCACTTGCCTTGCGGTCAATGATTACAACATCATCAGGTTTAATACCGATTGGTGTTTTTGCAACGCCGAGACAGAGGGCTAAATCTTTTCCGTATCTTGTAGGAACTATTACGTAGTCTCCGGCTTTTATATCAAGTTTTGAATCTTCTTCGACATTTGCATAAAGTCCTTCGCACGAATATTCAAGCTTAAGTCTGTAAAGCGGCTGCAGGAATACATAATCTTCCTGAGAAGAAATATCTACACCAGCATTATCTTCCAGACCTGAAAGATCGTTTTCTGAATCAATATCGTTTTCGAAAATATCACTCATATCTTTTACCGAAATTATACTTAACAGCCGCAAGTTAAACAGCAAGCAGGTCGATTACAAGTCCATTAATCTCATGAACCTTTTCGAGAAGCTTAAGCTTATCAAGCTGATTGTACCACAAACCGTAAGCAAGCTTATCAAGTTCTTCATTGATTGCTTTTACCTGAACAACCGGATCGGCAGGCTTACCGTTACGTCTTCTTCGCTGAGGACGCTTGTGAAGTTCAATCGTATAATTGTTTTTCTCCATAAATTTTACAAACTGACCAACGGCCTTTTTATATCTGTCAAAAGCCTGAGGAGTTGCGTTCAAACCTAATTCGTCCCCGGCCTGGGCAAGTTCATCCTGTAAAAAAGTAACAGCATCGTCTGTAGACATTCCTGCGATTTCTTTCGGCAGTCCGACAGAAACAAGATACTGTTCTTCCTGTTTGTCTTTTAATATTGATGAAAACCTGCTTCCTGTTTTTTCGTTTTTCTTTTTATTGAGTTCCTTCGCAGCCTGATTTTGTGAGGCTGAAACTGCTGCGGCATAATACAGTGAGTTTGAGGTTTCAATGGAATTCATCGTGCAAAGGCCTTATTACGAATTTCCTTAGACTGAGATTGAACGGCGTCTGCCTGTTCGTAACGTTCCTGTTCAGAAATTGAAATACAATGTCCGTGAAGAACAACCTTATCTGCAACGTGAAGCTTTCTTGTAGAAACATCACCGATTACAGTTGATGAAGACATAAGCTTAATACTTTCTGGTGCCTTGATGTCACCGATTACAATACCACTGATGATTGCTGACTTGGCAGTAATATTGCCCCGCACTCTTGCGCGTTCTGCAACAATGATGTTTCCGCTGATTTCGATATTTCCATCAACATCGCCGTCAACCATCATTCCTCCAGAAACCCTTAAGTCACCAGAAAATGCGGAACCACCGCCAATCATTGTGTTAATCGAGATGTCATCATACGAAGCCATTAGCGAGCAACCTTAATATTAAGATATTTGTTAGGATCTACTACGTCAGAACCAATGTGAACTTCGTAGTGTAAGTGAGGTCCAGTTGTAATACCAGTGTTTCCGATTGTACCGATTACGTGATACTGTGAAACGAATTCACCTTTTTCAACATGAATAGAATTCATATGAGCGTAGCGGGTATAAATACCGTGCTTGTGTTTGATAATTACGTTGTTACCATAACCTGCATCGTAGAATGCATTTACGACCTGACCGTTTGCTGTTGCATAAATCGGATCTCCGGAACGCCATGTAGACATATCGATACCTTTGTGAATGTACCACTGTCCTGTAATAGGGTGAACATTTGGTCCGAATGGCATTGATACGTGAAGCTGAGGACTTCTTACAGGCCAGATGCTTGGAATGTCAGAGAACAGAGAGTTCTGTGTTTCAAGCATTTTTCCGATCTGTTCGATTGGCTGAACTGCACCTTCAAGATATGAAGTAAGCTGTCTGATATCCTGAGTTTCTTTGATTGATCCTGCACTTAATTCTTCTGTACTAAACAGAGAACTCAAGTCGCTGTTTCCGTTAAGGGAAGAATCAGCGGATGTAGATTCCTGTTCAATACCAAGAAGTGATAATGTCTGTGAAAGTGAAGACTGGAATCTTTTTCCTGTCTGAAGAAGATTATTGTTCTCGTCGCGGAGTTCATCGAGGCTGGCCATTGTCTGACGGTTTTCCTGATAGAGGTGATCCAGCTCTGATTTGTTTTCAATTGCATGCTTGTTGAAGAAAATGAACGAGAACAAAATTCCTGCAAGCACAACTACTGCAAGGCACATTGCAAGAACATTTGTCTGAAAGTTTACGACCTTTCCTTTTTCGTGAGGAACGATCATAACTGTCAATTTATTATCAAACACGTGGAAAATTTTTGCAAAAAAACCACCTGTCTTTTTTAAGAGGCTTTCTTTAGAGGAATTTGAAAAAGAACTCAATGAGTTTTTTCTTTTAGACACTTTTTTCTCCAGTTTTTATTACATGACCAGCGGTAACCACACAAAAATTTAACTATAAAAAAAACCGATAGTCGTAAAAAAGTATACCACGTATATTCCGATACTGTCAAATGAAATCAGAAATGTTGTTTGAGCAAAAGCATTCCCCCTGTGCCACCCGATTTAATAGTTGACGATTGGAATTTCCTATGCTATCTTTAATATATAGAAAAGTTTTAGCTTTTATATAGAAAAAAAAGCTAAATATCACCCTCTGGTGGTCCAAAAAAAACCACCCCAATTCAATTTTTGAGAGACAAGCCATGCAGTTTTTTGATACTCATGCTCACATCGGGCTGATTTACGATGATCCTATTGAACAATTACGCGTTATACAGCAGGCTAAGCAGGCCGGCGTATCTCGTATTGTAAGCATTAATAACTCCCTCCATGACTTTGCCAAAGTATACCCTACTTTAAAAAATGTTCCTGGAATTTACCATGCCGTTGGGGTTGCTCCGTCAGAAGTAACAAATCCCGGCTCTAACTATATTCAGACTATCGAAGACAACCTTAAGCTTCCTAATGTAGTTGCTGTAGGCGAAACAGGTCTGGACTATTACAAGCAGTTTGGTGACAAAAGGTCGCAGATCGAACTATTTATCACTCAGCTTGAACTTGCGCAGAAACACAACCTTCCTGTAATCATTCATAACCGCGATGCAGGAAAAGACGTATACGATATTCTTACTCAGAGACTTCCTGACTCTGGAGCAATCCTCCACTGTTATTCAGAAAATGCTGAATATGCAAAAAAATGTCTTGATAAGAACATTTACTTCTCGTTTGCAGGAAATCTTACATACCGCAATGCAAGAAATCTTCACGAAACTGTTCTTAACATTCCATTGGACAGAATTCTCATCGAAACTGAAAGTCCTTTCATGATTCCTTCAGAATTCCGCGAAAAGAAACGCACAATGCCAGGATACCTGCCGTCAACTGCAAAATTCCTCGCAGAAATGCTTGAGATGGATCTTGAACAGCTCAGTGCCCAGCTCTGGAAAAACAGCTGCAAAGTTTTCAAGCTTCCTGAAGAATAATTTTAGTAAGCGCTCAGAACTGTAGAAAATTATGTTATATCATCCGGTAAAAATCGGTTCTCTTTCTCTCGATGGAAATTTATTCCTTGCACCTGTTGCAGGTTACAGCGACAGGGCGTTTAGAGGTCTTTGTGTCCGCGGCGGTTCAAATTTTGAATATACCGAAATGGTAAGTGCAGAAGCACTTACCCGCCGCAACAAAAACACCCAGGAAATAATGAAAGCCGCTCCGAACGAAAAAAAATACGCAGTACAGATTTTTGGAGGAACTCCAGAGGTAATGTACGATGCCGCAGGTCTTGTTCTTGAACAGACACAGTGCAGCTGTATCGACATCAATGCAGGCTGTCCTGTTCCGAAGGTTGTAAAAACTGGTGCCGGCTCAAGCTTAACCCGCGACGTTGACCGTCTTGGCGGTATTATCGAAAGCGTTGTTAAAGCTGTAAAAGATAAAGGTTCTGACATTCCGGTGACGGTAAAGATTCGTTCGGGCTGGGACCAGCTTTCAATTACATTCAGAGAAGCCGCAGAGGTTGCAATCGCCGCAGGGGCTGCTGCAATCACCATGCATCCGAGAACAAGAGCTCAGGGCTATGAAGGCCGTTCAAACTGGGATTACCTGAAGGAACTTGTAAAGCTTGTGAACGGCCGTGTGCCGGTATTCGGTTCAGGCGATATCTTCTTTCCGGAAGATGCAAAGAAGATGCTCGAACAGACTGGTGTAGACGGAGTAATGTTTGCCCGCGGCGCCATGGGTAAACCGTTTATATTCAGGCAGACAAGACAGCTTTTAGAAACCGGAAGCTACGATGAAATTCCAGTTAAAGAAAGACTGGATGCAGGCTTTGAAGAACTGTCGGTATTAATTGAAGACCGTGGCGAACAGGCCGCCTGCAAAGACATGCGAAAACGTTTCTGCGCCTACTCCAAAGGCATCGAAGGCGGAGCTGCCATGCGACTTGAAATTGTCCACGCCGAAACCCGCGCCGACTACGAAAAGATTTTTGAACAGTATATGAAGTAAGGTAATAAAAACTAATATAAGTAATTTTTTTTCACTTTTTTATAATCTAGACAATCGTCCCTCTTTTATGTACTTTTAATTAGTTACAAAATTTTGTACGGAGAACAAAATGGAAAAAATCGGTTTTATCGGAATGGGAAACATGGCAATCGCCATCGCACAGGGCTTTATAAATTCCCAGAAAATAAAAAAAGAAAACATATATGCATTCGCTCCTAACCAGGACAAGTTAAAAGCAAACGCAGCAAAGGTCGGCTTTACACCATGCGCCACAGTAAAGGAACTTGTAAAAACTTCTGACACTGTAATCATTGCATGTAAGCCTTATCAGATCGAAGGCGTACTTGCAGAAGTTAAAGAGGAATTAAAAGGTAAAGCCCTCATCTCTGTTGCAGCAGGATGGGTATTCGATACATTCCACGCAATTGTCGGCGATAATACACGCATTCAGTGCATCATGCCTAACACACCGGCAATGGTCGGCGAAGGCGTAATGCTTTTTGAAAAAGCAAACTCACTTAAAGAAGATGAACTTTCTCAGGTTAAGGAATTGTTCAGCGCACTTGGAATTGTTGAAGAACTTGCAACTAATCTCATGGGAATCGGCGGTGCAATCTCTGGTTGTGGCCCAGCCTTTATGGATTTAGTAATGGAAGCTTATGCAGACGCCGCTGTCAAATACGGAATCAGTCGCGACACCGCTTACCGTCTTGTAAGCCAGACAATGCTTGGCAGTGCAAAACTTCAGCAGGTAACAGGCAGCCATCCTGGCGTTCTTAAAGATGCAGTCTGTTCACCAAACGGGACTACAATACGCGGCGTAGACAGCCTTGAAAAGAATGGACTTCGCGGTGCATGTATTTCGTCGATTGACGTAATCATGGATTTTAAGAAAAAATAATTTATAGACTTAGAAAAAAAATTACAGACTTAGAAAAAAAAATTACAGACTACAGGGAGTGATAAACTTCAATAAATAAAAAAAGCGTTTTTCGCTTTCTGAACAAGAAAACTGGAAACGCTTTTTTTATTTTATCTTTTCTGCTTATTTCTTTTTCTTTCCTTTAAGAAAACATTTTAATGCTGCAAACTTTTTGTTGTTTGCAAGATTGACAATTGCTTCTGCCATGTTTTCTGAGAACTGACGTGCAGAAAGGAGAATGATGCTTTCGAGAGGATTTTCTGTCGAGCCGCCGATTCCGATTTTAACTGCAGGATCATTTGGCGATCTTCCCCTTTTAACTGCATCATTAACTATCTTTTCTACAGTCTTGTCGCGAATTTTTTTACAGAGCGGGCTGAGTTCTGCAGCTTCGTTCATATTGTTGTAGATTGTATAAGTTCCGACTGTTGGAGAAGGATCTTCAGGAAGTGGTTTTGCGTACAGTTTTGCAAAGTCTTCATGAGTGAATAAGTCATCAACATTTACAGCAGGTTTCTTTTCTGCCTTTGAAGTTTTTTCAACCTTTGACTTTACAGCGGCCTTTGAAGCTGATTTTGTTTTTGAAGCTTCAGGTTCTGCGGCAAAATATGAAGCAAGTCTTTCTCTGTCATTTGCAGCATATTTAACGCCTTTAACCTTTACGGCTTTTTTGAGCTTAACATCATTAAGAGATGCTGCAACCTGAATTTCGTATGAACCAGATGGTGCAACATACTGTTTTGCATTTACGTCATAAAGACAGAAAGCTTTTGCATCAAGTTCAACTGTAACCTTCTTGCTCTTTCCTGGTTCGAGATAAACTTTTGTAAATGCACGAAGTTCTCTTGAAGGACGAAGATAATCAGCCTTCGGATTTTTTACATAAATCTGAACTACTTCTGCACCTGCAGTTTTACCGACATTCTTTACTGTAAATTTTACCTTAAGGTTTTTCTTGCTCTTTGATGCGCCTGCTGCATAACCGCATGTAGCACCAACATTACCGATTGCAGAATCAGCATCTGTTGCATCAAAATCTAAAGCAGAAACTTCAAGGCCAGTATAAGCGAATTTTGTATAAGAAAGTCCGTAACCAAATTCATACTGAACAGGAACATTGAAGGTATCATAGAAACGATAACCTGTAAAAATACTTTCGCGGTATTCAATCGCAGGAATTTCTTTACCCCATGTTGCTTTTGAAGGAACATCTTTTTCTGAGAACGGATAGCTTTCAGAAAGCTTTCCGCTCGGATTAACTTTTCCTGTTAAAAGATCAACACATGCTTCTCCCGAAGCTTCTCCGGCAAGATACATATGAAGGATTGCAGAAACTTCATCAACGAATGGAATTGCAAACGGTGAGCCACCGAAAGCAACAACGATGATGTTTTTATTCATCTGGAGAACCTTCTTGATTACAGTAAGCTGTTCTGCAGGAAGATTCATATCGTGGCGGTCAAAGCCTTCACCTTCAGTTCTGTTTGTAAGCCCACAGAAAAGGAGTACCGGCATCTTTTTGATTTCAGCTTCTTTTGCAAGGGCAACGGCTTCCTGTGCCAGTCTCTGGAATTCTTCAGCGGTTGTGGATTCTACAGCATCGTCGGCCGGATATGCAGGTGCGTAATGAACATTAAATCCTGCGGCCTTGAGGGATTCAATTGCATCAGGACCAGTAAACGCATTGATGTGACTTGAACCGCC
Organism: Treponema sp.; assembly: GCA_016293495.1. Taxonomy (GTDB): domain Bacteria; phylum Spirochaetota; class Spirochaetia; order Treponematales; family Treponemataceae; genus Treponema_D. Next base: position 1,184 of record JAEDED010000011.1, on the reverse strand, counting down.
TCCCTGGAAACGAATTTCATCTGCCATCTGTCCGATTACAACAATATCTTTCTGTTTTGAAGAAAGAGGAAGAACACCATCATTCTTCAAAAGCACAGCAGAATTTGCCGCAATTTTTCTTGCAAGCTGATGATGTTTTTCGTAATCAACTTCAACCTTTGGATTGTTTGCAACACGAAGTACAAGTTCTATTACCTTTGAAGCTGAACGATTAATTTCCTCTTCTGAAAGACGACCTTCATTATAAGCCTTCATAAGTTCGTCAGGCTGATAACCGCCGGAACCAGGCATTGCAAGATCGAGACCTGCTTTAATACATTCAGGAATGTTGACAGCAGCGCCCCAGTCAGAAATAATTGCACCTTCATATCCCCATTCACCACGAACAATGTCATTAATGATTTCTTTGTTCATGCAGGAATATTTTCCGTTTACTTTATTGTATGAAGCCATCATTGTTGTAGGCTGAGTGTTGCGTACTGCAATTTCAAAAGGACGAAGATAAATTTCGCGGAGAGCTCTTTCGTCTACGATTGAATCTGAAGACTGACGGCGGGTTTCCTGGTTGTTACAGCAGAAATGTTTAATGGAAGTTCCGACGTTCTTTGACTGCATTGCTTCAATGTAAGAGGCAGCAAGTGAACCGGCAAGAAGCGGATCTTCAGAAAAATATTCAAAGTTACGGCCGCACATTGGTGAACGCTTGATATTCATTCCACAGCCTAAAACCATTGCAACTTCTTCTTTAAGAGCCTGGTCTGCAATTGCCCCGGACATTTCTGCCATAAGGTCAAGGTCCCAGGAATTTGCTACACAGCTGGCAGTCGGAAAACAGGTAGACTGAATTGAATCATTGATATCAGAAAGATTCTGTTCAGCGCCCTGCTTACGAAGTCCGTGCGGACCATCAGTCATCATTGTAACAGGAAGTTTACCGTTGGCATCAGAAGTATACCAGCTGCCAACTCCGTTTAATAAATTGATTTTTTCCTGAAGTGTAAGGGAATCAAGCACTTCCTGGACATTAGATTTTTTTGTAGATTTAGGTGTTTTTGTAGATTTCATAGCCGAAATTTTACTACACAAAGCTGAAAATGTAAAATCAAATATGACCGTAAAGTGAAAATTAAAGGCTCTTCATCAATAAGTGTGAGAGAAAAAGTTATATAAATCTAAGAAATACA
>JAEDED010000010.1 GCA_016293495.1 Treponema sp. | reverse complement strand
ATTTAGATTTTAGAACCTGCCAAGAACAGCAACCATTATAATAACCTGAAAGCAATGAAGCAGCTGATCTACAAACCATGTGATTTTCCTGACATGTGTTCTTAAAATATCAATTACATAATGCAGAATCACATTACCAAAGAAAGTAAAAATAAAAGTCCACCAGAAAACATTATTACTGAATCCGAATTTGCAATATCCATAAACGGCTAAGGGCAGAATTGAAAGGAATGCCCATTCAAATGCATGTGCAATTAAACAGGGAATCCAGCTGTTTTTTTCATATTTCCATGCCGCAGGATTTTTTTCCCTTATATTAGTACAGCCATGAAGTTTATTAAGTCCATCTTCCCACCATTTTTGAGTTCTCTGTTCTTTTAGACAACCCTGTATATGGTAAACTTCCATTAAATTAGTAAAATAGCAGACAATAAATAATAAAATGAATTTCATAATTCCTCCCATAAGATAAAGCCGTGCTATTTTAGCGGTTTTATCTTACACCTCCTTCAATTTTCTAATTATTTTCTGAATATACTTTATCATGACTATCTTATAATATCTACTTTTATTTTATTTCTTATTTGAAAACATAGTTATTTCTTCTACTGAGAAACAAGGAGATTGGTTTAAAATAGATACAGATATTTACCTTTACACTCATACCTCAACAAATGCCAAAATGAGAATAAATTTATATATGGATTATAACATCGATTTTTCTTTGTTGGAATATTTATTTTACATAAAAAAAAGCTCGTACTTTCCTATGTGCGAGCCTTTTTCTATCCTAGAACTTTTTTTCTAGTAAATACTATTGTGAAACTTTCAAACTCGCTAAGACTAGCGGAGCAATGAAAGCACATTCTGCTTGCCGGAGGCGTCGGGGCGCCTCCGAGACTCGCTCAAATCGCTGCGTCACTCGCGATTTGCCGGCTAAAGCCGTCGCTCCCTATGATTTGCCTGATCTCCGCTCGTGCCATCTCTTCTGACCACAACAGCTTTTCTTCGAGCGGAGACGAGAATTGCGCTGCAATTCTCTCTTACATCGCTAAACAGCAATGTTGTCTCCAAAAAAAATCGCCCTTCTTACGAAGAGCGATTTTTCATTCTTTACCTAAGCTGCGTTAATTAGCGGAGCAATGAAAGAACGTTCTGTGAACTCTGATTAGCTTGAGCCAACATAGCTGTTCCTGCCTGAGAAAGAACCTGGTTCTTTGTGAACTCAACCATTTCGGCTGCCATGTCTGTATCACGGATGCGTGATTCTGAAGCCTGGAGGTTTTCTGCACCGATGTCGAGACCGATAACTGTCTTTTCGAGACGGTTCTGGTAAGCACCGAGGTCTGCGCGCTGTTTGTTAATCTTTTTAAGAGCTTCATCGAGAGTTCCGATTGCGCGGTTAGCGTCATCTGGAGCTGCAAGTGAAAGTTTGTCTTCGTTTCCAATGTTCTTCAAACCAAGAGCTGAAGCAGACATTGTTCCGATGAATACCTGAGTTCTCTGGTCCATGTTAGCACCGATGTGGAACCACATAGAACCTGTAACTGAGTTTTCACCTGTAGGACGAGCAAAGCGTCCTGTAAGCATATTCATTCCATTGAACTGAGCTGCTGATGCAATACGATCAACTTCATCAATCAAAGAAGAAACTTCAACCTGAATCTGCATGCGGTCTTCGTCAGAGTAAATACCGTTCGATGACTGAACTGCAAGTTCGCGGATACGCTGAACGATGTCAGAAGTTTCCTGCAAATAACCTTCAGTTGTCTGGATAAACGAAATACCGTTTGATGCGTTTGTTGAAGCCTGGTTCAAACCGCGGATCTGAGCACGCATTTTTTCAGAAACTGCAAGTCCTGAAGCATCGTCGCCGGCACGGTTGATTCTCATACCTGATGAGAGTTTTTCCATGTTCTTCTGTGTAGATAAGTCTGTGAGACCCTGTGAACGCTGTGCAAACATTGCACTCATGTTGTGATTGATTACCATAATGTATCTCCTTATAGTCCCGGATCAGAATGAACTCTTTTCAATCTGGTATTGCTGGATCTGGTGGATAGATTTTCAGATCTGCAATTACTTGTATCCGAGGGATGGTGTTCTCCCCACCCGTTGCTATTTATATCGGAGTTAGGAATTTCGACTTTAGTGTTTTTTTTCAAAAAAGAGCATTTTTTTTTAAGAATTTTGCGATTTTTTGGGGATTTCAGGGGATTTTTTGGGGAATTTTCGATTAAATCTATAAATATTCGGGAAAATTCAGTTAATTAAAGACTTAAATCCAGAATCAGCTCGTCTGGATTTAAGAGATAAGATGAAGATTCTGTTAAAATATCTTCATTACCTTCAAAAAAATCGTTATAAAAGCCGTCAGAATTGTGATTCTTAAGCACTTTTAACATTAAAGGCTTTCCATACTTACTGTTGTTATCTTCTCCAGTTCTTTATTATGAGAAGGAATATAATTTAAACATGATTTGTAAAATATTGATTTATCCAAGTTCTGAATTGAAAGAACTAAATTCCAATCCTGTTCTTTTTTATAAGTTGATATATATCCTACAGCTTTCAATGATGCATAATCTTCCTTATTTACTTCTTCTGCCCATTTTCGTGCAGCATCATAAAGTTCATCAGAATGTAAATCTGTTTCAAGAAATCTGTATGTAACTGAAAAGTTCCTTCTTCGCTCAAGAAGAAGTCTGTAAATCTTCTGCTGATCAGTCCCACTTAAATATGGAAAGATTGACTCAAGAATACAATCACCACATTGAGAAAAATTTAGAAAACAATACTCGAAAGTTTCCACGGTTTCTATATCATCAACAGCATCAAGGGCAATACTGAAATAATCAACAGGAGCTTTTTTATATGCCAAAGCATCTGCTGCATATGCCCTTACAACTCCGTTTTCATCCTTTAATAATTCAAGAAGTTCTTTATCCGTTGCTTTTTCACACATTTTAGTAAAAGCTATATATTCGTCCGGAGTTATTCCAGCTTCACCAACATACATTCCTGAATAGCAGTTGTTTTTACGAATCAAATCAACAGCTTCTTCAAGTTCCTTATTTTTAGCATTACAGGAAAATGAAAATGCGGCACAACTTAAAATAAAAATGAAATAAACTTTTTTCATAAACAAAATATCTTCTTCCTTCAGTTCATTATCTATAATTTCAGATAATTTTTTTATATATTAATTTTTTTTAAAGAAGTTCGCACTTTTCCTATATCTTATGTTAAAATAATCACAAATAGAAAGTTAAAAATATCACATACAGAGGTTAAAACCTATGAAAAAATCATTTTTAGTATCAGTGGCTTTTACGTCACTGCTGGCTGTATCATGTTCACAGCCTTCCAATGGTATCAGCCGCTCACAGGACAACTGGCTGGCTGATTCAGTTCCTTCTATAAAACAAACCTACAGCGACACTTTTGACTACATTGGTCTTGCTGTTGAATACGGGAACTTCGGTCTAAAGTACACTGGTGACAAATACACAGGCACTTACACCCATGACAAATCCTGGGGAACTCCTTCAGAATTTTATTACTCTGAAGTCCAGCAGGGAATTTCAAAGCATGCAAACACAATCACTTTAGGCAACGAATTAAAACCACAGTTTCTTCTTCAGTGGTGGGACGGCGACGGTTCCTCTCAGACAAAAACCACATTCAACGCTTCCAACGGACAAAAAATTCAGGTTCCAGACAAGCTGAATGGTGAAGCGTTAATATATGCCACACTGAATGCTGCAAAAAAAGCAGGCGTTAAAATGCGCGGTCATGTCCTGACATGGCATTCCCAGACACCTGAAGGATTCTTCAGAGAAAATTATTCTAAAAACGGTAATCTTGTAAGTAAAGAAGTCATGACAGCCCGCCACGAATGGTACATTAAAACAGTATTAGAATGCGTTGCAGAATGGGAAAAAGCAAACCGCGTTGCAGGAAAAGAAACCGGCAATCACTTAATCTGGGCTTGGGATGTTGTAAACGAAGCAATGGCAGATGATGCATCTGATCCTTCAACAGGCTCATGGCTTCGTGGTTCCACAGCAGGAACAAAAGATAAAGATCCGGCAAATGGTGGTTCCCGCTGGTATGAGATTTACAAAAACGAAGAGTTCATCATCAATGCATTCCGTTTTGCAAATGCCTATGCACCTGCAGACGTAAAACTTTGCTACAACGATTACAATGAATATCAGTCAAACAAAACTCCCGCAATTGAAAAAATTGCAAATTTAATTAAAGCAGGCTCAGCACAAACCATCAACGGAAAATCCGTAAGTCCTCGTCTTGATGCAATTGCAATGCAGTCACATGTTGGATCATCATGGCCTTCGATTACAGAATACGAAAACGCATTAAAGAAATTCCTTGCAATCGCAGATGTTCATGTTTCAGAACTTGATATCAGCGCAGCCTCTTCTTCTGAAGCTGCCACAGCGTATGCAAATTATTTTAAGATGCTTAAAAAATACGGAAAGAATTACAGCGGCAATAAAATCACCTGTGTTACAATCTGGGGAATCAACAATGAGTCCTCATGGATTAATCCGTCTACAAATTATAATACTGGTGAAAAATATAAGTCATACCCTTTACTCTTTACCATTGTTGATAATGTAGCTAAAACAAAAAAAGAAGTCCAATACACAAGCGGTACAGAATTTCTTCCACAGTACGATCTTGGTGACACTTACGACACAAATAATTCATTCTGGGCAGTAATCAATTCCCACTAAAAAATAACAGCATGACTTTATCAGTTTGACATCTTAAAGTCATGCTGTTATTTTCTATAATAGAGGTTATCACTATGAACAAAGTTGCACTGGTAACAGGTGCCTCAAGCGGCATCGGATTAGACACATGTTTAAGACTCATTCAGAAAGGTTATACAGTTTACGGAGCAGCAAGAAGAATTGAGCTTATGAAAGAAATTGAAGAGAAAGGAGGAAATATTCTCCGACTTGATTTGTGTGATGAAAAATCAATTGAGGAATGTGTAAAAACAATTCTCGATACAGAAGGAAAAATCGACGTTCTCGTTAACAATGCAGGCTTCGGCTTAGGCGGTGGTCTTGAAGATGTTCCTATTGCAGATGCACGAAATCAGTTTGAAGTAAATGTATTCGGATTAATTTCTTTGATTCAGAAAGTATTACCTTCAATGCGTAATCAGCGAAGCGGAAAAATCATCAACATCTCATCAATGGCCGGCCGCTTTGCAACTCCATTTTCCGGTTGGTATCACGGAACTAAATACTGCGTGGAGGCTTTAAGCGATTCCCTCAGACTTGAAGTTGCACCGTTTGGCATCAAAGTCGTAATCATCGAACCGGGACTCATTCAGACAGACTGGGGCGTAATCCACGGAAAGAACATCAGAAAATATTCCGAAAACACCGCATACATCAAAAACGCTTCAGCCGCTGCAAAATATTACGAAGACGGTTATGTCAACAAAAAAAATCTTTCATCCCCTTCAGTAATTTCAAAATTAATTGTAAAAGCAGCTGTCAAAAAAAATCCGAGAAGAAGATACGCCGCTGGAAAATATTCAAAGTCGTACATATTCTTCAAAAAAATTCTTTCTGATAGAATGTACGATAAAGTTACCATGAAATTCATGAAACTGAACAGTAAAGTTTAATAGAACAATCGAGGAACAAAATGAAAATTTCCATTTCTAAAAATTCCAAACCTTTTATCTCAAAAAAAATGTTCGGACTTTTTTTTGAAGATATCAACTACGCAGCAGACGGCGGCCTCTATGCAGAAATGATCGAAAACCGCCAGTTTGCTTTCAGACGATCATGGGCAGGTTCAACTGCAAACGATTACAAAACAGAATACACTCCTGACTACGGCTGGAAAATCTACGGCCAGCAGGATTGCGCAGAAATGGAATTTATCAAAGGATGCTCCCTTTGTGACAAAAATCCTCATTACATGAAATTCACTACAAACACCGGCAATGCAGGTTTTACAAACAAAGCATACGACGGCGTGTGTTTACGCTCAGGTGCCTCGTACAATTTGAAAATCTGGATCCGTAATCCTAAATATGAAGGTTCACTTACAGTTATCTGTAAATCTTCAGACGGCACTATAACCGCTGCACAAAAAGAAATCAAAATCGAAAAAAACAAAAATTGGCAGCTAATCGAAGATTCCTTTACCGCAGACTCAACTATCAAAAACGGGACTTTCATCATTTTGCAGAACAAAGGAACTGTTGATTACGGTTACATTTCTTTAATGCCGGCCGACGCAGTTGCTGGAGTTTTCAGAAAAGATTTATTTGAACTGTTAAAAGAAACACGCCCGGGCTTTTTAAGATTCCCTGGCGGATGTATCGTTGAAGGTGCAGTTTTAAGCAACCGGTACAACTGGAAAGATACTGTCGGCGAAAACTGGAAACGACACTGGAACTGGAACCGCTGGGCAACTCACAACATCTACATGTGGACACCAGGAAAGCTTGCAAAATATTTTCCTTACTACAACCAGTCGTACGGTCTTGGTTTTTACGAATATTTTTTACTTTCAGAACTGATGGGCGCAGAACCACTTCCTGTCTTAAGCGTCGGAATTGCATGTCAGTTTCAGACAAGTGAAATGGTTGATATTAAATCACGTGAATTTAAAGACTACATTCAGAGTGCTCTCGATTTGATTGAGTTTGCAAATGGAAGTACTAAAACAAAATGGGGAAAACTCCGTGCAAAGATGGGACACGAAAATTCCTTTAACTTAAAATTTATCGGAATCGGAAACGAACAGTGGCAAACTGACAAAGTAAATTTTTTAGAACGCTACAAGGCTTTCGAAAAAGCGATTCACAAAAAATATCCTGACATTGAACTGATCGGAACTGCAGGCCCTGATGTAACATCAGAAAAATACACAACCGCCTGGAACTTCTTCAACAATGAAATAAAAGCAAACAAAAAGTTCACTGCAGCAATCGACGAACATTATTACATGAAACCTGAATGGTTCTACGAACACATTCACATGTACGATTCGTATTCGCGCGACATTCCGGTTTTTGCAGGTGAATACGCAGCCCACACTGAACACAGAGAAAACAATTTAGAAGCAGCCCTCGCAGAAGCCGCATTTATGACAGGCCTTGAAAAAAACTGTGACGTAATCCGCTTTGCTTCCGTTGCACCGCTTTTTGCGCGCTACAATTACGCACAGTGGTGGCCTGACTTTATCTGGTTTGACGGTGACACATCAATGGCAACACCAGATTATTACGTTCAGAAACTTTTCGGTAAATACACAGGAACTTCGTACATCGAACATTCCGCAGAAAATGCCGGTGACAAAATCTTTACTTCAGTTACAACTGACGGCAATAATTATTTTGTAAAAGTTGTTAACGCAGGCGACAATCCTGTTGAACTTGAAAGCATTCATGTTGACAGCGATGATTCTATCAGTCGGGAACTTTTGCTTGACAGCGCAAAGGTTATTCAGCTGAGCGGAAAGTCTTTGAGCGACGTGAATGTAATTGGTAAAGAAGAGAATGTTAAGCTTGAAGAGATGACGGCTTCTAAAAACGTCGTGATTCCTGGATTGTCAGTAAGCGTATTTATTTGTCGATAAGCATATTTATTTGTCGGTAGGCGTATTCATTTGTCGGTAAGCGCTCTGATTATTTAATCAGAGCGTAGTCTTTATTTTTTTTATTTCTTCTCGCAGCATCTTGAACATCCGGTTACCCGCACATGCTTCTTATTATCCTTATAATTAAAAAGACGTGCAACAAGATATCCTGTAATCGGAACATCTTTACCACAGCATGGACACACTCGCTTTACACCAGGCTCCGGCTGAGGATAACAGTGGGGGCATCCAGAAATGTTGCATCTCTGGTCAGGAACATTCATCGGTCTGAAAACTTTAGTTACCAGGTTCTGTCCTTTCAGTAAAGGTGTATTGCACAAAGGACACTCAACCATTAGAACTTCTCCGTTCGGTCCGGTCTTTGGTTTTTGAGTTGCCTGCTTTTGAGCTGCTTTTTGTGCCTTGAGTTTATCTGTAAACATTGCCAGCAATACGATAATTCCTATTGCCGCGATTCCCATTATTAAATAAGTCATAAAATCATTATATGACAGATATATGGAATAAACAATTAATAATCATTATAATGTAAGTCTATTTTTTTAGAGGAATTTTTAAGACCGTCAGGTCCTCAAGAATTCCTCAAAATTTTTTACGAGGAATATTATGGGCGGATTTTTTGGTGTAGCATCTAAGAACGACGTTTCTTTGGATCTCTTTTTTGGAGTTGACTATCATTCACATCTTGGAACAAGACGCGGTGGAATTGCAATTTTAGACAAGAACGGAAAATTCCTCCGTTCAATCCACAACATTCAGAACTCTCCTTTTAGAACAAAGTTCGAAAAAGACATCGACGAAATGCACGGAAACCTCGGTATCGGATGTATCAGTGACTTCGAACCACAGCCGCTTCTCGTACATTCACATCTCGGAAGTTACGCAATCACAACAGTCGGAATCGTAACAAATAAAAAAGAACTCGAAGAAGAAATTCTTGCAACAGGATACACACACTTCCTCGAAATGAGCGGCGGTGAAATAAACCAGACAGAACTTATCGTAGCACTCATCAATCAGAAATCTTCAATTCCTGAAGGTATTAAATACGTTCAGGAAAAAATCAAAGGTTCCATGTCAATGCTCATCATGACAGAAAATGGAATCTACGCAGCCCGCGACAGACTCGGCCGCACTCCAATCCAAATCGGACACAAAGAAGGCGCTTACTGTGCTTCTTTCGAAAACTTTGCTTACGCAAACCTCGGATACAAAGATCATCACGAACTCGGTCCTGCAGAAATCGTATTCATGACTTCTGACGGAATCGAAGTTATCCAGCAGCCTGGTAAAGAAATGAAAATCTGTACTTTCCTCTGGATTTATTACGGATATCCAACTGCAACTTACGAAGGCGTAAACGTTGAAACAATGCGTTACAACTGCGGTAAATATCTTGCACAGCGCGACAAAGGTTCTGTAACTCCTGATGCTGTTGCAGGTGTTCCTGACAGTGGCGTTGCACACGCTGTAGGTTATGCAAATGAATCAGGCATTCCATTTACTCGCCCGTTCATTAAATACACACCTACATGGCCTCGTTCGTTCATGCCAACAAGCCAGGATCAGAGAAACCTCATCGCTCACATGAAGCTCATTCCTGTTCAGCCATTGATCAAAGACAAAAAGCTTCTTCTTATCGACGACTCAATCGTTCGCGGAACACAGCTTCGCGAAACTACAGACTTCCTTTACCAGAGTGGTGCAAAAGAAGTTCACATCAGACCGGCATGTCCTCCACTTGTATATGGTTGTAAATACCTTAACTTCTCACGTTCTAATTCAGAAATGGATTTGATTACACGCCGCGTTATCAAGCAGCTTGAAGGCGAAAATGTTTCAGACGAAACACTCAAAAAATACTGCAATCCTGATACACCAGAATATGCAAATATGCTCGAAGAAATCAGAAAGCAGTTACACTTTACTTCACTCCGATTCCACCGCCTCGACGATATGCTCGACAGCGTAGGAATCGATCACTGCAAGATGTGTACTTACTGCTGGAATGGTGAAGAATAATCAATAAAGTTCTTTGAAAGTGAATATCCGATTAAAAGCTGTGCAATATAATACACAGCATTTGATACTGCAAAAATCACTGCTCCTGCTGCAGGCGAAAAACCTTCAGCAGGAAAGAACTTAAACTGCAAAAGAATATCAGAAATTCCAAACAGCACAATTCCAGCAACAACAATTTTTGCATTTACCGATTTAAACTTGAGCGACTCTACAGACTTTGCAAAAACAAAAGCCCAGACAGCGCTGTAAATTACGACAACCGGAAACAATCCCTGAAAGTTAAACCATGGAACAACGTAATCAACTGTTGCAAACACCGCAACGAATCCTATTACTATAGCCCATTTAACTTTATCCATTTTGCTGTAAACAGAAAATCCAAGAAAGTAAAAAATATGTGCAGTTACAAAAACTACAAAACCGGCATAGAAATTTATTTCAAGCAATAAGTCTGCGGCAAAACCTAAAAACAATCCAGAAAGCATCAGCGAAGAAACTTTCTTAAAGCCTTTATTTTTGTCTTTACATTTTGAAAAGCACAATAATCCGTAAATTACAAAACATGCACTTGCAAGCATTTTACAAAGCAAAGCTATGTTAAATGAAACTACAGCACATGGATTGTTCAAAAAATAATGATCAAGTGTTAAAAAAATGAAACAGCACAAACTGCACAAAATTCCTGCTACCATATTTTTTCCTTAATTATTCCTCATCAGAACCTGACGAATCATTTTCATCTTCAGAATTTTCATCTTCTGTATCGTCACTTTCTGTTACGATTGCTTTTGAACCAAACTTTCCGCGAACTACATGATTGTTTGCACCGATCATGTAGTTTTCTTCAAGTCCTGTTCTGTGTCTTAAGAAACCATCAAGTTTTTTAAGATTCTTGATTTCACGATTTGTTTCTTTTTCGTGAAAGTGTCTTGCATTCTTGTTTCTGTATTTTTTTGTGATATGTCCGTAATAGATAAAACCTGCAATTAGCAATAAATATGGAATCCATTCTTTATCTTCATCAAAAAATGGAACAAGAAGAATTGCCATAATCAAGGTAAGTATTTCAATAATTGCTGAAACAAAAAACAGTTTTGGTTTGTGAATTGGAACACTTCCCATTGTCTCATTAGTTCTCGCGTTTACTGCAACATAATGCAGCATCGATTTTTCACCTTTCTTCTGAAGATATGAATAAAGCCAGACAGGAAGATATGCCGACTTCCAGCTTCTTCCTTTAATGTCAATTTTTTCATCACGCCATCTTACACCGCGGTCATAATACTGAACTGTTTCGTTTGCAGCATAACGGCCAATATCCATTGCTTCTTCATTTACAAGCGGTTTTAACTGTTCAACATTAACATCACGTTTTTCTGATGTATAATTGCGAAGATAGTTTGCATCCCATTCAACACAGTTTTCAGTATCAAACGGCATTATTGAGTTAATGATGTTGTTAGTTTTTGTCTTGGAATTTTCAAGCTTATCAGCGCTTGATTCAACTGTAAGTCCTTTGATTTCAAGATCAAAATCACGTCCTACTTCGTAAAGGTCAGCATCGTAACGAGTTTCTTCGTGCTTGTTATCTCCAGAACCAACAGTTACTGTGTACATTCTTGTTTCATGTTCACCTTCACCGTAAAGAGAAACCTTTGCGTTCATGTCTACAACCATGTATGGAAAGTAAACGCCCATCACGTTTTCAGAAGTAAATTCTTCCTTGAATTTTGGATGAGCAAAGAACTTTCTCTTGCCGACAAATTTATCAATATGATTTCTTGCTTCATTGCGAGTAAGCTTGAAAGGAAGAATCATATCAGGTACTGCACCGTTCGGAATTTTTTCATTAATCGAAAGTGTATTTCTACACCAGTGACATCTTGCGCTCTGAACTTCATTTGTATCAATTACAACTTCTGCTCCACAGCTTGTACACTTTAATGTAAGGATGCCGTCAAAGTTTTTATCAATCTTGGCAGAACCCTTTCCGATTATTTCACCTTCAAGGTCAGAAACCTTTTCTTCTTCCTTGATTACTTCTGGCTCAAATTCGTAACGGCAGAAATTACATCTGAGTTTTCCGCTTTTTGAACTTTGCGAAATGTCAGTTGAGCCGCACTTGGGACATTTTTTCTGTCCGTTTTCTTCTTTAGCCATTATTAAAGTCCCAGGATTTTAGCTTTTGCGGCGTCGTAGTCAGCCTGTGTAATCAAGCCGGCATCAAGCATCTGTTTCATTTTTGCAAGCTTAGCCATTGGATCTTCTGCCTGAGCCTGCTGCGGCTGCTGCATCATTCCCATAGCGCCACCAACTGCATTCATTCCCATACCCATAAATGCCATGCCGTTTGCACCACCGCCGTTTTCTCCTGCTGCCTGGAAACCTCTTGCTACAGACTGCTGCATGAAAGAATTTCCTCTTGCACCAGAAAGAGCATCTGCCTTCTTAACATCGCTGAGAAGTTTCTTAGTATCTTCATCGTATTCGATAGCAGCAATTGCAACCTTAATAATCTGAAGTCCTCTGTCACTGTTCCATCTATAGGAATCTTCAACTGCCTGAGAAAGTGACTGAGCAAAACCAATCTGGTCACTCTGAATCTTTGTAATCCTGTTTCCTTTTGAAGGATCATTTGTATAATTTGAGAATGCTCCTGAAAGGCTTCCTACAACTTCATTGAAAAGCTGTTCACCTGCATCGTTATCCATATCTGCAAAGTCAAATACAGGAGCATTTGGCTGAAGATACATTGCAGGAACAAAGTTTGTAATAAAGAGAATAGGATCTGTAATTTTCAATGTGTATGTACCACGAGTTACAGCACCAACCTGTGCGTTAAGATAAGCATCGTCCCAGTAAATTTCTGACTGAGTTCCGAATTTATTATTTGGAATTTCTTTAAGGTTTACATAGAAAGCGGTCTGCTGTGCACCAGGAGTTCCGCCGAACTTAAAGCGTTCCCAGGTTTCTTTGAGAGTACTCAAAAGTCCGTCACCTGCAAGGAATGACTGAGAGTTTATATTGTCGCTATGAAATGTATATCCGCCGGCTTCAGAAATAAAGTTTGTTACTTTTCCATCTTCAACAGTTACAAGAGCAGTTCCTTCTGGAACAACAATTCTACTACCGTTTGTGATTACATTATCTGAACCCTTTGTATTGCTTCCGCGGCCGTTGTCTGTTCCCTTTGGTACAGCTCTAAAAATAGCAGCTGTTCCAGGCACGCCTGCCAATGGCACGTAATAATCTTTCCATTCGTCTGCGAATGTTCCACCGATTGCACCTGCAAATGCTTTAATAAATCCCATAATTAAATTTCCTTCCGTTTATTTATTTTTTGATTAGAAACTGATGACGGCCTGCCAAAACTTGTTTATTCCGCACAGTCTTTTTATTTTAACACGGTTTTTTCTATATATAAAGGAATTATTTGACAACCTGCATTGCTGATTTATTTACAAGTCGGCATTGCTGATAAGATTGAAAAAAGGCGATTTTTTCATTAGAATAGCGTCATGGTTAAAGTAATTGTAGTTGGCTCTGGTGGTCGTGAACACACTATTGCCTGGAAACTTGCTAAAAGTTCATCTGTAGACGAAGTTATCTGTGTACCAGGAAACGGTGGTACAGCTAACGAAAATAAATGCCGTAATATCGATCTCAAGCAGGATTACATTCCTGAAGGCGCTAATCCTTACGTGGAAATTGCAAAGCACGAAGGTGTTACATTTGCCGTAATCGGTCCTGAAGATCCACTCGCTGCAGGAATTGCAGACGCATTCTGGAACGCAAATATTCCTTGTGTCGGACCTAAATCAGCAGGTGCCCAACTTGAAGCAAGTAAAGACCTTGCTAAAGAATTTATGGCTAAGTACAATGTTGCCTGCCCTGCAAGTAAAACTTTTACTGATGAAAAATCAGCACACGATTATATTGACCAGCATGGCGCTCCGATCGTAATCAAAGCAGACGGACTTGCAGCCGGTAAAGGTGTAGTTGTTGCCGCAACTGCAGCTCAGGCTCACGAAGCTGTTACAGACATCATGGTTTCTGGCCGCGTTGGTTCTGCCGGAAACAAACTTGTTATCGAAGATTATCTTGAAGGTGTTGAGATTTCAATTCTAGCAGCAGTTTCTGTAACACCTGATTTTACAAAGAACGGTCAGTCAACAATCGTTCCATTCACTCCTGCACGCGATCACAAAAGATTGTGCGACGGAGCAAAAGGTCCTAATACAGGCGGAATGGGAGCCGTAACTCCACTTGATGACGTTACTCCAGAAATCATGGCACAATTCAACAGCGATATTCTTGAACCTACACTTAAAGGTCTTATCGCAGAAGGATTCGATTACCGCGGATTTATCTTCTTTGGTGTAATGATAACAAAAGACGGTCCTAAACTTCTTGAATACAATGTTCGTCTCGGCGACCCGGAAACTCAGGTTGTTCTTCCGATGATGGATTTTGACTTTGCCGAAATGTGTAAAGCAATCATGGATGGAAAATTAAAGGACTTCAACTTTGCATGGAAAAAAGGATACGCTGTTGCTCCTGTAGCAGTTTCCGGCGGATATCCTAACGCATACAAAAAAGGTGTTCCAATTTCAATCAATAAAGCTGCTGCAGAACTTAAAAACTGCAAAATCTTTATTGCCGGCGCTATCGAAGACCGCCGCACAAAAGTTTCAGATGACAAATCACATCCATTGATTACAAGCGGAGGACGTGTTCTTGCAGCTTGTTCACAGGCTCCCACATTTGAAGAAGCATGGAACAACGCATACACTCTCATGAAGAATATTTCATTTGACGGAATGTTCTACAGAAAAGACATCGGTCTTCCTGGAGCTGCAGAAAGCGGAAAGCTTTAATTATTAAGGAGGGAAAGGAACCGCTCCTTGCGACGCATGGTTTCTCTCCCTCTTCTGCACGCTTTTTTCATTTCATTTCTTTACAAATCAGATTATCCATATTACCATTCTTCTATGAAGAAAATCTTATTAAAAATATTATTCACTGCAATAATTTTTATGGCAGTGACTACAAACTGTGCTGCTTATTCCGGCCCAAAGGTTGATAAAAAACTTCCTTTCTCAAAAGGCCTGAACTTCAGCGAATGGCTGGAACCTGTTCAAGGATTTATCGACGGACATTTTAACTCATACGGTAAACAGGATTTTATCGACATTAAGAATATGGGTGCTGAAGTTGTCAGAATCCCGACACACTTTGATACTTTTAGTTCCGGTAAACCTGATTACGTTATTCCTGAAAGTCTGTGGAATAAACTTGATAAAGCAATTGACTGGTGCGAAGAACTCAAGCTTTATGTAATCATCGACTTTCACAATGATTGTAGCGGAAATTCAAAAACACCACCGGACATTGAAAAAATCCTTTCCAAAATCTGGCCTCAGATTGCAAACCGCTACAAAGACAGAAGCGAATACGTAATCTACGAAATTATGAACGAACCTCACGCAATCGACTGCGCTAAATGGGGAAATATTCAGGGCAAAATGATTAAGCTCATCCGAACAATTGATTCAAAGCATTCAATCATTGTTGGCGCTGCAGACTGGAACTCAGTTCACGAACTATTAAAACTTCCGATGTATGATGATGATAATCTAATTTATAACTATCACGAATATTCACCATTCCTTTTTACTCATCAAGGTGCAAGCTGGTCGAATGACGTAAAACGAATTACGGGAGTTCCATTTCCTTACGACAAAAATAAAATGCCGCCTCTTCCATCTGATGCAACTTCAGGTGAACGCTGGCTTTACAACAACTACCCTGTTGATTCCTCAGAAGAAAAACTTGTTGAACCTATCAACAAAGCAGTTGAGTTCGTAAACAAAAGACACGCCGCCCTCATGAGCAATGAGTTTGGTGTTTATTCAAAATATGCTGATCCAAAAGAAAGAGTTAACTGGTACAAAATTAAAGGCGGCTGGCTCGATGACAGAAACATCTGTCGTGTAAGCTGGGATTACCGCGGAAGCTTCGGCGTATTCAACAAAGACAGCATAGCAAGATTCCCTCAGGACCTTAATGTTGAACTCATAAAGGCAATGGACTATCGCGTGCCTTCATCAAAAGGAACAACCTGGTTCCAGGACGCACAGAAAAATAATTCCTACATTATTTACAAAAACGGAATATCAGAAAAAATTTCATTCCACAGCTGGATTCCTGAAGCTTCAAACGACTGCTCTCTTTACAAGCAGGATTCAGCAGACGAAGATTTTTACATCTATGTTTCAAAAGCTGACAAATACCGAGTTCTCCAGTTCCAATTCGGGGACAGCTGCAATTTTAACTCTTTAGTAAAATCAGGTGCATGTCTCGAATTCGAAATCAGACATAAAGAACCAAACCTCAAGATGAGCGTTTACTTTACAAATTCTGAAAGCCGCGGACTTCCATGGCGCGCAGGAATTTTCCCGACAGTAAAAGATATTCCTGGTGATGGACTGTGGCACAAAGTAAGAATACCTTTGAGCAAGTTTGCTGACTACGGCGCATGGAACAACAGCGAACAGAAGTGGTATAACGCTCAGGGAAAGTTCACATGGACAGATGTTGTAAATATTACCTTTGACACTGCAGAAAGTAAAATTACAAAAGGCTTAAGCGTAAGAAATATTGTAATTAAATAATTTCAAAACCTGTAGAGAAATTCTGCAAAAAAAATCCTGTGATTAACTCACAGGATTTTTGAGGCTTTACCGTCAATTACTGAACGCTGAAAAGAAGATCTTCATAACTTGGGAAAGGTTTGTATTCTTCACCGAGAAGCACTTCGATTGAATCTGCAACTTCTCTAACCTTTTCCATCTGTGGTAGTACCTTATCAGCATAAGCGCTGGATTTTTCTTGAATTGAAGAAAGCGCTTTAACACCTTCATGCATTGAAGAAAGTTCTTCTGCCTTGATGTGAAGCTCGTTAATCAAATCATTAAGTTTCTTCATCATGTTAAGACCTGCATCACAGAGGCTGAATACTCTCTGCATCTTAAACTCAGTATCAGCAAGTACATTCATGTATTTGAATGCAGCAGGAATGATGTCTTTGTTTACCATTTCGAGCATTGTGCAAACTTCGATATTCAATACCTGACAGTATTTTTCAAGCTTGATTTCGAAGTGTGACTGCATTTCGCTTTCTGTGTAAATTCCCATTTCTGTGTAAAGCTTGACATTCTTTGCATCAAGATAATGTGACATTGCTTCCGGAGTTGTGCGGTAGTTTTTAAGTCCACGTTCTTCTGCTTCTTTAACCCACGCGTCATCGTAACCGTTTCCGTTAAAGAGAATTCTCCAGTGAGCTGTAATTTCGCGCTTGATGAGTTTTTTAAGATCGTCATCAAAGTTTGAGGAATTTTCAAGTTCATCAGCAAACTGTTTTAATGTATCAGCAAGAATTGCATTCAATGTTGTGTTAGGTCCTGAAATTGAAAGAGCCGATCCTACCGAACGGAATTCAAATCTGTTTCCTGTAAATGCAAATGGAGATGTTCTGTTTCTGTCTGTTGAATCCTTTGGAATGTTAGGAAGAACATCAACGCCGATAGACATTTTTGTTTTTCCTTTTCCGTCGTATGCAGTTCCGGCTTTGATTGATTCAAGAATTTCTTCAAGTTCGTCACCAACATAGATTGACATAATTGCAGGAGGCGCTTCGTGAGCACCGAGGCGGTGATCGTTACCAGCACTTGCAACACAACAGCGAAGAAGATCCTGATTGTCATCAACGGCTTTGATTACTGCAGTTAAGAATAGAAGGAACTGAAGGTTTTCGCGAGGAGTGTTTCCTGGAGCAAAAAGATTTTCGCCTTTGTCTGTTGCAATCGACCAGTTATTATGCTTACCGCTTCCGTTAACGCCTTTGAATGGTTTTTCGTGAAGAAGGCAGATAAGACCGTGACGGCGTGCAACCTTTTTCATGATTTCCATTGTAAGCTGATTCTGGTCAGCTGCAAGATTTGAAGTTGTAAAGATTGGAGCCATTTCGTGCTGTGCAGGAGCGGCTTCGTTATGTTCAGTTTTTGAATAGATTCCGAGCTTCCACAATTCAACGTTAAGCTCTTCCATGTATTCGATTACACGAGGCTTGATGGCTGCAAAATACTGGTCATCCATTTCCTGACCTTTAACCGGCTTTGCGCCAAATAATGTACGCCCGGTCATCTTAAGGTCTTTTCTTTTCTGATAAAGTTTTTCATCTACCAGAAAGTATTCCTGTTCAGGCCCCATTGTAGTTGTAACATGTTTTGCATTATTGCCAAAAAGTTTTAGTACGCGCAAAGCCTGTTCGTTCAAAGATTCCATCGAACGAAGAAGCGGTGTTTTTTTATCAAGAGCTTCACCGTTATAAGAACAGAAAGCTGTAGGAATACAAAGTGTGTGATCTTTAATGAATGGATAAGAAGTCGGATCCCATACAGTGTAACCGCGTGCTTCAAATGTAGAACGCTTTCCACCGTTAGGAAAAGACGAAGCATCAGGTTCACCTTTGATCAATTCCTTGCCGGAAAAAGACATTATGATTTTTCCTTCAGGAGCTGGAGTTAAGAAGCTGTCATGTTTTTCAGCTGTAATACCAGTGAGCGGCTGGAACCAGTGAGTGTAATGTGTTGCGCCATTTGCAATTGCCCAGTTTTTCATTGCATCTGCAATCTGGTTTGCTGCATCCAGGTTAAGCGGAGTTCCATCTTCCATAGTGTTTTTCAAAGCTTCATAAGCTTTTGAAGAAAGCATCTTTTTCATAACCTGCTGATTGAATACTCTACTGCCAAAAATTTCTGGTACATTTATCATAAATAATAACCCCATTGCTATTAGTTGCCATATTGTACTAAAAAAATTAAAAAAAAGCGATATGAACTGTTAATTCATATCGCTTTTTTGTGCAATCTGCTAAAAATTAGCGGTTTGCTGAATATGGTTCGTACTGAACTTTTGGATTGTATGTTCCTTCGCGGTATTCACCAGTAAGGCTTGGAATTTCCATTTTCATACCTGGAAGAATAAGGTTAGGATCATTTGGTTTTGGCATCTTGCCTTTGTTCTTCTGGTAAAGGTTTTCCCAGAGCAATGGGTTATTGTAAACATACTGACGGCCAGAGATGTTCCAGTAACAGTCTTTTGTTTCTGCCCATGGACGTACTACATAGAACTGTGGAAGTGGAGTTACTTCGCGAACACCTTCGAGAGCAGCAATTGCCTGCTTTGCATAGTTTTCAGCAGAAGTATAGTCTTCTTTTTCAAATGCAGTTTTTGCATTGTTGTAAGCTTCTTCAGATGCGCTGTAAGCCATAGGGAAGTTTCTTTCAGCCTTGATGCTCTTAGCCCATTCAAGTTTCTTTTCTGCAGCAGCAAGCTGTTCTTCAGCGTTCTGGCGTGCAAGCATGCTTTCGATGTATGCTTTTGAAAGAGCAGCGTTTTCTTCTGCCTTTAATGCATATTCAACTGAAAGATCATATTCACCTGCATCAAGAGCAGCATCAGCTTTCTTTGTATATTCATCAGCAAGACGCTGATAAGTATTGTCTTTATAACTGTAGTTCACTGCAAAAAGTGAACCTGTCAGCAAAGCAAATGTTAAAACAGAAATAAACTTTTTCATTAACGATCTCCTTCAGCTTTGATAGCATCTGTAAATACTTCAACGATACCGTCGTTTTCAACTTTTACAGAATCTTCAACTTCAATTACTGCATCATCAGGATTTTCGAATTTGTCTTCTTCAAGAAGTACTGTATCTTTTTCTTCGATACCATCAACTTTTTCTTCAAGTGGAGCTTTTTCATCAGCTTCACCTGCAAATTCTTCTACTGCCTGAACTTTTGCTTTTGCTTCATCGATGCGTTTCTGAGCAGCAGCACGTTTTTCTGCAACTTCTGTTGCAAGTGCTTCATACTTTTCTTTTGCATCTTTGTAGTTATCGTAAGCACCTTCCGGATTCTTTGTTACGAAAGCATTGTCACCTTTCTGGAAGATTTCTGTAATTGCCTTATATCTGTCTTTCTGTGCAACACCAGCTTTTACGTTATCACAAGCTTTCTTCTGTTCAAGAGCAGCCTTGCGTTCAGCATTTGCAAGTTTCTTGAATGAATTGTAGAAAATTGTGTGGTAAGCAGCGTATGTTGTTTCTGCAGCTTTGTACTGTGTTTTTCCGTCAGCATTGTCGCTGAAGAGTTTTTCGAGGTCAGCAAGGAGAACTTCGGCAGCATCGTATGCTACTTTGTTGTCCTGGTCAAAACCGTGTTCTTCGATTTTTTCTTTGAGCTGTTTTGTTTCAGAAACTTTTACAAGTGCAAGATATCTGTAGTTAAGATCTTCTAATTCAGCAGACATGTCTTCATTTGAATTAGCAGCTTTGTCTTTCAATTCTGCAAGCTTAGCATCAAGGGCAGCAAGCTGATCTGCATAATATTTGTCAGCTCCGGCTTTTACTGCATCTGCGCGTGAGCCATCAATCTTTTCAAGGAGTGCAGCATTCTTTTCTGCGAATGATTCTGGTTCAGCTGGTTCTTCTGTTGGTTCTTCAACCGGTTCTTCTGTTGGTTCTTCTGTTGGCTGTTCTACCGGTGTCTCAACAGGTTCTTCCTGTTCTGTTGACTTACATGAAGCAAAGCCAAAAATTAATGAAATTGCAAACAATGCAATCAGTAACTTTTTCATAATTTCCTCCCAAATATGGTGAATAATATGTTTTGTATTATTTTATTACATTATTCAAATGTAAACAATAAAAAATAACCCTTTAATTGTAATATATTAACGAATCTCCAAAATTCCTATTTTGTGGAATTTATGGCAAAATAATGTATAATTTTTTAGTATCTATAAGGTGAATATCGGCGAAAATTTTCTTCGTCATTAATTATACAAGGAGGCATTTTATGGCTGACGATTTTTCATTCTCAATTGAAAAGAATCTCGGAGTTGTTTCGGAAGGAAAAGGTGGCTGGAACCTGGAATTAAATCTTGTATCCTGGGGAGGCCGTCCTGCAAAATATGATTTAAGAAGCTGGTCTCCTGACCATCAGAAAATGGGCAAAGGCGTAACTCTTTCTCAGGACGAGATTGATTCCCTTAAAACCCTTTTGAATAACCTTTAATTATTCAAAGTCCTGATAGACCTGAACTGAAGCTCCTTTCTTAATGATGATTGAGTAAAGGAGCATTTCAAGATATGACTGCTCAACTGCAGTTCCTGTTGAACGAATATTCATCACAGTTGAAGCCAGCATCGAAATGATGGCCATTGTCTGCCCCATTGTCCAAAGGCGTGCCGCGTTTGAATACTGAGTGCGCATTGCAGGCGATGAAATCCCGTTCTTCTTAAGAGTAAAATCATCAGGGTGTCCGTTTCGCGAGAGCTGGTGATACACTTCAAGTTTTCTGAAACAGAATGTAAGGCCGGCAACAATTGCGTCAGCAGATCCGCCAGAGGTCCCTGCAGCAAGTCTGAGCTTCTGCAATATTGTCAGGGAATTTTCAAGGCGCTTTGCAGGTGTCTGAGAAGCATCAACCATTGCACCAAACAGACTGAACACAGATTCTTCCCTTGTGTTTGCAAGAACTGCATCTACATTTTCTGCGGTGATGCACTTTCCGGCCGGGAACAAAGTGAAGAATCTTGAGCATTCATTCTTTAAGCTTTCTGTATTGTTCTCAACCATTTCGAGAATCATTTCTGCGGCATCTTCTTCAATCGAATAACCGTTCTTTTTAAAATAATCCTTAAGCCATGGAACACGGCGATTTTCGAACATTACCCAGAATACCTTCTGGTTTTCTTTAGGAATTAATTTTGAAAGTTTTGCATCAATGCTTGTTTCATCTGAAACGAGAATCAAAACTGCAGAATCTTTCGGAGTTTTATTTTTTGCGTTCGGGGTTACTGAATTAATCCACGACGACAGTAATTCAATGTCTTCCTTTTTCTTGATAAGTTCAGCACTCTTGTAAACTACACAGGTTGCAGGTGTAAAAAGTGATTCACTCTGAAGCATAGACACAACTGTTGCGACAGAAGTATCAGTTGCATAATAACTGTAGTCATCGAAGGAACCGAACTTTTTGTTGATCTGAGCCTTGATAGCATTTACTGCCTCATTGCGTTCACCAAATTCCGGGCCTGTGTACAAATAAACAGGAATACTCATGGCAAAGATCCTTAGTAAGTTCTGACGAGGTTTGCAAGGACACCGACGATTCTGACATCCTGACAGTAGATTGGATGGAACGCAGGGTTTTCCGGCTGAAGACGGATTCTTGTAGGTTCCTTGAAATATCTTTTAAGTGTAATTGCATCATCAATAACGGCAACAACAATCTGACCGTCTGTTGCTGTTGAAGCCTGTTCAATAATTGCAAGGTCTCCTTCAAGGATTCCTGCATTGATCATGCTTTCGCCGCGAACGTGAAGTGCAAAATAATTTTTTCCTGGTCTGATAAAAGGTTCTGTTAAAGTAACATAACCTTCATAGTTTTCTTCACACAAAAGAGGCTTACCTGCTGCAATAGTTCCGATAAGAGGAACTTTTTCAAGGAACATGTCCTGACCTTTCTGGCGGACATCAGTGATAACCTTGATCGAGCGTGACTTTTTCTGAGTCTGAGTAATGAATCCTTTTTTCTGCAAAGCAGTAATATGGTCCTGAACCGCGCGGATTGATACACCGAAGTGTTCGCCGATTTCGCGGACTGTTGGAGGATACGAGTTCGATTCCTGATAATCAGAAATGAATGTTAAAATCTGTTTCTGTCTGTCGGTAATCTGTTTCATCAGCGATTACTCATCATCAAATTTTGTTTCAAAGAGATTTTCAATAGCGCTTGCTGCTTCACTTTCATCTGGTCCTTCAACCTTCAGAGTCATTGTTGTATTGTAACCTGCAGCCATTGTAATAACACCCATGATTGATTTAGCGTTAACAACGATTGAATCTTTTTCAAGTGTAATTTCTGATGTAAATTTGTTTGCCATCTGTGCGATCAAAGTAGCTGGACGTGCGTGAATACCTGCACGGTTTTTTACTATTAAGATTTTTTCTACCATAGTTTAATTCCTCCAAGAATTAGGCTTTTAATAACGGCCTTTTTTAAGGCAAAACTTTTATATATGCATTAGAAAATATTCTAATAAATATCATCCTGACCGTAGTATGCATTCTGAGCTTCACCAGTTTCGATCCATCTGAGGACGTTCTGGTTAAAGTCTTTTGCTGAGTTGTAACCCATTTTCTTGAGACGTTCGTTCATTGCGGCTGCCTCAATAATGATAGGAAGGTTACGGCCAGGTTTAACAGGAATTTCGATAGCAGGGATTTTTACACCAAGCAGATCCATTGTTCGCTGGTTAGTTCCGATTCTATCGTAAATCTTGTTTGAATCCCATTCCTCCAGTTCTACAACTAACTGGATTTCTTTCTGTTCGCGGATGGCACCGACACCATACAACTCAGAAACATTGATGATTCCGAGACCTCGGATTTCCATGTGGTGGCTGATAAGGGAATTGGCACCCTGCCCTAAAATTGTATTACCGTTAACACAACGGATTTCTACGATATCATCGGCTACAAGACGATGACCGCGTTCTACAAGGTCAAGAGCAGTTTCTGATTTTCCTACACCCGAGTGACCGCAGAGAAGAATTCCTTCACCGAAAACTTCTACGAGTACACCATGCATTGTTTTGCGGGGTGCGAATATATTTGAAAAAACACGAACAAGACGATTTGATAATTCTGTAGACTCAAGGTCTGTTACAAGAATTGAACAGCACGATTCTTCTGCCATCTGAAGGAATGCTTCTGACGGTTCAAGATTGCGTGTAAAAATACAGCATGGAATTGCAAATGAAAAAAGCTGTCTGATTGCATCAGTTTTTGATTCATGTTCCAGCTTGTTGATGTAGGCATATTCACCACGTCCAAAAACCTGAACGCGCTGATAAGCAAAGCTTTCGTAAAAGCCCGAAAGAGCTAAGCCTGGACGGTTAATATCAGGAACAGTAATCTGACGATTAAGACCTTTTCTTCCTGCAATACAGCGGAGATTAATTTCATCATGTCCGTGTAATTCAAGAGAAAGTAAATCAAGAACTGTAAATTTCTTATCAACCATAACAAATACTATACACAAAGACAGACGATATTGCAATAAAAATCTGTCAAAGCAACTGTCATATTCTGCTTGACTAATACCCCCACCCCGTATATATTCATAATCAGAAAATACCCCTTATGGGTATATCTAAAAACAGGAGTTTTTATGCTACAAGATACCTCAAAAACCACAGAAGAACGCGAAGGCTGCCCGTTCTGTTCAGGTAAGCACAAAGAAAGATCAGATGCAGAATACAAAGACCTTATGAACAGATTAAAAAGAATTGAAGGTCAGGTTCGCGGAGTAGAAGGAATGCTTGAAAACAACGCCTACTGCATTGATATTCTGACACAGGTTTCTGCAGTAACATCTGCCTTAAACAGTTTTAACAAAGTCCTTCTTTCTAATCACATAAAAACCTGCGTTGCAGAAAATATCCGAGCCGGTAACGATGAAGTAATCGATGAACTTACAGCTTCACTTCAGAAACTTATGAAATAGGAATTATTAATGGAACAGTACAACGTAACGGGAATGAGCTGCACTGCCTGTCAGGCACGGGTAGAAAAAGCAGTAAATGCAGTTGAAGGCGTAACAGGATGCGCAGTAAGTCTGCTTACAAATTCAATGGGCGTTGAAGGGACTGCATCTTCGAAGGACATCATAAACGCAGTTGAAAAAGCAGGCTATGGTGCAAGTCTAAAAAAAGGTGCAGGTCTTAAAAATAGTGACGAAAGTAAAAACAGTGCAGTCAGCAAAAATAACTCAGCCTCTGCGTCACTCGAAAATTCCCTTGAAGACAAAGAAACAACGGCAATGAAAAAAAGATTCCTTGCCTCAATAATAATTCTTGTTCCTCTGATGTATGTTTCGATGGGACACATGATGTGGAACTGGCCGCTTCCGCAATTTTTAGACAGCAACCATGTGGCCATGGGACTTTACGAACTTTTGCTTTCTGCGCTCGTAATGGTTATAAACCAGAAGTTTTTTATAAGCGGCTTTAAAGGAATAATTCACAGAGCTCCAAATATGGATTCGCTGATTGCACTTGGCGCAACAGCCTCTTTTGGATATAGCGTCTTTGCACTTTTTGCAATGACAGGCGCAGTTCTTGAACAGAACTCTGCTTCAGTTATGAATTACATGAACCAGTTTTATTTTGAATCAAGCGCAATGATTCTGACTCTTATAACTTTCGGAAAAATGCTCGAGTCCAGATCAAAAGGCAAAACGACAAATGCACTCAAAGCCCTGATGAAGCTTGCACCAGAAACTGCAGTGCTCATCATCGAAGGCGTAGAAAAAACAGTGCCTGTAGAAGAAGTAAAACCTGGCGACAGATTTGCAGTTCGTCCGGGCGAAAAAATTCCTGTTGACGGAATTGTTGCAGAAGGTCAGAGTGCAGTAAATGAATCTGCGCTTACAGGAGAAAGTGTTCCGGTAGAAAAAAAAGCTGGAGATAAAGTTTCTGCTGCAACAATAAACACTTCAGGTTATTTGATATGCCAGGCGACAAGGGTCGGCGAAGACACTACACTTTCTGAAATAATAAAAATGGTAAGCGATGCTCAGGCGACAAAGGCACCGATTGCAAAAACGGCAGACAAAGTTTCGGGAGTATTTGTTCCTGCTGTAATCGGAATTGCTCTTGTAACATTTGCAGCCTGGCTTATTGCAGGCGAAAGTTTTGGTTATGCAATTGCTCGTTCTGTATCAGTGCTGGTAATAAGCTGTCCGTGTGCGTTAGGACTTGCGACTCCGGTTGCAATCATGGTCGCAAGCGGAGTCGGTGCAAGGTCAGGAATTCTTTTTAAGACCGCAGTTTCTCTTGAACAGGCAGGCCGTACAAATATTGTTGTGCTTGATAAAACCGGAACAGTCACAACCGGCATTATGAAAGTAACCGATGTGCTGGAAGCAGAGGGCATAAGTAAAGAAAAACTTCTTTCCTTTGCATATTCACTTGAGGCAAAAAGTGAACATCCGATTTCAAAAGCGGTCACTTCTTACTCAAAGCAAAATTCAATACCGTTAATCGAAACTTCAGATTATGAAACAGTTGCAGGAAATGGACTTAAAGCAAAAATCAACGGTAAAAAAGTTTATGGTGGAAATTCAGATTACATTAATTCTGTCGGAGCATCTCTTTCAAAATCAATTGAAGAAAAAATTGATGAACTATCATTTCAAGGAAAGACGCCAGTTCTATTTGCAGAAGAAAATACAGTTCTCGGAATCATCGCAGTTGCAGACACAATAAAGGAAGATTCCGCAGAAGCAGTTTCGAAATTAAAAGAACTCGGACTTCGTGTCGTAATGCTCACTGGTGATAATGAAATTACAGCGCTTGCAATCGGAGAACAGATTTCTGCTGACACAATAATTGCGGAAGTAAAACCTGACCAGAAAGCTTCTGTCATAAAAGACCTGATGAAAGAAGGAAAAGTAACAATGGTCGGAGACGGAATCAACGATGCGCCGGCTTTAACCTGTGCTGACCTTGGAATTGCAATCGGAGCCGGTACCGATGTTGCCCTTGATGCAGCCGACATTGTACTTATGAAAAACAGCATTATGGACGTTGCCAATGCAATCAGAATTTCAAAAAGCACTTTGCGCAACATCCGCCAGAATCTGTTCTGGGCCTTCTTCTACAACGTTATAGGAATTCCTCTTGCAGCCGGCTGTTATGTTTCTGCCTTCGGCTGGACATTAAATCCTGCATTCGGGGCTGCCGCAATGGGACTTTCAAGTTTCTGTGTTGTAACAAATGCCTTAAGGCTGAACTTTGTCAAACCATACAAATCAAACAGAACAACAAACTCAGCCGCTTTCGAAAACACAACCTCACTCAAAAATAATACAAACAAAAATAAGGAGAACACTATGAAAATTACCGTTAAAGGAATGATGTGCCAGCACTGTGAAGCACATGTAAAAAAAGCACTTGAAGCAATCGATGGAATCGAAAGCGCATCTTGTGATCACGAAAAGAGCCTTGTAACAATCACAACTTCAAAACCTGTTGATGAAGCAGCAATTAAAGCTGCAGTAACAGATGCAGGTTATGAATACGAAGGAATGCTCGATTAATTAACCGGAGATAAAAAAAAAGTGTGCCATACGAAAAAGTATTGTGGCACACTTTAATTTGTATCTCACATCAACAGATGTGATACACTTTATACAGTTAAGAACAGGCTTTTTATTAAGCGCTGTTCAACAATTCAGTCACTTATAATTAGTGCTGCTGAACTTTGTCCTTTTCTTTTTTGATCTTCTGGTCAAGAATATCCATTACTTTGTTCAATGCAGCTGCAAAATCAAAATCTTCAGCTTTTACATTTGCCTGAACTCCCCAGCGGAAGTTTGCAACGATATCAAAGCTGTATTCTTTTTCGTGTTTTACGCGAACGATTAAATCTACGATATGTTCTTCTGCATATGAAACGCGCTGAAGTTTCTTTTCAATCATCTCTGACTGTTTTTCATCAAAGTCGAATCCTACTGCAGTTATTGTCTTTGTCATAATTATACCTCTCTATAATGCCTGACGGCGGGATTGCAAGTCCTACGACCTACACTTATATAGTAGCATCGAAAATGGTAAAAGACAAATTTTATTTTTTTACCTGTCATAACTTGATTTTACGCCGATCTGAGAACGGTATTTTGCAATAGTGCGGCGTGCAACTTTAATTCCACGCTCAGAAAGCATATCGCTTAATTTCTGGTCTGAAAGTTTTTTTGCTTCAGGCGGCTGCGAATCAAGAATCTGTTTTATTTCGAAAATAATTTTGTCTTTTGAAATTTCTGCGGGACTGTTTTTTTCATTAACACTCTGGTCTTCATTTTCAATTTCTGAAGAACCTTGTGTCTTTTCTGAAATCTCTGTTCTGTTTTCAGAAACCTCAGCCGCGTTCTGCACAATTCCTCCGACGAAGAAATATTTAAAGGGAAACAAGCCCCACTCGCACTGAAGATATTTGCTGTTTACCATTCTTGAAACTGTAGTTTCGTGAACGCCTAAAAGCTCGGCTACATCTTTCTGCCTCAGGGTATTTAAATGCCCCGTACCTTTTTCGAAAAATTCTTTCTGCGCCTGAACGATTGCAAGAGCGGCATTGAATACAGAATCTTCGCGGTAAATGAGGCTGTCAATAAATGCTTTTGCTTCCTGCAGTGGTTTTTCAAGATTCGATTTTTGCTGTTCTGAAATTCCATTCATGTTCATCATTTCTGTGTATTCAGGAGAAAGTTTTACTTCGGGAATAATTCCCCTTTCACTCACAACTGTAAAACTTCCGTCAGAAGTTTTTTCTACACGCACGTCAGGTATAACAAAAGAATTGTCGCTTGCCGAATATTCCCCGGCCGGATGCGGATTTAAAGTCTGGATAAAACTGATTGCATCCTGAATGTCTTCTTCGTCTATCTCATCGATGAAGGAATAATCAACTGTGTTGAAGGCTTTTTCACATTCACCTTTTGCAAAATCTTTGACCTTCTTTAGAACCTTTGAACTTACAGGCGGATCGAGAAAATCAAGATGACCGTCAAGAATAAAAAGTGAAATTTGAGAAGCCCCGGAATTGTTTCTCGCCTGAATCAAAAGGCTTTCTTCAATGTTCTGACAACAGCAGCCACATGGTTCAAGATTCTGGATAATCGAAAGCACAGACTTTAAATCTTCTTCTGTGTCTGTTTCAAAATTTAAGAACGATACAGGCGCGAGAATATGAAAACCGTTTTTATCAAGATTGTAGATAAGTTTTTCGCCGAGACGATGACGGTTTTCTGAAAGTTCCAGCATGTTAAACTGGAACATGAGATGGTCGCTTAAGGTTTCTGTATTGTCCGGATTGTTTTCTAGTATTTCCTGAAATGCGTTTGCCTTGTCCTGGCTTGTGGCAGATACTGTTTTAAGTTTTGTGTATTCGTTAAGTTCGTCTGACGGTGCAGAAGAGGAATAATCCCACTCCTCCATTGAATCGTCTGTAATTTCTAAGGCTGGATTTTTTTCTACTTCGTCGTAAATTTCCTTTCTCAAATCAAGCGAATTCATTGAAAGGTATTTGAGCGCCTGAATCTGCATCTGGCCGAGCTTCTGAAGCTGTTTTTGAGAAATCCGTTGTGTCTGAGAAAAATTCAGAGCCATATTTAAACTATAGCACAAAAAAACGCTTACCGATATACTTAACTTATGAAAAATTTCAGTAAATACGGAATCTCGGTTCCAGAGATTCTCCTACCAAAAAACATAGAAACGGCAACTTGGTCAGTTGTAGCCTGCGACCAGTTCACTCAGGACAGAGACTACTGGAAGAATGTTGAAAAAACTGCGGAAGGTAAAAATTCCACACTTAATATCATCCTCCCTGAAGTTTATCTTAACGATGCAGACAAACCTGCACGCATCGAAAAAGTTAAGAAAACAATGGCAGAATACATTTCTAACGGTGTATTCGAAAATCCCAAGAAAGAATTCATTTATATAGAAAGAACTACAGCATACGGACGCGTTCGTCACGGTCTTATGGCAGCAATCGATCTTGATACTTATGAATGGAAGCCTTTCTCGAAAGCTTTAATCCGCGCAACAGAAGCAACAATTCTCGAACGCATTCCACCTCGTATGGAAATCCGCCGCGGAGCTCCGATTGAAAGTCCGCACATCATGCTTTTAGTAAACGACCCAGACCGCCTTTTAGTTGAAGGAACTGGAGACGCCGTAAAAGCTTCCGGTGTAAAACCATGCTATGACGGAAAATTGATGCAGAACTCAGGTTCAATCACAGGATGGCCTGTTTGTTCTGACGACCTTCTTGATAAAGTTGAAGGCGCAATGTCAAAAATTGCTTCAAAGAATACAGATGCTGACGGCGACGTATTCATGTTCGCTGTCGGTGACGGAAACCATTCCCTTGCAACTGCAAAGGCAATCTGGGATGAAGTAAAGCTCAACAACGGCGGTAAAAAGCTTGAAGACGGAACAGTCACAGTTCCACAGGGTTTTGAAAACCACAATGCCCGTTACGCTCTGATCGAAATCGTAAATATTTTCGATACTGGTCTTACTTTCGAACCTATTCACCGTGTTCTTTTCAAAATCGCACCATCAGGTCTTATCGACGCCATCAAGGCTGAACTTGGCGGTTCCGTAACCGAAATCGCTTCAAAACAGGAGCTTTCGGACAAAGTTAAGGCTTCAAATGCAAGTTTCGGCTTTGTTTACACAGAAAACGGCTCTCAGAAGTACATGCTCCTTGAAACTCCTGTAAAAGAACTGGCAGTTGCAAGAATTCAGCCGGTTATCGATGAATATTTGAAGGCCCAGAACGCAGACAAGGAACAGATTGACTATATTCACGGTACTGACGAAGTATTCCGCCTTGGCGCAAAAGAGGAAACTGTATCAATCCTGCTTCCTCCTGTAGCAAAAGACAGTTTCTTTGCAACAATCAATTCAAGAGGACCACTTCCTCGTAAGTCATTCTCAATGGGAGAAGCTGACGAAAAGAGATTCTACCTTGAATGCAGAAAACTGTTTGACTAGGAATCAGCGCAGAAATTCGATTTTTTGGAGTTTCTGCGCTGTTTTTTTGTAAACAATTTTTCTGTTATTGTCATTCAGCCATATTTGGTTTATAGTATAGGCAAACTTTAGTATTCTTTTTCAATGAGGTATAGATATGATTCAGAAAGAAGAATGGAACGGCTTTGAAGGCCGCTTGTGGAAGGAAGAAGTCAATGTACGTGACTTTATTCAGAATAACTACACACCATATGATGGTGATGAAAAGTTCCTTGCAGGTCCAACAGCTGCAACTAACAAATTGTTCGAAGAACTTCAGAGACTTCAGAAGGAAGAACATAACAAGGTAAGCGTAGGTAAAGACGGTGTTAAGAGAACTGGTGTTCTTGACATGGACACAAATGTTGTAACAGGTCTTACAGCTCACCAGCCAGGTTATATCGGACCTGACGGAAAGAATCTCGAAAAAGTTGTTGGTCTCCAGACAGACAAACCTCTCAAGAGAGCATTCATGCCATATGGTGGAATCAACATGGCAGTTCAGTCATGTGAAATGTATGGTTATGAAGTTGATCCTGAACTTAAAAAAATCTTTACAGAATATCACAAAACACATAACCAGGGTGTATTTGATGTTTACACACCAGAACACAGAGCTGTTCGTTCAGCACACATCTTAACTGGACTTCCTGATACATATGGACGTGGACGTATCGTTGGTGACTACCGCCGTGTAGCTCTCTACGGTATCGACCAGTTGATTAAATTCAAACAGGCTGACTTCAACGAAATCGGTGACGGAACAATGACAAACGATGTAATCCGCCTCCGCGAAGAAGTAACAGACCAGATCAACGCCCTCAAGGGTATCAAAGCAATGGCTGCTATGTACGGCTATGATATTTCAGGTCCTGCTAAAAATGCCCGTGAAGCATTCCAGTGGTTGTACTTCGGTTACCTCGCTGCTATCAAAACACAGAACGGTGCTGCTATGTCAGTTGGTCGTATTTCAACATTCCTCGACATCTACATCGAACGTGACCTCAAAGCAGGCGTAATCACAGAAGAAGAAGCACAGGAACTCGTAGACCATATCGTAATGAAATTCCGTATGGTTCGCTTTGCTCGTATCGAATCTTACAACCAGCTCTTCTCTGGTGACCCAATCTGGGCTACACTCGAAGTTGGTGGTCTCGGAATTGACGGACGTTCAATGGTAACAAAGAACGACTTCCGCTTCCTCCACACACTCGAAAACATGGGTCCTTCACCAGAACCTAACATGACAATCCTTTATTCAAAGAGACTTCCAGAATCATTCAGAAAATACTGTGCTAAGATCTCTATTGATACATCATCAGTTCAGTACGAAAACGACGAAGTAATGCGTCCTATCTGGGGTGATGACTACTCTATCTGTTGTTGTGTATCTGCTACACAGACAGGTAAAGAAATGCAGTTCTTCGGAGCTCGCGCTAACCTTGCTAAGGCTCTTCTTTACGCATTCAACGGTGGTAAAGACGAACACCTCAAGAAAGGTCTCCAGATTGGTCCAAACTATGAACCAATTGAGTTCGATGTAATCGATGCTTCTAACTATGACATCGTAGTAAAAAAATACCTTGCAATGCTCGAATGGCTCGCTGATGTTTACGTAAACGTACTCAACGCTATCCACTACATGCACGACAAATACTACTACGAAGCTGCTGAGCTTGCTCTCGAAGATACAGACGTTAAACGTACATTCGCTACAGGTATCGCAGGATTCTCTCACGTAGTTGACTCACTTTCTGCTATGAAATATGCAAAAGTAAAAGTTATCCGTGAAAAATACGATGTAGTAGACAAGAAGACAGGTAAAGTTACTGACACAGTAACACTCGTTAAAGACTTCGAAATCGAAGGCGACTTCCCACGCTACGGACAGGATGATGACCGTGCTGACGATATCGCTGTATGGTTGCTCAAGACATTCATGGGAATGATCAAAAAGCACCCAACATACCGCAACGCAGAACCTTCTACTTCAATCCTTACAATTACTTCAAACGTTGTATACGGAAAAGCAACTGGTGCTCTTCCTGACGGACGTAAAGCTGGAGAACCATTCTCACCAGGTGCTAACCCATCTTACGGTGCAGAAACAAAAGGTCTCGTAAAATCTCTCAACTCTGTTGCTAAACTTCCTTACCACTACGCTTTGGACGGTATTTCTAATACACAGACAATCAACCCAAGCGCACTTGGACACGACAAAGATGAACAGATCGTAAACCTCGTAAACGTTCTTGACGGATACTTCTCACAGGGATCACACCACTTGAACGTAAACGTATTCGGAGTTGAAAAACTCAAAGACTGTCAGGCTCATCCAGAAAAACCTGAATATGCTAACTTCACAGTTCGCGTATCTGGTTATGCTGTACGCTTCATCAACCTTACAAAGGAACAGCAGGACGACGTTATCGCTCGTACTTGTCACGCTTCTCTCTAATCTGAGGTTGAATAAAATTGCTCAGGCTTTCAAAATCTGAAAGCCTGATACGCAGATTGTTTTGTACATTAAACGAGGCAATGAAGTCCCGTTACTGATTAAATCGGTACGGGGCTTTTTTTTGTTTAAAAATAATTTGAGTGTTAGCCCGTTTGGGTTTAGAATAATTATAATATTTGAATTCGTAATTCAAAAAAACGTAGTTCAGTTAAAATTCGTAATTTATAAAAAAGGAGTTACATAATGACAGGAACTTTCTGGGCTTTAATGCCTGCCTTTGTTGCCATCGGACTGGCTTTGATTACAAAGGAAGTTTATTCATCACTTTTTATCGGAATTATCCTTGGTGGAATTTTCTTTGCGGTTGATGCTGCAAGTGGTTTTACAGGATTTGTTCAGCATGTATTTAATGACGGTCTGATTAAACAGGTTTCAAATCCATACAATGCAGGTATTCTCGTATTCCTTGTATTACTGGGAACTATGGTTGCCCTTATGAATAAGGCCGGAGGATCAGCAGCTTTCGGTGAATGGGCAAAGACACACATCAAGACTAAAATCGGTGCACAGATTGCTACAGTAATTCTTGGAATCCTCATCTTCATCGATGACTACTTCAACTGTCTTACAGTAGGTTCAGTAATGAAACCTGTTACAGACAAGCACAAAGTATCACGCGAAAAACTTGCATACCTTATCGACTCGACAGCAGCTCCAGTCTGCATCATCGCTCCGATTTCTTCATGGGCCGCAGCGGTTTCTGGATTCGTAACAGAAGGCGAAAACGGAATCGCACTTTTCTGCAAAGCAATTCCTTACAACTATTATGCTTTGTTCACACTTATCATGGTTATTGCAATGATTCTTCTTAAAGTTGAATTCGGACCAATGAAAAAATATGAACAGCTTGTAGAACATGCAACTGCTAAATACCAGGATAAGTATAACGACCTCCAGGACGAAATGGGTGCAATGGAAAATCGTCAGAGCAAAAAAGGTAAAGTAATTGATCTTGTAATTCCTATCATTGTTCTTATTATCAGCTGTACTCTGGGAATGATTTATTCCGGCAACTTCTTTACAAAAATGGTTGAAGACGAAGCTGGCGTAATGGTTGCAAACGGAACTTACCTCAACTTTATCGAAGCCTTCGCTTCAAGTGATGCATCTGTAGGACTTGTTCTCGGTTCCTTTGCCGCATTTATCTTTACTGTAATTTTCTACCTTATCAGAAAAATCATTACATTCGAATCTTCAATGAACTGTATCGTAGAAGGATTCAAATCAATGGTTCCTGCAATTTTGATTCTTACCCTTGCATGGACTCTCAAAGGAATGACAGACAGCCTCAATGCAAAAGAATTTGTTGCAGGTCTTGTAAGCGAAAGTGCTTCTTCGTTCAAGAATTTCCTTCCTGCGATTATCTTCATTATCGCAGCAGGTCTTGCCTTTGCAACCGGAACCTCATGGGGAACATTCGGAATCCTCATCCCAATCTGTATTTCAGTATTCCCGGAAGCTGCAGATCCACTCCGAGTAATTTCAATTTCTGCATGTATGGCAGGTGCCGTTTGCGGTGACCACATTTCTCCGATTTCGGATACAACAATCATGGCCAGTGCCGGAGCACAGTGTAAGCACGTTGACCACGTATCAAGTCAGATTCCTTACGCTTTGGTTTGTGCCGGAGTTTCATTCATCACTTTCATCGTTGCAGGTTTTGTAAACAATCCGATTGTTTCATTCCTTATCGGTTTAATCATTCTTGCAGGTGCACTCGTATCATTGAAATATATTACTACAAAAGAAAGCGATTAAAAAAAACAGCTGAGACTTTTTAAGGCTCAGCTGTTTTTTTTTGCAATTAACAAAATTACAAATCAAATACTTTCAACTGTCAGTTTTTCCACCCAGTATATTTATCGCATTCAAGAATTGCTTTTGCATTTGCAACTCTTTCTTCGGTTGGGCTTTCAAGGTCTTTGAGTTCGTAATCGATTCCGAGAGCCTTGTACTTCATTGCGCCAAGTCCGTGATAAGGAAGGATTTCTACACGCTGCACGTTATTCAAAGTTCTGATAAAGTCGCGAGTCTGTGTCAGGTATTCGTCATTGTCGGTAATACCTGGAGTTAAAACATGGCGAATCCAGATTGGTTTTTTAATTTCGTCGAGGTAGCGGAACATTTCTACAATGTTCTTTCCAGAAACACCTGTAAGTTTTACATGTTCATCTTCGTTAATGTGTTTGATGTCCATCAGAAGAATGTCAGTAACTTCCATCAGCTTCTTAAACTTTTCAAACCATTCACCTTCTTTAGTAAAAGGTCCGCCTGCAGTATCGATACAGGTATTAATACCTTTTTCTTTTGCCTTAGTAAAAAGTTCAATAAGAAAATCAATCTGCATCAAAGGTTCACCGCCACTTACTGTGATACCACCCTTTGTTCCCCAGTAGGATTTGCACGACAACGCTTCTTTGATAAGATCGTCTGCTTCGTATTCAGTTCCCTTTGTAATATCCCATGTGTCAGGATTGTGACAGAACTTACAGCGCATCTGACATCCCTGAAAGAAAATAATAAAACGGCTTCCAGGACCGTCTGCGCAACCAAATGATTCTAACTGATGTATATAACCTTTCATAACTCTAAATATACTCTAGACAGCATTCAAAATCAATCGACTTTAGTCAATCGACTTCAATCAATCGAATTTAGTCAATTGATTACAATCAGTTGTTTTCAATTAAGAAAAATTTTCAATGATGCGGAGAATTGAATTTCCGAAGTTTTCAACTTTAGCTTCACCGATGCCGTAAATTTCAAGAAGTTCATCTTTTGTCTTAGGCCTTTTTGTCGCAATATCTAGAAGTGTTTTATCGCCAAAAATTACATAAGGCGGAACATCCATGTCTGCAGCTTTTTTCTTTCGCCACAATTTAAGCTCGTCGGCAATAAGGAGCGTCTGTTCATCTGTAATTACACTCAAATCAGTTTTCTTGTGAACGATCGCTTTTTTCGAAAGAGGTTTAACTGAAGCTGAGGAATTATCAACTCCTTTTGATTTTTCGCTTACAACAAACGGCAGAAAAACTTTTTCTCTTGTTGCAAGCAGAGTTTTTCCAATCCCGGTAATTTCAAGAACATTGTATTCTCCAGTTTTACGGATAATATTCTTTGCACACATCACTTCTGCAAGTTCAAACCAGTCCTGACGGCAAAGCTCGTTTCCGATTCCCCATGTAGAAATCATGTTATGACCATTATCTGTAATTCTGGAATTCCTAGAACCCGTCAGGACATCGATTACATAATTCGTACCGAATCTGGAACCGGTGCGGATAATACACGAAAGGAATTTCTGAACCGGAATCGTCATGTCAGCCATTGGTAATTCCCCGCGGGAACATATATCACAGCAGCAGTTGTTATCTTCGCCATCACTGTTATCAGAATTACCATTACTTTTATCAGAAGTACTTCCAGCACCGATTCTTCCCTTATATTCTTCACCAAAATATTTTAAGAGAACTTTTCGACGGCAGGTTCTTGCCTGTGCGTAGTTAAGCATTGACTGTAATAAAACTTCTGCCTGCTCGGGATCTGCGCTGTTTTCAAAAAAGTAACGGACCTTATGCATATCACCAAGGCTAAAAAGAAGAAGCGCAGTTGACGGTAAACCGTCACGACCTGCTCGGCCAATTTCCTGGTAATATTCTTCAATTGATTTTGGAAGATCATAATTGATTACGTAACGGACATTCGGTTTATCAATTCCCATTCCGAAGGCAATTGTTGCAACAATAATCTGAACCTGATCTTTAATAAACAGTTCCTGATTCTTTGCACGAACTTCATCTGTAAGACCTGCATGATAATTCAAAACAGAATAACCCATGTTATCAAGAACATCAGTTAATTCATCAACCTGCTTTCTTGAATTACAATAGATGATTCCGCTTTCGCCTGAATATTTTTTAATACAGGCAATAACCTGATCAAGTGCATTCTTTTTCGGTTGAACTTCAAGATAAATATTAGGTCTGTCAAAGCTCGAAATAAAAACAGCAGGATTTTTCATCTTAAGATTTTTCAAGATATCTTCGCGAACCTGCTTTGTAGCAGTTGCAGTAAGAGCTACAACAACGGCATCAAAAAAAATATTCCTTACCGAAGCAATTTCAAGATAATCGGGACGAAAATCGTGTCCCCACTGAGAAAGACAATGCGACTCATCTACTGCGATGCAGCTGATGTTAAGTGACGAGTCCTGAAGAATATCACGGACACGATTTGTTGCAAGGCCTTCAGGACTCACGTAAACAATTTTTACTTTACCATTTTTTATTTCGCTGACGGCAGATTTGTAAGAATCAAGATCAAGGGAACTGTTCAAAAACACACAGTGAATTCCTGCTGCTTCAAGAGTCTGAACCTGATCCTGCATAAGAGAAATCAATGGAGAAACGACAAGCGTAATACCTTCAAGAATCAGTGCCGGTATCTGGTAACACAAAGATTTTCCGCCGCCTGTAGGCATAATAACAAGCGTATCTTTTTTTGCAAGAACACTTTCAACAATTTCTTTCTGATGATTACGGAATGAATCATATCCGAATACAGTTTTCAAAACAGCTTCAGGCTTAGCGTTTACAAAAGTTTCTGAATTAATTTTCACATTTTTATTATACCAAGCCTTACCCACTTGCAAAACCCCATTAAATATTGTATATTACCTTTACACGCCGGAATGTTGGAATGGTAGACAAAGCAGACTCAAAATCTGCCGCGGGCAACCGTGTGAGAGTTCAAGTCTCTCTTCCGGTATAAGAACTGAAAGCAATTTCAGTTCTTTTTTTTTGCCCGATCTGCTTTACATTTCAATCCCTCCTTCACATTTTCTTAAATCTACAGCTTCCTGAATGTGAATTAATTCAATATAGTCAGAACAATCCATGTCGGCAATTGTTCTCGATACCTTAAGACAGGAAGAAACTGCTCTGGGTGAAAAATCATTGCGCTCCGTTTCCTTTTCAAGAAACTCTGATGCTTCTTTAGTAATTTTGCAGTACTTGATAATCTCATCTGGTTTCAGAAGAGCGTTTTTAAAGCCCTGTCTTAAACGCTGTGTTTTTAAACCCAAAGCAATTTTCTTTCGTAATTCAAATGTTGATAAAGAAGGATTGCGCGCAGAATCTTCAGTTAATCCATCAGTCTTTTCATTACCAGAATAACTGTCAATTTTTTCATTACCGGAATAACCGTCAGTCTTATCATTACCTGAATTACCTTCAACTTTTATGCGGATATCAATTCTATCCAGCAAAGGCCCTGAAAATTTTTTCCAGTACATCTCAATCGATCTCGCACTGCATAGACAAATTCTGGAATCAGAACCGTAGTTTCCGCAGGGACAAGGATTGGTGGCCATCAAAAGCTGAAAGCCTGCAGGATAAACAGTGCTGCGGCCAGCACGGCATAACGTAATGCTTTTTGACTCCAGAGGAACCCGGAGCATCTGAAGCACTGAACTTCTAAACTCCGCAGCCTCATCCAGGAAGAGCACGCCATTGTGGGCAAGGGAAATTTCTCCCGGCCGGCAATTGACACCACCACCGCACATGCCTTCAACAGAGGTAGTCTGATGCGGCATCCTAAACGGAGCTTTTCTCATCAATGGATTCTTTGCATTCAACGCACCTGACAGTGAATAAATTCTTGTAACCGGATAAGCTTCTTCAACACTCAGTGCAGGTAACAATTCGCCAAAACGCTGCATGCACATTGTCTTACCACAACCCGGAGGCCCGAACGCAAGAACGTTATGACCACCACAGGCTGCAATCTGCAATGCCCTCACTAACCGTTTCTGATTCTTTACAATTGAAAAATCCAGCCCTTCATTTGCTTTCGAAAACAAAACCCCTTCAATCAGTTCAAATCCATCAGGAATTTCATCTTCAGTTCTACATTCACACCCGGAAGTAAAACAGGACGCATTATGAACAGCCTCAAAAGCTTCAACTAAATTCTCAGCAGCGAAAACTTTCATTCCAGGAACTTCACGAGCCTCAGCCGCATTCTCTCTCGGAACAACGCAGTACATTATTCCACAAGACACTGCAGTACTAACCGCCGCATGAACACCTCTTACAGGTCTTAACTTTCCTGACAGTTCAAGTTCGCCCATTACAAGAATGTTTTCTTCAATAAGTGATTCTTCCTTAGACCCATTCCGCCCAATAGAATCTTCACCACCGAATTTTTCATTTCCTTTTTTTTCTTTAAGAATTTCTGAAGCACTCAGTACACCCAAAGCAACAGCCAGATCGAATCCTGCGCCTTCCTTTTTTAAATCCGCCGGGGACAGGCTGATCAATACTCTTTCCATCGGAAATTCAAAACCGGAATTTCTGACAGCGGAACGCATCCTCTCTCGACTTTCCTTAACGGCGCCATCCGCAAGGCCGACAATGTCAACCGCAGGAATTCCGCGTCTTAAGTCTACTTCAACTGTAACAAGTGATCCTTCATAACCGAAAGGAGAAAAAGAAAATATCTGCACAACAAACCTCACAATTTTGTCAACACAGATATCATTCTTTTAAATTGATTTTTTTTACCCTATTTTTTGAGAAAAGATAATTTTTTTTGCTTTTTTTACGGGAATTTATAAATTCCCTCAGAACTGCTCAGAACACTTCTGGAATAATTCCTGATTACTCAGAACTAATTCCAGAAGTCGTAATTGTCTTCGATACCGTATTCTTCTGCGGAATCTTTGAGTGCCGGCATCAGTTCCTCGAAATAAAAACGGTCGTCAATTTTGTAGCCGCCGCAGGTGTGACCGATACGGCGGTCTGTACGCACTGCCTCGCCGTGATAATCAGAACCGGCAGTTACGATAAAACCTAGGTCCCTCGCAAGTTCCTCAAGCCGCTGACATTCACTTGTTCTGGCTCCAGGATGATATGCTTCAAGCCCGACAATTCCCCTTGCCTTCAGATCTTCCATGACGCCGCGGATTTTTCCCCAGCTGACATAGATAGAAAGCGGGTGTGCCATCACAGGAATCCCGCCGGAACATTTGATTGCTTCAATTGCCCTGTTCAAATCAGCGCCTACACGGTCAACGTACCACGGGCAGTGCTTGCCCAGATATTTATCAAAAGCCATCTGGCGGGTTTTTACGATTTTCTTTTCTACCATGTAAGCGGCAAAATGAGGGCGGCCAAGACATTTTGTTCTGTTTGCAGCCTGAATTTCTTCGAGGCTCACGTCATAGCCGGCGTCACGCATTTTCTGTATTATTTCACGATTTCGGCCGTCTCGACCTTCCTGCAGTTCTGTCAAAATCTGTTGTAAATCCGGGCTGATTTTCTTTAAACCAAGTCCCAGAAGGTGAAATTCCCCAGTCGGCCACTCAATATTGAGCTCAGTTCCGGGAATAAAAGTAATGCCGGCCTCGTCACAGGCCTTTTTGGCTTCTTTTAAGCCGTCAATTGTGTCATGATCAGTAAGGGCCAGCACTTTTATATTGTGATCCTTTGCCTTTTTGACAAGATCTTCAGGTGAATAAATCCCGTCCGAGGCTGTGGAATGTGTATGCAAATCAATCATAAAAAAAATATAGCATAAAATGGATTTTTTTGACATAATATGTTATCATTTTGTTAATATAATAGTTGAAATTTAATTAAAACAAATTGAGGGTTTCATATGCCAAAGGCAGTGCAGTATTCAAAAGGTTCAATTATATATTTCGCAGGCGATAAGGATGAAAGAATTTACATTCTCCAGCAGGGTGTGGTAATTCTTACAAGTATCGATGTTGAAACAGGAAATCCTGTCACAGAGCAGGTTAAAAATGGTGAATTTTTTGGAGCAAAATCTTCTTTAGGAAGATTCCCACGCGAAGAAACAGCTACTACCCTCGCTGATTCAATTGTTATTACAATGTCACTCCAGGAATTTGAAACAATCTTCTCAAAGAACAAAGATGTTATCCTGAAGATGCTCCGCGTATTCTCAGGTCAACTCCGTCAGATTCACAAAAAGACAGAAAGCATTTTAAAAAATAAAGTAGACTCAAATCAGGCAGACGGAATGTTCTCCGTTGCTAAATCTTTCTATAAAGATGAACAGTATCGTGCCTGCTGTGATGTTTGTATTAAATATCTTACAAATTATCCTACAGCTCCAGACAAAGATTCTGTTGCAAAAATTTATGCTGATGCAAAAATCCGCGCAGACAAACTTGCCGCAAAAAGAAATGCCGCTGCAGAAATTCCTATTGCAACAGAAGGCGCTCTTGCTCAGTTTAATCTTCCAGCCTTCTCACGCTTTGCAAAAAAATATGAACCGGAACAGGTTATCATCAGTGAGTTCGAACCAGGAAACAGTTTCTATTTAATTCAGTCTGGTCAGGTTCAGCTTGTTAAGTGTGTAAACGGAACTAAGAAAAATCTCGACATTTTAAAGCCAGGTGAATTCTTCGGCGAAATGGCAATTCTCGATAATTCCCCAAGAAGCGCAACATGTATGGCAATCGGTCCTGTTGAATGTCTTGAGTTCAATAAAGAAAACTTTACACTTTTGATTACAGGCAATCCTCAGCTTGCACTTATTCTTCTTAAACTGTTCTGTAAACGTATTTACGATCAGAAACGCCGTTTAAGAATTCTCGTTATCAAAGATTTCGCTGCACGTATCGCAGATGTATTCCTTATGTACGACGAAATGAATCCTGTTTCAAATCCAATGGAACATCAGCGCAAATTCAACATTACAGTTCAGGATATTTCTCACTGGTCAGGATTGACTCCAGAAACTACACGTGATGAAATCAACAAATATGTTGAAAAGAGAAAAGTTGAAATTCATGACAACTACATGATTGTCACAAACATTCAGGATATGAAGCGTATCGTTGATTCGAAAATTTCAACAAACTAATTAATCTGTATTTTGATTAAACACAATCAGATTTACGATTGTGTTTAATTTTTTTTGCCAAATTAGCTCACCTGGTAGAGCAGCTCCCTCGTAACGAGCAGGTACTCGGTTCAAGTCCGGGATTTGGCTGTATTATATTACCTTCATGAAAGCTTCCA
The DNA here is from genome assembly GCA_016293495.1 of Treponema sp. Classification (GTDB taxonomy): domain Bacteria; phylum Spirochaetota; class Spirochaetia; order Treponematales; family Treponemataceae; genus Treponema_D. Next base: position 34,804 of record JAEDED010000010.1, on the reverse strand, counting down.
GCTTGCAGCAAGGCTTTCAATGTACACCTTATAAAAAAATCTAAATCATAAAAACTCTGCTATTAGTTCCGTTAAAGTCTGCTGCTTTAATGGAACTATTTTTTTAAGGGAATAAATCCGTATTCGTTCAATAAAAAATTGACCCGAATGTCGTTTTCTTCCATCGGCACGGCTTTTGTAACACAGATTGTAAAACATACGCCGCAAAGCTTTCTCTTTTCAAAATCACTCAGTCGCGAAAGATACTTATCGTAATACCCTTTTCCCCGGCCAAGACGCGCTCCTTCAAGATTAAAAACAAGTCCCGGTATAAGCACAAGTGCATCCAAAGGAATTTCTTCAGCCTTAAGAATTTTACAGTCTGGTGACGGTTCTTTAATTTTGAATTTATTGTCACAGGTGAATGATGAAGTAAGATCTTCTATATAATAAAACTCCATATCGTTTGAAGAAACGCTCATTCTCGGAACGGCAACTTTTTTACCGTCCTTCAAAGCTCTTTCAAGAAGAGGAATTATGTTTACTTCATCATTCATCGGCATAAAACCGACGATTAACGACGCTTCTTTATATTCTAAAGAATTTGTTACGCTTGTTAAAACAGAATCTGCAGTCTGTTCCATCAATGAACTGTCTGCGCAATATTCCTTTAAAGCATCTTTTGCACGTTTTCTTAAAAACGATTTCTGTTCAGAAACTGTTTTGTAATCGTAAATCGTCGGAGTATGACACTGTGACATCTATCAGTCCTTATAATTAAAATCTGAAATTAGTATTTTGAAAGTTCTTTATTTGTGTCTTCAATGAACTTTGCAATTTCTTCATCTTTCATCTGTAAGAAACTTCTGAGTGCACGAAGAGGCATTGAATAAAGCATTGCCATCATCATGTCATCACTTACAGCTGCTTTCTCAGCTTCGCTTCTTCCTTCACCGAGCATTCCACTCATGAATTTTTTTACAAGAGGTTCTGCACATTTTGCTGCAACCGGATGTTCAAGAAGTTCTTCGAGTACCGTATTTTCGTTGATTTTGAAAACACCTTTTGCAGTTGATGTTACTTCTACCTTTGCTGTAAGTCTGATATCGCGGCTTGATGAACCGACAAGGATTTCGTATTCGCCTGTAGGTGCATACCAGTCATGAAGTTCAACATTCCAGAACGCGAATGAACGTTTATCAAGAGTCATTGTTACAACTTTAGATTCCTTTGGATTAAGTGCAACTTTTGCAAATGCTTTAAGTTCTTTTACAGGACGGTCTTCGTGTGTTCCTGTCTTTTCTGTTACGTAAAGCTGAACGACTTCTTTTCCGAAAACTTTTCCGGTATTTGTAACTTTAACGCTTACTTCAAGTTTTTCTGTATCAAGGATTTTCTTTGATGAAAGCTTGAGATTGGAATATTCGAAAGTTGTGTAACTCAATCCGTGTCCGAACGGGAACAGAACTTCCATTTCTTTTTTATCATAGTAACGGTAACCGATATACATTCCTTCTGCGTAGTTTACATCATGACCGTTTCCTGGAAAGTTTATAAATGTCGGATTGTCAGAAGTTTTTACAGGGAATGTTTCAGCAAGCTTACCGCTTGGATTTGCCTTTCCGAAAAGAAGATCAATCTGTGCTGTTCCTACAGATTCCCCGGCAAGATAACTTTCGAGAATTGCCTTAACGTCTTTTGCCCATGGCATTTCAACCGGTGAACCGTTATGCAAAACTACAACTACGTTTTTGTTAACCTTTGCAATTTCAGAAATGAGAATATCCTGATTTAAAGGCATCTTCATATCTTTTCTGTCATAACCTTCACTTTCGTAGCTGTCAGGAAGTCCTGCAAAAATTACAACTGTCTTTGCTTTCTTAGAAGCTTCAATTGCTTCAGGCAAAAGTTTTTTATCTTTCTTTTCTGCAATATCAAAACCCTGAACATAATTTACTTTTAATCCAGCAACTTTTGCAGCCTCAAGAGCAGAAGTTACTTTCCATGTATTGATGTGTGCACTACCACCGCCTTCATAACGAGGAGTTTTTGCAAATGCACCTACAAACAAAATTGATTCAGCATCTTTTTCTTTAAGAGGAAGAATATTTTTTTCATTCTTCAGAAGAACCATTGATTCTTTTGCAATTTCTGCAACGAGATTGTGATGAGCTTCTTTATCGAAGTTTCCTTCTGTCTTTCCGTCTTTGTATTTGTAAACGATGCGTAAAATGCGTTCAACTGTTTTATCAAGAACAGCTTCTTTTAACTTTCCTGATTTTACGGCTTCTACAATCTGACGGTCTGTTGTACCGCCCGATGCAGGCATTTCAAGATCAAGACCAGCAGCAAGACCTTCAACTCTTTTGTTTACAGCGCCCCAGTCAGAAACTACATAACCGTCAAAGCCCCATTCTTTTCTGAGAACGTCTGTCAAAAGCCATTTGTTTTCAGAAGCAAATACACCGTTGATTCTGTTATATGAACACATTACTGTATCAGGCTTTCCTTCCTTTACAGTTTTTTCGAAAGCAGGAAAATAAATTTCGCGGATTGTTCTTTCATCAACATTGCTTGAGCAGGACATTCGTCTGAACTCCTGACTGTTGACTGCAAAGTGTTTGATTGAAGTACCAACATTTTTTGACTGAACGCCTTTTACATATGCGGCAGAAATTTCGCCGGCAAGATAAGGGTCTTCAGAAAAATATTCAAAGTTGCGTCCGCAAAGTGGTGAACGTTTAATATTGAGTGCAGGACCTAAAATTACAGAAACGTCTTCAGCAAGACATTCATCGCCGATTGTAGCACCTTCTTTTTCAAGAAGGTCTGGATCAAATGAACAGGCTGTCAGACAGCCGCTTGGAAAACATACGGCTTTAATACTGTCATTGATTCCAAGATGGTCACCTTTATCGTCCTGCTTTCGAAGTCCTGCAGGACCGTCACTTACCATCACCGAAGGAATTCCAAGGCGATCAACAGGCTTTGTGTGCCAGAAATCAAGTCCTGAACAAAGGCTTGCTTTTTCTTCAAGTGTCATCTGTTTAACTAAATCTTTGATATTACGTTTCATTTTATCTCCTGAAATAATTTTCAAAAAATTATGTTTCTATTTTATCACATATTCAAAAAATCAAAAGAGAATTTAATAACTTCTTTCTATATGATTTTGACATAATAAACTGAAATTCAGAATTCCTCCAACCTTTCAAAACTTACATCTTTAAGTTATAATGTATAAAAGCATTTAAAATTAATTATTTAATTTTTTCATATGGAATTTTTATGAAGCGTCATTTTAAATATATAAACCAGCTTTTTTTTACAGTTTTAACTTTCTCTATTCTTCTCTTCTCATGCAAATCAACTGCACATTCAAGTAATTCTTCCTTTGATGATGATGTAATCCAGATTGTAGAAACCATGACAGTCCGACAGAAAATAGGACAGGTTTTAATGATGAATTTTCGTTACTGCAAGGCTTCTGAATACAATGGTAAAAAAATCAGCATAACAGATTTTGAAGATGCATCCGGAAAAATCGTAAAAGTTGTTCCTCTTACTGCACTTAACCAGACTGCCATCAAAGTATTAAAAGAGTATCACATCGGAAATGTAATACTCTTTGCAGAAAACTTAACCGACACTGCAAAAGCCGTAACCATGACTTCTCAGATACAGACAATGGCAAAAGCAAATTCCGATTTACCATTAATCATCAGCGTTGACCAGGAAGGCGGACGCGTCAACCGAATATTCCAGACTGCAACTTTTCCACCTGCCAAAACAATCGGTGCAACTGCAAAACCGAACCTTGCATTCACTGAAGGTCAATACATGGCAGAACAGCTTAAAGCATTCGGAATCAACCTTAACTTTGCACCTGTCTGCGACGTAGATTCAAATCCAAAAAATCCCATAATCGGTGACAGAAGCTTTTCAAGAGATCCCCAAACCGCAGGAATTTTTGCTGTCGAAATGCAGAAAGGATTAAAATCAAAAAAAGTAATTCCCAGTGCAAAGCATTTTCCGGGTCACGGAGACACTGATGTAGATAGTCATGTCGGCTTACCTCTTGTAAACAGAAAAAAATCAGACTGGTTAAATCTTGAAGCAGTTCCTTTTAAAATGAATATTGAAGAAGGAATTCCAGTAATCATGACAGCTCATATCCAGTACCCGGGTCTCGACAGCTCAAAAGTAACTGCAGACAAAACAGGAAAATCTATCACGCGTCCTGCTACCCTTTCAAAAAAAATCCTAACAAACATTCTCCGCGGAGAACTCGGATACAACGGTGTAATATGCACTGATGCAATGGACATGAAAGCAATTTCAAAAAACTTTTCTGAAAGTCAAGCAGTAATCGAAGCCCTCAATGCAGGCGCAGACATAATCTGCAATCCTATTTCGATTATTGAAAAAAAAGATATTGATAGAATTGAAAAGATGTATTCAGAAATTGAAGCATCACTAAAATCAGGAAAGCTTTCAAAATCGAGACTTGATAATGCGGTATTAAGAATTGTCCAGCTTAAAAAAGATTACGGAATTCTCGATGCAGAATATCATCTTGCAACAGAAAAAGATTTTAAGCGCGCAAGAATAATTCTTAACAATCCAAAGTATTATTCTTTTAGAGACAGTTTCAAATAGACAAAGAAGATATCACATCATATAAAAAATTAACCGCATCAGTTTTAATCTTAACAGGGGTTGTACTCATTGTTAAAATATATATTATTTTGATGCAGTTATAAAAGGAAATAGTTTATTTATATAATATGATGAGTATTTATAAATATTCTATTTATTCCATTCATCTACAAGTTCTTTTGCAGCCTTGTATGGATCAGCGGCGCCGGCAACTGCACTTACAACAAAGAAGCCGTCAATACCAGTTTCTTTTAACGGAACAATATCCTTAACCTTAACTCCGCCGCCTACAACAACAGGCACCGGGCTAGCCTTTGCAAGTTCTGAAAGTTCTTCAAAAGTTTTAGTAATTACGTGACCTGTTTCATCCATTCCGCAGTCAGGCTTTGTTGCAGTTTCGTGAACAGGGCCTGCACCGAAGTAATCAATTTCTGAAACATCATAATTTTTTACATAATTAATAAGGTCTTTAGTAGGAGCTGACAAACCGATTACAGCATCCTTACCAAGATATTTTCGACATACAGAAACAGGAATATCTGTCTGACCGACATGGATTCCGTCTACCTTAATTCCTTCTTCACGCGCAGCAAGAACTACATCAAGTCTGTCATCAACAACAAGCACTACTTCATTCTGCTTTCCAAGCTTTGCAATTACATCTGCAGTTTTTCTGCAGTCTTCAATCAGTTCCTTTGCCGATTCTTCTTTTGAGCGGATCTGAATGATTGTAAAGCCTGCACGAACTGCATCTTCAACGATTTTTTCAACAGGACGACCTTCAGTATTTTCGCGGCCTAAAACAAGATATGCACTTACATCAACTTTCATCTTACTTCTCCATCTTCTCTTCCATTCGTTCAAGCTTCTTTTCCATCATGTTATCAAAGCCGGGTCTGATGTCCATCTTAAGAATTACTTCTGTGCGGATTCCTTTTTCGGCAAGAACAAAAGTTGCTTTCTTTACTGTTTCCATTACCTTGTCGTATTCGCCTTCAATTTCGGTAAACATTGAAGTTGTTTTATTTTTAAGTCCGGAATCACGGATTACCTTTACTACTTCAGCTACATATTCACTGAGTTCGTCTCCGACACCGAATGGTGCGATTGCAACTGCGATCAATGTATTCATTTTTATTTCTCCATATTTATTTTATTCAAAAACAATCAGCAGATTCTTAAATCATTTGCAGATTGAAAAATCATTTTCCGAAACGTCTTCAGGAGTTGCAAGATACAGTTCATCGATAAACTTCTCCTGGAAGCTTGCAGGTCCGCGGCAGAGTTTTTCTGCACGGCTTCCAGCAACGTTGTAAATCTGAGTTGCTGTAAGAGCTGCTGTAAACGGATCTGTTACGCTTGCATACACTGCACATACTCCGCCGAGTGAACATCCGGCTCCTGTAATTTTTTCCATAAAGTGACTTCCGCCTTTTGCATAAACAGAAGTTTCGCCGTCTGTAACAAAGTCTTCAATTCCCGAAACAGAAACTGCGCCTTTAATAAATTTTGCAAGCGCCTTTGCTGCATTCTCTGCATCCTTAACGGCATCAACTGTATCAACACCTTTAGGTCCGTCTGATTTTGCATCTTCAATTACATTCCAGAGTTTTGCAACCGCAATAATTTCTGATGCATTTCCGCGGATAATGCTTGGCGGAAAATCTTTAAAGCCTGCAACAAGCTTTGTTCTGAGTGAACCGATTCCAAGACCTACAGGATCTAAAACCCATGGAGTATTATTTTTTGCACATGCTTTTACACAGCGCGGAAGTGATTCTTCGTAAACAGGAAACATTGTACCAGCATTGATGTAAACTGCGCCTCCGATTTTTGCAATACATTCACCTTCGTCAGGAAGATAAACCATTGCTGCACTACCGCCGACTGCAATCTGAGCGTTTGCGACAAAGTTGATTGTAACTGTGTTTGTGATTGATGGAGCAAGAGGCTTTTTTTCGCGGACGAGTTTTACAGCCTTTGCAACTTTTGATTTGATTTCTGATTCTGTCATTTTCGACTCCTTTTTTTTTCAAGGAGACGGTTTTAAAATAAAAAAACTCCCCAAAACGGAGAGCATGATTATATCTAACCGTGCTTCCTATCTTTCAACAGGTTCAAAGGGTTGCACGTCTTTACGCTTCTCTCAACGGTTAAGTCCAGAACTTTTCAGATCCGACTCCCGTTCCCCTGCAAACTGATTTTATTTTAATAACAATTTGTTTTTAAAACAAGAGCGCCCCTTTTTATCGGGGCACCTTTATTATAAGCTTTTTCAAAAAATTACAAAGCTGCAAGTTTTTCCTGAACAAGTTTTGTAGCCTGACCAGGATTTGCTTTTCCCTGAGAAGCTTTCATAACCTGCCCCATAAGCCAGCCGACAACGTTTGTTTTACCAGACTTATAGTCAGCAATTGCTTTTGGATTTGCAGCAATTACTTCGTCAACAATTTTTTCAATTGCACCGGCATCGCTTACAACTTCCATTCCTTTTTCTTTGATGATGACAGAAGGCATTTTGTTAGAAGCAAGCATTTCTGCAAATACATCTTTTCCCTGTTTAGAAGTAATCTTTTTATCTTCAAGAGCATCTGCAAGTTCTGCAATGTGTGCAGGACTTAAAGCGATATCTGCAATTGATTTCTTTTCTTCATTGAGTTTTGCAAGAAGTTCAGAAAGCATTAAGTTTGCAACACGTTTTGGTGCTTTTGATTTTGAAGCTGCTTCTTCAAACCACAATGCAAGTTCGCGGTATGATGTAAGAGTTTCAACATCAAAATCAGAAAGTCCTAATTCTTTCTTATAACGATTTCTCTTCTGTTCTGGAAGTTCACCAACTTTTTCGAAAGCGGCTTTAATCAATTCTTCGCTTACGCTGAAAGGCTTGATGTCAGGTTCAACAACAAAGCGGTAGTCAACGAATGAGTTCTTTGTACGCTGAACAGTTGTCTTTCCGTTTACTTCATCCCAACCCATTGTTACTTTAAATCCAGGATTAAATTCCTGACGGTCGTTTATGAATTCTTCGAGCTGACGTTTTGCTTCATATGCACAAGCTTCTTTAATTGAACGGAATGAGTTCAGGTTTTTGATTTCAGAAATAGGTGTGTGATAAAGCTTTCCGTCTGCCCAGACGTTAAGGTTGATATTGGCATCACAACGCATGTTTCCTTCTTCGAGATTTCCTTTTGTAACTTTTACGTAACGGAGGATTTCCTGAACTGTCTGCATAAAGAGAGCTGCTTCTTCCGGAGAAGTAATATCTGGTTTTGTTACGATTTCGATAAGCGGTGTACCACAGCGGTTGTAGTCAATGTAAGAGTGTTTTCCTTCGATGTGGAGTGACTTACCTACGTCCTCTTCAAGGTGAATGCGTTCAATACGAACACGGCGATATTTTGAACCTTCAGTTTCGATAATACAGTCTTCACCTTTAAAGTTTGTCGAACGGCATTTTGCTCCGCCCGGCTGTTCATCTTCTGGATAATGTTTAAAAGGAAGGTCTACATGGCCGTCAGTACAAAGCGGAATATCGTACTGTGTAATCTGATAACCTTTTGCAAGGTCAGGATAGAAATAATGCTTGCGGTCGAATTTTGTAAAGCGCGAAATATTACAGTTCAAAGCCTGTCCTGCAACTGCTCCAAGTTCAACATAACCTCTACTTACGCGTGGCATAGCACCAGGAAGTCCCAGACAAACAGGACAAACGCGAGTATCAGGCATTCCTCCGTAGCGGTTTTCACATGCACAGAAAGCCTTAGTTTTTGTCAAAAGCTGAGTATGGATTTCGCATCCGATTACGATTTCGTATTTATCAATAGCCATAGTATTTCCTTATAATGGCATAAATTATAGCAAAATCAACATTTTTTAACAATTGCCATAACAGGATTAACCTGAATATATATAATCAGAAGTTTTTTATTCTGTCGAAAGAATTTTTTTGATCTTCTCAAGATTCTCAATCATTATTGAATTATAATTTCTGTCATCAGAAATTTTTGCCTGCATTGAATCAAGCACAACAATATCAAGCTTACGCGACTTAACATTTGAATCAATTGTTTCTGCAATTCGATTCTTAACATCACAGCACACAACTACCCCAATATTTTTCTCTTCAATCACGTTAACAAGTCCAACAACAACATCAAACGAAGCCTCAGAATCTGCAGAGCAACCGTGAAAGGCTGCATAAACTTCAAGACCAAGATCACTCGCGAGGTAGACAAACGGATTTCTATCTGCAATTACGATTGTCTTATTCGATAAATTTTCAATCTGCTCTGAATATTTTTTATAAGATGCAGAACATTCAGATGCATACGAGTGCGCATTGCTTAAATAAAAATCAGCATTTGCTTCATCAACTTCTGCAATTTTTTCTGCGAGGGAATTTACAAACAACGGCATTCGTTTTACAGAAAGCCAGATATGTTCATCGTATTCATCAGGATCGAATTCTTCAGCTTCATCGTGAGCGTATTCATCGTGATCGCCATCTTCATCGTGAGCGTATTCATCGTATTCGTCGCGTTCATGGTGATGTTCACCCATCGGCTCAAGAAGGGCGACGTTTTCTTTCATAACAGAAAAATACTGAACGCCGTTTGCTTCCATTTTTGGAATAAGTTTTTTTACCCAAAAATCTGATTCGCCGCCATTGTAGATAAACAGATCTGTGTCATCACCTGTAATTAAAGCGATATCTTTCATTGCCGGCTGCCAGCTGTGAAGATCTGTTCCGGAACTGATCAGAAGCTGAACGTCAGCTTTATCCTGAACGATATTTTTTACCCATTCATAAATCGGATAAATTGTTGTTACGATTTTAATTTTTTCTTTAGATTCAGCTGCAGATTTTTTATCATTTCCACATGCTGTAAAAATTCCTGAAAGAGAAACAAGAAAAATAACTGCAAGGAATTTTGTAAAACTGTTTTTCATAGAAATTCCTTTTACCTGTTCTTCTTTGCACACTGTTTGCAAAGTCCGTAAATTACTGTTTTTGAAAAATCAAGAATGATTCCATGTTCTTCAACAATATGATCCGTAAATTCTTTAGATTCCCCGCAGTCCAGATGAATGATTTTTGCACATTCCGTGCACTGTATATGAAGATGCGAAAGACATTCCTGTTCACCGGCAATGTACTGATACAAACCTTTCTTGCCGTCTTTAGCTGAATGCATGATTACTTTTTTTGCAGCAACAAGTTTATCAAGCTGACGGTAAATTGTCGTAATGTTTGATTTTACATTTCGTTTTTCCATTTTGTCACAGATATCCATTACGCTCAGCGCAGTATCTTTTTGTGACTCGAGGAATGAAAGAATTTCTTCTCCAACTTTTGTCTTATATTCAACAGGTCTCATAATTTTAATTATATGAAAATGCAAATTATTTGCAATATGAAAATGCAAATTATTTGCAATATGAAAATGCAAATTATTTGCATTTTATTCACTCTGAATTTTCTATAATGTTGTTAATTTGACTTTAATAACTTATAATTAAATGAATGTCTAATATTAAGCAAAAAATAAATTATGTTCTCGTTAAAAAAGACACTAATGTTCTGTGTGCGATCATATTTCTTATGCATCTTGTACTTGCACCCTTCTGTTTTATAGAAACATTAGACTTATTATGTAAATATCATATTCACGCAGCAATTCTTTATCTGATTACAATTATTCTTTCTAAATGCGTTCCTTCAGTTTTTCTTTTTTTCTTTGCTTATATTGAAACAATTATTTATTCATTTCTAATTACGATAAAATTTGGTGACGATGCAGGCTCATACATTCTGACTTTAACACTTCTTGCTTATCTGTTCATGATTGTCATCACTGCCAAAAACTCTTCAAAATACACAGTTTATCCGGCAATATTTACAATCATCCTGATTTTTGCAATTCAGATAATTGACTTTAAACCGGTAGCTGTTGAACAGCCGCTGACTCCGTCATTCTATCTTCTTCACTACTGCGTTTACTCGGGAACGAGTCTTCTCACAATCATTTTTATCGCTTACGTAATACAGACAAAGTTTTACCGCTTTCACGAAAAAACAAAAGTCAAAACAGCTCACCTTCACTTCTCTGCTACACATGATGCGCTGACAAAAATATACAACCGTCGCCGCGTTTCAGAAATCATGAACGATTACGCAACAAAGCCGGAATACGCAGATACAATTTTTGCTACCTGTATTTTTGATATTGATAACTTCAAAAAACTTAATGACAGCTTCGGGCACGACTGTGGTGATGCAGTATTAAAAACAATTTCAAACATTATCCTCAGAGCTCTGCCAGAGAAAACAGTTTTTGCAAGATGGGGTGGCGAGGAATTTCTGATTATCTTTGCAGGCAATACAGAAATTGCAGAAGAAACTCTCGAAATGATAAGAAGCCGTGTTCAGGATTATTCTTTCATTTATTTCAACAAGGCAATCAAACTTACAATTACGCTCGGTCTTTCAAAGCCAAACAGATCAGTACACTTTCAACAGATGCTTATTGAAGCAGACAAAAATCTCATTAAAGGAAAACAGTCAGGCAAAAACTGCATTGTTAAAGGAGATGCAAATTAATGAAAACAAGAGCCCTTGCAATGCGTATTTTAACTAACCCATTCCCATTCATATGTTTTATTACTGCTGCAATTCTTCTATTAAACAGCCTTGTTATGTTCGGGCACTATCATACTTTTTTTCTACCTGTATTGATCTGGAATACAGCATCAGCTGCAATTTATGTAATCATAACTTTATTACTTCACAAAAAAAATACGTTTCTTCTTTATATGTTCTATATAATTGAATCCTGTTTAAGAATTGCGTATTCCATTACTGTTACAAAATGCGATCCAAAATTTGAGATTCTTTTGATTTCATTTTTTATCATCTGTTATTTATTCAGCAATGTTTATAAGACAAACAAAAAGTTTTTCATTTTATCTCTTACAGTTATTTCCCTTACGATCATTCATACTTTTTTCTATAAGTTTCAGGTTTATATTTCTACAGAGGAATTAACTCCTCCCCAGCTTCTTTATACAAGAATCACACTTTTTTCAAACATTACAATTACCTGTATTCAGCTCATTCTGATTTCTCTGAACAGTTCAATTTCTCTGATGAAGATGAGACTTAAAAATGAATCTACACAAAAAAAGCTTGAATACATTACCTGTCACGACACGCTAACCGGCTTAATGAACCGTTATCTCGCACTGTCGTTCTTTACAACCTGCGAATCACGCAAAGCAAATGAAAGCATTGAATATGCAATTGCAATTCTCGACATTGACGACTTCAAAAAAATTAACGACACATACGGTCATGACTGCGGAGACTTTGTTCTTAAAAGTTATACCCATGAATTAAAATCAAAACTTGATCCTCAGACTGCAGTTGCAAGATGGGGCGGCGAAGAATTCTTAATTATCTTTCCACGTATTTCTTCAGAAACTGTATTCGAACTTGATACAATCCGTGAACTTCTTTCTCTTTCACCGTTCTATTACAACGGACAGATTATTCATGTTTCTGCAACTTACGGCATGAGCTCTTCAAAGCACTGGAATTCTGCAATTGAAGTTTTAAATGACGCAGATAAAAATCTCCTCATCGGTAAACAGAACGGAAAAAACAGACTTGTTGTTTCACAAAAGTTTTGATACTATTTAAGCATGAAAAAATTAAATTTCAAATTGATTACAATTTTAGCAGGCGCTTTCATTGCGATTGCAGCCTTTACTTCATGTGCCTCAAACAAAGCAGTTGTTACAGATGATCTGTCATATTCTCAGTTAATCCAGAAAGGACAGGACGCTTCGGCAAACGAAGATTATCAGCTTGCAAACAAATATTTTATTGCATGTATCGATACTTACGGCGCAGATTTAAAATGTTATGTTGAAACAAGATACGAACTTGCAACAAACAATCTCAAACAGAAAAAATATCAGATTGCAAAAACAATGTTCAACGAAATTATTGAAATCTATGACAGACCTGATGCAGCTTATCAGGTTCAGCCAAAGTTCAAGAAATTAGCAAAAATCCAGCTTGATAAAATTACTGCTATTGAAGAAGAGCAGAATAAAAAAGCTGCAAAAACAAAATAAATAAATCAGATTTAATTTATTTACTTAACGGCCGCGGTCTGTTTTGTTATCAGGTGTTATGATGGCATTGATTTCAATGTTTCTTTCTTTAGACATCTGTTCGATCAGCTTGCGGCTGTATTTTTTTGTACGTCTTGGTTCTGGATGTGGTTCTGCATCTCCGATAAGAATAACGGTTTTCGAAGCTCCTTCACGCCATGCAAAAAAGTCCATCGACGCATACAAGGCTTCGTAAACAGCCTCAGGAATATCGCCGCCTTCATTTCCTGCAATTCTAATTGCCCTTACATTTTTTACAAATACATTAAAATCTTTTGTAAACGGATAAATTTTTACAGGCAATCCCTTGTAGTTAAAGTTATCGTTGTAATCTCTATAGAACACAAGCCCGATCATTACATCTGTGTAATCTTTAAGACCCTCTTCAAGTGCAACAAGCCATTCATCTTTGAGCTTCTGAATATCATCCTTCATGCTTCCTGTAGCATCAATTGCAAAAACAATATCAGATGCCTGTGAAGGATCAATTCTTTTCATTACATCCATAATGTCGTCAACGATTGTTTCCGGACCTTTTGAATAAATCATAAAATCAGAAATTTCATCGAATGTCTGAGCCGCCATCGGATTGTAATTGTCAGTCAGTACGACTTCTTTTACTTCTTCCTCTTTCTTTTCAGGTTCTGCTTTTTTAGGACGCTTTCTGACAACTAAATCAAACATGTACGGATTGTCAAAATATTTCCCTGTATAATCACAATATTTTTTTTCGAAAGAACGGATGTTGATAAAAGTTCCTTTGCCGATTTTTACAGTTCCGTTACGGCTCCAGGGATAACCGAACACTATTTCGTCCGGGATATAAATATGAAAACACTTGTCAAAGTATTCATTTTTTTCGACAGTTGAATCAACAAGAGAATATCTTGCACTTGGGGAATCGAGACGTTCACCGTTAAGCATTCTGATTTCGTCGCCATTGATTTTATTATACTCTTTTGCGCGGTATGCATAATTAGGTTCAAGGCCAAGAGGATCTTTTGTAGTTTCCGTAAGCATTACAGATTCAACGCCTGGACGCTTTTTAATGTAGAGATGGTAGCCTTTAGTTTTACCTTTTGAATCATGCTCTTCTACAATTTTAATATCCCCTTCAGAAACGAGCAGTTTATTCGCTTCCTGGGCAAAAATTCCCGAAACTGAGAAAACAATAAAAGAAAATGCGATAAATACTGACTTTTTGATATTTACTCTCATATATTAATTATCGGTGGAAATATAGAATAAATTATGGTATAATTTATTTTGTGGAAGGAACAAATAATCAAACAGGAGAATATATCGCAGTAGATTTACGCGATTTTTTTGACACACCTGAAGAACAAAATGAACAGGATGTTGGAATCGTTGTATTGACACCGCATCAGCAGCAGATGTATGACAACATTATATCTGTCGCAAAAACAGTTGATCCTGATAAATACGAAGTTTTTGAAAAACGCATGCGTGATCTGGAAGATCTTGCCAGAAGTATTGCGCACTTTCCTTCACTTCTTGAACGCCACAATCTTTCTGGCGGGGAACGCACTCCACAGTCTTTAATTGATTCCCTGATTAAACATCAGGCTGAAGGAGATTACACTCTTCAGCTTCCATCAAAGGCAACCCTCGGAAAAGGATTCCTTGTAGCAAAAATTCATACATTCTCTTCACTTTATAAATTTGCAAAAAGTATTAAGCAGCCGGATGCAGTCTGGCAGGAACTTCAGCAGGAAACAATCACTTTAATGTGTTCACTTCTTGCAGAAGATGTTTACCTAAACCTTCTCCACGATCCGTCTGTCGAAATGGAGTTCAAACAAAAACTGGCAATGGCGCTTCTTCTCTTATGGGAACACCGCACTGACCAGAACGTTTCTGACATCGCACCGACACTTCTTAAAATCTGGACAGCACGCCGTAAACTTGCACCAGCTTTCGGAACAATGATGGGTACCAGCGAACTTTTAATGCTTTCAATGCAGCTGGACGATCAGTGGACCACCTTTATGAAAGCCAAACTCGGTGACTCAGGCGTATCCCAGGCCATGGAAGAATTCCTCTTCGGAATTTCTCATGAACAGATCCTTCAGCTTAAAACAATTCTCAGAACTAAAGGAATTCCTGCAATTGGCCGTGACGAAGTATCAAGCTTTCTTGGTGTTCATGTTAAAGCCGATGCAGGTTTGGACTACCGAGACTTCTATTCGCTATACACAGTTCGCCGCGATAATGCGCGCGTACGTGCAAGAATGCGCCTTGCCGGTCCACATAAAACAATTGAAGATTATTTCATCCAGTTTGTAATGGAACAGGAAAAGGAGAAACAGAATAATGACCACTTCGCAAAATAATTCAAATAACGAAATAAATTACCAGGACGACTCTGATTCCAGCCAGGAAAAAAGAGTTCCTTATCACTTTGGAGAAAAACTCCGTACTGTTCGTGAACGCAAAGGCTATACCTTAAAAGTTGTTGCATCTCAGGCAGGCGTTTCTGAAAGTCTTGTATCTCAGATTGAAAGAAACCGTGTAAGCCCTGCAATTGATACTCTCCTTGCACTCGCAGATGTACTCGACATTAACCTTGAATATCTCTTTGAAGAATACAGAAGAAAACATCCGGTTCAGATTATCAGAAAAGAAGAACGCCGCGAATCTCATGAAGAAACAATTTCTTACGAAGAAGTTGTAAAGCCGGATGATTCTGACGGACAGAGCACTCTCGAAGCATACATCGTTTCAATTCCTGCAGGCGTTAAAACAAACCGCGGTTCTTACGGACACATGGGCCGCGAAATGGGTTTTGTACTTCAAGGTAAATGCGAACTTCATTACGAAAATTATGTTTACGAACTGAATGAAGGCGACAGCGTTTCTTTCAGCGCAAACGCACCACACGTAATTGTAAACACAGGCAACACAGAATTTAAAGCAATGTGGGTTGTAACACCTGCACAACGCTTTATCACAAAATAAAAGCTTTCCACCAGAGGACTCTATATGAAAAAATGTTTTAAAATTTTTGCCGCTGCGGCAGTTCTTACCTGCTCGCTGGCCGGCACTTATGCACAGGATATTCTTAAACCAAAAATCGTAAAAAAACTTCAGCAGAATGTATTCGAAGTCGTAATTGAAAAACCGACAGAAGATCCGCTCACCTACGAAAAAGAACTTCCATGGGACAGAATTCCATACCAGATCAGAAACGATAACATCAAAACCCTTATGGAGAATATTTCGTGAAAGTAAAAATAAAACGCTTAACCTCAGTTCTATTTTTACTCACACTTCTCTTTCTTACAACCTGTGTATCAACAAATAACAATGCTGCAGACAGCATTACCTTCAAAACGCCGTCTCACGTTAAAGCAGACTGGCACAAACTTAATTCCTATTCAGACACCTTTGATTTCTATATCCAGGAACCGCTGGCGCTCTGTCACGGAATTAAAATAGATTTACAAAATCCTTCACTTGTTATTGAACCGTTCCCGTACCTTACAAATTTTCCTGACCCTCAGATTTCTGCATCAAAACTTTCAGAAACCTGTGATATTTTAATCAACACAACTCCTTACTTTTCAAAGTCCCCTCTGTCTTCAAAAAAAGCAGCAGGAATTACACAGTCACATAAAATCAGATACTCAAATCCGCTCTCACGCTATGCAGCCCTCGCTCTTTATAAGACCGCCAGTGGATACGAAGCAAAAATTTTCAAAAGCCAGAGCGACATCCCGGAATATTCAGAGGCCGAAGCAGAAAACCTTACTGCACTTCACGGCGGTTTCTGGCAGATTCTCGAAAATGGTAACATAATCGAGTTCCAGGACATTAAAGATTCAAGAACTGCCTGTGGAATTTCTAAGGACGGCAGATTTTTGTACATACTTGCAGTCGAAGGCGAGGTAAAAGCATGGAGTGAAGGGCTTAATTACCAGCAGTGTGCAGAGATTTTCAAGGCTTTCGGCTGCCAGAACGCCATGGAATTTGACGGAGGTTCCTCAACAACCCTCTATATTAACCAGAAAAACGCACTTTCTTACTATAAAAACCCGTCTTTACCGGCATTTTTATGCTTCAAATAGCAGAATTTCTCCAAAATCTTACTTTTTTAAACTTAGTTTGACAAATAGATATAGATAAATTAAAATGGTATTTATATGGGAATCATAACAAGCCAGCAGCTACAGAATTATTATGACATTTATCGCGACAAAGAAGTCACATATACTAAAGAAGTATTGCGCACTCTGGCTGTGGACCCACGTCAAATTTATGTAAAATGCAATGGCGCTCAGTGGCCATGTATCATCAATTCAACATCATTCCAGATGGCAAAAATCATTGTAGGAACTAAAGGCGGTGCTTACGCAGCAATGTCAAAAAAAGAACCTCCTCCAGTTTCTTTGCGTTTTTATTTTATCCAGCAGCATGACCAGCCAATCAGTTTCTTTGTAACAGGCCGCATTACAGAAATCAGCCCTTACATGAGTTCTTCAGAACTGGCAGTTATTACACTTACATTTACTCAGCGTCCACCTGATGACCTGATTGAAAAAATCGGATCAATGCTCGAAGCAAATTCAAATGCAATCCGTCGTAAGGATGAACGTATTACAATTACAGAAGACACAAAGCGCCGCCTGAACATGTCAAAAGATGAAACAATCATCTTTATTCAGAATGTTCCACGCCGCTGTATTCTTCGCGATATTTCTTTCTCTGGTGCAAAAGTAATTCTTCTCGGTATAGAAAAATTCATTCAGGGAAAAGATACAATCCTCCGCATTCGTTTTGATGAACCGGACGAAATCATCCAGCTTCCAGGCCATGTTGTAAAAACAAGCCCGGTAGAAGGCAGACCAGAAATTATTTACGCATGTCTTCAGTTTGATGAAGCAAACGTGCCGACCTCATACAGAATCAGAATCAATTCATATCTCACAACTGTAAGAAAGAATATTCTTAATACAGTTCAGCAGCAACAACAGCAGAATTCTATTCAGCAAGCCGCACTGGCACAGCCAGCCACACCGGCAGAGACCGCAGCACAGTCAGCTCCACAGGAAGGTCAGAGCGCAGAAGCCTCTCAGAATCCGGCAGCTGCTCCAGCCGACGCACAGCCTTCTGCAGAAGCACAAGCTCAGCAGCAAAGCACTACAGCTGAAGTACCTGCACAGGCATAGCTGTTCTTGAAAAATTCACTTTAAATCTGTAAATTACTCATATAAGAAATTCATATCATTATAGGAATATATCAATGACGCCAAATAGCCCTCTTGAATCTGTTTATTTCATCACACTGCCTGAAGGTTTTGAACTTTCAAAAGAATCGTTCCCTATCGACGTTACGATTCCGCTTCCTGTACAGAAAAAGGATAGCGATGCACCAGGCCAGTTTAATCCTGAAGAGCTTACTCAGGAACAGATTTTAGCAGGAATTCTTACAGTACTCGCATACGACAAACACAACCAGAATCTTCAGTACTACAGATCAATTATTACAAAAGCTCGTCCTGACATTAAAAAGGAACTTTCAGAAGCTGCAATTCTTAAAGTTAAAAACGAAGATTTTGAACTCGCAGAAGAAATTTTTCTTGCACTTCAGGGACTCGATCCTGAAGATAAAGCAATCACTTTGAACATGGCGCTTTTCTTTGACCAGCGTGCTGACAGTTACCGCCGTTCAGGATTAACTGAAGATGCTGATGCTTACGACGAAGACGCCCTTCACTATTACAAAGAAGCAATGGTTGCAGAACCTGCAATTCCTGATGCATTCTTTAATGCAGGCTTTTTCTATCTCAAGCAGAAGGAATATTCGAATGCCAAAGATGCATTTGAAACATACCTTGCCCTGACATGTGACACACCAGATGAAGACCTTGGCGACAACGGCGTTTATAAAAAAGAACGCGCCCAGGAAATCGTTTACAATATTAAAAACCAGAACATGGATGATGCAAGATTCAAAGCCGCTTATGATTTGATTTCAAACGGAGAAGAAGAAAAAGGTCTTGATCAGATCCGCATGTTTCTTCAGAACAACCCTAAGGTCTGGAACGCCTGGTTCATGCTCGGCTGGGGATTACGCCGCCTCGGACGTTTTGAAGACGGCATTCAGGCATTTAGCAAAGCACTTGAATACGGCGGAGATACAAACTCTGATACCTATAACGAAATGGCAATCTGCCATCTTGAAACCGGCAATTATGAAGAAGCAAAAAAGGCACTGTTAAAAGCTCTGGCTATCGAACCAGAAAGCACAAAAATTATTTCAAATCTCGGTTATGTCGCACTCCGCGAAGGAAACATTGCCGACGCCCAGAAGTATTTTACTACAGTCCTCGAATTCGATCCGGATGACAAAATCGCCCAGACAGAATTAGCCAAATTAGAAAATAACTAAGTACGGCAGCACAAAAAAAAATCGGAAGATTTTTTCAATTAGTCCGGCATTCCACAAAAAAAATCGGTTGAAGACCACAATAAAAGTTCTTCAACCGATTTTTTTTAGAAATTCAAACTGATTTTATCACCAGGTTTAATACCGTTCTTTTTGAACCAGCTCTTAGGAACTTCAAGAGCGTACCTTACCGAAACTGTGCTCTCGACAGATGCAAGACTGAACGGTTCCATATCAAAAATGTCCCTGATAATTCCCGAACTGTCAATGTATGCAATTGATAATGCTGTCGGCGTATTCTTCATCCAGAAATACAAAATCTGATCAGCATCAAAAACAAAAATCATTCCAGTTCCATCAGGAATATTTTTACGTTCCATAAAACCTTTCTGGCGCTGTTCATCAGTTTCTGCAACTTCTGAATTCACCATCACAACAGAACCATCAGCTTTTGTAATACTGATATCAACTGTCCTGAGCTTCTTTTCGCCGCACGAAGCAAATACTGTCATTACGGCAGAAAAAAGAAAAGCAGTTATGATAAAAAATTTTATTTTATTCCGAAAATAATTCATTTTGCTAACCCTGCTGTTTTGATAACCTTTTAGTTATTTAACTTTGCCTGTTTACTGTTCTAAAAACTGTTCAGGAATTCTTCGCGGAGTTTTTCCTGAGCGGTCTGTTCAACCATTGACTGGTCAACAAGCGAATTAAAAGTTTTAAGGTCAATGTATTTTAAAATCAACGGGCGTTCAAGACTAAGCTGAACATCGTCGTTTTTCCATACGGCTCGTTCAGGACTGAACTCAACAGGTTCTCCATATTTTTTTACAAGGGAACTGTACACGCTGTAATAATCAACCTTCTTTTTATTCAGGTTAAGCATGATTGTATAAAGCTTATCATCATAGAATTGAAACCAGCACTGCTCAAGGAATGACCAGCGTGCAAAATCTCTTGCATCTGTTTCAATCAGCACACGGTTTTCACCAGGTAGAAGAGAAACATCACGGTCGCCGTTATATCCAAAATCAGAATTAGACTGCAAGGCCTTCTTTGTTTCATCTACAGACATTCCAAGATTAACACCGCCATATCCTGAAGGCAAATCGCCAGACTGATTCGAGGCCTGCTGACTTGAAGTCTTGCTTGATGACTTATTCGCAGACTGCTGTGCAAAACAGAGTGAACATGCACAAATCAATAAAATGAGAAAAATTGAAGTTTTCTGTGACTTAAGTGATTTAAAAAAATTCTTCATCACTTAATTATCGGAATTATTTCTGTGTTTGTTTACGATAAAATGCTGCCTGCTTAGCAAGTTCTACGCAGTTAGGAATGTAGATTTTACCGTTAACAATTTTAACATGACTGTCGTTCTGGAAAGCATAAACTGCAGTTGCCTGCTGGTTCTGTGGAAGACCACACATATCAACGAGATCCTGAACTGAAAGATCTGTCTGATAGTTTGAACCTGTAGCCATAACAACCTTTGCTTTTTCCATCTGAAGAGCGAGCATATCGAGAAGCTTCCAGAGAGGTTCTTTAAGCTGAGTATTTGCAAGCTGACGGTACATTGACCACAAACGTTCAGCAAGAGTTGTTGTAAGACGTGCAATCAACTGAGGCTGAGTTGCAACCATCTGGTCAAAGTTCTTGCGGTTAACTGTCATAAGGCGGCAGTTTTCATGAGCGATTGCACTTGCAGAACGAGGTTTGTTTTCAAGCAATGCCATTTCACCGAACATATCACCTTTCTTGAGAACGGCAAGAATAACTTCCTGGCCATCAACAACCTTAGTAATACGGACAGCTCCTTCCTGAATGATATACATTTCAGCCCCGGACTGACATTCTGAGAAAACCATAGTTCCCTTTGGATAAACACGAAGAAGCTCCTGAGTTGGTTCAAAATAAACAGCATGAGTTCTTGGCTTAAGCTGAATGAACTTCTGCTTTGCAGTTGCTGCGTTCGGACCAGTGGGATTTGCTTTTAAGTACTGATAGTAACCGTAAACGGCAATATCAAATTTCTTTTCTTTTTCGTAATAAGCTGCACTTGAGAAAATCTGTTCAGGAGAATCCTGAGCAACATTGTTTAATGCAAGCTTTGTAAGATTTTCGTTTAAGAGACGCATCTTGTTTGCAAAGGTGCGGATAATTTTCATGGCAACAGGAGTATTGCGTTCAATCAATTCCGGGTACTGATCACGGCGGACAGAAATACATACAACATCTGTCATTGCAATTGCCGATTCAATCTGGAGATGATTAGACATACAAGGGATTACGCTGATAAAGTCTCCAGGACCAAGAATATTATTTGAATTATTTACAGGAACATTTGCTTCGTGAACACAGTGTACATGTCCAACCTGGATAATATAAAAACGGTCACTAGTATCCTGTCCTTCGACAACGATATATGAGCCTTTCTTAAAATTAACAAATGAAAGCTGAAGCATTCAAGTTTCTCCCTTGAGTCTATTTTAATACAGTATATACCTTTGTTCAATTATCGGAAACTGAAAAAAATTATTTAGAAGGAATTATTCTCAGCCGTGATTTTTTTAGTAAAACAGAATTTCTTCTTCAAGCTCAAAGCCTGTCTTTTCTTTTACCTTTTCTTTTACAAACTCAACAAGCTCTTTAATATCCTTTGAAGTGGCATTTTCGCGGTTGATGATGATGTTTCCGTGCCATGGAGCAATCTGGGCGCCTCCGATTGAGTGGCCCTTGAGTCCAAGCTCGTCTACAATCTGCCCCGTAGGTTTTCCGAAGGCGTGATTGTTTTTAAATACGCTTCCGGCACATGGAAATTTAAAATGGCCCTTTTCGACCCTTTCTTTCATAAACTCCGAAGCTTTTTGCTGGATCGAGGAATCTGAAGTCTTTCTTACACGAAATTCCACAGAAACGATGACTTTGTCTGTGCCCGTAAAAGGCGAAATCTTGTACTGCCAGAGTGATTTATCGTAAGAAAGTGTCTTTTTCTCGAAAATTCCACCTGAAGCGTCATTTTTAGAGGAATTTTTGTCAAAATAAGTAATTGTTCCCACAACATCACTGATTTCTTTGTTAAAACAGCGCGCATTCATATATCCGGCCCCACCACAGGTTCCAGGAAGCCCGCAGAACTCTTCAAGTCCCGTAAGGCTGTTCTTTACCGCATGGTTTACAAGCGTGTTC
This sequence comes from Treponema sp., assembly GCA_016293495.1. GTDB lineage: Bacteria > Spirochaetota > Spirochaetia > Treponematales > Treponemataceae > Treponema_D. The sequence continues at coordinate 12,390 of JAEDED010000010.1, read as the reverse complement.
ATTAGAACGCCGCACTGGCACTTTAAAATCACATCATCGCCGTCGGCTGCGAGCTGTTCGATTCTGTTGAGCTTTACTGTGGAAATTACGACGCCGTCAAATCCGTTGTCAGAAAAAACAATGTTTGTTCCGCCGCCGAGAATAAAATAAGGAATTTTCTCCGCTTCAAGAATATTCAATGCCTTTAAAAGGGCCTCTTCTGTAAGCGGTTCAATAAGTAAAGGAGTTTTTCCACCTACCTTAAAAGAAAAACGGCGCGACATTTCTGCATTTTCGTATACGCCAAATTCCTCTTCTATATTGAATTTTTGTGATATTTCCCGTAAATTAATCATATCTTTACTATAATATATTTCTTGGTCCGAGGTAAATATGAGTTTGAAATTATTCAACACAATGGGAAAATCTCTTCAGGAATTCAAGCCGATCACAGAAGGTTTCTGCGGTTTCTACGGCTGTGGTCCTACAGTATATAACTACGCACATATCGGAAACTTACGCGCATATGTATTCCTCGACATTCTAGACAGAACTCTTACCTATCTTGGTTATAAAATCAAACACGTTATGAACATCACTGATGTCGGACACCTTACAGGCGATAACGACGACGGTGAAGACAAAATGAAAAAGTCTGCCGCAGAACGTCATCAGAGCGTTCTCGAAGTAGCTCAGTTCTACACAGATGCATTCATCAAAGACATCGACGCATTGAATATCCGTCATCCTGACGTAATCTGTAAAGCTACAGATCATATCCCAGAAATGATTGAACTCATCAAAAAGATTGAAGCAAACGGCCACACCTACATGGCAGGCGGAAACCTTTATTACGATATTTCAACTTATCCTGATTACGCAAAGCTTGCCAACCTCAACATGGAAGAACTCCAGGCAGGTGCAGGTAAAAGAAAAGTTGTAGTAGTTGACGAAAACAAACGCAATCCTGGTGACTTTGTACTCTGGTTTACAAAATCAAAATTTGAAGACCAGGCTATGACATGGGATTCTCCATGGGGACGCGGATATCCGGGCTGGCACATTGAATGTTCAGCAATGTCTATGAAATACCTCGGAAAGCACTTTGATATCCACACTGGTGGTATCGACCATGTTCCAGTTCATCATACAAACGAAATTGCACAGTCAGAAGGAAGCTTTACAGAAGAAGAACGCAAGGAAGGCCCTTGGGTAAATTACTGGCTCCACAATGACTTCTTAATCCTCGAAGGCGGAAAAATGTCAAAGTCTTCAGGAAACTTCATTACACTTCAGACAAAACTTCCTGCAGAAAAAGGATACTGCCTTACAGACAAAGGATACGAACCTCTGGACTACAGATATTTCCTTCTTGCAGGACACTATAGAAAGCCTTTAGTATTCTCTTTTAACGGAATGGATTCGGCTAAAAACTCAAGAAAAGCCCTTGTAAACAAGGTAAAAGCAATTCTTGATGCTTCTGCCGGAATGGTCGCACCGCTTGATTCCCTGAGTGCAAAAGCAAAGGAATATCTTGACGCCTTCAAGGCTGACCTTGAAAACGACCTTTCTACACCACAGGCCTTGAGTCGCGTTCAGCTTGCAGTCAAAGATACTGAACTCAAACCTGAAGAAACCCTTGCTTTGATTGAAAATATGGATTCAGTTCTTGCCCTGAGCCTTGTTGAAGAAGCAAAGAAGGCTTCAAATGCACCGGCTGGAGACGACCACGCAGGTGACCCAGAAGCAGCCGAAATCGATGCACTTGTTATTCAGCGTACAGAAGCTAAAAAGGCAAAAGATTTTGCTACAGCAGACAAAATCCGTAACGACCTGGCTGCCAGAGGTATTATCATAGTTGATACTCCTACCGGTCCTACATGGAAAAGACAGTAATTTTCGACCTGATTTCAGGTAATTTATAGAGTTTTTAAGAATTTCTAAGAATTTTCTTATTTTTTCAGTAACTATTTGGAGTGAGAGTGGTTAAAGATATAGCAGGTAATGAGATAGGAAGCGAAGGATTTCACGCTGCCGATTCTGCCGATTTTAGAAAAATATATGAAGCAACAATGTCTCTTTTGTTCAAAGTAGCAGTCAGGGTTGTAAATGACTCTGAGGTTGCAGAAGACCTTGTTCACGATTCATATATTAAAGCCAGCGAAAAAGAAATGGTATTCCCGACAATGAATGATGCTACATTCTGGCTCATCCGTGTTGTAAAGAATGCAGCCCTTAACTATGTAAAACGCAAGGGCCGGGAACAGAAGGCTTACCAGAAAGCTTTGTACGAAGATCATCGCGTACAGACTTCAGGTGAAACAGACCTGCTTAACCAGGAAACTGTAGAAAAGGTAAAGATAGCCCTTGCGCAGTTACCTGATAACCTCCGCGAAGTTCTTATTCTGCGCGAATATGCAGATATGAATTATAAAGAAATAGGAAAAACTCTTGGTATTACCGAAGGCAATGTTAAAGTCAGGGTTTTCAGAGCCCGCGAAGCACTTGCCAAACTCATAGGAGAAAATGATGTTTACTTGTCCTGAAAACGACATTCACTCAATTTATCTCGATAATGAATTACCAGAAAACTTTAAGGCTGACTACGAAGCTCACCTTGAACACTGTCCAAAGTGCAAGGCAAAGCTTGAAGCTTTAAGAAAGACTCACCAAGCAATTCAGCTCGACTCAAAACAGCTTGATCTTTCACAGGAATTTCTTGATGCTAGTTTTGAACGTCTCCAGAGCAGAATGCGTTATTCCAAAACAACTTCAGAAGTAAATAACAGCAATGTAACAATGTTCCCTACTGCAAAAAAATACATTCCTATGGCAGTAGCAGCCGCAGCTGTATTTGCACTTGTTCTTCCTATCGGTCTTCGTAACGCTCCTGCAGTTACAGAAACAGTTGCCGCTATCCCGACTCTCAAGAGAACATCAAACTTCTCTCTTACAAACACAAGCGGCCTTAAAGAAGTTTCTGTAAACGCATATCCGGTTCAGACAAACGTTAACGCATCATACAGCAAACAGGACTTCCTGTTTGATTCCTTTACAACAGGAACTAACGTATCCCTCCATGGCTCATCAAACCGCCGCAGATCAAAGACTGCAGAAAATGCATCTAACCTTCTTGCTGATGACTTCTTCTCACCTTCTTTCGTACAGAATGACGGTTCATCACTTCAGGTTTACATGCCATCATATGTTGATATTTCGTTGTTAAATGACTAAAATACAATTAAGATGGATTTTAAACAGAATTTTTCATATCAGCTGAGAAAACACCCTGCAATCAGGGTGTTTTGTATTCTTGCAGTTTGTGCACTTGTAATCGGCTTTTCAATTTTAATTAATTATACAGTTACAGAAAAACCAATAATTCTTTCTACCTCGCAGCAGGTTGGTGCCCCTGGTGATGTAATTTCAATTCGCGGAAAATATTTCAACAATTCAAAAGATACTTCATACGTTGAAATTGCAGGTAACCGCCTTACAGAAAGTTCTTATGTTTCATGGACTGATGAAGAAATCGTAATTACAATTCCTTATAATACTCAGGACGGACTTCTTTATGTTGTTTCAAATGCGGGCCGTTCAAATCCTGATTTCTTTACAAACAAAAATGCAATTCCTGTGACAGTTCCTCTGGACTCACTTTATGCAACTCCAGTAATTACTTCCCTGTCTGCAGAAAGTCTTTATGTCGGTCAAATTCTTACAATTACAGGAAAAAACTTCGGCTCAAAAAAATCTTCTGCGCAGGTTTATTTTTCAACAAAGAAAACAAAACAGCAGCAGACAGAAAACAGTTTTAACAACGGAAACATTCCTAAAGAAGATCCGACAGAATACATTCACGCATCAGACATCGACTTTGACTACGATTTCTGGAGCGAAACAGAAATCCGTGTATACGTCCCGGACGGTGCTTTTACAGGATATGTTTATGTTTCTACAGAAAATGGAAACTCCGTAAAATTTCCTCTGACAGTATTGCAGAGAGGTGGTGTAAAAAATTACGGAACAAAGAATATGTATCTTGTTCAGACATCTGCGGATGTTTCGAGCATCAAGGGAACAAAGGATTCTGTGCTGAGCCTGAGACTTCCTATTCCACAGCAGACTGCTGACCAGCCTGTTGTAACACTTACAGAAACAAGGCCAAAACCTCTCATAGAAAATTATGACAACACAGCAGTTTTCCAGATTGTGATGGATAAAACAGGAAAAGATTCTTACGCAACAAGTGAAAAATATAAGATCAGCCAAAATCATGTCATTACAGTTCGTTCTGTAGAAACCTGGATTGATGTTGACTCTGTAGCAATTCCACGCAACAGAAGAAGAATGCTTTACAGAACCTACACAAAGGCAGACAAGCTTGTACCGGCAGACGTTCCGGAACTTGTAAACCTTATGCCGAAAGTAATTTACAGTTCAAAAAATCCATACCGTCAGGCAAAACTTATTTATGAATATATGATCAACAACTTTAAGGTTCAGGACAAACTCCGCAAAGGTGATACAAACTGTCTTGATATGCTTAAGAGCAAAAAGGGTGATGCTTACGACTTTGCAGTTTTATATGCCGCAATGCTTAGAACAGCCGGTGTTCCTGCAAAGGTTATGAGTGGAATTTTAATTGACGCAGATAAGAATGCTCGACCACACTGGTGGGTTAACTTCTACCTTGATGACTTCGGATGGGTTCCTGCTGATCCTGCATTAGGTGCTGGCCTTGAATACAAAGCCTTCAGACCGGTTTACAATCCTGCAAAATACTATTTCGGAAACCTTGATTCGCAGCACATTCTCTACACTCAGTACTGGAATCCTGTAAAGAAAACAATCTCAAACGGAAAAACAGTTTCAATTCCTAAATCGTATGCCACACAGAGCATCTGGGAAGAAGCTTCGACAGACATCACAAGTTATTCAAGCTTCTGGAATCCTCCGATGGTTCTCGGTGTTTATTAAATCGGTATCGGAATTTATTATATTAAATCTCATAACGAAGATTAATCTGAAACGAACTAAAAAAAACGGGAACTTTTTGGAGTTCCCGTTTTTTTTGTATTTTGAAAATATTTACAGTCTGATTATTTAAGCGGAATGCCGCAGCCAGGATGTTCGTTTTCCCAGGCCTGAGCAAGCTTGAGAATCTTTACTTCGCTGAACATAGCGCCGGCAAACTGAATACCTACAGGCATTGAACCGCTTGCTTCTGTTGTCTTTCCGGCTGGGATTGAAATAGAAGTAATACGTGCAAGGTTTACGAAAGTTGTAAAGAGGTCGCTCAAATACATTTCAAGCGGGCTGTCAACTTTCTGTCCGAGCTTGAATGCAGGTGTCGGACAGGTAGGACAGAGAACGATGTCGTAGCTTTCGAAAAGCTTTGCCATTTCTGCCTGAATCTTTGCTCGAACTGTCATACCTTTTTTGTATGTGTCACCAGAGAACTGTTCAGAAAGAACATAGTTTCCGATTACGATACGGCGTTTAACTTCTGGTCCAAAGCCTTCACTTCTTGTCTGAACGTAAAGTTCATCATAACCTTGACCGTTGTCAACACGGCGTCCGTAACGGATTCCGTCGAAACGGCTCAAGTTTGAAGCAGCTTCAGAAAGTGCGATTACGTAATAACTTGCAATTGATGCATCAAGGATTGGTAAGTCAACAACATCAATCTTTGCACCTTTTGAAGAAAGCCAGTTCTTTACGTTTTCAAATACTGCGCTTACGTCAGAAAGCATTCCCTCTGTTTCAAGGAACTGCTTAGGAATTGCAACTTTGAGTTTTGCAATTTCTTCGTCTGTATAAGCTGCAAGATTTGAAAGCTCTTCTGCGTTTGGCAAATCAGCGCTTGTATCATCATACATGTCGTTTCCGACCATTACGGCAAGAGACTTTGCAATATCATCAGGTGTGTGTGCTAAAAGACCAACCTGGTCCAATGAACTTCCGTAGGCTACAACGCCCCAGCGGCTCAAAACGCCATAAGTTGTCTTTAATCCGTAAATTCCACAGTAAGAAGCAGGAAGACGAACTGAACCACCAGTTTCTGTACCAAGACCAAAAAGTGCCTGGTTTGCAGATACAGCGGCTGCAGGACCACCTGATGAACCACCAGAAACGTATTCGCGGTTGATTGGGTTTCTTGTAGCGCCGTAGCATGAGTATTCTGTTGAAGAACCCATTGCAAATTCGTCCTGGTTACAGCGTCCGAGTGGAATTGCACCAGAGGCTTCGAGGCGGCTGATTACAGTTGCGTTATATGGAGCCACATAGCCTTCAAGGATTTTTGATCCACATGTAAGGCGGTGTCCTTTTACTGAAATATTGTCTTTAACTGCAAATGGAAGTCCCAGAAGAGGTTTCTTTTCAAAAAGTTCATCGAGCTTACCGTTTGCTTTTGCTTCTGCAATTTCTTTGTCTGCTTCTTCTGCTTTTGAAACTGCATCATCGTACATTTCGAGGAATGCATTCAATGGAAGAGCTGAAGCTTTATCTTTTTCGAATGTGTCGATTGATTCTTTTACGAGCTGGGCACTTGTTACAGTTCCTTCTTTAAGAGCTTTAACAGTGTCTTTAATATTGAAAAATGTCATTGTTAAGCTCCTTCACCCAAAACTTTTGGAACCTGGAAGTATCCGTCCATAAAGTTTTCTGAAACTTTTTTTACATCTGGAATATCAAGGCCGTCTACAACTGCGTCGTCACGAAGTTTGTCTGCTTCTGTAGAAGGATATGCGTCATATGGATTCTGGCTGTCGTCAAATTTTGACAGAATTTCAAAGTAGCCTACGATATCGTCTACCTGTTTTTTTAATGTTGCTAAATCTGTAGCTTCTGGAGAAAGTCTTGAAAGATAAAGAAGATTTTCAAGAGTTTTTTCATCGATATTTTTCTGAGTACTCATACTTTAATATTAGTGAATTTTATGATAAGTTTCAATAAATATGATTAATACAGATAACAACATTAAAGTAGAAAATTCACTTCCAAACCAGAAACTTGAAGCAAAAACCTTTTATAAAGCACTTGCCACAGTTGTAGGTCCAATTGCGTTCCAGAACCTTATCAGTGCAGCTGTAAGTTCAACTGACGTAATCATGCTCAACTTCGTAAGCGAAGAGGCAATTGCAGCTGTCAGTCTTGCTTCGTATATTCCTTTCATTCTTTTTATCTTTCTTACAGGTCTTGCAAGCGGAATGATTATGCTTACAGCTCAGTACTGGGGAAAAAAAGATACTTATACAATTGAAACATTGTTCGGTTTTGCAACTAAGCTTTCTGCAGCCTTCGGTCTTTTGTTCGGACTTCTCTCACTTGTATTCCCGGAATACCTGATGATGATTTTTACAAGCGACCCTGAGCTTATCCCGATTGGCGCAGATTACCTCAGAATCGTTTCAATTTCGTTCATCTTAATGTCAGTCAGCAATGTTTATGAGACAATCATTAAAAGCATTGAACACGTAAAAACTGTTACTTCAATTTCTGTTTCTGCACTGCTTCTTAACATTGTACTTAATGCTGCATTTATTTTCGGCTGGGGATTTTTTCCGAAGCTCGAAGAAGAAGGTGTTGCATGGGCAACAACAATTTCAAGAGTAATTGAATTTATTACCTGTCTTATCGTTGGTTCAAGAGTAAAGGAATTAAATCTCAACTTCAAATGCATGTTCAGAAAAAATGCACTTCTGTTCAAGGACTTCATTCACTATACACTTCCTGCACTTGGCAATGAATGCGTATGGGGAACAGGATGGACGATGTACGGCGTTATTCTCGGCCATCTTGGTAAAGATATTGTAACGGCAAACTCAATCGTTAATATTCTTCGCAATCTCGGAAGCGTTATGTGCTTCGGAATGGCATACGGCGGTGCAATTCTTATCGGTAAACACATGGGCGCAAATGAACTCGATCTTGCAAAAAGAAATGCTTCCCGTCTTGCAAAGAGCACAATTTTCTTTGGCGTACTGGGAGCTGTATTCATGATTGCTTGTCAGCCTTTGATGTTTATGTTTGCAGACCTTTCACCCGAAAAACTGTCGCCACAGGCAATCGAATATATGAAGTACATTATTTACATCAGCGCTATTTCTCTCATCGGCGCTTCTGTAAACACTGTATTAATCTGCGGCGTTTTCAGAGCAGGCGGAGATTCAAAATTTGGCTTCATTCTCGACACAGTTGCAATGTGGGGAATTTCAGTTCCACTAGGTTTGCTCTGTGCGTTTGTATTTAATCTTCCACCACTTGTTGTTTATACAATTATGTACCTCGACGAATTTGAAAAAATCGCGGTTGTCGTTTATCACTACAAGAGCGGTAAATGGCTTAAAAATATTACACGAAATTTTAATTAATCAGACTTTTATTTAAGTTGATAAATTATAGCTGTTAAATTACAGATTTTAATTTGTTGATTAAACTATCAGGAGTTATAAATGTCAGACGAAGAAATTAAAAATGAAGATCAGAAAAAAGACAAGAAAAAGAAAAATCCAGTCGTAAGATTTCTTCTTGCAATTCTTTATATTCTGCTTGGCTTAATTATTACAATTGGAATTTGGATTGGAATTTGTGCCTTTGACAAAAAATCTCCTCTTGATATGCTTCCGTCAAATTTTGCAGCATATCTTCACACAGATTCTATTTATGACAGCATCAACCCTATGCTCGACCTTCAGGCTGCAGACATTTATCTTTCGACAGACGAAATGTCTGACCTTCGCGGACTGTTTATGATGATTCGCGAATCTGAATTTAGAGACAACAAATATATCAAGTATCTTGCAAAAAGAAAGGTTGATGTCGCTTTCTACAGCTCAAATGGTTCACCTGATACTTTTATTGCTACAATTGACCTCGGTCTTTTGTCATCAGCTTCAAGACTTTCAAACATTTTCATTCCGTTGCTTGCAATCGATGGAATCTCGCACATCCAGCAGAACGGGCTAGACTTCTTCAAGTATGTAAACGGAAACAATGTATTTTTTATCAAGCCTGTAAAAAATCTTCTTGTAATAAGCAACAATTTTGACTTATTTGTAAGTTCAATTTCTACTGACCACAAGGCTTCGTACACACAGGAAAACCTTGCACTCTTAAACAAAAAAACAGATGAATCAATCCGTCTCATTGTTGACTCAAAAACACTTGCACAGTCCTTTACTAAAGACAATGCTCTTCTCTACAAACTTTCATCTGTATTAAGTGAACAATCATTAAGTCTGCTTTCACTTAATCTTACTGATGATGAAATTAACCTCAACATCGAAATTCCGCTTGATATTACAGAAGAAACAAGAAACGACAAGCAGCTTGCAAATGCATCAAAGCTCTTTTCTGCAAACTCAAAACAGCCAGAAATCGTATCGCACATGAGTTCAGCAATTCAGTATTACACAATTCTCAATACAGGAACATTAAAAGACCTTATTGATACTATTGTACCTTTGATGCCTGAAGAACAGAACACAGAAGGAACGTTAAATACCGCTGACAGCTTGAGCCGTTCCTTCTTCGGACTTTCTCTTGATGAACTTCTATATTCGTGGACCTCAGATGAATTCAGTGTTCTTGGAATCGAAGGTTTGAACGACCCTGTATTTGCAATCAAGATTTCTGATGAATCAAAAAGAAAAGAAGTTTTTGAAAAACTTATGAAATCAATTCTTCTTACAGAAAACAAGAGTTTAATTTTAAACGGTGTTCGCATTCCACGCATTGAGCTCCCGGGATTCCTTCAGGGAGTATTAAAACTCTTTAAGATGGAAATTCCAAAACCATATTATCTTGTATATAACAACTACATTTTCTTCTCACAATCAGCAGAATGTATTTCAACAATTTACACAACCTTTGCAAACGGAACAAATATTTCACACAACAAAAACTGGCAGGACGTTTCTGAAAAAGCACTTAAAGAAAATTCAATCAGTATGTTCTACGACCTTGAAAGAAGCAGACCATTCTTTATTAATTCAAACTCATCTCTTATTCAGATTATTGAATTATACACAATCGGTCGTGCCGACATCGCAATCAAAGACAACTGTCTCGTATTCTCTCTCAACGCTGTAAGCAAACGTGCCGGCTCACTTAAAAATATTCCAGGCTTCCCAATTAACATTGAAGGCAAATCTGATTTCATAGTAAGAACCTGTAATGTGGACAAACCTGAAACTATTTTCTGGCTTGAAAATAATAGAACAGTCAAAGCAATGAATGTAAAGAAAACTCAGGTTTACTCATTTGAACTTCCGGGCAAATCAATCATTCAGACATCGAATGACGGACAGGAAGAAAAGATTCTGGCATTAACAAACCAGAACGAACTTTATCTTTTCAACAATAAGCTTGAACTTGCAGAAGGATACCCGTTGAGACTTCCTGATTCTGCAATCAATGAACCTTATCTTTCTGCAAACATTTCATATCTTCCAAAGGAAAATGGAAGTTTCATGATGGTTAAAAACAGAAAAGCTTCTTCACTTAAGTTTGATATGGACGAATTTGAAGACGTAAATATTCTTGCAAAATATGACGGCAAAAACGGAATCATCTACGAACGAAGTTTCCTCGGAAAGATTTACGTTCTTTATAACGGCAAGTGTATCAACAAAGATGATCCGATTATTGTCGACAAAATCGGTTTTGGATTACCTGCACTTACAGACGAAATCAATTATGTTTACCAGATCGGATTTATTTCTCAGTCAGGCGAACTGTCTATCTGGGAAGTAAACGGTAACTTTATAAATGAAAAACACCGCATCAACCTTGAAGGCGTTTTCTTCAACAATGTTGCTTCATGCGGAAAATACTTCTATGCACTTTCTGACAAAGCAGAACTTTTCAGAATTGATGCTCAGGACGGGACTGTTTTAAGTATCCAGATTGATAATGCAACTGCAAAAGAAGGAATGATTGCAGTTACAAGCGATAAAGACAGATCTTACATCTGTGTTGCAATTGACGGAAACAGAACTTATGCCTTTACTCCAGGTCTTGAACTTATTTCCGGATTCCCTGTTGCAGGAACCGGTATTCCAGGCTTTGCAGATGTAAACGGTGACTCATACAAGGATTGTTTTGCATTAACAATTGATGGTAAACTTAACGCATGGAACTTGAGGTAATTAAATGAAAAGCTCAAAAATATTAAATAAACAGGTCGCAGTTTTCGAAATAAAGCGAGCTGCTTCAATCGGAATAAAATGTGCGGCTGCCGCTGCAATCGCACTTGCCGGTTTGACAGGATGTTCTTCACTTCAGCAGGATGTCGTTATTTCAACAATTCCTACTGAAGAACAAAATGAAATTTCAAACTATGAATTCAGACTTGTTTATCTTGATGCAGCATGGTCTGTAAATTCAAAGGAATATTTATCTTCAGAAGAACTTAAAGAAAAAAATAATGCATGCAATGCTTTATTAAAAGATGTAAGAAAAAGTCTTTCAAAGACAAATCTTGTAAATGCAACTCTTGCAAGACTTCATGCAATTGAAGGCCGTATTCTTCTTATTCAGGGAGATAAAACAAAAGCAGGTGCAAGCTATAAAATATCAACCGACCTTTATAATGGTGATATCCAGCAGCTCATCCTTGGTCACAGACTTGGAATCCTTACCGATCTTTCAATCTTTAATTTTGCAAAAGCTGACAAACCATTAATCCTTGTTGAACAGGCAATTGATTTTTACAAAGAAAAAAAATATGCCGATGCAGTTGCAAAGTTTGACGAAGCCTTCATTTTAACTGAAAGTTTTTACTACGATGCATATAAAGAATTCAGAGATGAATGTTGGAATTACAGATTTGTAAATGAAGAAGATACTCTTTCGACATACCTTACAATTAAAAAGCTTAATATCGGGCAGATGATGCTCATTACTCAGGAATATCGTGATGTCATTGAATTCTATATCGGAGATTCATTCCTTAACGAAACAAATCTTTACCGCAAGCTCAGTCAGAAAGGAACAATTACTTCTGCAGTAAAAGAAAAGCCTTCTTCAAAATTGAATATTTCTACCGCAGTTACAAGAAAGCTTCAGGCACGCTATCTCTGGAACCTCTACTGCGATGTTAAAAACAAACATAAAATTAAGAACAGATATTCAAATGCCTACATTGATTCCGGAAGAGAATCGCCTGTAAAAGACGTAAATACTGATGATGAAGACTTTGATGCAATCCTTGGATGTATTGAATACAATCTCATGAACTTAACTGACGGAATAAATTTTAATCCAGACAGTTCGGTTAGCGGGCTTGAATTTAATGAATCAATCAAAAAATTGAACAACAAGCTTTAATCCTTTAACATATTAAAAAAAAGAGGCTTCATCAACAAGTGTGAAACTCCTATAGTCTTCCGGGCAGGAAAATTG
>JAEDED010000029.1 GCA_016293495.1 Treponema sp. | reverse complement strand
ATTGTATTGAAGACGGAATAGAACAAGGTATCGCAGAAGCTGTTGATGCTGCTGTTGAAAAAGCTGTTACTGAAGCTGTAGATAAAGTTGTTAATGAAGCTGTAGATAAAGCTGTTAATGAAGCTGTAGATAAAGCTGTAAAAGAAACAAAATATGAAAGTAAAATAGAGGCTGCAGTTATCGCTATTAAAAAGCTTAATATCACTCCTGAATTGACCGCTAAAGAATATAACATTCCACTTGATGAGCTTCTTAAACATCTTTAATTATAAAGTAAACTAATTTTATCAAATATTTTAAGGTTAAAGATTGTTATTTCATTGTAAAAAAAGGCGAACCTCTTTCGAGATTCGCCTTTAATTTCTATGTCAAGTTATAAAACAAGACGGTAGGAATTAGAATCCAGCAGTGATTCTTACAGGAACACACCAACTGAATGCTGCATCACCTGAAAGATTTGATACCTTTCCCTGAAAGCCTACACCAATTGAACCACCAGCAAGACCTTTGTTAATTGCACCGATAAATGAGAGTGAACCATTATCTGCTGTTTCATGACGAACATCAGCCTCTACACCAAGTCCGTTTCCGAGGTCAACGCCAAGACCTACAGCAGCTTCATTTTTGAAAGTAGAACCATCGATATCTGCTTTTTCACCAACATGGAGTGTAATTGCATCAAGGTTCATTCTTGCATAAGCAGCAATTGTTGTTACTTTCTTGTCATCAACAGGAATGAATGCACCAACAGATACCAAAAGGTTATCAACAGCTGTCAAGTCAAATGCAGCGTTAATATTCTTTTTCTGTCCGATATACTGAGCACGAATTGAACCGATACCATCGATAGTATAACCAGCACCATACTGAGCGTTATCAAGGTATGTTTTTTCTGCTTCTTTGTTATCCTGAACATCCATTGTTGCAATAAACCAAAGACCGTCTACTGGAGTAATCTTAACGATAGCACCTTTAGCCTGTCCACCATTACCATTACCAAAACGTACGAATGTTAAGTCATCATTGAAGTTTGCTGCTGAGTAATTACGGTTCCAATCCTGTGCACCAAAACCTGCATTACCACGTGCTGTGTCATCCTGAACTTTACCTATTTTTACTGTCAACCATGAAAATGGAGATGCCCAGAAATATGCTGTATCACCACCAGAGATAGTACCACCATCACCATTAAGGTCAATGTTAAATCCGATGTTTTCTGATTCACCATGGATAGAAATACCAACACGTGAATCATTTCCAAACCAAGAAATTCCTTCCCAAGTTGAAACGCCGTTTTTGTCTCCCTGTACTGGAGCCCAAAGAGCGCGTCCCCAAGATCCAATTCCTACACCAGCGAATGCACTGCTAGCTGCCAATGCGATTGCTGCGATTGTTCCTACGATTTTTTTCATTATGAAAAAACCTCGGATTTATTTTTAAGAAAATTTTGGCTTTAAATTCACCATAAAATAAGACTTTTTGATTGTTTAAAAAATTGTTTTTTTGTGTTATAATTTACTTATATGGCAAGTAAGTTGTTGACAAATAATGTCGTCATCTTAATAAAGTTTTAGTATTTTTTTTAGGAGGTACAAATCTATGAGTGAAAAACGACTTAACAACACAATTTACATTATGTATCTCGTAACAGAAAATTATAAAAAATATCATTCATTAACAACTGAACAATTTCTTGAATTAGATCAAAAATACAAAATATTATATTTTGTTGGGGAATGTCCGGACATTTTTGACTCAATGGATAACACTCAAATGGTTGAGGAAATAGATCAGTATGTCGCATCTTATTAACGAAACTCTTTTTCATGGAACAGCAGAAAAAATACTCAAGATAGATGTTTTTAAAGGACGCAACAATAAAGATTTTGGCCGTGGATTTTATATGGCAGTTTCAAAATCTCAGGCAATAGGAATGATGCATAAAAAATATAAAGAAGCTGTTGCGCGCCGTCCAAATATTTCTAAAAATTCTTTTTCAGAAACACTTTACGAAATTAAAATTGATACAGAGTATGCAAAGACTTTAAATATAAAAAAGTTTGATATTGCAGATGAACAGTGGCTTGATTTTATTTTAATGTGCAGAGAGTCAGGTGGACTTCCTCATGAATATGATTTAGTTATTGGACCTACTGCTGATGATGACACAATGGTTTGTTTAAACTCATATTGGCGTGGTTTTTATGGTGAAGTAGGTTCCATTGAAGCAAAACAAAAACTTCTGGAATTTCTTGAGCCAGAAAATCTAGATGTACAATATTTTGTAGGAAGACAGTCCGTTGCTGATAAGTTAATTTTGAGCATAAAGGAAATTGAATGGAGTTAATATAATGGATGAAAAAAAAATTGAACATTTAAAAGGTTTATCTGTTATTAATATTACAAAGTTCATTATGTCAAAATATCAACTTTCTCATGAAGATGCATACAAAAAAGTTTTAACTTCTGAAACATATAAAATTTTGATGAATACAGATTCTGGTTTATTTTTAGAATCAGATGATTATTTAACTAAAGCAATTGATATAGAATTTTCTAAAAATACGGATTTTTTGTATTCATATTTAAACGATAATTAACCCTTGTAAGATTTATAACAGTTTTATGATTCCATATCAAATAAGTCACTTTAATTTGTCTTTTCATTTTTTTGTGTAAAGAAATTTATAAAATAATGCGATTTATTTCAAAATAAAAGAATGATATATTTGTGAGTTCGTTACTCGCAAGGATTTAAATGTCAAACTTTTATTATAATTCCGGTGATCTTGTTAAAGAATGGGAGTCACTCTCATTTTCAAATAATTTTATTTTTACAAAATTAATGCAGAACGAAGAAATCTGCAGACAAACTCTTGAGCTTTTACTTGATATTAAAATATCGAGGCTTGAATATCCTACATCGGAAATGTCTTTTAAATTTACTCCAGAGTCTCATGGCATCAGAATGGACGTGTATACGGCTGATGATAATCATTATTATGATATAGAGATACAGACTACAAATAAAAAAAATCTATTAAAAAGAGCTAGATATTATTCAAGTATAATTGATGCTGATGTTTTAAAGGAAGGAATGGATTATCTTGAACTTCGGGAAAATATTATTATATTTCTTTGTCTTGAAGACCCGTTTAATAAAGGGCTTCCGCTTTATACTTTTAAAACAAAATGTGTTGAAGATAGTACCTTACCTGATGACGAAACAACAAAACTGTTTTATAATATAGGTAATTGGAAAGAAAATCCAAATCCAGGTGTTAGAAATTTTCTAGAGTTCATTATTACAAACAATCCAAAAGACGAGTTTACCTCAAAGTTAAGTGCACATGTAACAATGACAAAGAAAAATGCTGATTACAGGAGGCAGTTTATGATGTATTCAATGTATTTGCGTGATTGTATTGAAGACGGAATAGAACAAGGTATCGCAGAAGCTGTTGATGCTGCTGTAGAAAAAGCTGTTAATGAAGCTGTTGAAAAAGCTGTTGAAAAAGCTGTAAAAGAAACAAAATATGAAGATACAATAAAGGATGCAGTTATCGCTGTAACAAAGTTTAATATCCCCCCTGAATTGGCAGCAAAAGAATATAACATTCCACTTAATGATCTTCTTGAACATCTTTAATTATAAAGTAAACTAATTTTATCAAATATTTTAAGGTTAAAGATTGTTACTTCATTGTAAAAAAAGGCGAACTCTAGATATAGGGTTCGCCTTTAATTTCTTTACACAAAAAAAGAGGGCCTCCGAAGAGACCCTCAATTAAGATTTTAAGTCAAGCTTACACTAGACTGTAAATCTTAGAAGAAGCACTGTACGCGAACTGGAACAGCGATTGTGAAGTCAGTTGTATCACTGCCGAAGTCACGAACAGATGTCTTCAAAGCACCCTGAACAGCTACACCGAGTGTACCGTTAGCGATGCCTTTATCCAACCATGCAGCGAATGCAATTTTTGGGTCATTGTTTACGTCTTTCTGGAAATCCTGTGAGTAACGTACGTCAGCACCACAAGAAAGTCCGTTTCCGAAGTCATATCCTACACCAGCACCAGCAGCAACTTTAGTAGCATTATCAGCATCTTTTGCAAGATCAACTTTTGCGTTTACGTTAACTGAAAGTGCATCAAATCCCATTCCCCAGAATGCAGAAATTGTAACTGGCTGTGCAGCAGTAGAAGCTGTGTTGTAGAATGCACCAACATCAAGAGTCATACCTTCAACAGCTTTGAGAGCTACTGCAGCGTTTACAACACCACCGTTAGCACCGTTTCCAATCCACTGAGCTTTGATCTGCATTACGTCTGGGATTGTGTATCCAGCCTGAACCTGAATGTTCTTTGCAACATTTTCCCAAGTCTGAGCATTGTAACCTGCGATTTTCAAACCAGCTGAAACATGGAGACCTTCAATTGGATCAACCATTACGATTGCACCTTGGAGAGATTCATATGCACCGCTAAGTGGGTTATTACAAACACGTGTGAATGTGAGATCTTCACCAAGGATGTTACCTGGACGGAGCCAGTCCCATGTTCCGAAACAAGCGTTTCCACGGAGTGTATCATCGAATGACTGTCCAATCTGAATTTTCAACCAAGAAGCTGGTTTTACCCAGATGTAAGCGTTATCATTAACTGCTACACCACCGTTGTCAAATTTAACGTCAGCTACAACACCAACATCTTCTGAAGCTGCTGAGAAAGAAGCTCCGATACGAGGTGCGTTACCCCATGAAGTTGAAATGTCTGCTTTTGCTTTTCCATCATAAGCAAATGGTGTGAAGAATGCTCTATTAAAGCCCATTCCAAAGTTTGCACCAGCGAATGCACTGCTAGCTGCCAATGCGATTGCTGCGATTGTTCCTACGATTTTTTTCATTATGAAAAAACCTCGGTATAAATTTTATGCATTCGCTTTCACAGTTTATCCGAAAAATATCAGCTTTAATCGGCAGCAAAACTGATTCAATCAGGAACGTAAAGGGAATATCTTTCAATAAAGTTATATAAAGTCGGAGTTGAAACATTGAAAGTTCTTGCAATTTTTGCTTTAGGAATTCTGAAGGCCAGAAGTTCCTGAATTAATTCTTTACTGCTTGAAAGCTTTACATATTTTGCAATTCCCTTTGGACGGCCTAGAACTGTTCCCATTGCCTTCTTTCGTTTTAAGGCTTCGGTAGTTCTCTGGCTGATAAGGTTCCGTTCAATTTCTGCACTAAGTCCGAACGCAAAGGCGAGAACCTTTGACTGAATGTCATCTCCAAGAATGTAGTTGTCTTTAATAGTGTAAACAACGCATTGTTTTTCCATTAATAAATTAAGAATTGACATGATCATCAGAAGGCTTCGACCAAGTCTTGATAGCTCGGAACAAATGATTATGTCTCCGCTCTGAACAGTTTCAAGCAGAAGACCAAGTCGTCGCTTGCAGGGACTTTTTGTTCCGCTTATAGTTTCCTCAATCCAGGAATCAATGCAGAACCCTTTTTTCTGAGCATAATTAATAATCTCAAATCTCTGATTTTCAACAGTCTGTTTGTCAGTGCTGACCCGGATGTACCCGTAAATCATATTTTTTTTTGCACTCCTTTTTGGTGAATTTTTGTAATAAAATAGACAAAAAATAGTAAAATTTACACATCTAAAAAAAACAAAAAAAAAACTTGACAACGTAATAGTTCGATATTATGCTAGTATTATCGGCTTGTAAAAGTCGTAAAAAAAATAAGGAGGTTTTTTCATAATGAAAAAAATCGTAGGAACAATCGCAGCAATCGCATTGGCAGCTAGCAGTGCATTCGCTGGTGCAAACTTTGGAATGGGCTTTAATAGAGCATTCTTCACACCATTTGCTTATGATGGAAAAGCAAAAGCAGACATTTCAACTTCATGGGGTAACGCACCTCGTATCGGAGCTTCTTTCTCAGCAGCTTCAGAAGATGTTGGTGTTGTAGCTGACGTTAAATTTGACGGTGGTGGCGTTGCAGTTAATGATAACGCTTACATCTGGGTTAAACCAGCTTCTTGGTTGAAAGTTCAGATCGGACAGTCATTCGATGACACACTCCGTGGAAACGCTTGTTTCGGTACATGGGACTGGCTCCGTCCAGGTAACATCCTTGGTGAAGATCTTACATTCACACGTATTTGTGAAAACCCACTCGCTGGTGCTTATCAGCCACTCGCTGGTGCAATCGTAATGTTGGATCCAATCGAAGGTCTTCACATTGCTGCTGGTCTCAAAATCGGTACAGCAGGTTCTGACAATAATTACACATTAATTAATGCTTATCAGCCACAGACATGGGAATACATCGCTAAGAATCTCCAGGCTCAGGTTGGATATACAATCCCTGGTATCATGCAGATCAAAGCTCAGTACATCGGAAAAGGTGATGACAAACAGGTTATCAACGCTGCTGTATCTGTAAAAGCTGTTGAAAACATGACATTAGATGCTGGTGTATTCTTTGACACAGCAGACAAAGCTCCTGTAACAGTAGGACTCTTCTGGGGTATGCCATTTGGCGCAGTTAACGCAAACGTTAACGCTCAGATCGTAATTCCTACAGCAGAAAACGGTGAAACAAAAGTAGCTGCTGGTGCTGGAATCGGTGTTGACCTCGGAAACGGACTTTCTTGTGGTGCTGATGTACGTTACGCACAGAAATTCCAGAAAGACGTAAACAATGACCCAGAAATCGCATTCGCTGCATGGTTGGACAAAGGCATTGCTAACGGTACACTCGGTGTAGCTGTTCAGGGTGCTATGAAGACAGCTATCCGTGACTTCAAGGCTTCTGACTTCACAGTTGCAGTACCAGTTCGCGTACAGTGCTTCTTCTAAGATTTACAGTCTAGTGTAAACTTGACTTAAAATCTTATATCGGGCGTCTCGAAAGAGGCGCCCATTTTTTTACTGTCGTTAATTAAAAAAGTAAATTAATTTAACCGTTGATTATTTTATAATTTGGATGGCAATAAAGAAGTTGTTCAGTTCCAGTGGACTTTGTAATTTTCTTTTTCAATAATACTGTCCATACTGCCTGTTTTTCTGAATAGTCTTTATCTAACTGAGGAAAAAAAGATTTACAGAAATACTTTCCATTTTTATCTTTTTTCAAAAAAGTAAAAACATTTCTTTTTTTTACATCTGTTTTTAAAAGAAAATCTGCTTCGATTAATGAAAAAACTTGCAATGCCGAATTATATCGGAATACTGTTTTATTTGATTCAAAAATCATTTCAATAAATTTTAAGAAATCTATTCTTTCAGATATTTCTCCGTAATGAACTGAAGAGGTTAATAATTCTGGTTTTATATTACCAGATTTAATATTGTTATAAACTTTTTCCCGGTTTACATGAAGATTAGCAATGTCTGTTAAATATTGAAAACCAGCAAGATGATAGAAATGACTTTTTTCAAAATAAATATGTAATTCAATACTTTTATTTTTTCTTCCGAGTACAAAAATATATTCAGTATCAAGAAGCTTATCAAATGAATTAATAGCATCTAATATTTTAGTCAAAATTTCCACCTCAATAAAAAAAGCTCTGCGCCATTCGCAGAGCTTTTGTGTCATTTTCTTTCAGCAAATGCCTAAGTTCAGTTGTGGTAAACGACAAACCCTTATAAGACTAATAACCCACCGCTTCTGAACACGATGAAATTATGTTAAAACGCCTAACAAATACTCAAGTTATTTGTCGCCTTGAATGGCAAGGACTTATTGATTTTAATTTACATTATTTTATTATTTTTTACAACAAAAAATAAAATCTTTTTTAACTAAAAAGTGAAAATTGTTATATTTTCATAACAGAGGGTCTTCAGCAATGAGGGCCCCTTATTTTTGTTCCTACCCTAAATAAAAAATGTAAAAATTAAATCGAGGTTTTTTCATAATGAAAAAAATCGTAGGAACAATCGCAGCAATCGCATTGGCAGCTAGCAGTGCATTCGCTGGTGTAGGAATTGGCGCATGGGGTCGTGGTATTTGGGCTCCTGTAGCTGGAAAGGGAACTGACGTAGTTGGATTTTCTGCTCCATCATGGGCATGGGATACTGTACAGGGACCACGTATTGGTATTTCTATCCACGCAGAATCAGAAAATGTTGGTTTCAACATTGATATGAACGGAGATAAAGGTGGAATCGGTGCTGGTGATACACAGTTCATCTGGGTAAAACCATGGTCATTCCTTGAAGTTCAGGTTGGTAAAGTTCAGGACAACACTCTTCGTGGTGACGGATGTTTTGGTGCATTCAACTGGCTTCGTAACTCAAAAATGGCTAGTATGGGTGAAGACTTGACATTCAGCCGTGTTGGTGATGGTAAAAATAGTCAGGTTAAAGGTGCTATCGTTAAAGTAACACCTGTTGACGGACTTTTGATTGAAGCTGCACTCAAAGCTGACGGATCTAAAGCAGAAGACATCTTCAAAGAAGGACAGTATGCTGCTGGTTACGATATCGCTGGTGTTGGACTTGTTCGCGCTCAGTATATCGGAGCTACAAAAACAGTTAACGCTGCATTCGACTTGAAAGCAGTTGACGGTCTTGCTCTTTCAGTAGGTGCATTCTTCCCTACAGAATCTGGAAAAGAAATCAAAATCGCTGCTTACGGTGCTTATGGATTCGGAATGGTTAAAGCACACGCTCTCGTAAATGTAGGTTTTACAGACAGCACAGCAGACGTTACAGCTGGTGTAGGTGCAGACTTTGATTTTGGAAACGGAATTGGTGTAAATGCTGATGTTCGTTTCAACACAGTAAATGATACTAACAGCTTTTCTTTCCTTGCTGGTGTAACAAAAGGATTCTCTAACGGTCTTATCGGTCTTGGATTCCAGGGTGTTACACAGTCTGAAGCTGGAGCTGCTGGAAAATACGACTTCCTCATTGATGGAGATTCAACATTCGCATGGCAGATTCCTGTACGTGTTGAATACTGGTTCTAATTCCTAGACTAGATTAATTCTACAAAAAAGGCGGATCTCGTAAGGGATTCGCCTTTTTTGTATTTAAATAAAATTTCTGTTTTGTTTAACAAAATTTTCTGACTATTTTTATATTTCAAAAATATTTTTATATTTACCAGATATTTCGTTTTAATTTCTTCCCTGTTTTTAATACATAATATTGAAATAAAGAGAATTTATTACTTTACAGTTACCAATAAGTGCTTTATAATATTAATACTTATAAACTTGTAAAAGTTGCTTTTTACATGGAGGTTTTTTTATGAACTTTAAGAAAGGAATTCTTTTTACAGCAATTTGTGTAATGCTCGCACTCCCTGCCCTTGCAGAAGAAAAGAAAAGCGGACACAATACAGCTGATATTACTTACCAGACAGCACCTGTCTATAAGGTTCTTGATTCAAGAGATTTTTATGTTGTTCTTTACGGAAAATATGGTGCTAAAATCGGCACAGTAACAATTCCAAAAACATGGGCAAACTGGAAGAAAGACACACCACGTAAGCTTTCTATCAGAGATTTACCTGCAAAAATGAATCCATTCATTACTATCGTTAAGAAAGACAATGCTTTTCACAAAGTAATTCTTACTGTTCCTGTTGATCATACAAACAAAATCTGGGGTGTTATTAACGATACTAAAGTTGATAAATCAGAAAAAGACTCAATTGAACTTGAATTAAGATAATGAAAATTATCACTGCATCTCAGATTAACTCATTCAAGACATTTGTAAATTCCCACAGTAACTTCATTATTGTGGGACACAAAGACCCTGATGGTGACTGTATTTCGTCATCATTGGGCGTATCTTATATCCTTGAATACTTAAAAAAGCCATTTACAATCGTTAACAACGGTCCTTTTAAACGTCCTGAAACTAAAGAATACGAAAAGCATTTCGTTTCAGAAATTCCTTTTATGTCACAGCAGGACATTAACGAAACTGGTCTTATTATCGTTGACTGTTCAGAAATCAGCCGCCTTGGCGAAGTCGGAAACACTGACGGGCTTGATACATTCATCATTGACCATCACAAAACTTCAACAGGCGCAGACGAGGCAAAAAGCATTATTGATTCATCAAGCCCTGCGGCAAGCTGCCTTGTTCAGATGCTTTACGAAGGTATTGTCGGAGCCCTTGATAAAAAAGCGGCTGACACTCTGTTCTTCGGCCTTTCAACTGACACAGGCTTTTTCAGATTCCTCAGAGAAGATTCAGCCAACGTATTTGAGCTTGCTTCACGCCTTGTTACTGCCGGTGCAAATCCTAACAAAATATATGACAAAATCACAGGCGGCAAACCCTACTCGACCCGCAAGCTTTTAGGAACTACAATCGCACACGCAGAACGTTACTGTAACGGAAAGCTTGTCGTAGCCTACGAAACAATGGAAGATACAAAACGCTATGGTCAGGAAGGCCGTGACTCTGATATGTTCTACCAGGCTATGCTTTCGTGCGAAGGCGTAGAAGCCGTTGTATTTGTAAGACAGGAAACAGATCATTCCTGTACTGCAGGATTTAGAAGCCGTGATGCAGTTGATGTAAGCGTTGTTGCAAGTCATTTTGGCGGCGGCGGACACAAAAATGCTTCCGGTATGAGCCGTGACGGTAAACTTGATACCTTGATTCCAGAAATTGTAAAGGAATTTTCGAAAATCCTTTAATGTTTGGATTCTTTAATTTTACATAATTTAATTTGGCTAATTTGAAGTTGCTGGCTTACTTTGAAAATGTTGGCACAATTCTTGCTTTTTTATCTGTTAGATATTCTGGTATCTGAACGGGTTGGAGGGCAGGAGCTTATTTATGACAGACCTTAAACTGGATGACATTCCTGATTTAGTCAAGTCAAATAAATTAACAAAACAGGAGGCGTGTGTGCAGATTTATCACATTCTGTACACAAATCCTCCGCGCTTTGGTCTTCACACGATTGATGAAGATTTACGAAGCGATTTTCTACTCTACTTTCTTCAGTACAAAACTAATTCCCTACTTGATAAATATGATCCGGCGATTTCTCCGTTCGGAGCTTACATTTACAGAACGGTTCAGACTTCACTACTGACTTTTATTAAAAAGGCTTCGGACAGGAACAATTACAATAAATTCTTTATTCAGGATTCAATCTGTGATTACCAGGCTCAGATGCAGGAAAATGAAAATTCCCTTATACACGTTGCTTCAGATGTTCCGGAATTTTCTACCAGCTCAAAGAACGAAGAAATTCCCACTTTAGTATATAAACAGATTTTTACAAAAGGAACTCACAGGCTCTCGCTCAAGGATTCCAGGGACAGAAAAATAAAACGTGGCATTTTGATTCTTGCTTTAAAATCGGCCTGGTATATAAGCGACAGTCAGATTAACAAAGTCAGCACTCTCTGCAACATCAGCCCAGAAGTCCTTACAGATTCCGTCTGCAAGCTAAAATCAAAACTCATCAACAAAGCACTCAACAGACAGCAGATCGAAAACAACAGAAACCGCGCGTACTGTTTTATTCACAATTATAGAATGCAGCTTGCAAACAATGAAACAGACAACATTAAGTTTGAACAGCTCCAGAAAAAGATTGATTTTCAGACAGAAAACTGGAACAAGAAAACCAGAAAGCTTAATTCCGGAAGAAACAAAATTGCTCCGACAAACTCAGAAATCGGCGAAATCATCGGTCTTTCTGGCCGTTTCGTAAGCTTTTATATCAGAAA
Organism: Treponema sp.; assembly: GCA_016293495.1. Classification (GTDB taxonomy): domain Bacteria; phylum Spirochaetota; class Spirochaetia; order Treponematales; family Treponemataceae; genus Treponema_D. The sequence continues at coordinate 13,748 of JAEDED010000029.1, read as the reverse complement.
GCTTCGCGAAATGGATATGACCACAATCCAGCAGTTTGTCTGACCGATTGCTCTTCTGCTTGAGATTAAAGGAATTTTTGAGTAAAATCCAAAGATATGAAAATTTATTTAGCAAGTGGCAATCTTAATAAAAAACGTGAAATGCAGCAGATCTTTTCGGGACACACAATCGTAACTCCAAAAGACGAAGGCATCGAATTTGATCCTGAAGAAACAGGAACTGATTTTTACCAGAACAGCATGATTAAAGCAAAGGCCTTGTGGGACTTAGTTCACTGCCCTGTAATTGCTGACGATTCTGGCATCAGTGTAAATGCACTTGGCGGAATTCCGGGCGTGTGGTCAAGCCGATACGCTGGTCCTGACTATCACAAAGGAAAGCCTGACGGCTCAAAAATCAGCCAGGCAGAACAGAATGCTTTCCTTATCCAGGAATTAAACGAAGCGGTTAAAAACGGCGTGGACTCCACATATTTTCCTAACGGACCACGTTCGGCATATTATTCGTGTTCAATGGTTTTGATGATTAATCCTACAAAATTCTACATCGCTCAGGAAAATTTTGAAGGAACTTTGATTGAAGACATAAAGGATTCCAGAGGCGAAAACGGCTTTGGATATGATCCAATCTTTTTCCTTCCTCAGTTTAAGAAAACTGCCGCAGAAATCTCTCCGGAAGAAAAAAATGCCATTTCTCATCGCGGAAAAGCCTGCGCCGTAATCAAAAAGATCCTCGACGGCTTGGATTTGTAAAAAAAATTAATTTTTTTTTCAAATTTTTGCTAAAGTTTAAACCTCCTTCTGCCGATAACCATAAAGAAGAGTTATGGGCAAATCTGGTTTTCGTAGAATTCCAGGCTCAAACGATTCTCTATAAAAATGTGTGGATGTAGCCTTGTAATACTGAAGCACATTTTTATACTCGGGCAAAAAGGATTTTGCCTTAAAGTTTCCAAGGAGGAAATTATGGTTATCAATCACAACATGTCAGCAATGTACGCTAACCGTCAGCTTGGCGTAACAGGTCTCAGTCTTTCTAAAGACATGGAGAAACTCTCTTCAGGAGAAAGAATCAACCGTGCAGGTGACGACGCATCAGGGCTTGCAGTATCTGAAAAGATGCGCGCACAGATTCGTGGTTTGAATCAGGCATCACAGAACGCAGAAAATGGTATCAGTTTCATTCAGACAACTGAAGGTTACCTTCAGGAAACTACAGACATCATGCAGCGTATCCGTGAATTGGCTGTTCAGTCATCAAACGGTATCTACTCTGACGAAGACCGTATGCAGATTCAGGTAGAAGTTTCTGCCCTCGTTTCAGAAGTTGATCGCATTGCATCAGCAGCTCAGTTCAACGGCATGAATATGCTTACTGGACGCTTTGCTCGCCCTACAGGTGAAAACACTGTAACAGGTTCTATGTGGTTCCACATTGGTGCTAACATGGACCAGAGAATGCAGGTTTACATCGGTACAATGTCAGCAACTGCTCTTGGAATTCGCGAAATCGGTACAGGCGACAAAATTTCACTGGCTGCTCCAGATGATGCCAACCGCGCAATCGGTACAATTGACGAAGCTCTTGTTAAGATCAACAAGCAGCGCGCAGACCTCGGTGCATATCAGAACCGTATGGAATACGCAGTAAGAGGATTGGATATTTCAGCTGAAAACCTCCAGGCTTCTGAATCACGTATCCGCGATACAGATATGGCTAGCCAGATGGTACAGTTCACAAAGAACTCTGTACTTCAGCAGGCTGGTACTGCAATGTTGGCTCAGGCTAACGCACAGTCACAGAACGTATTGAGCCTTCTTCGTTAGTTTCCTTACTGAATTGCAAAAAGATGAGTTAATTAAATTTGACTTGTCTTTGATGTAATAACGGTATATACTATAAATAGGTTTACTGTCGAAAGACGTAAACCTGTTTATAGCGCGGTAATTCTACTCTATTCTCTTTCTAATCAATACCGTACTGTTATTATTAAAATTATGTGCATTTTCAGTTGCACTATGTTCTTTGAAAATGAGATCTCTATGTTAGTCTAGTGACAGCATGGACAATCAGTTTTCTGATAAAAGAATTTCTTAAAGGAATTTCTTTTGACAGCAAGACTGATTATTCCTGCTGTAATGGGACTGAAAAAGCCGGGCTGGCGCAAAACCTGACTTCCCGCACAGACAGTGTGCAAAGCATGATGCTTTGTATTTTAATCACATGGAGGGCTCAATATGATTATTAACCACAATATGAGTTCAATGTATGCAAACCGTACTCTTGGTATCTCTAATGATGCTATTATGGGCAACATTGAAAAACTTAGCTCAGGTGAAAGAATTAACCGCGCAGGCGATGACGCTTCAGGACTTGCAGTATCTGAAAAGATGCGCAGCCAGATCCGCGGTCTTAACCAGGCTAACAGAAATATCGAAAACGGTGTTTCATTCATTCAGGCAACAGAAGGATATTTGCAGGAAACTACAGACATTCTTCAGCGTGTTCGTGAATTGGCAGTTCAGTCAGCAAACGGTATCTACTCAGATGAAGACCGTATGCAGATTCAGGTAGAAGTATCACAGCTTGTATCTGAAGTTGACCGCATTGCTTCACAGGCACAGTTCAACGGAATGAATCTCCTTACTGGAGCATTTGCTTCAGAATCAGCTTCAGGACGTGTTATGCAGTTCCAGATCGGTGCTAACATGGACCAGAACGCTCGCGTATACATTGGAACTATGACTGCTCAGGCTCTTGGTCTCAAGGGTGCTCAGGGAACTGACGAGCAGATTGGAATTGCTACACCAGAAACTGCTAACATGGCAATCGGAACCATTGATAACGCTCTCATGACTGTTTCTAAACAGCGTGCTGACCTCGGTGCTTACCAGAACCGCTTTGAAATGGCTTCTAACGGTGTAAATGTAGCTGCTGAAAACCTTCAGGCTGCAGAAAGCCAGATCCGTGATACAGATATGGCTAGCGAAATGGTAGAATACACAAAGAACCAGATTCTCACACAGTCTGGAACTGCTATGCTCGCTCAGGCTAACTCACAGAGCCAGAACGTTCTCGCTCTCTTGAGATAGTCAATTCCATCGGATCGATAGATTCGGATGTATAAACCGTGTTCTTTTTAAGAGAATTCTGGATGTCTTCTTTTGACAGAACGCGTGAAGAAAGAGAGGTGCGCCCCTCTCTTTCTTCAAATTTTCAGGAGGAAAGCCTATGAATACTGTAAGTAACATAGGGTCAAATTTGGCCACGGACGGCCGTTATTACAACTCCAGCGCTGTAAAAGCTACACAGAATGTTCAGGCAATTAATGAGCATTTAAACATTGCAGATGGTGCAAGAGTTGTAGACAGTTTAGTTCAGAACAATGCACAGATAAAAGCTGATGCTTACGAACTTCAGAAATTATCTGATATGGTTATGGGACCAAAACTTCAGTTTAATGTAAACGAAGAATTGAATACCGTAATCGTTAAAGTTGTTGATCCAACTACAAACCAGGTCATCAAAGAAATACCTTCGCCTGATGTTCAGCGATTAAAAATGAACATTAGAAGAGCTATTGGTGTTTTGTTCGACGAATTGATTTAATCTTGAGGAAATTTAGGGTGGCAGGATTATATGGCCGGACTTAGTATACCTGGGGTAAACGACAAATATAAATCTAACGAAATCGTAGAAGGCCTTATGAAGGTTGAGAGAATTCCTCTTACCCGAGAACAGGAACATCTCGAATCCGTTAAGAAGCAGCAGGACGCATGGCGTACTGTCAACCAGAAAATGTCGTCACTCCGTGACAGCGTAAAAACACTCTACTCATTCGACAATCCGTTCAATAACAAACTTGCTTCATCTACGGATGAATATGCTATTACTGCAACAGCAGGGCGCGAAGCAAGTTATGAATCATTTCAAGTTGAAGTAATTTCTCCAGCAACCGCTGACAGATTTCTGTCAGGCGAAATTGAAAAAAATCAGAAAATTCCAGCTGGTACATATACATTTAAAACCGGTGACAAAACCATCTCCATGAACTGGAAAGGCGGCAAGGTAGAAGACTTTGTAACAAGCCTTAACAAGCGCGGAAAAGATGTCATCAAAGCAAGTCTCATCGGTGTAAACAAGGGCAACAAAGCCCTCTTAATTGAATCATTAAAAACAGGTGCAGAAAATCATCTTGAGTTCAAGGAATCTGCCCTTACCCTAGCCCTTGATACAGGCATGATAAAAAAAGTCGAAAGCAAAAATGATTCTTTCGGCACAACCGTTTCAGAAATCAGAGCGCCTGAAAACGTTGCTGCAAACGAACAGGTCGGACTTCCTTTTATTACTTCCGATTCTGTAAAAGTTTCTGCAGAAGGAATTTCTGTTCCACCACGTGGTGGTTTTACAATCAATGTTCCTTCAGGCATTGCAGGCGATACAACAAAAACTTTAATCTTTACAGTCAAGGGTAAAGAAATTGCAGATATTGCAGAAGCGGCAAACAAAAAACCAACTGAGCCAGAATTACCTTCTGCCGGTAATGTTTCATTTTCAAACATCACAATTTATAACAGCCAGTCATCGGTTGATTTACCGACCTCAAGCATTTCGAAAATTCCTCTTGAAAAAATCAGGACAGACTCTGTTCTTTTTGCATCATTTGAAGACGGCACAGAAAGGGAATTAAAAGTTTCTTCGGATGCATTTACAAATGAAGGTGCAACTGTAAAAGTTAATCTTTCGGAATATCCCGGAATCAAATCGATTATCATGCGCAATTCGAATACGGGCATCGAATATTCCGTTTCTAAAATTGAATCTGTTGACGAAAAAGCAAATCTCGGCTACACACCTACAAATGCAGTAAGTGTTGCTGGAGATGCAATAATTAAATACGAAGGAATTACGATTACAAGACCAGATAATAAAATTGATGACGTAATTCCGCACATTACTTTGAATGTTGCTCAGAAAACTGACAAACCTGCAACAATTACAATTTCGCCTGATACAGAAAGCGCAAAAGACGCGCTCATAAACTTTGTCGGTCGTTACAACCAGATTGTTGCAGAAATCAACATTCTTTCTCAGAACAAACCGGAACTTATTTCTGAACTCGATTATTTAAGTTCAGATGAAAAAAATGAATACAAAGAAAAGCTCGGACTTTTTTCTGGTGACTTTTCGCTGACAAACGTAAAAGCTGCAATGGCAGAAATTATCGGCAGCGTATATCAGGAAAGTGAATATTCAGAAATCACTATGCTGAATCAGATTGGAATTTCTACAAACGCTACAAGTTATTCCGGTTACAATCCGACAAAAATGCGCGGCTATCTTGAAATCAACGAAAAGGTTTTAGACGAAGTTCTTAAAAATGATCTTGATTCTGTAAAGACATTATTTGGTTTTGATTCGGACGGAGACTTGATTATTGATTCTGGAATCGGCTGCCGTCTTGATAAACAGCTTACCGCTTATGTTCAGTCAGGCGGAATTCTTGCAAATAAAAATTCCACATTGGACAGACAGATTAAGGCAAGCGAACAGAAAATTGCAAAACTTGAAACCCAGCTTGAACAGAAAGAAGCTGAATTAAAATATAAATACGGCCAGATGGAAAGTACTTTGAACAGTCTTGAAGGACAGTCAAATTCAATCAATAACTTTACCAATCAGCAGAACAGAAACAGATAAGTAAAAACAGTGAGGAACTAAAATGGAATTTCTTGTTAACGGCGAAAAATTAGATATTACTCTTCAGGGAGAAAAAACAATCGGCGAAGTACTTCAGTCTTTTGAAGTAAGCTGTGAACAGAATAAACTTGCAACTGTTGGAATTACAATCAACGGCAAGGATGTTTCCGCTGAAGAATTTGATTCAATATTAAAACAGGAACTTTGTGATGACACAAAAATTGAAGTTTCTGTTATTTCAGAAGCAGCAATTAAAGACAGCTTCAATATGACTTCTAAAGAAATTGATGCAGTAATTGAACTTTTAAAAAATGTTCCTGTTGAAATGCAGAGCGGAAAAGACTCACATGCAAAACAGACAATTATCAGGCTTTCTGATGTAATGAATGCTTTCTGCAATACAGTTACATGGTCAAGTCTTTTTCCTGAAACTTTCGGTTCTCTCAAAGTTGGAGAACTTTCATTATCTGATTTTCTCTCGGATCTTTCTCCGATTTTAAAAGACTTCAGTGATGCGCTTGAAAATTCAGATTCAGTTTTAATCGGGGACCTTGCTGAGTACGAAATTTGTCCTCGTCTTGAATCTCTCTCTAATGCCCTGGGGAGTTTATAAATTATGTTTTTAGTTTCGGAAAGTGGCGGTCAGCTTATAGTCGCAAGACAGAATCCTTTTGTTTATCTCGTTCTTGTAGTACTTGCAATTTTTGTATTTTTGACTCTTTCAATCTGGGTATGGATGAAAATTCTCAAGAAAAAACATGAAAGTCCGGAATACATTGCAAAGATGGCAGCACTTCCTACAACTTACAATCATGTACTGAAAGTTTCTAATAAACTGAATCTTTCAAAAGAAGAAACTCAGTTACTCTGGAAAGTTTGTCATGACACTAAATGTAAAAACATTCTTTACTCTTACACAGATGATGATTACATCGAATCTGTTTTTAAAGCTGAATACCAGCATTTAAGAAAAGCAAATGCAAGTGACAAATTGCTTCTGGACTTTTTTCACTTGAGATTCCACATTTATAAAGTCGTGAACTTTTCAAGATACATTACAAGTTCTCACAATATTCCCGTTGGAACTGTACTTTCTTACCCTGCACCAAGCGGCTTTCAGTATCAGTTTACGCTTGTTAAAAATGAAGAAAACGGTCTTTACCTCAGCGTGCCTGACACTCTCGAAGAATCAAGTCAGGACAGACCTGCAAAACTTGATAAGCTTGCAGTAGTTTTTAGTCTTGCAAACGCACAGCAGTATGCTATTTTGACCCGCGTAATTCAGTTTATGAAAATGCCTAACGGTGAAAATCTCCTTATGACGACACATTCAAATACTGTGTGTCCTCAGTCTCGCCGTACTTCGATGCGTTTTGCTGTTAACCGTGACTGCGCTTTTTCTGCAGTTGAAGTTTCTAAAACTGCAGACGGAGAACTTTCTTTCAAGGCAAAAGAAAGCGTTTATAACGGAACAATAGTTGACCTTTCTGAAGGCGGATGCAAACTATTTTCTGATCTTCCTATCAAGAAGAAACAGTATATTTATCTTCGTTTTGATATTCTCGGCGAGAAAACTGGAATTTTCGGACAGATTGCTGATACCAGAACAGATTATGATTCAGGCATGTATTCCATTCATATTGCGTTTAAGCAGACTGACCTTAAGACAAGAGTCAATCTTCTTTCAGACCTTTACGACTGGGCTTAAGTAAACCTTCATTTACCAGAATTCTTGACGATTTAGCCTTCATAATTTATAATATTAAAATACAGTTTATGAATATTTTAGAGCTTAAAAACATTGAACGTGAAGAAGGCGCTATTTATTATTTTAGAAAATATACTGCCGAAGCCGTTCTTGAATTACCTATAGAAACAGTCACAACTCCGATTTCTTTTAGCATTGAAACAGGTCCATTTGGGGAGCGTAAAATTTCTGTAAAGGTTATTGAAGCTCCTAACTATCCAGTTCTTCCACTTTTGTCAGCACTCAAAGCATTCATTCTTGATAATGACAAAGAAGGTCGCTTACCATAATGAAATCTCTTACTTTATATTCCTCAAACGCAGATGAAACTATTGAACTCGGACGCAAAATCGGTTCAATGCTTCATAAAGGTGATATTTTAGCCATGCAGGGAACTTTAGCTGCCGGCAAAACTACAATTACAAAAGGCATTGCAGAAAGTCTCGGCGTTACAGACGTCATTACAAGCCCGACCTTCTGTCTCATCTCTGAATATGAAGGAAAGATGCCGCTCTATCATCTTGATGTTTACCGCCTTGAAGGCTCGGAAGATTTTATCAATCTTGGAACAGATGACATGCTTTACGGCGACGGCGTTTCTATCATTGAATGGTCAGAAAAAATCATGGATGAACTTCCGAAAGATGTAATTACAATTAAGCTTGAGCCTGAATGTGACGGTTCTACAAAGCGTAAAATTACAATCACGAACTGGCCTTACGACGAAATTAAATAATCAAATAAATTTTTATTAAATAATCAAATATATTTATATTAAAAAATTAAATATAAAACAGGATCAACTATGAAAGCTCTGGCAATTGACACTTCATTAACACGAATTACAATCGCAGCAAAAAACGAAGACAAGACAGCATATTTAACTTTAGACATCGGAATGAAACAGTCAGAAAAACTCATTCCTTCTTTTGAATATGTTTTATCACAGGTTGACCTTACTACAAAAGAATTAGACTACACAGTTTTATGCAAAGGACCAGGAAGCTTTACAGGGCTTCGTCTCGCCTTTTCTGCATTAAAAGCAATTGAACTTGCATACGATGTTCCTGTTTACGGAGTCGGAACACTTGAGGCTTACAGCTATGCATATTCTGATTTTGACATTCCTGTATTGTGTGCTGTGGATGCAAAGAAAAACCGTTTTTATCTTTCGTGCAAAAATGGCGGTAAAGTAATTATCGAAGATGGTGATTACGAAATCGATGCCGTTAAAGATATTATCAATGGTATTGATTCAGAAAAGATTTTCGTCTGCGGAAGTGATGCAGGACTTTTTATCAGACGCATCGGCGAAGTTTTGCAGGGCAAGAAATTCATTTGTCTTAAAGGAACTCCTAACGAAACTGAAAATCTTTTTGCAATCGCAGAAGACATGATTGCAAAAAAAATACCGGCCCTCAAAGATTTTGACGGTCCGGTATATATTCGTGCAAGTGAAGCAGAAGAAAATCTTGCTTCAAACAGCACAGGTTCTGCAAACAGTTAAACTGTTTCAGTCTTGTTATTTTTTAAGCCTCTTTGTAATCGCATCGATTACTGATACATTAGGAATCTCTGATGCCGCTTTGTTTTCTGACTGGATTGCATTGAATACTTCCTGTCTAAAAACCTTTACGTTCTTCGGAGCTTCTACACCAATTTTTACCTGCTCACCGCGGATTTCGATAATAGTAAGTGTAATGTCGTCTCCAATTTTAATCTTTTCATCAATCTTTCTAGAAAGAATCAGCATCACTTACCCTCCCTTGATTTGAGAGCTTTAATGATGTCGTGCTTTGTTGTCCAGCGGTTAGAGTTTAATATTACCTGAAGACATTCATTTGTATTTTTATTAACAATAATAGGTCCTTGAAGATTTGCTGTAACAGGACCATCTCCTTGAGGGATTGTAACGATAGACATTACAAATACATCTGTAGGAGATTTGATTCCAATCTTTGCAAGTGATTTATCGTCAACGTCAAGTTCGTAATCATCACAGATTAAAAAAGGATCTACGATTAAGAATGCAAGTTTCTGATCTTCAATTGACTGCATCCACATAAATGGAGGGTATTCAGAATCAAAAATAGCATAATTATGATAAAGTTCAAATCCAAACAAACCTTCTGGAAAATTTAAAATGTGATCGTTATCTACTGAAATTGTTTTTCCAGTTTTTGTTTTAACATCCATGTTCTACTTCCTTATCTCATATAATTTAAAAGTGTGCTTGAGTATAATTTTCCAGCAACGCTTAATGTTGCCTGATGTACATAATCGAGCATCTTCATATCTGTAATTGCTTTTGTAAAGTCAAGATCGCCTTCTGTTGCAATCATCTGTGTAACATTCAATGAAGTGTTTGAGTTGCGTGTAATGTTGAGGGAAGCTCTTTCATATTCGCTACCAACTTCTGCAACACGAGTTACGAGATTACTCATACTCTGGTCAATTGTTCCAAGAACGCGGCCACCGATTGCTTCCTGATCTCCCTGAAGCATTGCATCTCTAAGAGCGATTACGCTGTCAAACATTGAACCGCCAGAAACTTTTACATTTACTGCAAGATTGTATGGAGGTCTCTGATCGTTTCCAGAAATAACGCCGAGATCAGTAAATGTTGAACCTGAAATATCTTCAAGCCAGAGCTGGCGTGGATCTGTTGTTACAAGGTTCAAACCGTTTGTCACAGGGTCAATGCTTGCTTTAACTGCAGCACCGCTGTCATTGATTTTTGCAATGATTGCGTAAACGTTATCACCTTTTTTAATTTCAATCTGATGACCATCAACACCAATTACACTATCTGCACTAGCCTGATAGCCTGATGCATCACGTTCTGTAAAAAGCTGCTGATGTTCTGACCAGAAAGTTCTGTTTCCAGAATTATCAACGTTCATATACTGATTTTCATCGATTTCAATTCTGTTTGTATCAACGTTACCATTGTAGGTTACGTTTGCAATAAGAGGAACTGCGCTTCCAGGAACGTTTCCCATTTCTACTTCGAATGCAGTTGATTTTGTATTTGTTCCTGCAAAGAGAGAATTTCCGTCCTGGTCAACAGCGTTTGCGTTCTGGATTAATTCCTTGAGAAGTTCATCAACTTCTGTAGCCATGTTTGCAAGATCGTCTTTTGTATAAGTTCCGTTTGCGCCCTGAACTGCAAGTTCACGAACACGGTGAAGAATCTGAAGGGAATCATTCATATAACCTTCACGAACTGAGAAGCGTTCTGTCAAAGTCTGAGCATTAGTTTCAAAAGTATCTACTCTTCCCTTGTATGACTGATAACGAACAAGGTGTCCGGCTGCGATTGGATCATCACGAAGCTGCTGAATACGGCGCTGGCTTCCGAGCTGGTTATTTGAGTGGTTTAATTTTGATTCATGTGTTCTGAGTCTGTACTGTACGTCAGCGTTATTCATTCCTGAACTGATTCTTCTCATAATTCACCTCTTATATAACTTCTAACCTTTATTAAACTTTAAGTCTGTTGATGATTGTATCAAGCATTGAATCAACAACAGTTACATATTTTGCAGCAGCATTGTATCCGTGCTGAAACTTCATAATGTCTGCAAGTTCTTCATCGATATTTACACCGCTGATTGAATCGCGGAGACTTCTAAGATCATCCATTACTGCGTACTGGCTCAACATGTTTGTTTCTGCCTGTTCGCCCATAAGACCAACCTGTGTTACTGTATCTGCAAAATAGTCATCAAATGTTCTTTCATGACCGATCATTACTTTTGTATTTCTGATTGCTGCAATTTCTACAGCAGCACGACCGTCACCGTTAGCAGCAGTACCTGTATGGTCTGCAAAACTTGAAGCAACGTTCATTACGTCATTACGGATTCTTTCGTTGATTTCAATATATGTAGAAGGATTTTCTACAGGGCTTACTGCAAACTGTGCAATCTTATCAGCTTCTGCACCAACACCAGAAAGTGCATTTACGGCATTTGCCTGATTGTAATCATAAGCACCTTCTTCACCGCGGTTTGCAAGTATTCCCGAATAACCAACAAGGAAATGTCCTGAATCTTCAACATGACGGATTACGAAGTCCGGATTATAAATATCTTCAGCAGTTGTAGCTTTAAGTACAAGATTACTGTTACGGTCAAGGTAAGCTTTTACTTCACCGTTAGAATCGTTAATGCGGTTAATTACATCTTCAACTGTATCTGTAGGATGATATGCAATATTTATGTTTCCTGTTGGACCAGAAAGAGTCATTGTACCTTCAATACCGATCTGTTCCTGTGGATTTAATTTATTAGTACCTGTAAAACGGAAAATGTATGATTTATCTTCAACACCATCACCGTCAGAGTCATAATTTCCTACTGTATTTTCTACAAACGGACGTTCAACAAAGAAATCAAGACCTGTTACGTTGTTAGCACCAACAGCATTTCTGTGAACATCGTTTACCAAATCTGCAAAGTTCATTGTCATTGTATTCAATGACTGGATTTCGTGTCTTACGTCAACATCACGAAGTTCAATCAAAGCACCAAGAGAACCGCCTTTAACGTCAACTGTTTCGTTAGTATCAGTCCATACAACTTTTGAATATCCGTAATTGTCAAGAACAGGTTCAACTGCAAAGTTTCTTGCAATGCGTCCCTGAACGAGAACTTTTCCGTTTACATGAACCATAAACTCATCAGAGTCACGCTGGTCAGTTGTAATGTTTGCAATCTTTGAAAGTTTTTCAACGAGAAGATCGCGACGGTCCATAAGATCGTTCGGATTGTCACCAACAGCCTTAACCTTTACGATTTCTGTATTCAAAAGAGCAATCTGGTTTGCATAGTTATTGAGCTGTTCTACAGAAGCTTCGATATCACTATTGAGCTGATTGCCGATTCCTGTTAAAGCAGTATCACGGTTGCGTATTGAATTTACAAGTGACTGTCCGCGTTCCAAAACTGCCTGACGATTTGCTATACTTTCTGGGTTAAGAGAAAGTTCCTGCCAGCTCTGCCAGAATTTATCCATTGTTGTTCTTACGCTTACTTCATCTGGTTCGTTGTAAACGTTTTCAATCATTGTATAATAACGGCTTCTTGTTTCCCAATATGATTCCTGGTTTGACTGAGCTACGATTCTCTGATCAAGCATTTCGTCACGAACACGATTGATGCTTTCTACAGAAGTTCCCTGACCAATCTGTCCCGGAGTTTCTGCACGGCTCAAGTCTGGGCGGTCTAATGGAGACATCGCTGTAATTTTTACTCTCTGGCGTGAATATCCTTCTGTGTCAGCATTTGAAATGTTATGACCTGCTGTATTGATAGAAGTTGAATGAGCCATAAGGCTTCTTTTACCAAGTTCGATCTGTGCAAATGTACTTCCCATATTCTTACCTCTTCACCCTTTTCTCTGATTAAAATACCTTGTCAAGAACAACGCTTACAGGCTGCTGTTTAACAAGTGTACCGTTTCTTGAATACAAAACGTTTCTGCGTGATGGTACTACATTATCAAGAACATTCTGTACAAAACCTTTTGAGATTTTTACATAATCATTCAAAGCGCTGTTGGCAATCTTTGATTTGATAAGTTTTGACTGAATGATTTTCATCATATTATGTTCTTCTTCATTGAAATCTGATTTTTTAATGGAATCACGAGTATCTTCGAGGGCAATAAACTGAACTGACAAATCCTGCATCTTAGACATATTAGATTCTAATGTGAACCAGTCTCTTGATTTTACTGCTTCATGGATTTTATGCTGTGCGTCAAGAATCAAATCCATTACGTTATTTTCGTTATTCAAGATTTCAATTAAAGTTGTGTTCATAAATTACCTCTCAAAGGCACAATAAGGCCTATAGTATTCCGTTTATATTTTCGGAATCTGAAAATTAGACTTTAGGAATTTTTTAGAGGAAGTTTCATAAAATTTTGATTAATTCTAGGGAATTTTGGGTATCCGTGCATCACTTTGTTTGAGTAAATGCTGGTAATTTTGGAGAAAAGGCAAAAAAAAAGACTTTCTCGGTTGAGAAAGTCTTTGAGCCATGAAGGGTTCGAACCTTCGACCCACAGATTAAGAGTCTGTTGCTCTACCAGCTGAGCTAATGGCCCGGATACTTTTGTTTTTTGCGTCCGACAGGATTCGAACCTGCTACCGCCGGATTCGAAGTCCGGAGCTCTATCCAGATGAGCTACGGGCGCATACCGCAGAAAACAGTCCCTGGTCGGATTTGGGTGCCTGATGGGATTTGAACCCACGACAACCAGATCCACAATCTGGCGCTCTACCCCTGAACT
>JAEDED010000028.1 GCA_016293495.1 Treponema sp. | reverse complement strand
GCAAATAACGATGTGAAGCTTTTGATGCCTGATGATTTGTTTTTTATGCAAAGTGGTCCTAAGTCAATATAATAGACACAAAAAATGCTAGTTTAAGCTACAAGTTTTTCACATTCTGAATGGAATGAATTTTTTGTGTCCACTAAGTTATACTAACTTCAAAGACGGCGCAGCCGGCTGGAGCGAGGGGAAGACTTCCCCTCCTTCATATATATAAAAGAGTGGAACTTTCAGTAATCCTGCAAGTCTTTTTCAGTTCATTAATTGTGATGATGTCAATTTCATTTTCGGATTTTTTATCCCACCAACTGCCGATTTTTGTAATGTTCCCTTCTTCCTGAAGTTTGGCTGTAAAATAGCGTTCCAGAGTTTTGCCGGTAAAAGTCTCGTAATCGCGTAATATAAATTGCTTCAGCATGTCGTAATTTCCAAGCTCTATCAAATCCTGGTGCGAAAACAAGAATCTGAAATAAAATGATCATAAGTGATTGTAACCGCGTTTATCAGCATCCATCTGCGGTAAAAATCAATAAACCACAGATACCCCCAGATAATTATAAACACCGAAAAAAAAGCCCTGGAATTACTTCCAGGGCTTTCGTATCGTTAGTAACCTAACAATTATTTTTCAGAAATCAACTGAGTCTTTGAATCAAGCTTGAGGCTTCCACAGTTTTCAGCGTCTCTGAGCTTAAGAACATCAAGTGAAGTTCCGTCTGCTTTTGGTTCAATGTGGAGAACTGCAGAAATCAATTGCATTACATCAGCTGAAGCACAGTCTGCAACTTTGTTGCTTTCTTCTGTAGCTGTCAACCAAATTGTCATGCTTTCTGATTTAGCAAATTCTTCAACTGCTTTAAGGTCTGCAGCTGTTACAGCTTTGATATTGATTCCATCAACAACCAATGCTGAAATTTTTGTTCCTGCTGATTTGAGGGCAGAAACTGTACTTACTACTTTTGCAAGTGAGAAGTTTTCTGGGTTAAAGTTGAGAATTACGCGTTCACGCATAATTTCTTCTTTAAGTTCCTGTGCGTTAGCAATGTTCTTTTTCTTAGCGATTTCAGCGAATACTGAAGAGTACCAAGAAATAACATTTGAAGATTCCTGATCGAATGATACGTGAACAAGGTTCTTGTCATTCAAGAGTGAATCCATAGCGAACTGTACGAGAACTGAAGTTTTTCCCAATCCCTTCTTAGAAGTAATAAGTCCAACTTCACCAGCTTTAAGACCACCGTTTGTAATCTTGTCAAAAGCACGGATAGGGCTGCAATCAAATAAATCTTTCTTATTCATATTGTTTCCTCCTAATCAGGAATTATTTATTACCAGCTGCTTTTTCAGCTTTGTATTTAGCCTGGAGTTCTTCAGCAACGTTGTTTGGAACTCTACCATATTTAAGGAATTCCATAGAGAATTCTGCTTTACCCTGAGTTGAAGAACGGAGGATAGTAGAGAATCCGAACATTTCTGAAAGTGGAACTTCTGCGTTAACGACAGACATGTTGTTTTCATCAGTTGAGTCTACGATTACACCACGGCGCTGGTTGATCAAACCGAACATGTTACCCTGGAATTCTGTAGGACCTTCGATAGAAACTTTCATGATAGGTTCGAGGATAGCTGGTTTAGCTTTGTCATAAGCTTCACGGAAAGCACCAATAGCTGCAATCTGGAATGCGTTATCGTTAGAGTCTACTGGGTGGTACTGACCATCATTGATTGTTACTTTAACACCAACGATAGGGAATCCGATAAGTGAACCCTTTTCAATAGCTTTTCTGAAACCTTTATCACAAGATGGGATATATTCGTTAGGAATAGCACCACCTTTGATCATATCTACGAACTCGTAGTCTTTTTCTGCCAATGGTTCGATGAATCCGGCAACGCGACCGTACTGACCAGAACCACCAGTCTGTTTTTTGTGTGTGTAGTTGAATTCTGCACGCTGTGTGATAGATTCACGGTAAGCTACCTGTGGAGCACCTGTTTCTACTTCACACTTATATTCACGTTTCATACGTTCAACGTATACTGCGAGGTGCAATTCACCCATACCCTTGATGATTGTTTCACCAGATTCTGGATCCATATATGACTGGAATGTAGGGTCTTCTTTTGTAAAGCGGTTGATTGCCTTACCCATCTGAGCAGCAGCCTGTTTGTCTTTTGGTTTGATAGAAAGTGAGATAACTGGATTTGGTACGTACATAGAAGCCATAGAGTAGTTGATACCACCATTAACGAATGTATCACCAGAAGCACAGTCAACACCGAACAATGCTACGATATCACCAGCTGAAGCTTCGTTGATATCTTCCATCTGAGCAGAGTTCATACGTACGAGACGTCCAACCTTGAAACGTTTCTTTGAACGTGTGTTAATAAGTTCTTCACCTTTCTTGATTTTTCCCTGATATATACGAGTATATGTCAACTGTCCGTACTGACCATCATCAAGTTTGAATGCCAATGCTACAGTTGGATCGTTTTCGTTTGATGTCAACTTAACAGGAGCTTCGTTGTTGTCCAAGTCGAGAGCTTCGTTCTGAACATCTGTAGGAGCTGGGAGGTAACGAGCAACAGCATCGAGAAGAGGCTGAATACCTTTGTTAACGTGAGCTGAACCACAGAATACACCAACGAACTGTTCTGCAAGAGTACCCTTACGGATAGCAGCGTGAATTTTTTCTTCAGAGATGTTATCGAAACCATTTTCCATGATTTCTTCCATGAGTTCGTCATCGAACATTGAAATAGCGTCGAGGAGTTCTTCACGGTATTTTTTACAGTCATCTACCATGTGAGCTGGGATTTCTGCATAACGCAAATCAACACCAGATTCACCTTCAAAGTAGATAGCTTTCATTGTTACGAGGTCTACAACACCTTCGAGTTTATCTTCGAGACCGATAGGAAGTTCCATCATGTGTGCGTTAAGACCAAGCTTTTCGCGAACCTGGTTACAAACGCGTACAGGATTAGCACCCTGGCGGTCACATTTGTTTACGAATGCAACGCGTGGAACGTGATAACGTTTGAGCTGACGGTCTACTGTGATTGACTGTGACTGAACACCAGCAACAGCACAAAGGATCATGATAGCACCATCAAGTACGCGGAGTGAGCGTTCAACTTCTACAGTAAAGTCTACGTGTCCCGGAGTATCGATCAAGTTGATTGTGTAGTCTTTCCACTGAACCTGTGTTGCAGCAGACTGAATTGTAATACCGCGTTCGCGTTCCAATTCCATGTTATCCATTACGGCACCAACACCGTCTTTTCCACGAACTTCATGGATAGCGTGAATCTTGTTACAGTAGAACAAGATACGTTCTGATGTAGTTGTCTTTCCTGAGTCAATGTGGGCAGAAATACCGATATTTCTCACTTTTGAAAGATCAAATTCCATATTGTTTACCTCTCATAAATAAATTCAAAGAATTTAAAAAAGTTTTGACAGTATATTCTACAATACTACACGTTTTTCCACTATTGTTCAACTAGTAGAGCCGAGCAAACCTGAAATTTCCCGGTAAATTTGAGCTTATTTAATAGAAAAGAAGTTGTCATTCCAAGGGTGAATTTGGGAGTAACGCCAGTTTTTTTGTGTTCTACACAAGCCTGAAGCGAAGCCTGGGTTATCGGAAAACGCTTCGGGTAAAGATACAGGCTGAGCGTTTCGGTGTGATCAGTTACGGGAGCAGAGAAATCTTTGGTAAACGACTCTTGGGCAGAAACTGACATATTTAGGCTGTCGAACTTTTTTGTGTATTTGGCGCCGATTGTGTGGGTGATTTTCTGGTCGGAGGGAACAGTCTTAAGTTCAAAAAGGGAATGAGCGGAACAATCCTCACCTGAAAATTCCTGGAGGACAAGATTCTGTGCCTTGTAATAGATATTAAAATAATCTTTCGGAAAATTCCCAGAAAAGCCGGCCTGAAAGTTCAGTTTTTGGAGGGAATTTCGGTTGTATGAAAATTCCTTGAAAGAATAATCTAAAATCGCCGAAGCGCCGAGGCGGAAGGTGGAATATCTGTCAGGCCTGATTGTAAGCTGCGGATTGAGCTTAAGCTGCCGGATTGTTTTAGAAATATCACCGGAGGCAGTGTAAAAAGGCGCAGGCGATTTTAAAAAAGAATAATCTGAGGAATATGAACTAAGAGCGAGCGAAAATCCCGAGTAATGAAAGAGGCTTTCAAGGCTCACGAAAAACCTGGCGGTATCAAAAGGATTTGAAAAAGCTCCGCCTGCGATTTTAGCCTGAAAAAAAGGCACCGAAAAAACTGATTCTGCGTAAAGACCGCAGTATTTTGCTTCTGAGAACTGGGGTTCAGAATTTTTCCAGGCGGTTGAAGGTTTTGAGCATAAATCAAAGGTCGTAAAACCTGCTGACATGCTGACTTTGAAAAAATCGCCTGGCTGAAACTGAAAACCTGCGGCCAGCTTGAGGTCGGAGTTTTCTGTTACGGCTGCCTGAACTGTTTGCCCGGAGGCTTTATACGAGGCGGCAAAAGAAACTGGCCGCGTGGAGGCTGATTTTTGAGCCTGCACGACTCCCAGCCCTGAGTTAAATGCCGGAAAACCCGAAAAAGGCGAGGGATACGAATAAAACTGAGGATTTTTCAGGCGGTTGATGGTCTGGGAGTAATCGAGCGTTCCGAAAGAAAGCGCAAGGGGAATTTTCGATGAAGGCGATTTTAGCCTTGTCCCGTCGATCAGGACTGACCATGCAGGCGTTGAGACTGAAGATGCAGGTGTAAAAACGGACGTTGCAGGTGTCTGTAAACTCTGGTAGTACCGTAAATCAAAAGGGTTTACCAGAAGGCGTGAGCCGTAAGTGAACTTAAGCGTAGAAAGACTTAAATCCTGTTTTTGAAAAACACTTTTAGGAATGTTCCATGCTAAGCTGGAATAAATTTCTAGCTGTTCAAATTCAACGGACCAGATATTAAATATAGAAGAAAACAGCATTGAAAGCCTTAACAGCAGGCAGAAAAGTTTTTTTGACACGAAATTCATACCTTATTCATATATTTTTTTTGAAAAAATTCACTTTATAAAAAAAATTACTTAAAAAAAAATTTGTAATTCCGATAATTGAAAAAGATTAAGCGGATTTTAATCAAAGGTTAAAAATATATAGAGGTTTATTATGGAACAGAAGAAAATTTTATGGATTATTACAGCTTCGGGAGTTTTCCTTGCAGTAGTTTTCCTTTTTGCCTTACTTATCTGTAAACCAAATGCATCAAACAATCCTGGAATTGCTTCAATTTCACCAATTGAAAAGCCTGTTGTAAAACAGGAAACAGAAACTGTTCCAGAAGTTGTTGTAAGCCAGGAAGATATTGAAAATCTTGATGCAGCAAATGACACTGAAGAACCACTTGAAGTTGAACCTGTAGAAGTGGTTGATGCAAATCCAATCAGCAAAAACGAAGACGGAACTGTAGTAATTGACTTTGCTCAAGGCTCTGGAACTTCGGCTGTAACAGCAAAAAATGAAACAGCAGCTCAGGCTATCGAAAACAAAAAGCAGGTAGCAAAAGCTGATACAATTTATACTTCTGCACCATCAAAAAAGACTGCTGCCGAAGTTGCAGCAGAAAAACAGGCTGCCGCTTTGAACGCTTCTGGTTCAAGACCTAAGACAGTTACAAGTGTTACAAATTATACAAGTTCAAAAAATACAGTTGCCGCAGCTTCTGCATCAACTGCAAAAGCTTCATATGTTGAAACAACAAAATACTGGGTACAGTGTGCAGCTTACACAAGCAAGAAAACTGCAGATCAGGCTCGTTCAAAGCTTGATGAAAATAGAATCCCTGCTGAAGTATTTACTTACAAAGATGCAAAAGACAATCTTTTCTATCGCGTAAGAGTTGGACCTTACACAACAAAGAGCGAAGCTGAATACTGGAAGAACCGTATCGCACAGATAGATTCCTTCAAGTCAGCACAAAGCTACATTACAATGAACTAAGTTAAACGAATTATTTCGTGATACGAATAAAAAGGGATGAGAATCGATGCTATCAAAGCATGGGTTTCGTCCCTTTTTGTTTTATGTCAGTTTGTTAGTTTTTAATAACAATGATTTTTTTGCCAGTTGCTTTGTAATCGTCCAGAAGATTTTTCTGAGCGGTAAACCGCTGCATTATCTGAATTTCGTTCATGTGGTCGCGCTTTCTTGCCCTGTTAAAGCGCTTGATCCAGCCTGCCTGTACGTAAACTATAAAATCACATTTGTCTAAAAGCTTTGGAGTTTTGTAAAGAACTGTTGCGTTAAGAATGATTCCTTTCGGGCGGTCATCTTTTTTTTCGTTTGTAGATTTGATGAAGGCTTTGATGTTTTCTGTAAGGGCCGGGTATATGATGTCTTCGTGTTTTTTAAGAAGTGCGGGGCTTGAAAATAAAAGGGCGCCGAGTGCACGGCGGTCTAATTTATTGTCTTCGGTTCGGATTTTGATTCCCTGTTTTTCGGCAGTTTTTTCAAAGGCTTCAAAAACGTCAGGTGTTTTTTCTTCAAGCACTTTGTGAACTTCTTTATCAAGATCAATCGAAATAAATCCGAGCTTTTCAAATTCCGCGCAGACAAAGTTTTTTCCTGAAGCCATTGGACCTGTTACGCAGAAGACAGGTTTTTTAGAAGCGATTTCTGGAATTACATATTTTTCAATCTGCTTTACAATTTTATTCATCACGCAAACCTCACAATTAAAAATCTTAAATTAATTTTAAGATTAATGGAATTCTCCCCAGTTCTTGCCGTATTCAATTGAAACGCGGAGTGGAACAGAAAGTTTTACTGCGTTTTCCATATTTTCTTTTATGAGCGAAAGAGTTTTTTCGATTGTTTCCTTATCATCAGGACATTCGAAAATCAATTCGTCGTGAACCTGTAAAAGCATTTTTGCGCCTGTAGGATTTTTTAAAAGAGCGTCGTTTACTTTTAACATTGCCATTTTTACGATGTCGGCAGCAGAACCCTGGATCGGTGTGTTGACCGCGATTCGTTCTGCGGCAGCCTGGTCGATTTTGTTTGCATTATTAATGGTAGGAATGTAACGTGAACGGCCAAAGATTGTGCTTACACGACGCTTTTCGTGTGCACTCTGAATTGTTTCAGAAATGAATCTCTGAATGCTTGCGTATTCTGTAAAATAGCTTGTAATAAATTCCTGAGCCTGTGTTCTTGAAATTCCAAGTTCGTTAGAAAGACGGAATGCACTCATACCGTAAATAACGCCGAAGTTGATTGTCTTTGCAAGGCGACGCATGTCGGCTGTTACTTGGTCAGCAGGAACTTTGTAGATGAGAGAAGCAGTTGCCTTGTGAACGTCAGTTCCTTCTGTAAAGGCTTTACACATGTTCGGATCTTTTGAAAGATGCGCCATTACTACAAGTTCAATCTGCGAGTAGTCTGCAGAAATAAAGACTTTACCTTTTTCGCTTGAGAATGCCGAACGGATTCTTCGGCCTTGTTCACTGCGGACAGGAATGTTCTGTAAGTTCGGGTCTTTGCATGAAAGTCGGCCTGTGGCTGTTCCGGTCTGGACAAAAGTTGTATGAATTAGAGAAGCACTGTCGGTTAACTTTGGAAGGGCTTCGACATAGGTAGACTGAAGCTTTGAAAGTTCTCTGAACTCGAGAATCTTTTTTGGAACAGGGTCGTAAATCGAAAGTTCTTCAAGAACAGAAGTGTCGGTTGAGTAACCGGTCTTGTTTTTCTTTGTCGGTTTTAAGCCGCGTTCGGTAAAGAGAACTTCCTGAAGCTGTTTTGTTGAAGCGATGTTGAATTCGTGTCCGACGATTTCAAAGATTTCTTTTTCAAGAGCAGAAATCTGTGAAGAAAGTTCTGCAGAATATTCGTTCAACTGTTTTGTATCAAGATGAATTCCACGAAGTTCCATTTCTGAAAGAATAGGAATTAAAGGCATTTCCATTTCGTTAAAAAGTTTTTCTTTGTAGAACTTTTTAATCTGTGCGCTTAATTCGCTGTAAAGACCGAGAGTGATTACAGGTTTTTCTGAAACGTACTGAGAAAGAGAAGCGGAATCTGCATCTTTTAAAGTCTGGTCTTTTGAAACGATTTCGTCGTATTCAGTCTTAAGAACTGCAAGTTTTTTTTCTGCGAGAAGTTCAAGCGCGTAAGGATTGCTTCCAAGTCCTTCAGGTTCTAAAATCCATGCAGCAATCATTGTGTCAAAAAACTGCGGAACTGATTTTTTTTCTTCAAGGCATTTAAGGCCGTTGTGGCGGAGAACCTTGTAAGTAAATTTCATGTCATGAAAAATTACAGGAACTTCATTCTGGTCAAAGAATTTTTCAACGGTTTTAATTCCTTCATCAATCGAAAGCCCTGCCGAAGAAAATAAATCATCGCCCGATGCAAACGGAACGTAATAAGAAGTTTTGTCGTCAGAAGCAAAGCTGATTGCTAAAAGCTCTGAAAGGTAAGAAGATTCCTCGAGCACCTGAACGCTTAACGCAACAGGTTTCTTTTTTGAAAGAACAGAATCAACGGCTTTTTCAAGTTCCTTTGCAGAATCGAGCGTTACGATTTTTGTTTCGATTTTGTGAAGCGGAATTAATTTTCCTTTCAATTCCTCTGCATCTTTTTCAAGCTGCGCCTGAGGATCGTAAGATGCGTTTGAGTCGTCCGAAGATTCCTCTGATGTTTTTGCCTTTGAACTTTTTGCGCCTGCAGATTTTGTGTCAGAAGGAATTTTCGATGAAGAAGATTTTTTTCCGAGTGCGAGCTCTGAATAAAGTTTTGCGCATGAAGCAATTTCGTGCTTCATCAGTTCTTCTGCTGCCTTTGCAAAATCGAGCGAAAGGGAAGTGAACTTTGAAATGTCAATGTCGTCGCAAGGAACTTCTGTGCAAAGGCGGACAAGGTCACGGCTTTTGTAAGCGCTTTCTTTTCCGTCACGGATTTTTTGACCGATTGCACCTTTGATTTCGTCAGCGTGCTGGTAAATGCCGTCAAGATCGCCGTACTGGTCTAAGAACTTGCATGCTGTTTTTACACCGCAACCTTTAACGCCTGGAATGTTGTCTGCTGTATCGCCGTAAAGTGAAAGTAAGTCCAGCATCTTTTCTGGGTAAACACCCCATTCGGCCTTTACGCCTTCTTTTCCGATAACTTTCCATACATCTGCGTGGTCCGGTTTTAAAATCTGAGTTGTGTCAGTTACAAGCTGCATCAGATCTTTGTCTCCAGAAAGAATGCGGCAGGCGCGTCCTTCCTTATTACACTGAGCTGCAACTGTTGCAATAATGTCATCGGCTTCGTAACCGTCACACTGGAGAATAGGAATTCCCATAGCCTTTAAAACATCACAGATCCATGGAATCTGCGCGTGAAGGTCCTCTGGAGTCTTAGGTCTGTTTGCCTTGTACTGGTCAAACATTTCGTGGCGGAACGTTGGAGTTTTGGAATCCATTGCCGCAACAATATATGAAGGTTTGTAATGTTCAAGAATAGAGTGAAGGTTTCTGAAAAAACCGAAGAGCGCAGAAACATTTTCGCCTTTGGAATTAGTCAAAGGTCTGGAAATAAACGCAAAATAGCAGCGGTAAATAAGGCCGTATGAGTCGAGAATATAAACTGTGTTATCCATAAATAGAATATAGCACGGATGATGGGTAAAGTGAATATAATAAAAGTAGTTAAAAAAAAATAAAAAATGCTCTCAGGCCAATTCCCGTTCAGGTGCCTGAGCTCGTGGGAGCAGAGTAGCGTAACAAGCCGCAAACGCACCTGTCCGGTTCTTGTCCTTACGCATTTTTTTTCTTTACCAACTTTTGTTCTTTCTACGTTGCCCATCCCCCGAATATTCTATTTCTGGATGGGCATAAATAAAAGTTAAGAAAAAAATAAAAAATGCTCTCAGGCCAATCCCCGTTCATGTGTCTGAGCTCGTGGGAGCAGAGTAGCGTAACAGGGATTCTTGTGTAAGTGGTCTGTTTGTTGGTGAAGAAATATTTATTATTTATTTACCTTCAGGAGTGTATTTGATGTAATCATACACAGCCTGTTTCTTACCATCATACGTGAATGGTTTGAGCCATGCGTCTACGTTGATTCCAGGCCAGAGGTTTACCATGATCTGCTGCGGGTGAGTTGGGAGGCCAGAACCTTTTGCTGTGTGAACGAGTTTTCCGTCAACGTACCATTCGATTTTTCCTTTTGTCCACTTGAAGGCGTAAAC
This sequence comes from Treponema sp., assembly GCA_016293495.1. Classification (GTDB taxonomy): domain Bacteria; phylum Spirochaetota; class Spirochaetia; order Treponematales; family Treponemataceae; genus Treponema_D. The sequence goes on along the minus strand of JAEDED010000028.1, from coordinate 17,043 downwards.
GTGGAAGTCTTCTGATGCGTCAAAGCCGAGGTCGATGAGCTTTTCGTGATCGCCTTTTCCGTTTGTAAAGTAGTTCAACTGAACTTTAGTTGTGTCTTTTCCGAGAATTTCGAAGTCGATTTCGTCCCATGGATCGCCGTTTGATGGTCCTGTGTATGTAAAGAAGGAACTTACAAGGCCGTCACCTTTTGCTGCTTTCATTCTTACTTCGAATGTTCCGTAGCCGAGTTTCTTGTTAGAACGGAATTCACCGCTTGTATAAGGACGGCCGTGGCTTTCTTCTTTTGTAAGATTGAGAGTCATAAATCCGTCTTTGAATGTTACGTGGTCTGGTTTCCATCCGCAGTTGAACATTCCGCCGTTTGTCCAGTTAGAAACATTCCAGTTTGCTGGATCAAATGAATTTAAATCAGTTGAAAGTGGTTCTGATTTTGGGCTTGCTGCTGTTGCGTCCAATACGCATGTTGTTGATAAAATTGCTGCTGTCATAAAAATTGCTACCTTCTTCATAAAGTATCTCCTCAATTCAAAAGTGATATTTGGTAATGACCATAGTATATAGGATAATCCCTGCGTTTTGTATCAAAATTTTCACATATTTATCAATTATTTGCTATTTTTTATTAAAAAAATATGCTATAACTCTACCTATGACAAAGAAAACAGTTCTTGTAACAGGTGGTGCAGGCTTTTTAGGTTCCCACCTCTGTAAAGCTCTTCTCGAACGCAAAAACCGCGTAATCTGTATGGACAACTTCTTTACAGGCCGCCAGCGCAACATTGCGCCTTTCATGAACAATCCTGATTTTGAAGTAATGAATCACGACGTAATCAACCCTTACAGCTTCTACGTTGACGAAATCTTTAACCTTGCATGTCCTGCAAGTCCTCCACATTATCAGAGAGATCCGATTTCTACATATAAAACCAACATTTTCGGCGCTTTGAATGCCCTTGATCTTGCTGACAAGTGGAACGCAAAAGTTTTCCAGGCTTCAACTTCTGAAGTTTACGGAGACGCTCAGCTTCACCCACAGCCAGAGACCTACTGGGGTAACGTAAACCCTCACGGAATCCGTTCGTGCTACGATGAAGGTAAGCGCGGTGCTGAGACTCTGTTCTTTGACTATCACCGCCAGCACGGAACTAGAATCAAGGTTGTCCGCATTTTTAACACTTACGGACCGAATATGAATCCTGAAGACGGCCGCGTTGTAAGCAACTTTATCATGCAGGCTCTTAAAAACGAAGATATTACAATTTACGGTGATGGAAAACAGACCCGTTCCTTCTGTTACTGCGACGACCTTATCCGCGGATGGCTGTGCCTGATGGATAGTGACGATTCAGTTACAGGTCCTGTCAATATGGGAAATCCCGGTGAATTTACAATGCTTGAGCTTGCAGAGAAGGTAATTGCACTTACAAACAGTAAGTCAAAGCTTGTTTATAAGCCGCTTCCGGGAGACGATCCTAAACAGCGCCGTCCTGACATCAGCCTTGCAGGTGAGCTTTTTGGCTGGAAGCCTGAAGTTCAGCTTGAAGAAGGCTTAAAGCGCACAATTGAATATTTTAAGGAATTTTAACATTCCCGTGATTATTAATGAATAATAACAGGCAGCGCTTTAATAGAATAAGCTTCGGTTTAAAAAAAAGGTTCCGGGGCTTATTTTTTTTCTAAAGTCATCATTTATAAAACCGATATATATAGTAGAAACTATCATTTGGAGGTAAACATTTATGATGACCAGCATGCATAACTTGAGTCCATATTCATATAATGGAATTGCTTCCAATGGTGCCTCAGGCAAACTTTATGTTCCTGTAAGTCCGTCAAGCGTGATTTATGCTCAGTTTGACCACATTTCAGGAGTTGCAGCAAAAAGTGGCCAGAGCGGTGTTTCTATCTCGAAAATTCAGATTCTTAATACTCTCATTGAGAATCTTGCAAAAATAAAAACTACTTCAAAAACAAATCCTGTCGTTAAAGAAACTCATCTTTCTGACGAACAGGTTAATGTTTTAATCGAAAACTATCAGAAGCAGATCAAGCAGGCAGTTACTCAGGCTCAGAATACACCGGCTCTTTTGGGCGGCGTAAAACCTCAGACTGGCGCTCTTTTTTCATTTGAAGTTTAATTCAAAATTTCAGTTTACTTTAGATTCCCTTTAACTCCTTAAAAATTCCTATTAATGCTTAAAAATTTCTTTTAGAGTCAAATTTATGTTTAATGTAACGATGCAGGCGCTTAAATTGTTCCCTATATGTTCAAAAATATTAAATTTTGATAAAATACTTCTATATTTATCTTTATTTTTTTCTTATTTTTGGGGGCAAAATATGAGTCTAAAATCTGCTATCACAAAAAAAGCAGTCTGCATTTTAATGGGAATTGGAATCTCAGCCAGCGCTTTTGCGTATAATCCGCCGGTTCAGGGTGATAACTTTACAGGTTTCATTAATCCGCATCAGATGACTGCTGGTTTTTCAACAGCAGGTGGTCCTCTTTTTAAGGTTACTCCATCAAATGTAATGGTTAACCCAGCAATCGGAGCTTATCAAAATCGTCCTGTAATCGATTTCGGTTATACAGGAATCATCACAGGAGACGACAGTGCTCCTTATTCACAATCATTTGGAACAGGTGTTCTCATTCCTACAGACTGGTGTAACATTACCGGCGAATTCTTCGGTGTGTTTGCAGAATCAGACAAAATGCAGCTCGGAAATTCCGTAAACCTCAAGACTACTGTTTCAAAGGAAGTTGCAGAAAACCTTTCTATCGGTGTAGGTCTTGGAGGCGGTTACCTCTGGGGCTTTAATCAGGACTGGAACCTTGTTCTTGATGTTGGTGCAATTTACAAGTGGGGTGAGCTTGGACCGATGAAGAACTTCAGACTCGGTGCTTCAGTTTTGAATATCGGTAAAGTTTACAGCAATTCATACACAAAAGGAATATGGGGCAGAAACGACGGAAGGGACTGGACAACATTCCCGGGCTTTATGACTGTTAAAGCCGGAGCTGCTGCAGAATTTGTAAATACAGAAAAATTCACTTTAGGTCTTTCACTTGATGTTTCTACACAGTTCTTCCAGAACGTTGTATTCGATGCTGGAGTTCAGATGCTTATTGCAAACTTCATCGAAGTAAACTCAAGCTGGCAGTTTGATACACAGGCTTGTGTCGCAGGTTATCAGAGCTGGCTTCCAACTTTAGCAATTACATTCAAGTTCGGACTTGATACAAGCTTTACAAACAATCAGAAATGGACAAAGAGCGATATAGAAGTTGGAGCTGCATGGAAAAACGTAACAAACAATGTTAACGCAATTTCTGCAGGTACAGTTATTACACTCGGTCAGCAGGACAGAGTCGCACCAACAATTACAATCGACGTTGATTTTGATGACGACGAAGACTAGGCTAGAGTAAAAATTCACCTGACAACAGGAGCGAAATAAAATGAAAATACAGACAAAGATTATTGCAATAACTGCAGCAATGGCTTTGACAGCCAGCGCATTGGTAGTTGGCGCTACAAAATCAAAATACTTTTCTCCAAACAATGACGGAGCAAAGGACTTTTTCGAAATTCCTTTTTCTGTAACAGACAACGGAAGAATCGTTTCATGGAAAATGGTAATTTCAAATTCCCGTGGAACTGTAATCCGCACAATCGGAAACAAAGTTGCGCTTCCTCAGAAAATTACTGCTAAAGAAATCGTTCAGCAGCTTGGAAAAAGAAAAGACGGCGTTTTAATTCCGAAGACTGTAGTCTGGGACGGAACAATGGACGACGGAACTCTCGCTCCTGACGGCGAATATTCTTTCTACATCAGCGTTACTGACGAAGACGGAAACGAAGGCCGCACAAAACCTTTGAGCGTAATTCTCGATAATACAAAGCCTGACGGTAAACTCACAGTTCCACAGAGTGATGGACTTGTGTTCGGTGAAGGCAGCAAGGGAACTCTCACAATCAAGCAGAGCGGTTCTGTAGAAAAATCATGGGTTGCAAAAATTACAAACGCAGATGGAAAAACTGTCCGCACTTATGAATGGACAAAAGCAGCTCCTCAGACAATTGTTTGGGATGGAACTGATGACAATGGAATGATCGTTCCTGACGGTATTTACAATTACGCAATTGTCGGCGAAGACAATGCCGGAAACGTAAATGACGAAAATGTAATCAAGAACATTATTTTCTCAGCAGAAAAACCTGCTACAAATATTTCAATCAACGGTGCAAAATATTTTTCTCTTCCAGGAAAAAGTGAACTTACAAACATTACACTTGATGTAACAATCCCGGAACCTGTCAGCAGCGCAAACAAGCTTGTTGACTGGAGCGTAACAATTAACGATAAAAACGGAACTGCTGTAAGAACATACAATCCTTCGACAACAGGAAGCAAATCTCCTGTTAAGACAATTGTATTTGAGGGAAAAGATGATTCAGGAAATATCGTTGCAGAAGGAAAATACACAGCACAGGTTAAAGCTAAATACCTCAACGGTTATGAAACACTTCCTGTAAATACAAACGGATTTGTATTTGACCATACAGCTCCGATTGCTAAAGTCGAAACTGACGGAAATATCTTCAGCCCTGATGGTGACGGCCGCAAAGATCTTATGACCTTCAAGCTTACTGCTGACAAAAACGGCGGTTCTCCAATCCGTAAATGGCACGGAGAAATCGTGAATGTTAAAGATCCTTCAACTGCAGTTGTTGAATACAATTTCGGAACTGCATGTCCAACAGAACTTTCATGGAACGGACTTGATAAAAAAGGAAAAATTGCAGAAGACGGCGAATATGACTTTATCCTTTCTGGTATTGATATGGCCGGAAACTCTGTAACAGAAAAAACTGCAGCTCACTTTACCCTTGATACTTCAAAGACAGAAGTAATGCTTGCAGCTTCTGACTTTATAATTTCGCCAAACGGTGACGGAGTTCAGGATTCGATTACGTTTACTCCTGTCGTAAAAGACAACGTTAATGTTGCTAAATATAATTTTGAAATCAAAGACAGCAGAGGTAATAAAGTTTATTCATCTGCTGCAAGCGGAAAAGTTCCTTCATCAATTAAATGGGATGGAAAAGATTCCTCTAAAAAAACTGTAGCTGACGGAAAATATACAGCAACACTTTCTCTTGATTCTACAAACGGTTCACAGGCAAAAGTTGATGTTCCTGGAATCGTAATCGATACAAAAGCACCTTCAATCGATCTCAGCTCAGAATACACCTTGTTCAGCCCTGACAGCGACGGTGTTAAAGATGAAATCATTATCAAAACATCTAACTGTTCTGCAGAAGATGAATGGTATGTAACAGTCGTTGATAAAAACGGAAAGAAGGTTTACCAGCAGAACTATAACGGTTATGTCGGCGGAAAACCAAACTCAAGCTTTGCATGGGACGGTTCAGACGATAACGGTAACAAAGTCAGTGACGGAACTTACAGCGTAATCGTAAGCGCTGAAGATGCTGCAGGAAACAAAGTTTCAAAATCTCTTTCAAATATTGTTGTTGATACAAGAGCCGTTAAAGCCTTTGTAACAGCTAAGTACGAAGGAATTTCTCCATTGTCAGAAACTGGTTTGAAAGAACAGGTTTTCAATATTAAGCTTGCAATTAATGACGGAATTAAAAACTGGACATTTGATGTAATCGATGACAATGGAAAGAAAGCATACACTGTATCAAAAGATGAAAACAATAAATCTGTTCCAAAAGTAATTACATGGAACGGAATTGATTCTTCAACAGGAAAAACCGGAGAAGGTTATTACTTAGGACGCCTCACAGCTGAATACGAAAAAGGAAACAAGATTACAGAAATGTCATCTCATTTCATCTGTTCTGCTCAGACACCAGTTCTTTCTGTTTCAACATCACCAGAATTCTTTAGCCCTGACAATGACGGTATTGATGATGACCTCTTTATCAAGCTTGGTGCAAAGTGTTCCGGAAAACTCGTTAACTGGTCATTCGTAATCTTTAATCCTGAAGAATCTGGTAAGAAAGGAAAGGCCTTCTGGACAACAGGCGGTACTTCAAAAATTACTGAACAGCTTGTATGGAACGGTTTAAGCAACGTTTCAAAAGAAAAGAACGGTAGAGCAGAATGCGTACAGTCTGCAATGGATTATCCATGGGAATTTACAGTTACTGACAGTCTTGGACTTACTTCTAAAGTTCGCGGAAAGATTTCTGTTGATATTCTTGTAACTCGTGACGGTAACGTTCTTAAGATGGCAGTACCTGCAATTATCTTCAGATCGAATGCGGCTGACTTCAAGACAGCTAAAGAAGCTGCAGGAAGTAAAGTAACACCTCAACAGGCTGCAAACAATGAACGCGTTCTCAAGCGTGTTGCAGACGTATTGAAGAAATTCCCTGACTATACAATTACAGTTGTTGGTCATGCAAATAATATTACAGGAACTGAAGAAGAAGAAACTTCTACTGCAAATGGAAATATTCCATTGATTCCACTTTCTTTGAGTCGTGCAGAGTTTGTAAAAACAAAACTTAATTCTTACGGAATTGAAGCAAACCGCATGAAGACAGAAGGAAAAGGTGGACGCGAAAGAATTGCTTCTCTTAAAGACAGAGAAAACTGGTGGAAAAACCGCCGTGTTGAATTCCTTCTTCATAAGTAAAAAATAACTAATTCAGGGGAATGAAAATTCCCCTTTAGTAAGCTTGGAGGCTACTAAATGAAAATCGCAGTTGCAGGAACTGGTTACGTTGGATTGTCAAATGCAATCCTTTTGGCTCAGAACAATGAAGTCTGGGCAGTTGATGTCGTTCAGGAAAAAGTAGATTTAATCAATAACAAAAAATCTCCGATTGTTGATAAAGAAATTGAAGAATATCTTGCAACAAAAAAATTAAATCTTACTGCAACAACAGATGCAGAAAAAGCTTATACTGGTGCAGAGTTTGTCATTATTTCTACACCTACAAATTACGATGTCGAAAAAAACTTTTTTGATACAAGTTCAATTGAAGCAGTAATTCAGCTTGTTAAAAAATATAATCCTTCGACAACAATTGTAATCAAGTCAACAATTCCTGTCGGTTATACAAACAGAACAAGAAAGGAATTTGAATTCAACAATATTATTTTCTCTCCGGAATTTCTCCGTGAAGGAAAAGCACTGTATGATAATCTTTATCCGTCACGCATTGTTGTTTCATTCCCTAAAGATGCTCCAGAACTCAAGGCAAAGGCAGAACAGTTTGCAGCACTCTTAAAACAGGGTGCAATCAAATCTGAAGTTGAAGTTCTCCATCCGCATTGTACAGAAGCTGAAGCAATCAAGCTTTTTGCAAACAGTTATCTTGCAGTACGCGTTGCATACTTCAATGAACTTGATACATACGCTGAACTTAACGGACTTGATGCAGGTCAAATTATCAAGGGAATCAGTCTCGATCCGAGAATCGGTGATTTTTACAACAACCCGAGTTTTGGATACGGCGGCTATTGTCTTCCTAAAGATACAAAACAGCTTAAAGCAAACTTTGCCGGCATTCCTCAGAATATGATCAGTGCTGTCGTTGCTTCAAACGATACCCGCAAGGAACATATTACAAACCAGGTTGCAAAACAGAATCCTTCATGTGTTGGTATTTATCGCCTTACAATGAAAGCCGGAAGTGATAACTTCAGACAGAGTGCAATCCAGGGCATTATGAACCGCCTTAAAAGCCGCGGTATTCACGTTGTAATTTATGAACCGACATTGAAGGCTGATAATTTTGAAGGTTATCCAGTAATTGCAGAGCTTTCTGATTTTAAAGGAAAGTGTGATGTAATCATTGCAAACCGCATGAGTGATGATCTTGATGATGTAAAGGATAAGGTTTATACACGCGATCTTTTTGGTAAAGACTAATCTGTGTTTGAAATTATTCTGAAATAAATTGTTTGTATGAGGGTGCGTGATTATTCGTCAAACAAATGCTTTGACTTGCTGAATAATCACGCACATACTTAAATCGAAGTGTGAATAAATAAAAACAAAAAATACTTGATACCAGACATATCAAAATATGTCATGCTTCCCCGGACCGAGGTAAGTTTTACCTGCGGTCTTTTTTTTATGTGCGGGTTAAATTGAAAAGTTCGTGGCGTTGAAGTTTTTTATGCGCGTCGGAGAATTTTTTTGATTAGGAATTTTAACTGGTGAATGGAACGGATTTTAAAACCTTTTAATGTCAGTTTTGGATTGTAATCAGTTAAAGGTTCTGAAATAAATGCTCTGATATTATTAAGAGATTTGTCCCAGGTCTTGTATCCTTTTTTTGCTCTTTCTAAAGCGGCTGTCTGCATAAGGGCAATTTTTGTTCTGCTGATTTTTTTTGCAGGGAACTTATCATGAGTAAATAAAATTCCGTCTTTGCCGTCTGTGATGTATTCGTTCATTGTTGGAGCATCAAAGGCACAGATTAAATTTCCGCGGGCGATTGCTTCGATAAATGAAAGGCCGATGCCTTCTTCAAGTCGCGGACTAATGTAGATTCCTGCTTTGTCGAGGATTTTATCCATTTCGGTTTTGTCTTCAAACCAGGTTGTAAAAGTGATGTTGTATTTTAAAACTTCATCAGCAGTCGGACGGACTTTGTCGTTTTGTGTAAGACCTGTGTGATAGTGCAGGTTTTTGACAGGAAGTTTTTCAACTACATGTTTTACTGTGTCCCATGTGAGTCTATCGTAACGTTCCCAGAAAAAAGCATTCTGCATGTTGGTTACAGATTTTAAACCTTTGGCATTTGAAGGTTTAATATAATACTGGCTGTGAAAACAGTTGAAATTGTTTTTTCTGAGAATGTCATAAAGAGTTTTTGAAAAACAGAACACTTTGTATTTTTTATACTGATTCCAGAAATCCATTGTATGTGGACATGCGTCAAACATCGGAATCAATACAACATTCCTTACGCCCCACGAATCAATTTCTGCAGGAGTTATCATGTACTGCCAGAGAATCAATACATCGGGTTTAAGCTTTGGAACAACTCTCCAAGCATCAATGTTTGAAATATGATGAACTTCTCCTAATGGAGACAGGATATCGATAAAGAACTGAGATGATTTAGTGTTCTGAATGTGGAATGACATGTCTACAAATGCGATTTTCATAATAATCCTATTCTACACGTACTCCGGCATCAATTGCCAGTTTTTTTAAGCGTTCATCTTTTGTAAGAAGGGTAGCGCCGTTTCTGCGGGCAAGTACCATATAAAATATATCATAAGCACTGTGGTTTAGTCTTGTGGCTTCTGATAAAGTTTCTATAGCAAGTTCTGCTGTGTCAGTATAAAGATCAACAAACTGGAGCATAAGGGGCAGTGAAATCTTAGCGTTCTGAATATCGATATAGCCGCCTTTGATATATTTTAAAAGTGTATTGGTAACTTCAGATTCATATAAAGTTGGGGCTAGAACAGAATCTGCTTCTTCAAGAAGGCTTTTATATTTATTAAAATCAGGGCCTTGAAAAGCAATTTCAAATGCAATATTTGTATCAAGTACGTATGTCATTTATTCTCCAGAAGATTATTGTGATCCGAATCACGGTCTTCTCTAATGAGATCTGTAGCTGATGGCGCATCAGAGGAAATTTTAAGACTTAAGTTGTGAATGGAACTGAGTGCTGCTTTTCTTTTTGTATTGAGATTTAAATCATATGAATCAAGCATTGTTTTGAGCATATAGATTGTCTGCTGGGTAATGCTTCGGTTTTCGCGTTCAGAAAGCTCATTGAGTTTATGGTAATAATTTTCTGGAAAATCTCTGACTTGAAGAAGTGGCATACATATCTCCCTTTTATATGATTGTACCTGTATGCAAATTTAATGCATAATGCATACATTGTCAAGAAAATAATGAAATTCAATTTGAAATTATATATAATACAATTATGTCCAAGCTTCTTTATGTTACATATGAATGGAATTTTACAAAGACTTGTTCGTCTGTGTTTTTTCCGGAACTTTTGAAAAAATATTTCGATGTTGAACTTTACATGATTAAAGATGATTCTGATCTTGATGCAGATAAAATCAATTGTGTAGGTTATGATTCTGTAATTTTCTTTCAATGTGAACCGGATTTTACAAAATTCACCTGTAAAAATATTATCTTTGTTCCGATGTATGACACATTCGGTTTTACGCCATGTCGCATAAAGAAATTAAAAAACATAAAGCTTATTAACTTTTCAAGAAGGCTTCACAAGGAATCTCTGCGTTACGGCATTCAGTCGTTTTACATTCAGTATTATCCAAAAATTAATACTGATTTGATTACAAATGAAAACAGAAACCGTGTTTTTTTCTGGCAGCGACAGAAGTGGAATCCATATTCCCTTTTAAAAGTTTTTCCTGATGATTTGAATCAACTTGGAATTAAATATATAAACCTTCATTCAACTGAATATAAAGAAGAAAACTGTGGTGAAGAAAACTTTAAAAATGCACAGGTTCAGAAAACCTCCTGGTTTGAAAAAAAAGAAGATTTGAACAAGCTGCTTTCTGAAACAAAATATTATTATGCACCGCGCGATAAAGAAGGAATCGGTTTTTCTTTTCTTGATGCACTTGAAAAAGGCTGTGTAATTATTGCCCACAAAGAAGGCACAATGAACGAATATATCCAGGATAAGAAAAACGGATATATCATTAACTTTTGGCGTCCTGATAAAATCAAGTTTTCTGATTTTGAAAAAATGCAGAAGGCTTCTATTGAGTCGGTTGTTGAAGGAAGAAAGCGTTATGAACAGGCTGTGCCTTTGATGGCTGAGTTCATTAATGGTGAAAATAAATCCTGTTGGTTTAAGAACTTTACAGGACGCCTGACAGTTAATTTTGTTCGTGCCTGGGATAAGGGTATGAGGATTTTGAAGGTTAAGTAGTAATTATACTTCCTGATGATAAGTCGTAAAAATCATGAACTTATCTTTAGAAACCTTTTCAGATTTTTCCCAGATGTGATAGGTTGGAACATTCCCCATATAAGAGGCCCACATAGTAAATGTGCTTGGAGCTCCAATAATGTAATTGCAGTTAGCCATAATCTGCTGGTCAAACTGCCACGCTTCATTTGAAAAAATTACATCATCATATCTGTTATAATAAAAGTCCTTATTAATTTCTGAATCGTTTGTAAATATGATGATTCTTGCGTTATTTGTTTTTGTTTCTTTTAACAATTCATCAATTTTTTTGCAGTAAGTTTCATCGTCATAATAGTATTTACCACCACAATGTCCTATATAATCACCGCGACGGATATGGACTGCAATGTTTGTTTTATCGCCAGAAATGTATTTATCTTTTACAGATGAAATGTCAACAAAGAATAAATCTTAGAACTGTTGTCGTAGGATTATTTAATGATTACATATTTAAGAGCATACGGAAATCACACTAATCAAATTTATGAATTTGTATTAGGTTTACTGTTATCAGAAAAAATAAATATTGCTCTTCATAATTACCTTTTTACAGGCGATTTTATATGTCACGTACACATTATATCGCAGGGAACTGGAAAAACTGCAACACCAGAAAATAGCTGATGAAGTAATCATTCAATACGGCGGTTCAATGAAAGTTTCCAATGCACCGGAACTTTTGGCACAGCCAGACATTGATGGCGGTTTAATCGGCGGCGCTTCATGCATTATTTTAACGGCAGCCTTTTTTATATACGTTTTGATTTACACGCACATTTTTAAAGAAATTTTTTTATTTCATCAACAGGAACACCGTATTCTCTTGCGACATCTTCTACAGGCAGATTAAATTTCTTTACAGCAATAACTGCCGAATCAAGTTTTGCTTTTGCCATTCCTTGATTGAGCCCGTGTAATTTACCCAGTTCCATGCCCTGCAGTTTGCCCAACTCTATGCCTTGCTGTTTGCCCAACTCAAGACCGAGTTTTTTGCCTTCGTTGTATTTAAGGCTCATTTCCATTTGTAATGTCATGTACTGCCTCCTGATATTAGCGTTTTGGATTGCTTTTTTTACCTGCATGGCGAGGTCTTGCGTAAAATTGTTCTGAGGGACGTTTGTTTTGATAAACTTGAAAAAGTCGCGAAGTTCTTTGTTCCCTGTATCTTTCCAACTGCTTATATTATAAAACAGTTTTTTCGTTTTGTCATCCGGTAAATTTGGGTCTTCACGGCAGGTTGTCGTGAAAGTATAAAGAGGAAGCCCTTTTTTGAACGGATCTTCGAGGCAGAGAAAGATTATTACGTTCTCCTTTAGCCTTGCAAAGTCTATGCCGGTTTTAAGAACGTCTACGTCGATACAGCTTGAGTAATACCGTGAGCGCAAAAGCAGGTTTGACTTATATGATGTCTGCATTTCGATGTCGTAGCAGTGTTCATCATCTGATGTGTAGACGTCGAGGCGGATTCCGCGCGAGTCGAAGGAATCTTTAAAATAGCTTTCTGCACTCGGATAGACAAGCTTTTTGACTTTTATACCAAGAAGAAGTTCAAGTGTATGACGGCAGAGTCGTTCGTTTTGCATTACTTTGGTAAAAATAAAGTTGTCTGCAATTGTGAGCGAGTTCCATTTTTTTAACAGTGTTTGAATTTCAGAAAAATCATCTGACATATTTCCTCCAGACTTTTCAAACTGAATTAAACGAATTTAATATGTTCAGCCAAAAGCCCTTTATATATATCATTCTATTTTTTTGAAAAAAATTTCGCAAAACGAAAAAAAAGATTGTTTTTATTGATTCTCCCTTACCTTGAAAGAAGAAATGATTATTAAACTTAAATAATAACAAATGAGATTTTGAAAGCCCATAATATAATGAATTTTTAAAAGCCCCCAATTTTGGAATGAAATCAGATATTGCCCGTTATGCTATTTTAAAAGAATATAGCGGTTTCAATTTTGATACTGATTTTGAATGCTTAAAACCGTTTGATTCAATTGCTGTCTGCTGATTATTTTTTTGCAGTGCCAAATTCTGAAAATAAAAATGAACCAGCAGTAAAAATTAATATATAACAGCCAAATTATTGAAGAATATTCAAAATCCGCATCACAATTTGAACCGCTTTATGTTTTCGGTTGTAAAAATTATAAAGAGAAGGTAGATTTTTCTTTCCTAATATGATAAATTTTTTTAATTATCTGGTTAAAAAATTGGTAAAAATAAAAGGAATGTTTTATTTTAAAGATTTTTATTCAAAGTAATTGCAAATAAATTTTTTTTCTACAATCTTGATGGTAGTGTGGAATTAAAGGTGAGAGGCTTAGCTTAGAATAAGTTGAATGAGAAAACTTACCTTAAAGTAGATTAGGATTATAGTAATGTTAAAAATAAAAATGCTTATAAAAAGAATTTTAGATTTTTTTTTACAGTTTTTATACAGTTTTAGAAAAGTTAATATAAATACGATTCTAATTACTGAATTAAACGATGTTCATCAGGAATGTTTGCCTGGCTATATTTCATATTTTCAAAATCTTGGTTTTAATGTTGAAGTATTATTGACTAAAGCAGGGGTTAAACAGAAGGCTTTATGCAGAATAAAACCTGAAAGTATAAAACAGTATACCTTTTATACAAAGGATGGTTTGAAAAAGTTCCTTAATAATAAAAAAAGTTTGAAATACGAATATATTTTTTTTAATTCTTTTTGGGTATATTCTTCTGATCAGTTATTACCATGTACAGATTTTATAAATGGTGTAGAACCTGTGAAAAAATTCTTTTATCAAGAACATATTGTAAACAAAGTAATACCTGATTTAGTAAATAAGAATCAGGTTTTTGTTATCGCTGATTTGCCATATAATTTTTTAGAAAAAAAACCGTTACCAGTCTGTCCTCTTTATTTTGGTGACATTAAAACTCATGTTAAAAATGATTGTATAACGTTTATTTCAGTTGGAGCAATTAAAGAAAAAGAAAAAAAGAATTCTGATATACTTGAGAAAATTTGTGAAGAATATCATGGGAAATATGATTTTAAAATTATAATTTGTGCGCGACAGAGTATAACACCTGAAGATTTTTCAGTAAAATACGCTGAACATTTTGAAGTATATCAAAACCCTGATTATGAACTTCTTTATAAGCTTGTAGAAAATTCTGATTTCTTCCTTCCTTTACTGGATGATAAGATTGAAACTCATAGAAGATATGTTGAAACTGGAACCTCTGGATCTTTTCAGTTGATTTATGGATTTGAAAAAATTCCTTTAATTAGTGAGTTTTTTGCTAAACCTCATGGATTCAATATAAAGAATAGTTTGATATATGAAGATGATAATTCGTTCCTAATGGCTGTTGGTAAAGCATGTGAAATGGCTAAAGAAGAATATGAATCTTACAGAACTTCTTTATGTGAACTTAAAGAAAAGCTGTACGCAAATTCTCTGGAACACATAAAAGAAGCAATGAAAAACTAAAATGCAGAAACTGCAGAACTTTCAAAAATTACAAAATCATTTTTTGTAAGTTCTGCATCTGGTTTGTAGATGTGCATACATGGTGTTTGCCCAAGAAAGCTTGCCCACATAGAAAAACTGCTTGGAGCACCAATAATATAATCGCATGCAGCCATTAACTGATGGTCGGTTGTAAAACTTTCTTTTGAAAAAACTGTATCAGGGTATTCTGATAAATAAAAGTCTTTGTTAAGTTCAGAATCATTTGTACAGATGATTAGACGTATATTATTTGTTTTAATTATCTTGCAAAGTTCTTTAACTTTATTAAGGTAAACTTCATCTGAATAATAAAAACAACCTCCATTATACCCAATGTAATCACCTCTTCTTATATGAAGAGCAATATTTATTTTTTCTGATATATACTTCCCCCTTATATTTGTTATATCTGTATTGAACAAAGTAAAGAGATATTGATGTTTTTTTTGAAATAAATCTTCATTCTCAAATAAAATAGAGTTTGATTTATAATCCCATGAATCAAGTATAATGTTTTTATTATTAGGAAATTCTTTGACAAGATTTTTACATTCGGAAAAATTACTAACATTTATAGGCTTTATCAGGCTAAGTTTTTTAAGAACTAAAAGAAAAAAACTGATTATAGGATAAAAAACTACTGTTTTAATATTTTTATATCTCTTTTTTATTTCTGGATAATATGGAAATAGTTTTTTAACAAACAGTGGTCTGTATTTTGTTTTTATTTTTTCTGATAACAGTAAACCTAATACAAATTCATAAATTTGATTAGTGTGATTTCCGTATGCTCTTAAATATGTAATCATTAAATAATCCTACGATAACAGCTCTAGAAAAAGTTTAATGCGGTGTCTCAAAGTTGGTTTTGGAACAGTCTGTCCGGCTCTCTTATATTCAAGACAAGCCTTGAGGTTTTCAAGCGGTGCATCAACTACATAACGCTGAACAAGTTCACGTTCTTTTTCGAGAAGCTTTTTGTAGAGCTTGTCATCTGCGTCAAGCTGTTTGATTAAAGCGGCAGCTTCTTTCTGGTTGTGAATCCAGCATTCTTTTGGAAGAATCTGCGCATGCATCAAATCTTTAGGATTCATCAGAACAAGAGTTCCTGCACTGATTGCTTCGATTACAGAATTTCCTCTGATAACGCGGCCTTGAACTTTTACAAAATATTTTGCTTTGTACAGATGTTCAAGGTTGTCCTTGATTCCCTGGTCATGAAGAATAACTTCGTGTCCGAGTTTTTTTACAAAGTCAAGGCAAGGAACTTTTGTTACAGGGCGTTCTGTTGTATTGTTGATTTCTGCAAAAACGCCGGATTTCTTTTTATTTTTTCCGAAGAGTTTTAATGCAACATTTTCAAGAGTTTTTGGTCCAAGGAATGTATAAGGAAAGTCAACTTTTCCGAGGCTTGGTGCAACTGTTCCCATAATGTCCTGAGTAATCAAAACATCGTAGCCGTATTTTGGATATGGAGTTTCGGAGTTTGCTTCACCGTACATGTAGCACCAAAGAGTTTCTGGATACTGTTTTACGATACGGGTAGGAATTGCAACGTTGATTGAAATTACGACATCATATTTTTTCCAGTTAATGTCTTCTGGATTTTTTGAATACTCTGAATGGCAGTGAGTAGAAAGCGGCTTTTTGAATCTGAAGGAATCTGCTTTGATTTCGTTGGCAGGGAGATTCTGAAGTTCATATTTTAACTGCTTTGAAAGCCTGCATGATTTTTGATAAGAGCGGCATTCCCTTTCTGGCTGTTCCTTGATGATAAAATAGTCAGCATCAATTTCTTTGTCAAAAAGTCCAAGCGGACCTGTTCTCATAAGTGTTGAAAGAAACATTTCGTCGACCGGGGTTCTGTTAGGACAGACATAAAGGTCGTCGTAGAGATCTTGTTTTACAAGTGCAATTTTCATAATTTTTATTATATCAGATGTTTCTGGAATGGGGAAGAATATGGAGTGATGAGGCATCTGTCGGTTTTATGATATCAATATTTGATTATATCATTTTTGTTAAAAAGCCCGAACCTATTGTATTTATAATCTCCATTATATCAGATGAGTTTATTCCTTATATAGAATTGCACATTTTTTCAATAAACGAATGATGTGCATAACTGACAATATCTTGTTTTATTCAAAATTGGAGGCTTTCAAAATCTCATCTGTTGTTATTTAAGTTTAATAAAAAAAAAACATTTCTTTTTTTCAAGGCAACGGAGAATCAATAAAAACAATCTTTTTTTTCGTTTTGCGTAATTTTTTTCAAAAAAAAATAGAATGATATATATAAAGGGCTTTTGGCTGAACTTATTAAATGCGCTTAATTCAGTTTGAAAAGTCTGGAGTAAATATGTCAGACGATTTTTCTGAAATTCAAACACTGTTAAAAAAATGGAACTCGCTCACAATTACAGACAACTTTATTTTTACCAAAGTAATGCAAAACGAACGACTCTGCCGTCACACACTTGAACTTCTTCTTGGAATAAAAGTCAAAAAGCTTGTCTATCCGAGTGCAGAAAGCTATTTTAAAGATTCCT
>JAEDED010000027.1 GCA_016293495.1 Treponema sp. | reverse complement strand
CTCTCTCTGGTGGACAGAGACAGCGTGTTGCTGTAGGACGTGCTATCGTTCGTAACCCAAAAGTATTCTTGTTCGACGAACCACTTTCTAACCTTGATGCTAAACTCCGTGTAACAATGCGTTCTGAAATTGCTGCACTTCACAACAGACTTCAGGCTACAATGATCTACGTAACACACGACCAGATCGAAGCTATGACTCTCGGTGATAAAATCGTTGTAATGAAAGACGGTATTATCCAGCAGATTGGTGCTCCATTGTACCTCTACAACAACCCAATCAACAAATTCGTTGCAGGATTCATCGGAACACCTCCAATGAACTTCCTCAAAGTAAAAGTAGTTGAAAAGGGCGGAAAAGTAATCTGTGACGAAGGTTCATTCGAAGTTACACCTTGCAAAGCTCACGAAAAAGCTCTTAAAGAATTCGTAGGAAAAGAAATCTGGTTCGGTATTCGTCCAGAAGACGTTGAATACTCAGAAAAACCATCAGCAGGTGCAATGCAGATGAAGATTTCTAACAAAGAACCACTTGGTGCTGAAACACACCTCTTCCTTACAACAAACAAAGGACAGAACCTTATCGCAAAGACAACTGTAAACGCACAGTTCCGTCTTGGTGATACAGTTAACCTTATTCCAGATATGGAAAAAGCTAAATTCTTTGATTTGGAATCAGAAGTTAATATCGTAGACGATATCAAAAAGGAATGGTAATTTAATTACCTGACTTTTTAGAAGTCTTTGAGAAAGCGGATTACCGTGCAAACGGGGTCCGCTTTTTTTGTGTACTTTCCTCTATAATTCTGCTATATTCATTTTATGATAAGAAAAAATTCAATTGTACTTTATAAAAATCAGGTTGCTGTTGTAAGCGACATTGAAGCAGATAAATATATTATCCAGTTTTGTTCCTTTCCTCTAACACAGGACAATATTGCTAAGTTCGGAAGCAAAGGCTTTTCTTCGTCTGAGCAGAAAGTCCGTGACAAAGACATCATAAGCATTTCTAAATCGGAAAATCCTGCAAAATATAATCTTGGAGATTTGATAAAAGTTTCTGATGCAGATATTGATTCAAAAATTAAAGAGGCGTGGGAACTCCTTTCAAGCGATGAAGGAACTGCTCAGGGAATCAGTTTCTTTGAACTTGCAGAGCTTGTAGATTCTGAATATGACGACAAAAAAGCGTGGTTTATTTATAACGCACTTTTAAACAGTGCAGAGTTTCTTCTTTCTGAAGACAAATCAGAACTCAAGTTTAATGTACGTTCACAGGAAGAAATCGACGAATTAAATAAAAAACGAAATGAAAAGCAGCATGAAAAAGAACAGCGTGAAAATTTTATCCAGAGACTTAAAGCAAAAAAACTTCTTCCCGAAGATTCAATCTTTATGGGAGATGTTGAAGCTTTTGCTCTAGGAAAAACTGATAAATCAAAAACACTTTCGGATGCAGGTTTTTCACAGGATATTGAAAAAGCTCACAAGCTTTTAATTGATACTGGAATTTGGGATTATACTCGAAATCCTTATCCGCTTCGCTGGGGACTTTCAATTCAGTCTGCTAAAGAAGGACTTAAAGCTCCGCCTCAAGAAGAACGCCTTAAAGTTCCGGGAACTGCATATGCAATAGATAACAAATGGTCGAAAGATCCGGATGATGCAATTGCCTTTGACGGAAAATACCTTTGGGTTCATATCGCAGATCCTGCAAGTACAGTTATGCCTGACAGTTCAATTGATAAAACTGCAAGGGATCGTGGGGCTACTTTATATATTCCAGAAGGTGCCAGCCGCATGCTGGCAGAAGACTGCCTTGAAGATTATGCACTTGGACTTAGAAAACCAAGTTTTGCATTGTCGTTCCGTCTTGAGCTTGAAGAAAACGGCGCGATTAAAGAATGCAAAGTTTTTAAGACCGAAGTTACTGTTGAATGCATTACATACGAAGAAGCAGATCAGAGAAAAGATTCTCCTGAATTGAAACCTTTGTATGAAATTGCAAAACGCAACATTGAAAGAAGAAATGCGCAGGGGGCTGTTAACATCAACCTGCCGGAAGTTCATATAACTGTTGATCCAGAAACAAAAAAGGTTTCAATCTGTAATATCACTGAATATGAATCCGCAGATGTTGTTCGCGAAATGATGCTTCTTGCAGGTGAGGGCGCTGCGCACTTTGCCTTTGCGAATAATATTGCCTTTCCTTATGTCAGCCAGGAAGCTCCCGAAATTCCTCAGAACCTTCCAGACGGTCTTGCAGGCGAGTTTAAGACAGTAAAATCAATGCACAAGAGAAGTGTCGGCGTAACTCCAAGCGCCCATGCCGGTATCGGAATCGGAATGTACAGCCAGGTAACTTCACCGCTTCGCCGTTACTCAGATTTGATTGCCCACCAGCAGCTTCGTGCATTTATCGACGGCCGTCCGCTGCTTGATAAAAATACCATGCTAGAAAGAATCAGTGCAGGTGATGAAGCTGCGATTGCCTGCAAGAAGGTAGAAAGAAAAAGCAATATGCACTGGACTCTTGTTTACCTTCTTCAGAACCCGGACTGGACTGGCGAAGCAGTTTATGTGGAACAGAAAGGAAATGTCGGAGTATTTTTGATTCCTTCGATTGCACAGCAGGCTACACTTGTTCCTTCAAAACCGTTAAATTTGAACGATAAAATTACAGTTAAAGCTTCAAATATTGATATTTCGACACAATCTGTAATTTTTAATGAAGTTTTATAGGAAATTTCATTAAATAGCTTCATTTTATAATGAAAACAGTATCTTTTTGTATACAGTAAATTTTTCGTTGTATTTTCTTTCTCAGGTTAGTGTATACAAAAAGATACGAATATGAAGTAACTTTTTGTATGTCTATAAATGTATACAGATTGTTACTCTATAATTAGTAGTAATTAAAAAATGAAGTATTATTAAATGTTACCAGCGATTCGTATCTTTTTTTATATTTCTATATATTATAAAGAAATAACATGTTTTTACTTAAAAATTCCTTTAAAAACAAAAGTTGGCACAGTTTATGCTATATAATTATGGTCGTTTATAATGAGAGTTTATATTTTGGAGAGAGTATAAGCGGAGAGAGTTTGTTATAAACGACATTAATTGCATATAATCCGTACCCTTTTATATACGGCATTATGGACATTAAGAGAGTTAAATTATAAAATAAGAGATGGAAGCATTGCTTTCATCTCTTATTTTTTTTTTAACACGGAGTTTTGTTTTGGAAACTAAAAAACGCAGCACAAAAAAAACTGGTTCCACAAAGACAAGAAAAACAGCGTCTAAAACTCCAAAAACAAAGAGAACGACTTCAAGCTCAAGAACAGCTTCAAAATCTAGAACTGGAACAAGAAAAAGAAGAGCCAGTTCAAAAAACAATACAAAGCTTCTCATATTCTTATTGATTGCACTTATATGCTGTATTACCTTTATTGTAATTAACAGTCTTATTCCATGGGTAAAATCTAATAATCAGAATGACGAAACAGATTCCTCTGATTCTCAGATTGTACTGGACGGACCTGAAGCTGAGCTTTTAAATGAAGCGATTATGAATGCAGCCCAGCAGAAACCAAAGCCAAAAGATAAGACTGCATCAAAACCTGAGGCAAAACCTTCAGAAAAAACAGAAACAAAGCCTTCAGAAAAGCCGGACTCAAAACCTGTAGATAAACCGGACGCAAAACCTGTAGATAAACCAGAAACAAAACCAGCAGAAAAACCGGATACAAAACCTGCAGAGAAGCTTGAAACAAAACCTGTTGAAAAACCTACGCAAGTCTCGTTTAACTTTCCGCAGGCTGTAAATAAAGCTCAGATTGTTTTCCTGCTCGATGACGGCGGACAGAATCTTTCGCAGTTAGAAAAATTTACTTCTTTACAGATGCCGCTTACAATTGCAGTATTGCCAAAACTTGCTCATTCTAAAGACGCAGCTCAGAAAGTCCGCGCTTCAGGAAAAGAACTCCTGCTTCACCAGCCGATGCAGTCTGTGAACAGTTCTGTAAATCCAGGCCCTGGAGCTATAAAGCCACAGATGTCTGATGCAGAAATCCGTGCGCTTTTAGCCGAAAACTTTGATGAAGTAGGTCCGATTGCAGGATTTAACAATCATGAAGGTTCTGCGATTACAGCTGATGCGCACAAGATGGAAGTCATCATGAAATATGCAAGCGACAACGGTGTGTTCTTCCTTGATTCGAGAACTAACAAAGATACTCAGGTTCCTTATGTATGTCAGGCGCTTGGATATTCCTATTACGAAAGAAACGGATTGTTCCTCGACAACAAGCTTACACAAGCAGAAAAAGATCAGGGACTTACAATGCGCACTAAAGCGCTTGATCTTATCAGAAAAAATGTGGATAAGGCAAATAAAGAAGGCGTTGTAATTATGATAGGACATGTGTGGTCTGCTGACTGGCTTGCTCAGGTTTTAAAAGATGTCTATCCGGAACTTAAGGCAAAAGGTTATACTGTTACGACAGTTTCAAAATGTAAAGGTAAAAAATAGAGGTTTATATAGATGAAGGTTTTAGGAATTGAATCAAGCTGTGACGAAACAGCCTGCGCTATCGTAGAAGACGGAAAGACAATTTTAAGCAATGTTGTTGCAACCCAGATTCCTTTTCACAGAGTGTATAAAGGCGTAGTCCCTGAAATTGCAAGCCGTAAACATGTTGAATGGATTTTGCCGGTTGTAAAGCAGGCGCTTAAAGAAGCAGATCTTACTCTTGATGATATAGATGCAATTGCATCTACAAACAGACCTGGCCTTATGGGTTCACTTCTTGTAGGTCTTACATTCGGTAAGACACTTGCTTGGTCATTAAACAAACCTTTTATTGCAGTAAACCACATGCTCGGACACCTTTACGCATCGCACCTTGCAAACGATATTCCGTATCCGTACATCGGGCTTTTAGTTTCTGGCGGCCACAGCATCATCTGTAAAGTTTCGGGCTTTGATGACATTGAAGTTATGGGAACAACTGTTGATGATTCTGTCGGTGAAGCATTTGATAAAGTTGCAAAGTTCTACGGTCTTGGTTACCCTGGCGGTGTGATTATTGATAATATGGCAAAAAACGGTGACAAGAGAGCATTCAGTTTTCCGACACCAAAGCTCGACAGTACAGAACACCGCTATGATGTTTCGTTCAGCGGACTTAAGACTGCGGTAATTCATCAGCGTGATATGTTTTGGAACGAAGGCTATGAAAAGTCAAACGAAAATATGTGTGCCGCATTCCAGGAAACTGCATGTAAGACAATCGTAAGCCGTCTTTTAAGAGCCGTTGATGATACTGGACTTAAGACTGTTGTTGCAGGCGGCGGTGTTGCAGCTAACTCACGACTTCGCGAAATGCTTGCAGAACGCACTGACATTAACTGCATATTCCCGCCATTAAAGTTGTGCGGCGATAACGGTGCCATGATTGCAGGCGTTGCTTATCACTTTTTGCAGCGCGGAGACAGAAGCGGTATTGATACGACTGCATGTGCCCGCATTCCGCAGTTTAAGAAAGGACTTCAGCTTCACAGAAGATAATTACGGAACTTAAAAATTCCTTGTAAATAAAAAAGGATTTAGAAAATGCTTGAATTGAAAGATATGACATTTGGATTTGTTGGACTTGGTCTTATGGGCGGTTCGATTGCAAAGGGAATCAAGGACAAAGTGTTCAAGGCAAATTATTCCCTTGGAAAAAACGGTTTTGAAAATGATTCTAAAGGACAGATTTATGCAATGGATATCAACATGACATCTTTGCAGAATGCCCTTAACGATAAAATCATCGACAAAGCCTTTACCCCAGAGCAGACAAACGAAATGCTCCAGTCCTGTGACTTTGTATTCATCTGTCTTTATCCAAAAGCAACCTTAAACTTTTTAATCGAACACAAAGATTCGTTTAAGCCGGGAACTGTTGTTACAGACATCTCCGGTGTAAAAACTTTGATTGCAGAAAATATTTTTGATGGTGAAAAATCAATCATCAGAAATGACGTAGATTTTATCCTTGGTCATCCAATGGCAGGAAACGAAAAAGAGGGTTATTCAGGTTCCAACCAGTGCATCTTTGAAGGCCGTAACTACATTCTCATGCCTCATCCGACAAACAAGCCTGAGACAATTTCTCTCATTAAGAGCCTTGTTACAAAGCTTGGAATTAAGCGCATTATCGAAACTGATTATGTAACTCACGATCATAAAATTGCATTTACTTCTCAGCTTTGTCACGTTATCGCTTCGGCTCTCGTTGATAGCGCAGAAGACAATAAAATCACTGCATTCGGCGGCGGAAGCTACGAAGACCTTACACGCATTGCAATGATCAATGCACCGCTTTGGACTGAGCTTTTCCTTTCAAATAAAAAGGAACTTCTTTCAATGATTACGACATTTGAAGATTCCCTTACAAATATCAAGGAAGCGATTGAAAAAGAAGACCAGAACAGCCTTCAGAAAATTCTTACAGGTGTAAGAACAAAACGTGCAGAAATGCAGAAGATATAGTATAATATAATTCTCATTGCCTTTACTGGAGGAATATTAATGGCAGACTTAGAATTACTTGATAAATCAATCCGTCGCGTTCCTGACTTTCCAAAGCCTGGAATCCTTTTCTACGATATTACAAGCGTTTTCGTAAACCCGGACGCGTTTAAATACTGCATCGACAGAATGGTCGAGATTTACAAGGATTCAAAAATTGATGCCATTGCCGGCGTTGATTCAAGAGGATTTTTGTTTGCAGCTCCTCTTGCAGAAAAGCTCGGCATTCCGCTTGTGCTGATCCGCAAAAAAGGAAAGCTTCCAGGCGACACATATACCTGTAAGTATTCACTTGAATATGGAACTGCCGAAGTTGAAGCGCATAAGTCAGATATCGAAAAAGGTAAGAATTATCTTGTTGTTGATGATCTTATTGCAACAGGTGGAACTCTGGTTGCAGCCCGTAACCTTATTGAACAGGGTGGTGGAACTGTAACAGACTTCTTTGGCGTAATCGGATTACCAGAACTTAATTACGAAAAAGTCCTGGCTCCTTCAAAGATAACAACTTTAATTAATTATTCTGGAAAGTAAATCTTTTGCTTCGGCTGTAATACGGTCGAAGCTTTTTTCTTTTAAAACAGATGATGGTGTAAGCCATGAACCGCCGACTGCAATTACGTTTGACTCTGAAAGATATTCCTTTGCATTGTCACTATTAACGCCACCAGTCGGAATAAAAAGAACTTCGGCAAACGGACCTTTTACTGCTTTTAAGAAATCAGTTCCACCGACAGTTGATGCAGGGAATAATTTTAATACCTTCAGACCTTTGTTAATGCAGACAGTAATTTCTGTTGGAGTTGCAACGCCTGGAATTACAGGAATATTTTTCTTAATGCACCAGTCTACAGTTTTTTCATCATAGCCTGGCATTACGATAAACTTTGCGCCGTTTTTAACGGCATCCTTTGCCTTGCTTAAATCTGTGATTGTACCTGCACCTGTTAAAAGGTCAGGACAGTTTTTGCAAACCTCTGCAATTGCGTCACCTGCTGCAGCTGTACGGTAAGTAAACTCGATAATGTTAATTCCGCCGGCGCTCAATGCTTTTGCAACAGAAACTGCATCTTCTGCGTTTTCAATTTTAACTGCAGGAATGATTTTTGTTTTTTCGATTAAAGAAAATATTTCGCTGTTTGTCATATTAATTCCTGATATGTCTAGTATTTCCATTCTGAAATTGTGCAGTCTTTTTCAAGGGCTTTTTCTGTTGTGTCATCGAGCAGATGGAAGAAATCAAGACCTGTGCGTTTTTCAACTTCATCAACGCTTACTGCATAATCCCAGATTGTTCCTTTGCATTCAATGTTCGGCAGTATAAAGCCAATCATGTAGTATTTGTTGTTTTTGATTCCAAGAAGTGCTTTGTAATAATATTCAGGAACTGCAACTTCATTTTTTCCGACTGTAGGATATTCTGATTTTTCAAGAACAGGTCCTGTTACAACATAGAGAAGGTCGTAATGAGCTGTCAGGGTTCTGATTTCGTGTTCGAGGTCTTTCCACATTCCTCTGTTGAAAGGACCTGCCTGCGGACTCATGTTGCTTAATACAAAAGATTCGTCCATTGTTTCAAAACTGTAAGTTAAGTCTGCAGAAGGGGCAAGATGGCCTCTGTCATAGCCTGAACCTTTGTAGTCGTTTAGCACAGCGCTTCCTGTTAATACGAGAGGGTCTGGTCTGAAGTTGTCATTTCGTTCAACATTTTTTTCGATTTTCTTTGCATTTAAAGTATAGCAGACCCATTCAGGCTGTTCGTATTTTTCGCGGTAGCAGAGAATAAAGCCATTGTGTTTGATGATCTGGTGGGAATCTTCTTTTTCCGGAGTTTCAAGAACGCCTTTTGTATTTTTGTCTGTAATTTTGAGTGCGCCTTTAGGACATGCCGGAATTTCTAAGTCCTGGATTTCTTTTGAACCGGATTTGGATTTTGAAGCAGTTTTTTTGGTTTCTGTTTTTTCAGATTTTTCTGTTTCTACTGTTTCTGTCTCAGAAGCTGGAGTCTGTTGTTCTGAAGAAGGAGCCTGCGTTACTTCTACATTGTCGTCATTCCCGAAAAAGGTTTTATCAATGTCTATGCCAGTTTTGTCCAGAACATAGTTATTGATGATGTTTTTTTCAGTTGAATATTCATCATTTGTATAAATCTTGTAAGTTACCAATCCTGCTGCGGCTAATAAAAGTACTGCCGAAATGAAAATCAGGATTTTTGCTGTAGTTGAAAGATTTTTTGCTTGTTTTGTCTTTTTCTTTGCCATAATGCTTCATTATAACTGTAAAAATCGGAAATTACCATATGTTTCATACTTGAGAAAAATGCCGCATGGTGATAAAATAGACGGGTATTAGAGGTCAATTTATGGTAAAATCCAAAGTTCAAAAAAAATATAAATCCCTTCTTGGCGAAAAAGAAACAGAACACGCAATCGTCTTAATCAAAGACTTCTTTCAGCTTGCACTTTCAACAGAGCTGAATCTTACTCGTGTAACAGCACCACTTTTTGTACGTTCAGGTACTGGTGTTAACGATGATTTGAACGGAGTAGAGCGCCCGGTTTCATTCCCTGTAAAGAGCATGAACGAAGAAAAACTCGAAATCGTACAGTCACTTGCAAAGTGGAAAAGACTTAAAGTAACAGATCTTGAACTTAAACCTGGATTTGGTATTTACACAGATATGAATGCTATCCGTCCTGACGAAGATCTTGATGCAGTTCACTCACTGTATGTTGACCAGTGGGACTGGGAAATGGCAATCGATGAAAAAGACAGAACAATTTTCTACCTTCACGAAATCGTAGAAAAGATTTACCGCTGTATCAAAAGAACTGAATTTTACATCTACGACCGCTACGATAATATTAAACCTGTTCTTCCTGAACACATTGAATTCGTATATGCTGATGACCTTCAGCGCGAATATCCAGATTTGACTCCAAAAGAAAGAGAAGCAAAAGTTGCTAAAAAATATGGTGCCGTATTTATTTCTGGTATCGGCGGAAAACTTCCTGACGGTTCAATCCATGACGGTCGTTCTCCTGACTACGATGACTGGATCACAGAAACTGGTGACGGACACAGAGGTCTTAACGGTGACATCATCGTATGGAATGATATTTTGAACCAGCCATTTGAACTTTCTTCTATGGGAATCCGTGTATGCCCTCAGAGCCTTACAGAACAGCTTGAAGAACGCGGAATGCAATCAAGAGCAAAACTTATGTTCCATTCAAAACTTCTTAAAGGTCAGTTGACACAGACATTGGGTGGCGGTATCGGTCAGTCACGTCTTTGTATGTTCCTTTTGAGAAAAGCACACATCGGTGAAACTCAGGTTTCAATCTGGCCTGAAAAGATTCACGCTGAATGTAAAAAGAAAGGAATTAAGCTCTTACAGCTTAAGTAGTTTTCGAAGATGCGGGTGACTTTAAGTTATCCGCATTTATTGTCTATACTGAATTTTAGCACAGGAATTTGTTCAAAGGAATTTGTACAGAGGAATTTTATCTCATGCAGAACGAAGAATACAATTTTACACATGAAAATCTTGAATCCGCATTAAAGACTTTTTCTCAGAAAAAGATTACGGAACTTTATGTTCATGATGAAAAAATTGCAACTGACAAAAAGCTCCTCATTCATTTTCTTCAGGCTGCTATCCGTGACATTCCTGATGTCTATATCAGTTTAAAAGTTAATGCACAGTTAATCGATAACGAAGTATTGAATCTTCTGTCCCAGCTTTTCTGTTCGCTTGAAATTCCTATGACAGAAAATGTAAGCAAAAACGTAAAGCCTGAAGAAAAAAAGGTTTTTCTCTTTGATAAAAAGCTTTATTCAAAAAAGGCCACTTTGCTTAACAATGATGGTTTTGTATTCGGCTTTGACCTTGATTTTGCTTTGTCAAATGTTGATTCGTTTAAGCAGTTCCGCGACAGAATTGATTTTGCCGTTACTCTGTATCCGAACCACATTGATTTTCCGCAGATTGAAAATTCTGACATAAAAGAAAAATGTACAGGCACTTATTCAAGCCAGGATGTTGAATATTCACGTAAGATTGCATTAAGTACAAAAGTTTTTTACACAAGCGGCAGGGCAGTTCCATGGTTTAATCTTGTGTTAAAACCTTTGAAGATTGCGCCTTCAAAATTCTTTTCTGATTTTGCAGAATGGCTTGAGTGCAACAATGTTAACCTTAAAGATTCCTCTAAAATCGAAAGCCTCACACACAAAGAAATAGAAAAGATGCAGCTTAATTTTTTAGAAATGAAGTTTGAAGAAAAGCACAAAGAACATCTTTTCGTAATCGTAAAAGATCTTGTAAGCCTTTACGGAGCTTTCAGCCGTGTTGACCTTGAAGGCGAAGAAACTGTTTTAAATCTTTCGTTCAACCCTGAAGACCTTTTAAGTCCTGCAAGCCTTAATCTTTCAAGCTTTGCCGACAACGTCTGCATGGAAGAATGTAAAATCAAAGTATACGCAGGAGAAGAAGCTCCTGAATATAAGTTCATATAAAAACTAAAACGGCTTTTACAAAGTAAAATTCTTATATATCAATAAAATATTATGACGACCTTTACAATCCAGCCAGAATCAAAAACTCGCCTTGATGAACTTCTCCGTAAAGAACTTCCTGTTCTTACAAAACTTGAAATAAGCAATTCAAAAATCCGTCGTCTTATTATGGCAGGTTGTATCCGCGTTAACGGTAAAGAAGTCCGCATTCCTTCATATACTGTTTTTGCAGGTTCTAAAGTCGAAGCATTTGTCGATACAGAAAAAATGCTTTACGAAAAACAAGCGGACGACGTTCAGTTTGAAGTAACACCGGATTCTGTTCTTTACGAAGACGAATATCTCATATTCATCAATAAGCCTACACGCTTTCCGACAGAAAAGACAATTGTTACAGACCGCGACAACCTGCACGATGCTGTTGTCCGATATCTGTGGAGTAAAAATCCATCTTTAAGAAATCCTCCATATGTCGGAATCATGCACCGTCTCGACCGCGAAACCTCAGGCGTAATTCTTTTTACAAAAAAACGAGATGTCAACAAAGCAATCTTTGACATGTTTGACTCTTCAAAGCTTGATTTATCTGACAGTAAGTTTGATATTAGCGGTAATCCAGATAAACAGAAACGTCCCGTAACTAAAACTTATGTTGCAGCCGTAAAAGATTCAGCTTCGATAAAAAATGATTTTACCGTTAAAAATTATCTTGGCCGCATTACTTCAAAAAGTGCAGGCTGTAAATGGGGCGAGGTTTCGGAAAAAAACGGCGGTGTAATTGCCGTTACAGAGTTTAAGGTATTAAAAAGAGAAAACGGGCTTTGCTATTTAGAATGCCATCCGGTTACAGGAAGAACTCATCAGATCAGAATTCACTTAAGCGGTAGAGGATGCCCGATTGTCGGTGACTCATTGTACGGCGGTACTAAAGCTGAACGCCTGTGCTTACATGCAAAGTCTCTTGAGTTAAAACATCCTGTAAGCGGCGAACAGCTTTTTGTATCTGCGGAATTTGATTTTTAGTTTTCGATTTTTTAATTATTCGAAAGTTAATGTGCAGTAGGCAAGTTTTCTTGTGCCGTTGTCAGCTTGCTGATAAGAGAAATAAAGGCGAAGATCTTTTCCGCCGGTTAAATCTCCTTCTGCACTTATGAGATTTGGATACCAAATCGGATTATCAGAACTTCCAAGAATCCGTGCAGGACTAGACCATGTGATTCCGTCTTTACTGAAGGAAATATAAACCTGCTTTGGACTCCAGCCGTGATAAACCATTACCCATTTGTTAAGATAATGATTCCACATTACGCTCGGATTTGCTCCAGGACGATAGTTTAAATTTCTGAGGGCATAATTTGTTCCGCCTCTTTTTGTAAAGGAATTATAGGCTTCAACACAAAATCTATTACCGTCCCATTTTTTCCATGTGCCGCTTCTGGCTTCCGGGTCTTCAGACATTGCAAGACATATTGAATTTGTAGAACCTGAAACAGGTCCTTGATAATAGCAGAGCCATCTTTTGTTTTTTTCATCATAAACTACACAGCCGTCTCCAAGTCCTGACCAGCCGGAACTTTCTGATTTTGTTTTTGAATCAACAATTATAGGAGCAGAGTCATGCCAGGTTTTTCCATAATCATCACTGTAGGTTACACCGATTGACTTGTGGGCAATACCTGTAGTTCCTTCGTAACCCGGCTCATTGTCTCTGTGTGACTCTGCATGGTAAAAACCAATATAGCGCCCAGAATCATTCAGCGGGAATACGCCGATAAACCATGAGCCGTTTTCGTTAAAGCCCGTTGTTTTATCAACCACATTGCTGCCGTAATTCATCTTTCCATAAACTTCATTAGATTTAAGTAATTGTGAAACGTGATCTTCAGGCCAGGGAGAAGAGGCTTCAGTTTTAATATTTACACATTCAGCCCAGAATGTTTGCCAGGTATCATCTTTTTTTACAGTACAAAGTTTTCCGTCTGGAAAATATTTTCCGTAGTGAGCAGTTGATGTAATGTTGACTACAGTAATAGGTCCTAATGAAAGTTTATGTTCAGGAGAATATTCACCTATTGAACATGCAGTCATGCTAAGAATCATGAATAAAGAAAAATAAAAAGGAAACTTTCTCATAAAATAACCTCAGTCGAAAGTATACAATGTAAATCAGAAATAAGCAAAAAAAAACAGTCCGAATCCGAACTGTTTTTCTCAATCTGAATTAAGTCAAACTGTAATTATTTGTTGATACGTTCAACGTATTCGTTTGTTTCTGTGTTTACAACGATTTTTTCGTCCTGTTTGATGAACAATGGAACGCGAACTGTAAGTCCTGTTTCTGTTATAATAGGTTTTGTAGCTCCAGAAACTGTATCACCTTTGATGTAGTTTTCAGATTCTGCAACGATGAATGTCATCTTCTGTGGAACCTTAACATCGATAGGATTTCCATCCCAGATTACGATCTGGTATTCGATGTCATCACGAAGGTAGTACTTGAGATCTGGGTTCAATTCTGTTGGAACCATGATCTGGTCAAATGTTTCTGCATTCTGGAATACATAAGCATCTGGTTCTGAGTAGATGTACTGAGCGTTAATTGTGTCTACAGTAGCATCTTCGAATGTATCAGGAGTTTTGAATACCTGCTGGCTCAATACTGAACCGTCTTTCAAGTTCTTAAGTTTACAGCGAGCAAATGCAGTACCTTTTCCAGGGTTAACAAATTCTCTTTCTACAACAAGGTATGGAGCGTTCTTGATAATAAGAACTGTACCTTTGTTAATTTCGCCGCCTCTAATCATAAAAGTAACCTCACAATTTATTTAAAAGCATAAATATAAAAAATAATTTCTTCTATTATAAATAGTTATATTAAAAATGGCAAGACACTCTCAATTGTTTTGTGACCGCTCAAAAGGGCAATCAGACGGTCAACGCCCATTGCGTTACCTGAACACTTCGGAAATCCTTCAAAGTTTTTCCAGTAATTTTCGTCAATTGCATGAGGAATTTTTGCGCTTTCGGTTTTGGCTTTTCCTTCGGCTTCAAAGTATTCCCTGATTTTTTTGGGATCAGTTTCTTCTGAATAACAGTTTGACAGTTCAATGCCGTTGCAGTAAAGTTCCCAGCGCTCTTTCCAGAACATTCCGTCTTTGTAAAACTCCTGTGCAAGACACGGAACTTTTGCAGGGTAGTCCATGAGCATTACAGGAACATCCTTCGGAAGGTTTGGCTCTACGCACGAAACTAAAATCAGTTCGTATAAATCATCCCATGGCCATTTTTCAAAAGGGTTGTCGGCACTTTCTTCAAGCCCAAGCTCTTTTGCGTGTCCTGCAAGATCAGCAGCTTCGTTACACGAGGAAAGTTTAAAGCCTGCATATTTTTCAAATGCATCATCCATTGTAAGCCGCCAGAAAGGAGGTCTCATAAAAGCAAAAGGATCAGAACCTGTTTTTGGTTTTGGAGGAAGCAGTTCGTTAAAAAGTTCCTCTGTAATATTTGCAGTTTCCATATAAGAAACATTCATATGATAATATTCAAGCATCGTAAATTCAGGCGAATGAATGTTTCCAACTGATTCAATATTTCTGTAGCATTTTGAAAGCTGAAACACACTTGTCTTGTGCTGCGAAATAATTTTTTTAATATAAATTTCCGGGGAAGGAACAAGGTAAAGCGGCACCTTTTCTTCTGACCACGGTTTTATATATTCCGTTTTAAATACTTCAAGACAAGTCTCAGGAATCAGATCGCGGCTCAATGCGGGCGTATCCAGTTCCAGAAATCCCTTTTTTGTAAAAAAGCTTCTTATCCGCTGCATGATGTCTGCGCGGAATTTCAACATCTCTAAATCCATGGCTCACATTATACCAATCTTGTTTTAACTGTCAATTTACTTTAAAATCAAAATCATGAGTCAGCCATTAATTTTCAGTTTAATCGACAAGGCAATCTTTGATTATGATTTGATTAAAGACGGCGACAAAATTTTAATCGCAGCCTCAGGCGGTAAAGACTCAACAGTGCTGGTTGAATATTTTTCAAACCGACTTCGCCGTCCGACCTGCAATTTTTCAATCGAAATCGTTCACATTGAAACTGAAATTACAAAGCCAATTAATCCTGAACTTGCATCTCTTTTTTCTTCGTGGAATGTTGAAGCAAAGAATGTAAAAGTCGACGTCCTTGGAAGGTTAAAAGAAGGGCACAAAATGAGCTGCTACTGGTGTTCAACTCAGCGCCGCACAGAACTTTTAAACTACGCAATTCAACACGGCTTTAACAAAATTGCACTTGGTCATCACATGGACGACATCCTCGAAACTCTCTTAATGAACATGCTTGAAAAAGCCGAGCTTACAACAATGCCGCCGCTTTTAAATTACGAAAAATATCCTGTTTCAATTATCAGACCTTTATGCTACGTCCAGGAATCAACAATAATTGAACACGCAAAAAAATCAGGTTATATAAGCGAAACGTGTACCTGCGATTATTTTGAAAACGGCTTTAGAAAACAGACAAGAAAACTCCTTGAAGAACTTACAGCCGGAGATTCTATTAAAAAAGAGCACCTTTTCAATTCCCTTAAAAATATCGACCCGACATATCTTCCATAAAAAAGCCTGCATCGACTGCAGGCTTTCTCGTACGTTTCTTGCATTCTGTTTATTTTCGGTAAGGACGCTTGTTGTGAACGAAAGTGTATCTTGCTCCAAAAAAGCGGCCGATAAAGCGGCTGAAGAAAGCCGTAACTTTCCATTTTGGTGTCCACAGCGCAATGTATTTTTTCTTTGACGCACATTTTAATGCATGCAGAACAGTGTCCTTTGCAGGATAACCGTGAAGAACTTCTTTACGGGCACCGTTTGAAGCAACGTTTGCAAATTCAGTAGAAACTGAACCAGGACACATTGCAAGAACATGAATGCCTTTGTCTTTAAGCTCGGCCGCAAGTGCAACAGAGAAGGAAAGTACATAACTTTTTGTTGCCGCATAAACTGCAAAGTTTCCCAGCGGAAGGAATGCGGCAAGACTTGCAACGTTAAGAATTGTACAACCTTCATGCATATAAGGAATTGCCAGGCCGCAAAGACCTGTCAGCGCTGTACAGTTTGTATCAATCATTTCAAGTTCTTTATCAAGCGGAGTTTCTGAAAATTCCCCGTATGTGCCGAAACCTGCATTGTTGATAAGAAGGGCAATTTCAAAGCCGTCATTTTTAAGCTCAATCTTGAAGGTCGTTCTTAAAAGTGCGTTTAAGGCTCTTACGCCCTGTGTGCCCGAAATGTCGATTTCAATTGTCTTGATTAAAGGAAATTCTTCGTCTTTTCTATTTTCTGTTGCTTTTTCAAGGTCATATTTAAGGTTTTTCAGTCTGTCAGCGCGTCTTGCGAGTACCCAGAGTTCATCAATACGGCCAAAATTATATTTTTTACTATAAAAATAGAGTTCTTTTGCGAATTCCGAGCCCATTCCAGAGCTGGCACCCGTAATAATTGCAATTCTTTTCATAATTTATATATATATGGAAATTCCTCATAAAATCAAGCAAATTCTACAATTATACAAATATTTCTATAATATATGTTTGACCTAAAATATAATATCTAATATATTTATAATATGAAACTTTATACAAAACTGTTTGTTTTACTTGTAAGTTTAGCATTAGTTGTAAGCTTTACTTCTTGTAAGTCAATGATTTTGAATGCAGCTTCAAGCGGAATCAGCGGAGCTGACAAGAAAGGAGTTCCTTCTGAATCAAAACCAGGTTCTCCAGATCCAATGATGGCATTTATGGGAGAAAAAGATCCTGTAATTGTAAGAGAAGTACTTCCAACTGTTCTTAAAATCTACGAAATTATGCATATTGAAAATCCTGAACATCAGGGTAATACAATCATGCTTGGTTCTTTGAACGTAATGTATGCAAATCTTTGCGTAGAAAGTAAAGCTGAACTTATGACAGATCCAAGACTTTTGGACGAACAGGTTGCAGAATATAATAGAGCAAAGCTTCATTATATGAGAGGTCATGACTTGATTTTCGGTGTATTTGAAACAAGATGGCCTGGCTTTACAAAAGCAATTATGGGAACTGAAGAAGAAGAATATGCAGAGTATGCAGCAAAACTCACTAAAGATGATGTAAACGCAGCATACTGGGCTTGTGCAGGCTTCTTTGCTTCATTCTCACTCGATCCGCTCGATTCAGAAGTTATCGGATCAATTAAAGGACACATTCATGTTCTTGAAAGATGTGCCAAGTTGAACCCTGATTATTCAGGCGGAGCAATCTGGGACGTATTGATGCAGATTTATACTGCAGCTCCATCTGATTTTGGTGGAAATTACGCAAGAGGAATGGAATGCTATGAAGAATATATGAGATGCAGCGGCGGAAAAACTGCAGGCGCTTATATGACAAAGGCTTCCTTCTGCATAGATAATGGAGATAAAGAAGGATTCATTGAGTGCATGGAAACAATTCTTGCCATGGATACAGATGATGATCCAACAAATGCATTGATGACAACAATTGCTCAGCAGAAAGCTCAGAGAATGCTCGATCACATTGACGACTACTTTATTGAATGGTAAACAATTTTTATAGGGGAAATTTTATGA
The DNA here is from genome assembly GCA_016293495.1 of Treponema sp. Classification (GTDB taxonomy): domain Bacteria; phylum Spirochaetota; class Spirochaetia; order Treponematales; family Treponemataceae; genus Treponema_D. The sequence continues at coordinate 10,575 of JAEDED010000027.1, read as the reverse complement.
AAATGACAAAGAAACTTATCGGAATGGTTGCAGGTCTTGCTGTTGCTTCAAGTGCATTCGCAGCTCCTATTACAATTAAAGTTGCATCTGTAGCACCAGCTCGTTCATCTTGGGATGTTCAGCAACGTCAGATTGCTAAAGAATGGGCACAGATTACAGATGGTGAAGTTATCCTTCAGTTTGTAACTGCAGATGCTATTGGTGGTGAAAGTGGAGTTGTTTCAAAACTTCAGTCAGTTCGTCCAGGACAGAAAGCTCCTATAGGTGGTGCAATCTTTACATCAATGGGACTTGCAGACTTTGCTCCAGATTGTAACGTAATGACACTTTGTGCTCCATTTATGTTCCGTAATCAGGAAGAAGTAAATGCTGTATTGAAGGAATTTACTCCAACAATGCAGAAAGCTCTTGATGACAAAGGCTATGTAGTACTTGGATGGTTTAACATCGGCTGGGCTTACTTCTTTACAAGTGAACCTGCAGCAACTCCAAATGATTTGAAAAAACTTCGTCTTGCAGTAGGCGGACTTACAGCTCCTGGTTTGAAAAATGCTTTCCAGGCATCAGGTTATAAAACTGTAGATGTTTCATCTGAAAAATTCAGTGCTTCAATTGCTGACGGTACAATTCAGGGAATGTTCACAATTCCTATGTATGCTTATGCAGCTCAGTATTACAAACACCTTGATAACCTCAGTAACGTTCCTTTAGCTCCAGTAATGGTTGGCTTTATCATGAATAAAGAAGACTGGAACGCTATTCCTTCAAAATACAAACCAGAACTCGTAAAGAGTATCAAAAAGGCTGAAGCAAAATTTGTTGCAGACCAGAAAAGAATGGATGCTGAATATATCAAAAAATGTTCTGCAGGTGGATGTAATGTAATTAATCCTGATCAGAAAGTATGGGAAAAAGCATTCATGGCAGATCTTCCTAATATGTACAGTGGACCAAATCCAGTTGTAGACAAAGCATTTTATGATAAAATTGCTGCTTTCTTGAAAAACTTTAGAGGTGAATAATTGAAAAATCCATTTACAAACGCTAAAGGTAAATTAATTCCGGATGGAAAGAACGGGCTTTCATTTGTAGAAGACTGTCTTGCATTTGTTCTTGTACTTGCTCTTACTTTCCTGGCAATTTTTTTCAGAATAATGGACAAATACTTCAATGGGGCAATCAGCACTGACGTGCAGAAAGCCCTCCTTGAACAGATTGGTCTTGTTTTTGCTTGTGTTGCTGGTGTAATTACATGGAGAGAAAACAAGCATCTTAGTCTTGGCTCTATTGTTGAAAAAATTCCACAGTCTGTTAAAAAGGTATTTAATGCTATTTCGTCATTGGTTGTACCAATGATTCTGGTTCAGTTCTTTTTTACAACTTTCAGCCAGATGTTTAACAGTACTCAGGATTGGTTTACAAAATCAATTGGTGTTATTCCTTATAATATTTTCTTTGTTTTTCTTCCTATCTGTTACCTTGCAATGGTAATTATGGTTGTTAGCAATAAAGAAAATCGTGTTCTTGCAATTATTGGCGTTTGTCTTGGATTTTTAACATCTGTAATTTCTATCGGAGATTTATTGTCTTTTGCATTTAAGATTTCTCCTGATGGTTCTGCATTGTATAAAACTCTTGAAGGTATCTGGCCTTCAATCTGTGCCAATGCCACGTGGATTATCATCGTATTGATGCTTTTAATGGCATTTATGGGTGTACCACTTTTCCTTGTTATTACAGGAATTCTTTATGTACTTTATTCTGCAGCTCCTGGCGGTATCGTTTCGGGAGTTGTTTCAGATCTTTATTTGAAATTTACAAAAACTGATGTTCTTGCGATTCCATTGTTTACAATTGCCGGATATCTTCTTTCCAGAGGAAGTGCAAGTAAGAGATTTGTAAATCTTTTTAATGCACTTTTCGGTTGGTTCAGAGGAGGAGCTGTAATCGCTTCTGTACTTGTAATTACATTCTTTACTACCTTTACTGGTGTAAGTGGAGTTACAATCCTGGCATTAGGAAGCCTTCTTTCAATTATTCTTGTTGGAACAGGATATGATAAAGACAAAGCTGAAGGTTTGATTACTTCAAGCGGTGCACTTGGTTTATTGTTCCCACCAAGTATTGCAATCATCATGTTCATTTCAATTAACTATCAGATGATTACAACAGAATTAGGATTCAGTAAATTTGATATTACTGATCCATTCGTTGGAGCTCTTATTCCTGGTGTTATTATGACACTTGCAATGATTGTTCTTGGTATCATTTTTGATAAAAATAAAAACAGACCAAAACTTTCTGGTAAAGCAATTGCTGTATCTTTGAAGGGCAGTATTTTTGAATTGCTCTTGCCAGTAATTATCTGTGTTACATTGTTCTCAGGTTTTGATATCTTTGAAGTTGCATCTATTGCTGTATTGTATACAATCCTTTTGACAACAGTAATCAGAAAAGATTTTTCATTGCGTGGAGTAGCAAGAGAAATTGCAGATTCAGTTCCTGTTTCTGGTGGAGTTCTCTTTATTATTGCTGCTGCATCATGTTTGTCAGTATATATGGCATTGTCAGGAATCCCTGAAAATGTTACAGAATTTATTACTCAGTATGTTCCTAATAAGTATGTATTCCTTCTTTTGATGAATATTGTTTTACTTATTACGGGTTGTCTTCTTGATATTTACTCTGCAACAATTCTTATTGCACCAATTTTGATTTATGCAGCAGAAATGCAGTTCGATATTCCTGTTGTACAGACAAGTGTCATCTTCCTTATGAACCTTTCAATCGGATTCTTGACACCACCTGTAGGAATGGACTTGTTCATTTCATCTTATGCATTCAATAAGCCTGTATCAAAGGTAATAAAAGGCGTTCTTCCATTCCTTGGAGTTCAGCTTGTTGTATTGATGCTTGTTACTTATATACCTTCTTTGACAACTTGTTTAATTCCTGCAGATCATTTTGAAAAAACAGAATGGGCTCAGGAACAGAAAGATATGCTCAAGGAATATCGAATGCAGAAGAAGCTTGGTAATACTGTTGAACTTGAATTAGACGACGGAATCCCTGATTTCGATGATAACTCTGGTTCAACCGGTGAAACAGTAATTATCGATGGAGTTGAATACCAGCTCTAAATTATAATGACTCATAGAACATAATTATATCTTGAAAATTAATTTTATTAAGGTTACGGCTTTAGCCGTAACCGCTTTTTCTTTATTATCATGTTCCTCAAAAAATAAAGCCGCAGAAGAAAAGGAGCTAAGGGCTCGCAAAAATTCCTTTGAAATGTATCAGCTTCTTAAAGAAGATAAGGCTAAGAAAAATGCAGCTGTAAGAAAATATGTTTCTGAGCTCTCACTTGAAGAAAAACTTTCTCAGGTCTTTATGATTAATCTTGAAAAAGACGACAGGTTTTTTCCTGTAGAATGGTATGACAGGACTGTAAAGACTTCTGATGAAAATTTTAAGAGTTCTGATGGAACTGTTAATAGCTCTGATGGAACTGTTAATAGCTCTGATGGAACTGTAAAAAAAATCAAGACTACACTGATTCCAGCCGGCTACATTTTCTTCGGCTATAATGTTTCAAAAAATCCTGAAACAATTATTTCGTTCACTGATTCAATTACAGAGTATGCATTAAAGGAAAATTCAATTCCTGCATTTTTATCAATTGATGTCGAAGGCGGTTTTGTAAACAGACTTCGTGGAGTTGCAGGTCCACTTGCAGAAAACGAAAGAGTTGCTTCGTGTCTTACGCCTACACAGGCTTACAAACTTTATTCCCTGTACGGAACTCAGCTTCAAAGCCTTGGATTTAATTTAAACCTTGCTCCGGTTGCAGAAATCAATTCAGAAAACAACAAGGAATTCCTTTCAGGCCGCAGTTATGGCGATGAAAAACAGGTTGTCGAATACTGTTCAAAAGCGGTTAATGCATATCAGAATAAGAATGTCGGAACTGTATTAAAACATTTTCCCGGAAATACTAATATTGATCCACACATCGGTTTACCAAAGATTGATATGACTGAACAGGAATTTAATCAGATAAAAAAAATATTTTCTGAAGCCATAAAGAACAACCCTGATGGTGTTCTGATGAGCCATGCAATTGTTCCGGCATTTGACAAAGATCCTGCGTGCCTTTCAAAATTCTGGATAAAAGACGTGATGCGTGATGAACTTGGATTTGAAGGAATTATTTTTTCTGATGACATTTTTATGGGAGCGCTCATTGATAACGGTTATTCACCTGCAAAGGCAAGTAAGATGGCAATTGACGCTGGCATTAATTGCATCATGATTTCTGAAAAAAAATTCGGACGCTGGATGGAACTTCTGATTTCTATATGTAATGAAGAGCCGGAATTTCTTTCAAAGATTGAAGAAAGCGTAGTAAAAATTCTGGAATTTAAAATCCGTCACAATATATTAAAACTTGAATATGACAAAGCTTGCGATGCATATTCGGTCCGACTTTTAAATTCAGATGAAACAGATTTTTCAAAAGAAAAACAGAAAGATCGCTTTAATTCATTTGAAAATGCAAAGAAAGAAACTGTAGATATTTACAACGAATATTTTAAGCCTACTGCTTCTGAAGAAGAAAAACGCGCTTTAAACATTCAGTAATTTACCGGGAATTTTTATGGCAAAGAATAAAGATAAAGACAATACAAGAGGCGCAGAAGGATTTAATTCTTATTACCAACAGGTTTATGGCGAACGCTGGCAGGCTTTGAAAGAAGCCTTACTCAAAGAAGCAAATCCAGTTCCTTATAAGTTAGATACTGAATTAAGAACTTATTACCTTGATGCCGCAAGCATTCTTGCAGCATATTCTTTACCATTGTCTGGTGCAGAAGATATTCTTGACCTTTGTGCAGCGCCCGGCGGAAAAACTCTTGTTATTTCTTCACTGATGGATGATGAGGCAAATCTGACTTCAAATGAGCGTTCTTTTGAAAGAAAACAGCGCCTTTCTAAAGTTATCGAAGAACATATTCCGCTTCAGATTCGTGAACGCATTAAAGTTACCTGCAGTGACGGCGCTTTGTGGTGCAAAACAAAAAGTGAATGTTTTGACCGCATTCTTCTCGATGCTCCATGTTCCTCTGAACGTCACGTTTTGAATGACGAAAAATATCTTTCTCAGTGGTCGCCTGCGAGAATTAAAACACTTGCTATGGAACAGTGGGCTTTACTTTCAAGCGCCTATCGAATGCTCCGAAAAGGCGGAATCATGCTTTATTCCACCTGTGCTCTTGCACCGAAAGAGAATGATGAAGTTGTTGAACGGCTTTTCAAAAAGTTTGACGATGCTTCTAATCTTTTTATTGATTCAGAGGAATATTCACAGCTTAAAAATGATTTTTCAAAACTTAAAAACTTTTCTCCCGACTTGATTCTTCCGCAGTTTGAAAAAACAGAATTTGGTTATCAGATTCTTCCGGATGTCCAGAATGGAGCAGGGCCGATATATTTTTCAATTATAAAGAAAGCCTCTGAATAAAAAATTATCCGAATAAAAAACATTACATAATATACAACTGACCAGATTAGAATATAGACAAATTAGAGATAAATATATACAATAGAAAGTTGAATAGGATATCTTATGAAAATTAGTCGAGAAGAGAAATTACAGAAAATTATTGAGAGCGAAAAGCTTCTTGGTGAGATTCAGGACGTTGACGTTCTTCTGGAACGCATCTTAACTGAAGCTCGTGCTATTGTACATGCAGATGCCGGTTCTATTTATGTTGTTGACGGCAATAATCTCAAAATTAAGTATGCCCAGAATGATTCTCGCTTAAAAGAACTGGCTCCGGGTGAAAAACTTCCATACACATTTTTCTCTTTCCCTATTAACGAAAAATCAATTTCAGGTTATGTTGCATACTCAAATGAACCCTTGAATATTCCTGATGCCTACGAAATTCCTGAAGATAAGCCTTATAAGTTCAATCAGACAACTGACAGAACAACTGACTACCGTACAAAGTCAATTTATACAATTCCATTGAAGACACCGGCTGGAAAGCTTCTTGGTATTCTTCAGATTATTAATGCTCAGAACGACGAAGGCGAAGTAATTGCTTTTGATGAGGATGCAGAACTTTTTATTACACACTTTGCACAGAATGCAATCAAGGCTCTCGAAAATGCTTACCTTACAAGCAATATGGTTCGCCGTATGCTTAAGATGGCAGAGTTCCGTGATCCTAAAGAAACATATCCTCACGTTGAACGTGTTTCAAGCTTCTCACTTGAAATTTATGACCGCTGGGCATTTAACCACAATGTTCCGGACTCACAGTCACACAAGTTCCGTGATACTTTAAAAATTGCCGCAAAATTCCATGACGTAGGAAAGGTTGGTATTTCTGACGTTATCCTTAAAAAACAGTTCCCTCGTTTTACAGACGAAGAAAGAGCAATCATGCAGGGACATACCTGTATTGGTGCAAATCTTTTTGAGCCACCAGAAAGTTTCCTTGACGAAATGTGCCGCGACGTTGCTTTGTTCCATCACGAAAGATGGGATGGCGGTGAAACAGCTTATCCTGGTGCTACTGATTTCAGAAACTTTGTAATCGGAGCACCGATTGAACCTGCACGCCATCTTTCTGGCAATGAAATTCCACTTTGTGCCAGAATTGTCGCAGTAGCCGATGTATTTGATGCATTGAGTCACAAACGCTGTTACAAGGAAGCATGGAAGATTGATGATGCTTTCTCAGAAATCCAGGCTGATGCCGGCAGACACTTCGATCCTGAAGTAGTTCTTGCCTTTATGCAGGTTCGCGACCGCATTTCTGCAATTCAGCTTGCATTCCCGGATGAAGAATAGTTTTAATTTATTCGATAAAAAAAATAACTTTAGTAAACACTGAAGTTATTTTTTTTCTTTTCATTTTCTCTTCTTATATTTAATTCTGAAAATAATTTATCTTTTTAAGGATTCTTCTCGGATGAGCCGGTGAATTTCTTTGTCGAAGCAGTTTGCAAACCTTGCAAATTCTTTTTTCGAATAGGAATTGCTTTTGTCTCCGCCTAAGCCCAGCATTGAAAGCTGAAGCGAAAAATCTCTTTCTGATTTTCGTTCCTTGATGTTTTCTTTTGTCCATAGGGAACCACGGTCATTAAGAACAGTGATGTTTTTTTCAACAAGGTTGTCGGCAAGCGGAATGTCGCGGGTAATAACAATGTCAAAGGCCTGGACGTTTTCCATTATAAAATTATCAGCGGCCTGACTTTCGTTATCGGTAATAATCATTGAAAAATATTCATGTGGATTTTCACAGGGAATGTTTTTGTTAGCAACAAAATTAACATGTAACTGTAATTTGAATGCGTATTCGACAAGATAGTTTCTTACAAGTTTAGGGCAGGAGTCTGCATCAACCCAGATTTTTATACTCATTACAAAACCTTTTCGATTTTAGAAATCAAATCTCCGGCGATTCTGTTAATGTCGCCGTCATCAGAAGATTCCTTTGATGAAATCTGCTTGTTCAGTTTTGCGTTCTTTTCTTTTTCTTTATATAGTTCATCGCAGAGCAGAATGCCTGCAAGAATTGCTGTCTGTTTCGGGTCTTTTAAATTGTCTGTTTTTTGAATTTCAGAAGTAATCTGTTTGTAATAATTAAGGAGCCTGTTTAAGTATTCATCGTCTTCTTTTGCCTGAATTGCGAAGGAAGAACCTAAAACATTAATTTGAAGAAGTCCCATAATTAAAAGATATCGAATTTCTCTTCTTTTTCTTCTGGTTCTTCAGAAGTAGTGTCCATGTCAAATTCAGGTGCAACAACATCTTCTGATTTAATGTCATCTGAAGGAACTTCTGCAGTATTGTCTTTAGCATCTGTATTGTCTTCAGCATCTGTATTGTTAGTGGGAAGGGGAGCTGCTTCTGATTTAGGAGCAACATTTTGACCGGCTTGACTTAAAACCGAGTTTTCGATTTTGTTAAGCCGGTCAAGTGCACCAAGAATGCTGTCTTCGATCTTTTTCTCGTCTGCAGTAAAAGAGTTGAGCAACTCCGTTTTCTCAGAAAGCGCATTTGTGAGCTCTGAACATTGTCTGCGCAGAGCATCGTTCTCTGATTTAAGCTCTACAATTTTCTGTACAGCAGATTCAACTTTTTGCTGCAAAAGAAGAACTTGATCGATAGAAATCATTGTTATGCCTTAAGTGCGTTTTTAGCTGCTTCTACAACTGCTTTGAAAGCTGTAGGATCTTCGATAGCCATGTTAGACAAAGCTTTGCGGTTCAATGTGATACCAGCTTTGTTACAACCATCGATGAAACGTGAGTAAGACATTCCTTCATCACGAACTGCTGCGTTGATACGAGCGATCCACAATTTACGGAAGTTTGCTTTGTTGTCACGGCGGTCAACATATGCGTGATCCAATGCTTTTGTTAAAGCGTCTTTAGCTGCTTTATAGTTAGTTCCGCGGCGTCCTCTGAAACCTTTTGTAAGTTTAAGAATCTTTACGCGACGGTTTTTTCTTTTTGTACCATCTATTGCTCTAGCCATTTTCTACACCTCATTAACCGTAAGGAAGCATCTGCTTTCTTACTTTCTTAGCATCAGCTTCGCTCAAGATACCTGTAGCGCGGAGCTGTCTTTTTCTTTTTGGAGAACGCTTTGTCAAGATATGACGAAGGTTCATCTTCTTGTACTTAACTTTTCCAGTACCAGTTAAAGAAAGGCGTTTTGAAGCGCTTTTCTTAGTCTTCATTTTAGACATACTAAATCCTCTTAACTTTTGGCTTTTGCTGATAAAGTCATTGACATGAACTTACCTTCCATAGCGGCTGGTTTTTCAATGACATACGCAGAAGTAAGCCTGTTTGTAACTTCTTTCAGGACGTCATAGCCGAGTTCAGTGTGGGCAAGTTCGCGACCGCGGAAGCGGATTGTTACTTTTACCTTGTCACCAGCGTCTAAGAATTCCTGTACATGTTTAGCTTTCGTATCAAGATCGCCCGATCCGATTTTAGGCTGCATCCTGATTTCTTTTAACTTTAATACCTTCTGGTTTTTCTTCGAGTCACGGAGTTTTTTCTCTTGTTCAAACCGGTATTTACCGAAATCGAGTATTTTACAAACTGGTGGGTTCGCTGTTGGTGCAACTTCAACAAGGTCGAGTTCCCTTTCTTTAGCCATTTTGAGTGCTTCCAAAGTAGGTACGATACCTTTCTGGTTACCCTCGTCGTCTATAAGTCTTACTTCTCTTACACGAATCTGTTCATTAATTCGTGTACCCTTATTGTTGTCTGCCAACTATCCTCCTAGTGTCTGTAAAAAACACACATATATATTAACGTACTTTAGAATTATATAGAAATTTATTCCTTGTGTCTATAGTTTTGTATGGGAATATACATAATAGGAAGAAAAATTCCCGCTAACTATTTTGGAGTTTTTTGCCGATAATTAACTAGTATGTTTAAATTTGCGAAAAAATCATTATTTATAGTAATATTCTCACTTTGTGGCATTGCTGCCTTTTCAGACACGACACATGTGGTTCAGAAGGGCGAGACTTTGTACGGAATAGCAAAAAAATACAGTCTTTCAATAAAGGATATTTATAAAGCCAATAATCTTACAGAAAATGACGTAATCAAAGCAGGCCAGAAACTGAAAATTCCAGTTGAAACAAAAGATGACTCAGCGCATGTTTCTGTTACTACAACAGGAAAAACTACAACATATGTGGTTCAAAAAGGCGACACCTTCTACGGAATCGCAAAAAACTACGGAATTAAATTAGACGAGCTTTATTCCCTTAACGGAATGTCTTCAAAAACTGTATTAAAAGTAGGAATGAAACTCAAAGTTCCAGGAAATGAAGCAATCGCAGACATCAAAGATGTCGATCCAAAAGTATATTCAGAAATAAAAACTTCAGCAGGACTTGTATGGCCTGTAAAAAATCCAAAAGTAACATATGTAAAAGGAAAGGTGAGCGGAGTTCAGCTGACTTCTCAGGCCAAGGAAAATGTTACAAATATTCACGCAGGAACTGTAATGTTCTGCGGCACATACCGTGGATTTGGCGAAGTAGTATTTGTTCAATCAAAAACAGGCCTTATGTATGTCTACACAGGTTTGAGTTCAGTTAAAGTTAAAAAGGGAAATTACGTAGTATTCGGTGATGTTATCGGAAAAGCCGGAGTTGATTCTGTAAGCAACAAAAACGGAATCATGCTGATGGTAATCCAGAACGGAAAGTATATGGATCCGGCCAAAGCGCCTCGTGGCTAGTTTTCCGACGTCATGTCGGTTCTTCGAGGCGACACGCAAATTGTATTGAGCAATTTGCTGTGTTGGTTTGTAGGCATCACAACGTGGCTAGTTTTCCGACGTCATGTCGGTTCTTCGAGGCGACACGCAAATTGTATTGAGCAATTTGCTGTGTTGGTTTGTAGGCATCACAACGTGGCTAGTTTTCCGACGTCATGTCGGTTCTTCGAGGCGACACGCAAATTGTATTGAGCAATTTGCTGTGTTGGTTTGTAGGCATCACAACGTGGCTAGTTTTCCGA
>JAEDED010000009.1 GCA_016293495.1 Treponema sp. | reverse complement strand
ATCAGCATTCTGTGTGGGTTCTGGTTTTAGGAATGAGTCAGATTCTTCTATTAATATTAGTAATTGCCGTTGTGATTTCTGGAATTTCTGCCACCTGGATCTCCAAAAAAATCGTAAATCCTCTTAATTCAATCAATTTGGATGAGCCACAGGATTCTGATGTTTACGAAGAATTAAAGCCCTTTACAAAACGCATTGCCGAAGAAAATTTTGAAAAAGCCCAGCGGGAAGAAATCCGTGCCCAGTACACCGCAAATGTAAGCCACGAATTAAAAACTCCACTTACAAGTATCAGCGGTTTTGCAGAAATTCTGATGCAAGGAGGAACAGACCCAAAAATCACCATAGACTTTTCAAAATCAATTTATGATGAAGCCCAGCGCATGACTACACTTGTAAATGACATTATCAAACTTTCCAAACTGGACGAAAAATCTATCGCCATGGAAAAAGAAGCTTTAAGCCTCCGTACAATCTGTCGCGAGGTTATGGAAGTTCTTTCTGCTAGTGCAAAAACAAAAAATCTTTCTCTTAATTTGGAAGGAGATTCCGGCCTGATTAACGGGGTTGAACCAGTAATCTACGAAATGGTCTACAATCTTGTGGACAACGCCATCAAATACAACAAAATCGACGGCAGCGTAAACATCAACATTCAGGAGCTTACAAACAACGTTGGTGACAAAAATAAAGTAGTTTTATCTGTTCACGACACTGGCATCGGTATTCCTGCAGTAGAAAAAGACCGCATTTTTGAACGCTTCTACCGCATAGACAAAAGCCGTTCCCGTTCTCTTGGTGGAACAGGACTTGGATTGAGCATCGTAAAACACGCCGCAAAATATCACAACGCCAGTGTGCTAGTGACAAGTGAAGAAGGAAAAGGCAGCACTTTTACAGTAGTGTTTGAAATATAAATTTTACATAAATTTTACAAAAACTTAATATTCAAATTTTCTTCAATTTGTCATCATAAATCCATGATTTTGAATGTAATTTCGCAGATTGTGGGTTTTGTCGGATCTCTTTGTCTTTTGCTTTTTGGCATGAACATGCTGAGTAACGGTATTCAAAAAGGTGCTGGCAGCGGACTTCAAAAACTGCTTGGAAAAATCACCGGCAACAGATTTTACGCGGTTCTTACTGGAATTGGTGTTACTGCCATAATTCAGTCGTCTGGTGCCACAACCGTTATGGTAGTTTCCTTTGTAAACGCAGAGATTCTGACTTTGGAACAGGCCATCGGGGTGATTTTTGGAGCCAACATTGGTACTACAGTTACCGCCTGGATTGTATCGCTTTTTGGATTCAGTTTTTCCATTGCGGCAATGGCGATTCCTCTTTTTGGCTTTGGTTACATTCTGAAGTATTTTAAGAAGTTTAAGATTCACAATTTTGCAGAAAGTTTTATGGGCTTTGCACTTTTGTTCATGGGGCTTGGACTTTTGAAGGAAAGTCTCACTTTAGGGCCGGGTGCCAGCCGCATTTTTGCTGTCATAAACGGATGGGGAATTGGGGGCATTCTTCTTGGTGTGCTTTTGGGCGCTCTGATTACTGCACTTATTCATTCAAGTTCTGCTATGACCGCCATTGTCTTGACCATGGCAAGTAACGGAACTTTAAGCTGGGAACTGAGTGCGGCAATCGTTTTGGGAAGTAACATTGGATCTACAGTTGATGCAGTTATGTCTAGTTTTGGGGCCAGCGTTAATGCCCGCCGCACTGCTTTTGTTCACGTTGCCTTTAATGTTACAGGAACTTTGGTTGCACTTTTGATTTTCAAACCTTTCCTTGCGGTTATTGATTTTATTGTTCCACTTGAACCTGCCGCAAATATTACAACTCACATTGCTATGCTTCATACAATTTTCAACATTTGTGCCACAGCGATTTTTGTTCCTTTTGTAAATCAGATTGCAATGATTGCCCGCAAAGTCATTCCAGAAACTGCGGCAGAACAAGACGAGCATTATCACCTTCCTGCAATTTTGCCACATTCGCGAATCAGTGCCGATTTATACTCTTATCAGATTCAAAGTGAAATCAGCAAAATGAGTGCAAAGGTTATGGAAATGTTTGATTCGGTTTGTAACAGCTTCATGAATCCAAAAAATGCTGAAGAAGAAAACGAACATGTAAAATATTTGGAAAACTATATTGATGAAATGAATGCCGCAATTACAGACTTCCTTCAAAAATGTGCGCGCCTGCCAAATGCAAATCACGACGACCGAGTTCATTTTTCAGACCTGCTCCACATTACTGACACGCTGGAAAATCTTAGCGATGAAACCTGTTCTTTAATGCATACAGTAAAAAAATATGTTTCAAACAAAGACTTTAATTCTTCATCTCTGCGAGCAAAAGAAATTGAAGATTACGTAGAACGGGTCCGCATTTTCTTTGAACAGGTCTGCGTTTATTTTACAATCGGTTTTACTCAGGACGAAAAACTTGCCGGCGAAACAATTGAACAACAGATTGACGAAACAAAGAAAGAGCTTAAGCGAGCCAGCCGCAAGCGCCTTGAATCCGGTGCCGATGTAAAAGAAGAACTCCAGTACATCGACATTGTCCGTAAAGTTGAAAGGGCCGGCGACTGCGTTTATACAATGCTTCAGAGTGTGTAAAATTTACAAATACTTTTTCATTTCTTTACCTTCAACCCCAGCCAAAAGTTCAACAAAACCTTTTGCTGGAGAGGAATTAATTTTTGGAATGAGCACTTCTTCAATCTGGAAAAAGCCCACGTCACTGCTCATGAAAACTTCAATCTGAATTGGTTTTTCACTGCCCTGATGAATCTTTACGCTTTCGATAGAATTGGCAGAATATTTGTGAATGTCACCAACAGATGGCACTTTATTCAGCTCCATTGGAATGCGGGCCCGACCTTTTGTCATATCACAGCCATCCGCAATCAGAATAAGACCTGCTTCAATTGAATGAATGCGGCGGGTTCCCATGTGTCCAAGAATTCCTTCCATGGCCATAGAACGAATTACAACGCGGCGGTTTAAATCAGATTTTTCTGGAAGGAACTTTGTAAGAACACGGTCAATAATAGGCTGAGCAAGAATGCCAGAATAAAGTTCGTGATCCTGCCGCCCGATTGTCATTCCAAAATCGTGAAAAAATCCTGCAAAAATAACAGCTGTAACACTGTCAGAAAAACTACCAGCCTGTTCAGTTTCCAGGGAAGTTTTTATTCCACCCTGATGCAAAATTTTCAGCATCTTAAGTGCATTGCGACACACAGTTCTCATATGAACAGGCCCGTGGTCATTATACCCAAGACGGACAATAGAAACATTGTTTGCGTAATTCTGAACTGCTTCAATTTCCGGATCATCAATAAGTTCCTTTACCACAAGAAGTGGAAGCTGATCTTTTTCCTCTGTCAGTTCAATTATTTCATTTGTAAGGGCAACTAATTTCTGGTCAACACTGATTTCTTTTGGACTCTTCATACTTATATTATACATACAATAATAACCCCCGTCCAACTTTAGGAGGAACAAGCCGGACGGGGATACTTCTTATTAATCTTTCACAACCTTAGTAAGCTTTGCCACTTTTTTGTAGATTTCTGTGTTATCGTAGAAGCCTTTGAATTCTTCCTGACCTGCACCAAGGGCAAATACTGGAACTGGTAAACCTGTATGGCTGTTTGAAGTCCAACCAAGACCAGACTTAGCATTGAGCACATGTGTGATTGTAATTGTGAGAGGCTCGTAAGTTCCGTAAAGATCATATTCCTGCTGATTACGAGACTTGTCTCCTCTGATTGTTTTTTCGTAAGCAGTTTTGATGCGACCGAGTTCGTAATCTGTGAGAACAAGACCACCATTTGTGTCTGAACCATTTGAGCCAGGCATTTTGAGGCCAAAGAGTTTTTCAACATCAGCCATAACAGTTTCAAAACTTACGCCATTCTTTTTGTAAGCAGAAACGTAATCTGAATCATATTTTGCATAAGAGATTTTTTGACCGTCCAGTGTGCGGAAGAACAAATTGTAGTCTGTTCCGGCATAACCAATTGTAAGTCCACCAGTTTCGTGGTCTGCAGTTACAAGAATCAGAGTTTCTTTTGGGTGCTTGTTGTAAAAGTCGATTGCTTCTTCTACAGCTTCACTCATAGCAAGTGTATCGGCAATTGAAGAGCGTGCGTCATTGGCATGGCAGGCCCAGTCAACTTTTCCACCTTCTACCATCATGAAAAAGCCTGTTTTGTTATCAAGAACTTCAATTCCTTTGCGAACATAATCACGAAGTGACCATTCTCCATCTTTGCGGTCGTTGTCGTAGCTCATGGAATCTGAATCTGCAAGGGTTTCTGCAACTACAAGAGCTTTGTCGCCATTTTTAAGTGCAGCTGCTGACTTCTGATTAAAACAAACTGTGTAGCCTGCTTTTTTTGCCAAATCGTAGATTGAAGTTTTGTCTTTGTTTTTGTCCTGTGGTTCCATCAAAGCACCGCCGGCAAAATAATCAAAATTTGATTCAACAAGTTCAAGTCCGATTGGGTAGTTTGATTTGCGGCTTGCCTGGTGAGCATAAGTTGCTGCAGGTGTTGCGTGATTCAAGTTTACTGTCGAGATTACACCAATCTTCCACTTTTTCTGATCACGAAGCTGTTCTGCGATTGTGCGGTACTTAATCTTTTTAGAGATGTCCACATTGATTGAAGAAGAGTGAGTTTTGTAACCTGTGAAAATTGATGTTGCAGTTGAAGCTGAATCTGGTGCAAAAGAAGTTGCATCGTAAGTGCTAGCAGAACCTGAAATTGGGAACTGGTAAAAGCTCAAGGCTTTCATCTTAGGTGAGTCAGAAGCGTTAGAAGATTTTTTAACATCATCAACAATGCCTGCTGCGTCTTTACCAATGTAGTAAGCTGCACTCTGAATCTGTGGGTAACTCATTCCGTCACCAACAAACATGAACACATATTTTGGAGCACCTTTCCCTGTTGGTGTTGCAGCAATTTTTGTTTCTGCATGAACAGCAGAAAGTCCAAGAAATGCTAAAAGAACTGCACTTGTAAGTTTTGATTTTTTCATTTTATACCTCGTTTATTTTTACGGCGAAAGCCTTAGTTTTTGATTTCAGCTAATGTGCATTTCCAGTTGAAAGGAATTGCGAACTTTGAAAGACCTTTGTTATCAAGATTCAAACGAAGGCCTGTTGTAAGACTGCCCATTTTGTTTGGCAATTTGTAAGTTACATTTGGATAGATTTCAGTTTTTACAGAATCTGAATCTCCAATCATCATTGCTACTTTTGCTTTTGCGCCAACTGTAATGTTATCTGTAGCTTTGTATGCTAGATTGAGTTTTGTAAGGAATGGGATGATAGCTACACCAGATTTTTCGTAAGTTTTTGTTTCACCCTTTTCAAGGTATTCGTTTCCAAGTGCCGAAATTACATCAGCAGCGATAAAAAGCCCTGCATCTTTGAAATTATAGCCGGCTGTCAAACTCACAGCATTTTTTGCAGTCTTTGTTATGTAATCTGTATCTGTATCGTTGTAAATGTAGGCTACATTTAAAGTAAGATTTTCAACTGCATTAAGACCTGCAAAGCCAGCAATAGAAGGACTGTTACTTGTCGCATTCTGGAATGTAGCACCCGCAGAAAAAACATTTCTCATGCCAAAACTTAAACCGGCATCCAAACCAAGTGAATCTTTATCCAGGAAGGAATTATCTGTTCCTCGGAATCCACCTGCAAGTTTTACGTTTATATTTTTCTCTTCTCCGAATGTCCAGTTACTGATTGCACCAAATCCACTTTGCAAAATACGGCCATATTTTGGATTATCATCACTGGCTGCTAAATAACCTGCATCCACTACAACTTTTGTAGAAAAATCATTTCCTGCAATAAGCTGAAACTGATCTATAGGCTTAAAACGACCATAACCACGAAGGCGAATTGTGCTTTCTTTTCCATTAAGTTTTGTTGTGTCAAATTCCAAACGAACACGACCATCAAACTTTTCTCCACTTGCGTCAATCTGAAGTCTGTCGCTAACACGAGTTTCGTTTCCGAATTCATTTTTGTAAGAACCTTCATCATCTTTCTGATTTTGGAATGTAAACAAATCAGAACCTCCAGTAC
The DNA here is from genome assembly GCA_016293495.1 of Treponema sp. Classification (GTDB taxonomy): domain Bacteria; phylum Spirochaetota; class Spirochaetia; order Treponematales; family Treponemataceae; genus Treponema_D. The sequence goes on along the minus strand of JAEDED010000009.1, from coordinate 84,314 downwards.
TGTCAGCGTCCCCTCCAAAAGTATTTGCGATTTTAATTGACTGAGCACTCACTGCACCGCAAACCATCATGCCTGCCATCAAAGCAGATATTATTTTTTTCATAAAATATCCTTGCCATCTGAAACTTGATTTTGCAATTTGTCTTTAACTTCAAACTGCAGATTTCAAATGACAAGGATAAATTAATGGGTTCAGATTAAGTTTTAATTAAGAATTTGTTAAGATTTTGTAAAATGTGCTTTCTTTTCAGTCAGCACTGTTCCTGCAATTACAGCTGTAAGTGGTGCTGTCATAGCAAGCCCAAAACTTCCTGCAATTGTGTTGATGATTTCAGAAGCTACCACATTGTTATTCAGAATATTATAAATTGGTGTTCCTTGGGCCATAAAAGTCATAAGCATAGCAATACAAGTTCCAGAATATGCAAGTAACAAAGTTGTAGTCATTGTTCCCATGGCGGCCCTAGCAACTGTGAGTCCAGATTTTATAGCTTCTTTTTTTGAAATCGTTGGACAATTGCGGACAACTTCAGAAACTGCAGAGGTAATATCAACGCTTAAATCCATTATTGAACCGCTGGCACCAATACAAACTGAAGCCATAAAGATTTGTGTCAGGTTTAAATCTGCAAACCCGGAATATAAAAGTGCTTCTGAATTATGCATAACTGCACCATGAATATGAAAAGCACGACTGCAAATTGTAGAAAGAATCATGGCAAATAGAATACCGGACATTGCACCGCAAAAAGAAGCCAGCAATTTTTTGTCAAAGCCGTAAACAAGGACAAGTATTATAAAAGTCATAATTGCAACTGTAACAAGCCCTGTAAAAATGGGATTAAACCCTTTTAGAAAAAGCGGCACAAGAATTTTCCACAAAACAAGAATTGAAACTACAAAAGACAGCACTGACCTAACCCCAATTCCCCGTGCAAAAATAATCAAAAAAAGTGCAAAGGTAACGGCGAGAATTAGTTCTCCATCCAAACGATAATAATCAATAAGATTTACAGAAATAATTTCTTCTCCATCATGATGAACAATTGCCTGCGCTTTATCCCCAGAACGAAAAAGCTTGTCCTGGGAAAGTGCACCGCTGAGCATGTTCCATCCTTCAGAGGTTTGTCCCTTAAAACTTCCATTCAAAAACTTAACTCTACAAACCTGCTGTCCTGTGCGGATAAGGCCTGTATCAATAAGACTGGAATTGTTAACTTCAAGAATTTTCACTTTGCACTTAACCGCATCTTTGAACTGATAGGCACCCTCAAAACCAGTGGGAAGTGCAAGAAGAACGATTATAAACAGGAGGGACAGACCTGAAAGCAAAGCGGGGGCGTTCTGAGATTTCATTCTCTTTCCCCAGTCAGCGCAAAAATAACCCATTCTGCAATGTTCGTAGCGTGGTCACCAATTCGCTCAATGTATTTTGCAATAAGAAGATAATCCAAAATTGTTTCGCCTTCGCTGGTTTCCCGGATTTTCTGAATCAGGTCCGCTTTTATGACGTGATATAGCTTGTCGATTACATCGTCATGAGCAATTACAGTTTTTGCTTTGTTGTAATCTTTTTCTATGTAAGACTGAACCGCATTGTGAAGCATTTTTATAATCTCTGTTGAAAGCTCAATAATCTCGTTCATCTTGCCGTACTTGCAGTCGGGAACATTCAGAACCAGGTCCGCTACATCTACAGCGTGGTCTCCAATTCGCTCCATGTCGGTAATCATTTTAAGAGCCGCTGTAATCAGACGCAGGTCTGTTGCCATGGGCTGCTGCTGGAGAAGAAGCTTCATGCACTGAGCTTCAATATCACGCTCCATGTCGTTAATGGCTTCGTCATTTTTTGCAACTTGTTTAGCAGCCTCTACATCCCGTCCCATCAGAGCCAGCATGGAACTTTCAATTGCAATCTCAATCATTTTTCCCATGTTGATGATGGAAACATTCAGCTTTCGTAATTCTTCTTCATATTTTTCACGCATATCAACCAAACCTTCCTGTAATATAATCTTCCGTCTTCTTCATCTTCGGCTTACTAAAAATCTGTTCGGTGTCACCGGATTCGATAATCTCACCTAGCAAGAAGAAAACGGTTTTGTCACTAATTCGAACTGCCTGTTGCATGTTGTGAGTTACAATTATGATTGTGTACTTTTCTTTAAGCTGTAAAACGCAGTCTTCAATTTTTGAAGTTGAAATAGGATCCAAGGCTGATGTAGGTTCATCCATCAACAATACATCCGGCTGAACCGCTAAAGCACGGGCAATGCAAAGTCTCTGCTGCTGCCCGCCGCTTAATTCCAAAGCTGACTTTTTCAGGTTATCTTTAAACTCATCCCAGATGGCAGCATTTCGCAAAGAAGTTTCTACAATCTCATCCAGTTCACTTCGTTTTTTAATTCCATGAGTGCGAGGTCCGTAAGCAATATTGTCGTAAATGCTCATTGGAAAAGGATTTGGCTTCTGGAAAACCATACCCACATTTTTACGGAGGAGGTTTACATCGGTGGATTTAGAAAGGATATTTTCATGCCCCAGAAGAATCTCGCCTTCAATCCGGCAACCTTCCACCATATCATTCATGCGATTGATAGATTTTAGCAATGTAGATTTACCGCAACCTGAAGGTCCGATAAAAGCTGTAATTTTATTTTCAGGAATTTCAAGATTTATATTTTTAAGTGCATGAAAACTGCCGTAATATAAATCAAGATTTTTTATTTCTATTTTATTCATTTTTTAACCTACCTTTTGATTTTCCTTGCTATTAAATTTGCCAGCCCATTTATTCCAATAACCATTGTCAATAACACCACTGCCGTAGCAAACGCCTGGCCAGTATGCAACCCTTCGGAACTCAAAACATACATATGAATTGCAAGAGTTCGTCCGGAGCCCATAATATTTGCAGGCACTTGAGCAACTGTTCCCGCAGTGTAAATCAGTGCAGCAGTCTCACCAACCACACGCCCAGTTGCAAGAATAATACCGCTTAAAATACCTGGTACAGCATTTGGTAAAATAATCCTAAATACCGTCCGCAGTTTCCCAGCCCCTAAGCCAAAGCTTCCTTCCCGGAACGAATCTGGAATGGAAAGCAAAGCTTCTTCCGTAGTACGCATAATCGTAGGCAAAATCATGATTGCTACAGTTGTAGCGCCCGCCATTAAGGAATAGCCCCAGTGCAAAAATCCAACAAATAAAAGCATTCCAAAAAGTCCGTAAATAATAGAAGGAATCCCTGTTAAAGTTTCTGTTGTCATTCTCACAATTTTTACAAACCGGTTGCCTTTCCCAGCATACTCCACAAGATAAATTGCACTTCCGATTCCTAGGGGTACCGCCAGCAACAAAGCCATCACCGTCATGAGCAAAGTGTTCACCAGTGCTGGCACAACCGAACAGTTTTCCGAAGTGTACTGCCAGCTGAACAACTCGCTTCGCAAGAATGGAACGCCTTTTACAAGAATGTAAGCAATCATAAAAAGCAAAACCGCCAGAGTGAGGCCTGCACATAAATAAACAGAAGTTCGAACAAATCCTGATTTTATATTTTTTGAAATACTCATCTCTTACCTCTATTTTTAATAAGATTAAAACTTAGATTAATCAGCAATATAAAAACAAACAAAACCACACCTGTTGCGATCAGTGCTTCACGATGAAGATCCGTTGCATACCCCATTTCTATGACAATGTTTGCTGTAAGAGTTCGCACACCTTTCAAAATTGAATCTGGGATTCTGGCCTGATTTCCTGCAACCATAATTACGGCCATAGTTTCACCAATAGCGCGGCCAATTCCAAGAATAATTCCTGCCATAATTCCGGAGCGAGCTGCCGGTAACATTGTCATAAACACACTTCGTTCATGGGTAGCACCTAAAGCACGGCTTCCTTCATAGTAGCTTCCAGGAACTGCATTCAATGAACTTTCCGAAACAGAAATAATTGTAGGTAAAATCATCATGCCTAAAAGAAGGCTTGCAGTAAGAATTGAAGAACCGTTTCCTCCAAATACATTTCTTACCGCCGGCACAATCACCATGAGCCCGAAAAATCCGTAAACAACACTTGGAATCCCGGCGAGTAAATCAATTGCCGGTTTTAAGATTTTATGCAGCCAGACAGGGCAAAACTTAGATAAAAAAACAGCAGTCATAAGGCCGATAGGAACACCAACAATAATAGCCCCTGCAGTTACATAAAGACTTCCTACAATCATTGGGAAAATGCCATAAAGATCATTTCCCGGCTTCCATTTAGTTCCAAACAAAAATTCTGTAAGCCCAATTTTGTGCATAGCAGGAATTCCATTTGCAAATAAAAACAGACAGATAAGTAGAACAGCAAGAATACTAAAGCCTGCTGCCAGAAGAAAAATAATTTCCCACAATTTCTCTTTAATTTTCATGTTCTTACTTTATAAAACCTTTGTAAATTTCCTGAGAACATTCTGTAAAGTTTTTGTAAAAAAAAGGACCTCCAGATTAAAGCGCTGAAGGTCCAAAAATGAATTATAAATAGTTATTTAACATCTACCCACTTAGAAACTTTTCCTGTAAAAATCTGTTCTACCTGAGCTTTTGTCATATTTTCAACTGGGTTTGCTTTATTTACGATTACTGCAATTCCATCGATGGCGATTGTAACTTCCTGAACACCTTTTGCTTTTTCGCTGTCTTTGAGGGCGCGGCTGGCCATTCCAATATCACAAGTTCCGTTGATAGCATTTGTAACTCCTGTTGTGCTGTCAGAAGTCTGAAGTTCAATTTTTGCATTTGGATTTACGGTCTTGTAACTTTCAATCAACTTTTCCATAACTGGAGAAACTGAAGATGAACCTGCAACTACAACTTTTCCGCTTGCTTTGCTTGAAGCATAAGCCTTTGTATTCTGGATTTTGATATATTTGTTGGCTGCGATAATTTTCTGACCTTCATCGCTTATAATAAAGTTTACAAAATCCTGGGCAACTGGGGACAGACCTTCTTTTACTGCAATATTAAATGGACGACTGATTTTGTACGAGCCATTATTGATGTTGGCAACTGTGGCATCGGCACCATCAATTTTTACGGCCTTTACAGAATCGTTCAATGAACCTAAAGAAACATAACCGATTGCATAACTGTCACCAGCAACACTTGTTAGCATTACTGCTGTGGAATTTGTAATGGCTGCTTCATCTGTTGTGTAATCAACTTTTTTGCCATTAGCATCTTTTTTTTCAATGCCAAAAAGTTCGATGAAAGCCCCACGAGTTCCACTACCATCTTCACGACTCAAAACTGAAATAGATTTTTTGCTGTTGAATTTGGGTGCAGCAAAAACCGACACTGATGAGGTAATAAGAATTGCCCCAATAATCATTTTTTGAAGATTGATTTTCATTTTAAACTCCTTGTGTAAGGTGCCCGGTCAGAGGCACCTGTGTTTAATAAATATGACGCCCTCTCAAAGACATCATTCTTTAGTGGATAATTTATAGGAGTTTTGTTAAATCTATGTGTAGAGATTGTAAAGGATTTGTAAAAAAACTAAATTTATTTTTTCGCAACTTTGCGAACTTCTTCTTCAAAAGCCAATTCCCCACAGGCCGCTGTGCGTGACTGTGTAAGAGAGATAGACCGTCGATACGGGCTGGGGCCCCACAACTAACGTTGATACGCAGTGTCAACTTTAGTGTGGGGTGCACTGATGACGACAGAAATCAGGGCACAAAAATGCCTCTGGAGCCGTGCTTCCAGAGGCGCTAATTCTTCAAAAAACGCGATTCGCAAAGTTGCGAAATCATCCTGTTATATAGAAAAAACTATCTGTCGATTTCATAATCGTTACCATAAGAATGGTTTTTCACATATTTCCGATATTCCACCAGATTCTTGCATCCTGCTTTTTTTGCCATCCTGATATACTTTTCAGGAACAACAGAAACTCCACATTCCTTTGCGTAATCAAGATATTCAGCATCGCTGATCTTTACCCATTTCATTACTTCGGTACGAGGGAAAAAAAGTCGTTCAACTATAAAGACAGAAACCTTTGGTGAAAACTCAAGAGAAGCTGTAAGAGAAAGAATCTACAAAGCCCTCACAGGTAAAGATGGACTTTCTGAAGAGGAAATCAAAACTGTTCATACAGAAAATAAAATTTCATTTCCAATTTCGTACCAGGCATTAAAGAACTGGGCAAAAGGCCGTATCAGTTTGGATATGTATTTCTTCCAGCAAATGGCATACAATTTGAACACAAACATCCAGTATCTTCTTACTGGACAAGATGACAAACTTCCTCAGGATTTTGATCCAGTACTTTTCAAAGCGGCTAGAGAAAACGCAAACAGCGTTCACTGCCTCTACAACCTCAGCGATGACAAAAAGAAAATCGTTAGCGATATGCTAAACAAGCTGATGGAACTGGAACATTTAGAACACATTTCAAAGAAATAGATTTAAAATGACAAAACCTGCCGAGTTATTCGACAGGTTTTATTATTTATTCTGACTCAGCAGTTATAATACGCTGATTTTTACTTTTAGGTTTTTCTGGAATTGTAAAGTTAAGTATTCCCTGGTCAATTAAAGGTTTCACCAGACTATTCATGAAATAAGCCGGATGTTTTTCATCATAACCAAATTCTTTTGCAAGAACTTCTTTTGTTCTTGGCTTTTTACAAAACTCTTTAATTCTATTCACAAAATCAGAATTGATTACGTCACTTTGCTTTGAATTATAAAGAGTAACCTTAAAAGTTCCCCGCACATCATCAAATCTAGGTGGCAACAACCCGGCTTTCTCCATTTCGGAACGGATTGTTGGGATTCCCGAATATCTGTTTTCTGTTGTTTCAAGAATCTCTAAAGCAGACGCTATGAACGGATTTCTAACATCTGCACGAGCTTTTCCAAGATCATCCAAAGTTAACCGGCCATAAAGACCGCCTGGATTTGATATTTCGATTCTGTCAGAATACATTTCAATTCTGATTGGATCATTTTCTGTAAGATAACTGTAATCACGATGGATTAAAGCATTCAAGATAATTTCACGAAGAGCCTTTACAGGATATTCCGTAACATCTTTTCTTTGTCCATTTGAATCTACAACTGTTGATTTCTTCATATTGTTTTGAACAAACTGTAATGCAGAATTCAACATTTGAGGAATTGTCCCGTCAAGTCGTTTATTATCTATGAACCTGATTCCATCATCATTTTCTTTTGCATACTCGGTTCCAGAATTTTTAACTGCAACAATATCAAGATTAGGTGAAACAATCTGCGGATATTTTCCAAAAAGCATTAAACCACATATCGTTGGATAACCGCTTTCATTCGTAAAGCCGATCAAGTTCATCAATGAATCTTTTGGAATATTTATTAAATTTGGTTTTACAGTTACGGCCTTTGCTAAAAATCCATCCAGTTGAATGGTATCAAAACTATCTTTGGAAATTCTTTCCTTTGTTCTCAGTTCATCTTCTTTCTTCTGACGGAAAGATTCGTAACTATAGATTTCATATTCAGTCATTGGAAGATCAGCATCTCCAACTCTGATATATGAACCTTTTGATTTACCTTTTCCTGTGTAATAACATGGTTTTGAAAATACATCTAATTCTGCAATCTCAGCAGCCATAATTGTTTGCCCCTGATATTCGCAAAAAGTAATCAAAGGTCGAACTATAGGTGTCATTTCATTTGACTGCTCAACGACCTTTTTTTCTAATATATCAGGATTTTTAACACCACAGATTTCGTAATCTTTTTTTTCATCAATACCAAAAATTATTACTCCGCCTTTAGTATTTGAAAAACTGGAAAGAGAATCATAAAGTTTTTCAGGCTCACCATTTCGCGCCGCTTTTAGTTCAATATTTGGAGTTTCTGTTTTTCGAGTCACTACAGTGCTAATCAAGTCAATCAGATCTTTTTCAAGCATTTTTAATCCTCCATATGTTAATATTATCACATTTTACGAAAATAAGATAGATTTTACGAAAATAATTTAAAAATTACGAAAATTTTATATCAAATTAGGAAAATAAATATAATTTTACGAAAATATAAATTTTCGTAAAACTCATTCTGCAATTTTGTTCATGTCACAAAAACTATATATTTTTTTTGACATGATTAATAAACTCCAATACTCTATTTAAACAACTCATTAGCAGCATCTGCAGCCGGCTGAATTGCAGTAACCATTCCAGAAATATCAGCTCTGGTATAGTGGTCAGTCATATTGATTGAACTATGACCTGCAATTTTCTGAACGGTTTCTCCTGCAAAATTTCGACGCATACGAGTAATGTATGTGTAGCGTAAAGAGTGGGGTGTAAAAACTCGTTTTCCAACTTCAATTCCAGACTTCCCAATAATATCTCTGAACCATTGCTCTGCCAGCCATTTACGGATTGGTTTTCCATATCGCTGGAATACAAAATCATCTGGACCAAGTTGCATATCACTGATGTAGTTTTTCATAATTCTAGCAAGATCATCAGGTAATGGAACTACACGAATCTTTTTGTCGTCTTCAGATCCACATTTATTATAAGTTGTTCTGTACAACTGATTTGCCTTCCAGAATCCATCAACAACAAAAGCTCTTTCATCAAAAAGAAACTGATTTGTCCTGATTCCGATTCCTTCTCCAATCCGAAGACCAAGTTTTACACAACAAAGGAAAAGCAGATACATTGCCTTGTGGCCTTCATCAAACTGTGGAAAGTTTTGATACTTTGTTTCGCTGTGTTCTAACCACAATCGTTCATTAAAGAATATATTCAGTTCTTCAGTTGTGAATATATCTTTCTTTTTGCTGTTTCTTCTGAATTTTGGAAAGGCGGGAATTGGAACGTACGGCGTACCGCAAAATGGTGCATTAGAATAAACTTCTCCTATAACCGTAAGAAATTCATTTTTCCAGCTACCAGAATGACCATCAGCAGTAAGGTAATCTGTAACCAATGGAATAGTCAGATCCTGGATTTCCAGATTTCCAAATTGTTCAACAATGATATTTAACTTAAATCGTTTGCCATTTATTGTTTCTGGAGTATAAACAATTCCAAGCTTTGCCAGCCGTTCAAGATGAGGTCCGCCAGGAACATACATCCACTCTGCAATTTTTGCAATTGTGATTTTTTCTTCAACGAATAATGGTGGAAGGGCAGATACAAAAGCATAAGCTTCTGCCTGTGTTTTGCATCCTTTACAGACACGCTGATACATTTTGCCCGTAACAGGATCATTCCAGAAATAATACCATTTGTGAGTAGTCTTTTTGTTTGTTTTGATTGTTTTTTTGAAGATGTGATAATTTGAATCCATCTAAGCCTCCATAGTGTTTTTGTTAAGCACTTAACATTCGCTTAACATTTTCAAAACCTATAGATTTGATAGATTTGTAAATGCTTGTAATATAAGGATTTAGCACCTATCCCGAAGTGCTAAATTTCATTGGTCCCTCGATTTGAACCGGGGACCAAAGGATTATGAGTCCTCTGCTCTAACCGCTGAGCTAATGGCCCGTATTTTTGAAGGCTTCTAAGCCTTAAAAAATACAATTTAATAATTTCCTATAGCCAAACCGAACACTTGGAGGTATGGCCCGAAATATACTAAAAAGTATATGTGTTAGTATAATAGTTTGGAGATTTTTATTCAATGGTAAAGGACTATATTCAACCTAGGATTGACCCTGTCATAAATTCTGTGTAAATGGCAGGGATTAATTAAAGCCGGGAACACGCCCGTCAAATAATATTGCAAACTGATTTACTGCCAGTCCCCAGTCTTTAATGGACATAGTCCAGCGGGTACTGACATTTTTAGTTAAGTAGCCGTTTCGGCTGTTGCTGGAATTATCACCGGCATTGACATCAAGTGATCATCCGTATTCGTAACCGCAATACTGAACACAATTCTTTTCCCTTATAAACAGATTTTCTTTCAATCACATTTTTAGATACTTCTAAACTCACTTTCCCATAATTTTTGATAAACCGGATCGTTCTTACTTGCCAGTTAATGCCTGCCTATATTTTCTTGACTTTATTTATATGACTCTTCTACAATTTGAAGTCCTAAAAGAACTTCAATGATTCTCCCTTTTTCATCTCTTTTCATAGGAACAAGCAATGCAAAAGCTTCTCTGTTTCCTTTTAACGCACAATTTCTAACGATGATTTTTTTATTTCCCATTCTCTCATCAAGAGTATCGAAGTTATAAAAATCAAACATCTTCTGCTGGTCTGAAGGCTCAACCTGTTCCATGATTGATTTCTCAATAGTCTTTCTTGCATCCTTGCCTCGCTGAAGAATTTCCGCTTCATTTCCTTCCAGCAAAGACGCAGTATTATCCGCTATTGAAATTGCAATCAGTCTTTTATAAGCTTTGCGCAGCGCATTAAAAATTTCTTCTTTCTTTTTAAATGCGGTCATCATATCTTCATCATTCACCTGGAATATCCGGACAAAAAAGGAATTGTCCGGATACTCAAGTCCGTTCTTATCACAGATTTCAATCTGCGAATAAACCTGACTTAGAAATACCTGATAAAGATAGAACACATCACCTTTTGCGATGATTCCCTTCTGCTGAGCATCATTAAGATAGCCGCAGATATTGCGCGCTTCAAAAAGCTTTCTTTTTACTTGAAGGTTGTTTTCAGGAAGATCGGCTGTAGCAATTACAGTTTTCAAAAATTGAAATTTTTCTGGATAAGTTTTTTTTAGGTTTTTAATATTATTAATTACTTTTTCAAAATATTGATAAATATTTTTACCGTATTCATCATCTGCATAATAAGAGCTCAAGGCATCTTCATATGCTTTATACAAAAGATTTTCTTTAGATTCAAATCTCTGAATTACAAGCCCGCTTGTAACTCTTGCATCTTTTGCAATATGACTTACCGTACAGTTGGAATAGCCTCTGATTCCAAAGTTTCTGATTGCAGAATCGATAATTCGCCTGTCAGAATCTGCACGCCTTTCTTTCAAGGTCTTTTTACTACTTTCCATATTAAACTCTCTTTATTAAATTATAACACCACTATTTTTAAATGCAAGTTTAGTATTTAAATTTTCATTAAAAGGAATTTTCGACAAAAAAAGCCCTGAGTCAAAAAAACTCAGAGCTTTTGTAAGCATCGATTACTTTTGTAAGCATCGAACCCTGCGGGTTACGGTCCCTACGGGAATACGGAATGCAAGCATTCCGTTTGCTTTATGGTAATTATTTAACGGCAAAAGCCAGAGGCTTTTGTGAGCATCGAACCCTGCGGGTTACGGTCCCTACGGGAATCGAACCCGTCTTTCGACCTTGAGAGGGTCACGTCCTAGCCGATAGACGAAGGGACCAGAAACAAAAAAAGGTTGCCAATCAGCAACCTTTTAGTTCCCCAAGGAGGATTCGAACCCCCACAGTCAGAACCAGAATCTGAAGTGCTACCATTACACAATCGGGGAATGTGTAGTAATAATATATAGAATACAAAAAATTATGTCAATAGAATCTGGCAATAATTGTAAAATCATTTTCAAGATAATCATCAATAATCTGAATTGTCTTAGCCCCGACTTTTTCTGCAAGCAGCTTTACCTCTTCAGGCTTATAATAAAAATACGGCTCTTCTTTATCAGTAGAACGTTCATTCAGCATTGAGCAGGCAAAACCGTCGGTTCCAAGTTCCACAAACTGTTTAAAAGCTTTCTCAAGGAACTCAAGGTTATTCCCGAGATTGAGGTTAAAAATTCCCGACGCGTAAATCCAGTTATAAGAATCCTTAAAGTTATCCTGAAACAGATCGCGTTTTTCAAATTCCACAGTAGAATTATTTCCGGCAGGAAGCTTAAGACCGTTTTGGCGTAGAATCTCGAGCTGTGATTTTGCAGTCTCAATCATCCGTTCAGAGATATCAATGCCGGTATAAAAAATCGTGTTATTAAGCGCGCAGGTTATAAAATGGAAAAGGTCCCCAAGGCCGCAGCCGACATCAAGAATTGATTTTTTTTCAAGATTGACATTTTTAACAAAGGCCGCAAATCTGGCATATTGAGCCTGTCGGCTTTCCCAGCCGAGAATCTTATAATTGTCAGCGTTAATATTGCTGGCAGTTGCTTCATTCAAAATCTGGTGAAGTTTCTCAAGCTCTGCAAAGTTTTTTTCGTAATAGGAATTAATCTTTTCAATTCGACCCATTTTATTCCCCTGAAATTCAATTTCTCACGCTCAAATTGTACAAAAATACCCGGAATTTTCAAGTATTTAACACCACTGTGTCAAAATTACACATCTACTCATATCATAATGATCCAATTCCTGACAAATTTCCCCTTTTTTAAAGGAATTTTTAAGTTCTACGAGTCTTTTCCTGCTGCCTTAAGCCTTTTTCCATACTTTTTGGCACGGAATTTTCGATAGCTGTGATTTTTTACAAAAAGTTGGCACGGCAATTGCTATATACATAAGTGTAAGGCAGAAAGCCTTAAATAAAACATTAAATAATAGCCCCCTGAAAAGCCGGCTAAGGAGAAAAATATGAACGAACTTTTTAACACACTTTTTGAAGCACTTGATGACCAGATGCAGAACTCAGGCTACTGCACAACTTCTTATGCAGCACCAAAAGTTGACATTTCAGAAACAAAAGATGCTTACACAATCGAAATGGATTTGCCTGGCAAAACAGAAAATGACATCAACATCGAACTTGACCGCAATACTTTGAAAATCTCTTCAGTTGAAGAAGCAAAACCTGAAGCTGAAGAAAAAGGTGAAACTAAAGAAAACAAAAAAGAGCATGCAGAAAAACTCGAAGTTCCTGCAAAAAGATTCCTCATCAAGGAACGCAGCACTTCAAAGTTCTCACGCAGCTTTACATTGCCAGAAGACATCGACGAACAGAACATCGCAGCAAGCTTCAAGAACGGTGTATTGAACATCATCATTCCACGCAAGGAACTTGCAGCACCTAAAAGAATTGCGATTACAGCTTAATAACAGACTTCCATAAATACTCCTCCTCAATTAAAAAGAGAACCGTTCTGCCCACGCCAGGAACAGAACGGTTCTCTTTTTATTTAACATTAAATATTTTTTTACAAACATATTATTTCAGAGTAAAAGAAAATTTATTTTCTTTCACGTACAACAAGATCGTAATAGCCTTTTTTTACCAGCTCATCAATTCGTGTGTTTACCTGTTCAGACTCTACATTTTTTAATACAACCCGCACGACCGAACTTGTCTTCTGTAATATTACATTTGAAAATCCTGAGGCCTTTACTTTTTTTGCATAAGCAAGCGCATTGTCCCGTTTCGAAAAAGCGCCGACCTGAATGTCCCACGATTTTCCTACATCTCTTTTTACTCTTTTTATTTTATCGATTTTTTCCTGAGGAATCAGTCCGGTAATTTCATTTTCTGATTTGCCTTCACTTATGATCTGACTATCTGATTTTGTTTTTACATCTTTCAGCCTGACCTGAACATATTTAATACCTGCTTTGGCACACGCTTTTTTTCCTGTAACAACACTGGCCTTTGTATAAGGTCCGAGCTTTACAATTTCAAGTTTTACCTTTGCAGTTCCCGCTCCGATCATTCCAATCTTTGCCGCAGCACCTTTTGAAAGATCTATTTCTCGAGTACCGACAAAGGGTCCCCTGTCGTTGACTCTTACTTCAACCACTTTACCGTTAGTAAGATTTGTGACCTTCAGGATTGTGTTAAAAGGCAGCATCTTGTGAGCACAAGTCATTGCCCACATATTAAATATCTCGCCGTTCGAAGTTTTCTTTCCATGAAAGTCTTCTGCATAAAAAGATGCCGTTGCCGATTTTTTATAAACCGCAAACGAAAAACAGTTGCCGCCTGCCAAAAACAATAGTGCAACCGAAATAAAAAATACCGATAATCTTCTATTCATAAATAGATTATCGGCATTTATCGCTTTATTCGTAATATTTTAATATATCAGCATATCTTCAACAAAACCAACTATATAATCGCCAATTATATAAATTCCTGCAAGAATAATTTCGCTCCGTTTTTAAGCTTTGATTTGATTAAAACTTTTTTTCTGTTCAATTTTTTTACACACTTTTTTCATTTTTTTTTGCTTAATGTTAAAAAAAGGCAGACCTTAACGATCTGCCTTCTATAACTTACATAAAAGTCATAATTACAACTTAATTAAAAGTCATTATTTTTTCAAGAGTTCAGCGAGCTTGTCAGCTGTAAATCCGAGGTGTTCAGCAACTTTGTTAGCTGGTCCTGATTCACCGAAGCGGTCGATACAGAAACAGTTATCTTTGTCTGTAAACTGGAGCCATTCTGTTGAAACGCCAGCTTCAGTACATACAACGCGTTTAGCATCGCCGATGATAGCTTTCTGGTCAGCCTTAGAAAGTCCTGAGAACTTCTTGAGGTCTGGAACAGATACTACGCGGATTGTTTTTCCTTCAACCTGTTTTGCAGCAGCGAGAGCCATGTTAACTTCTGAACCACTAGCAAGGATTGAGATGTCAGGAGAAGCTGAACCTTCCTGTACAACATAAGCACCTTTAGTTGCCATGTTTTCTTTCCAGTTCTTGTCAGCTTTTTCGTAAACTGCGAGAGCCTGGCGAGTAAATGCCATACATACAGGATGATCTTTTGAAGCATAAGCCATGTTCCATGCCTGCATTGATTCTTCTGGGTCACCTGGACGAATTGCCTGTACTCCAGGAATTGTACGAAGTGATGTCATTGTTTCGATTGGCTGGTGTGTAGGTCCGTCTTCACCAACGTAGATTGAGTCGTGTGTGAATACGTAAATTACAGGCTGCTTCATCAAAGAAACAACGCGAAGTGATGGACGGAGGTAATCTGCGAATACAAGGAATGTAGCACAGAATGGTCTGAGTCCTCCATGGAGTGACATACCTGCACAAACTGCAGACATGGCAAATTCACGGATACCGTATTCGATTGTGCGGCCTTTGTAGTTAGCAGGTGAGAATGTACCTTCATCGTATGCTTTGAATGCAGTTTTGTTTGGTCCCATAAGGTCAGCAGAACCGCCAACGAGGTTACCGTAACGAGCTGCGATTACGTTCAATGCTTTTCCTGAAGCATCACGAGTTGCACAAGCATCTCCAACTTTATATTCTACGTCAGCAACTTCAGCTGTTGCAGCGTCTGAGTGGAATGCATCCCACTGTTTTTTAAGATCAGGGTTTTCGTTAGCCCAAGCTGCGAATGTTTCATTCCAGTCAGCTTCTTTTTTAGCCCATTCTGCTTTCTTACCAGCAAAGTAGTCGTAAGCTTCTGGTACTACATAGAAGTCCTGGTCAACAGGAAGTCCGAGTTTAGCCTTAGCTTCTTTTACACCGTCAGCGCCAAGTGGAGCTCCGTGAACGTCAGCTGTATTTTCTTTTGGTGCGCCCTTTCCGATGATAGATTTGAGCATGATCAAAGTTGGCTGTTTTTTGTTTGCTTTTGCTTTGTTAACGAGTTTTTCGATTCCCTTAACGTCGTACATGCTTCCGGCAAGAACCTGCCATCCGTATGCTTCGTAGCGTTTTTTGATATCGTCTGTAAATGTAATGTCTGTAGAACCGTCAATTGAGATTCTGTTTTCATCATAGAATACGATCAACTTACCAAGCTTGAGGTTTCCTGCAAGTGAACAAGCTTCAGAAGAAACACCTTCCTGAAGACATCCTTCACCAACCAAAGAATATGTGTAGTGATCTACGATTGTGTGTTTAGCTGTGTTGAAACGTGCAGCAAGCATCTGTTCAGCCATAGCCATACCAACAGCCATTGAAACGCCCTGCCCGAGTGGACCGCCAGTACATTCAACACCGTCAGTAATTCCGTATTCAGGGTGACCACAACAAACTGATCCAACCTGACGGAAGCTTTTAATATCGTCCATTGTTACTTTGTATCCAGAAAGGTGAAGGATTGAATACAAGAGCATTGAACCATGACCAGCAGAAAGAACAAATCTGTCTCTGTCAGCCCATTTAGAATTTGCAGGATTGTGTTTTAATACTTCTCCGTAGAGAACACTTGCCAATTCTGCAGCTCCCAATGGAAGACCAGGATGTCCTGAATTTGCCTTCTGAATAGCATCCATAGAAAGACTGCGTACACTTTTTGCTACTGCAGCAATTGCTTTTTCGTTCATAAAAACTTACCTCGTAATTAAGTCGTTTGCAGCTTTTATCAGTTCATCTAATCCAGCGTGCTTTTCGAGCAGCTGCTTAAATGTGTTATTCTTGAACAAAGATGCCAGCTGTGAGAGAACCTGCAAGTGAGTCTGTGAGTTTGCAGTTAAAAGAACAAACATCACATAGACATGTCTTGCGTCTGGAGCGCTCATATCAATTGGCTTCTTAAGATAACAGACTGATATCTGCTGATTATCATTATTTTTAAGAACTGTGCCTCTGCAGTGAGGAAGTGCAATCCCATATCCAACCGCCGTGCTCATTACACGTTCACGATCGCATAGTGCTGCATAAACACCGTCTTTAGTTACTTCGTCTGGCAATGAAATTTCATTGCAAATATTCTTGTAAATTTCTGATGTAGTATCCCCTTCTACATCAAACAAAACTCCGCCTCTGCTTAAAAGTTCTGCAACTTCATTTTTGTTTTCCATAGATTCCCCCGCATTTTAATTTAATAAGTAATTACTAAATTACAGTAAAATCATTTTTTTTACAGACTGCTACAGCATTACGAAGAGCGCCTTCAATATCTTCAAAATTAAATTCCATTCCATCGAGCGAAACAGAAATTGTTTCAGTTTCTCCTGTCAGGGAATTTGGATCAAACGCAATTGTTTCCATTAACTTTGAAAGATGCATATACAACTGGATAAGAATCACCAGTTCCTGCTGAGGATAAGAATTGAATTTTCCTCCGATACGGTCAATTTCATAAATAAGTCCATTGATTTTCGTATACAGAAGAAGCGCTTTATGTCGAATATCCCCAAGCTGATGGTCTGCAAACCAGTTATAATTTGACAAAATTATATCATTTCGATTTATGATGTGCAATAATAAGTCCTGCCTGTGTTCTGGCGGCATAAAAAAACATGCCGGAAAAACCTCATTCAAAAGTTCTTCCAGATTATTCTTTTTCTGAAATGCATGATCTTTTATAAATTCGTCAAGAACAAAATCAGGAACTGAATAAACGAGATTGTGTTTAAATCCATATTCTTCTTCGTTATCGTAATTCCACTCGCCCATTGCAGGTACAGTTTCACCGGCATTCCACAAACGAGTTTCGACACCGAACAGTTCCATTGAAACAGCCTTAGTCTTCTTCAAAAATTCCTCGACAGAGCCGCAGAATCTTGTACAAAGCTCATCTGAATATTCAAAGAAAACATCTGCAAGCTGCTCTTCAATAGAAGATCTCGGACCGCGGGTTTTAAAAAGCTCCTTCAAAGCCTTCTCAATAACCTTGTACCATTGATTTCGTTTAATATCGTCATCTGTCAATTCAAGTATTTTTGATTTTTCTCTCAGACAAGGGGAAACATTGATAATTCCCTCATCCCAGTTTTCTACCGTAAACAGAAGTCTGTCACCAGGCTCAATCTTATACCTTTCAAACAATGGCTCTAGATCAACACTTGTAAGCTTAACCTTCATCGGAAGTTCAAAATCATTATCGGCCAGTTCAAACCCATCCATTCCCGGATCATTTGCAATATACTGGGATTCGTATTCCTCTCCATAAAGGGAAAAATGGTCCAGCGCAAATTCTTTCGAGTATTCTACAATTTTGGTCGGAAGTACACTGTTGTTCCATATAAAAAGCAGGGAATATGACATTACCTCCTGGTCAACAAAAGGCACGCACCTATGTCCCGGAAGAAAACACTTGTTCGCACATTCTTCCTCAGACAGGACAACACTGAAAAGTTTATTTGTAAAAGCACCAGCACGAGTCTGATATCTTCCTTCTTCAAGTTCAAAAATATATGGAGAGGCAGCAAGCAGATCTTCAGCTTCTTTTTTTGTTATCTTACAATCCACATAAGACATATAACGTATAAATTCTTTTACCGTGAATTCCTCAGGAAAAGCGCGAAAAAATTTATTTACGTACATTGTCTTAGTTGAATTTTTCATGGTGGTGATTTTAAAGTTATTATATTTTAAACCATAATGCAATACAGTTTAGATTTTTTTAATGGAATTTCTAAAATCCGAAGTTCTGGATTTCAAATATCCGTTTAAAATAAAACAGCCACTCCGAATAATTAGAGTGGCCTACATAAGGATTAGCTTAAAATGCTATTATGCTTCAGCAGGTGCTTCAGCTTCAGCAGCAGGAGCTTCTGCAGCAGGTGCAGTTACTTTTGCAGCTTTTCTTTCCTTATTTTTAAGATTTGCGTTACAGAACTTACAAACCTTAACTTTGTTTCCATCAATTTCTTTTTCATAAAGACATTTGATGTTTTCGTTTCCACAAATTGGACATTTTGCACGTCCATGAGCTACCTGTGTACGAATACCTGTTCCACGATGTGATTTAGACATAACCTACTCCTTATTTTTTTTCAGCTTTTGGAGCTGTCTTAGCATCTGAATCCAATGAATAGTCAACGAGTTCAAGAATTGCTACATCAGCTGCGTCTCCCTGACGGAATCCGAGCTTAAGAACTCTTGTGTAACCACCATTACGATCCTTCATGCGTGGACCAATTTCTGTAAAGAGTTTATTAAGAACTTTTTCATCCTGAATAAACTTAGCAGCTTCGCGGCGATTGTGTACACTGTCTACTTTACTTCTTGTGATGAGTTTTTCAGCAGTTCTACGTACTTCCAAAGCCTTAGCTTTAGTAGTAGTAATGCGTTCAAATCTCAAAAGTGAAGTAACCATGTTACGAGTCATCGCACGGCGGTGTGCTGTAGTACGTGAAAGGGGATTAAAACCAACTTTATGATTCATCTGATTCTTCCTTCTTCTTATTCAAATTGACAGCATTCTTGAGGTGGCTGTAATCAGTCATTCCAAGTGTAAGGTTCCACTCTAAGAGTTTTTCCTTAATTTCTGTCAAACTTTTTTTACCAAAGTTTCTTGTTTTAGCGATATCGTCTTCTGTCTTCTTTGTAAGTTCACCAATTGTACGAATGTTAGCATTCTTAAGACAATTAGACGATCTAACTGAAAGTTCAAGTTCTTCAACTGGAGTATTGAGAAGATTACGAACTCTTTCGTCACCTTCATCCAATTCATCACCACTTGATACATCACTATCGTTGAAGTTAACAAAAATTGAGAAGTGATCTTTAGCAATTTTTGCTGCTTCAGCCAATGCATCATCTGGAGCGATTGTACCGTCAGTCCAAATCTCTAAAACTAACTTATCATAGTCATTTCTCTGTCCGACACGACAAGGTTCAATAGCAAATTTTACCTTGCGAACAGGGGCAAAGATAGCATCCATTGGGATTGTAGAAACATCTTCAATGTAATGCTCGTTTGTTTCTGCTGGGACATAGCCTCTGCCGAAATCTACCTGAATTTCCAAATCGATACGAGCTTCATCCATCATTGTGAATACAAGCTGATCTTTTGTCATAATTTCAAGCTGACCTTCTTTAGCAAAGTCATCACTTTTAACGACACCAGGTCCTTTAAATTCATAAAGGATAGTATCCTGTTCGATGTCCTCTGGAAGCCGCAAACGGATCTGTTTCAAGCTGTTCAACACTTCTTCTGTATCTTCAGCAATATGTGGAATTGCTTCAAATTCACTAGAAATAATATGTGGAACACCATTAGCATCATAAGATGTAATGCGTACTGAAGAAATAGCATATCCCTGAATACTAGAAAGAAGAACACGACGAAGTGTATTACCTACAGTTGTTCCAAATCCAGTTTCAAATGGAGAAGCTGTAAACTTTCCATAGTTAGCATTATTCTCAAGGTGCTCAAATGTAATGCTTTTTGGACGTTTAAATCCTTTAAGCAGATTTTTGCGAGCCATCTAAACTCCTTACCTCCAGTAGTTTCCTGCTGGAGCTGTTCATTAATTATCAGCTAAATCAAAATATGTTCTGCAAAGGAAACTTCTACAAACAAATTTTGACCTGAAACTAGTTAAAATTCATCATTCTAACATCGTTTCACATAATTTCACGTTACAAACTAATTGTAAGTAAGTCCCAAACTATCACACAAATACTCGCAAAACCGGAGTATTTGTTATTGATAGTATAAAACTACATACGGCGAGTCTTACGTGGTCTACATCCATTGTGTGGAATAGGTGTTACATCAGAAATTGATTTTACCTTAAGACCTAAAGCACCAAGTGAGCGGATAGCGTTTTCGCGACCAACTCCAGGTCCTTTAACAAATACGTGTACTTCGCGCAAACCGTAGCTTACTGCTTTCTGAACAGCTGTTTCAGCAACTGACTGTGCAGCAAATGGAGTAGATTTTTTAGCTCCACGGAATCCGAGACCACCTGAAGAAGCCCAAGAAAGAGCATTTCCCTTCAAGTCTGTAATTGTTACGATTGTGTTATTGAAAGTTGCCTGAATGTAGACATTTCCTTCATATACACTTTTCTTTTCTTTTCGCTTTTTTACAACAGCCACTTAACTTACCTCCGCCTTATGCCTTTTTCTTGTTAGCAACAGTCTTTTTCTTACCCTTGCGAGTACGAGAGTTAGTGCGTGTGCGCTGACCACGAACAGGAAGACCTTTTCTATGGCGCAATCCACGATAACAACCAATGTCCATAAGACGTTTGATGTTAAGACCGATTTCTGAGCGAAGGCGTCCTTCAACTTTGTATTCTGCGTCAATTACTTCGCGCAATTTTCCCAGGTCATCCTGAGAAAGATCATTAGCCATTGCATTTGGATCGATCTTTGCTTTTTCACAAATAGCCAAAGCTGATGAACGACCGATTCCGTAAATATAAGTTAAAGCAATACTAACATGTTTATTAGGGAGGTCAACTCCCGCAATTCGAGCCATCTATTACTCCTTGAGCTTAGCCCTGACGCTGCTTATGTTTAGGGTTTACACAAATAATACGGATAACTCCGTTTCTTTTAATAACCTTACACTTGTCGCAAATGGGCTTTACGCTGGTTCGTACTTTCATAAAAGTCCCCCTAGAAAATGTGATACATTTTTCTCGATTATGGCAATTCGCAATGAATTACAATCGGGTTTGATTAATATATCACAATTTTCTAATTTTAATCTACTGGTATTTCAAAAAATCTAGAGATTTCTTGAACGAATCTTACCTTTCTTAACGAGTCCATCCTGATGATGCATCTTAAGAAGAGCTTCGATCTGGGCCATTGTATCCGATGCAACTCCAACCATGATGATTAATGATGTACCACCCATTAAGTTAGCAACTTCTGCTGGTAAACCAAATAATTTCATGATGATAGTTGGTATAACTGCAATTGCAGCAAGGAACAAAGATCCAGGAAGTACCAGTCTGTTCAATATTTTCTGCAGAGTTGATTCTGTCTTGTCAGCACTTACACCAGGGATGGATCCACCATTTTCTCTGATCTGCTTTGCAATTTCTGTAGGGTTCAGTGTTACCTGAGTGTAGAAGTAAGCAAAGAAGATAATAAGTACTACCAACAAAACGTTATACCAGATTCCACCTGGAGCAAGGAAGTAACTCAACCCCTTAATCCATTTTGGTGCTTCTCCACCATAAGATTCTGCCGCAGAAGAAATAATCTGCATTGGCAAAGTAAGGAATGATGAAGCAAAAATCAAAGGAATAACATTCGAAGGATTAACCTTGAACGGAATATATGTACTCTGACCGCCATACATTTTTCTGCCTACTACGCGTTTTGCATAGTGAACAGGAATCTTTCTCTCGCCGCCTTCTTCGAAAGCAACAAGAGCAATAATAGCTACAAAGATAATTACAGCAGCTACAACGAACATAATATTGATAGCACCAGACTGAACACCTGTAATGAGCTGTCCAATAGCGCTAGGAATACGAGCAACAATACCGGCAAAGATCATGATAGAAATACCATTTCCAATACCACGTGCTGTAATCTGATCACCGAGCCATACTGTAATCATAGATCCAGTAGTTACAGTTAATATAGCCAAACACTTGAATGTTGTAGGATTGCTGATTGTTACTGCATTAGGAATGTTACTTGCCCATGCTGTAACAGCAAATGCCTGAATAATACAAACAAAAATTGTTCCAACTCTTGTCCATAATGCAAACTTCTGCTGACCGCCATCTTCCTGAATTGATCTTTTAATCGATGGGAAAACGATCATCAAAAGCTGCATAATGATCTGTGTAGAAATGTAAGGCATTACACCCAACATAAATACAGAGAACTGTGAGAAGGCACCTCCAACAAAAAAGTCCATGTAGCTTGCAAAGTCATTCTTAGCAGATTCGAAATATGCAATCAAAGCTGATGCGTCAATACCTGGGATGGTCAAAACACATCCCAAGCGATAAACGGCTAATACAGCGATGGTGAACAAAAGTCTGCTGCGAAGTTCTTTTACTTTGAACATATTAACTATTGTGTTGCCTGCCATATTTTAACTCCAGTTTAGTCTTTCTTTTCTGCAGTAAGAGTAACTGAACCGCCAGCTTTTTCGATTTTATCTTTAGCTGAAGCAGAAATCTTATCTACATTTACAGTAAGTTTCTTTGTGATTTCTCCATCACCAAGAACCTTAATCAAAGGATTATTTCCTTTCAAAAGACCTTTAGCTGCAAGAGTTTCTTTATTAACAGTTTCACCATCAGAATATTTTACGTTAAGGTCTGAAACGTTAACGCAAGCATATTCTTTTTTGAATGGATAGTTAGAGAATCCTCTCTGAGCAATACGACGGAACAAAGGCATCTGTCCACCTTCGAAACCGATGTATACTTTTCCACCTGAGCGAGACTGCTGACCTTTGTTACCGCGTCCAGCTGTAGAACCACGGCCAGAAGAAGAACCACGGCCTACTCTTCTGTCCTTTTTGTTTGCACCATAAGGTGCAGTCAAAGTTGGATTGTAATCTGCCATAATTAGATCTCCTCTACCTTAACCATGTGTGCTACTGCAGCGATCATGCCGCGGATAGCAGGTGTATCTTCCTGTACAACTGAAGAACTGATTTTCTTCAAACCAAGGCTGCGAACTGTTGCAACTTTAGCAGGTTTCTGACCAATTGTACTTTTTGTAAGTGTAATCTTAAGTTTTGCCATAGATTAACCCCACAACTCATCCAGAGTTTTACCTCTGTTCTTAGCGATAGTGCCGGCATTCATCATGTGTTCAATTGCATCGAATGTAGCACGAACAACGTTCATTGCAGTACGTCCGCCCAATGATTTTGAAAGAACGTCTGTTGCTCCAGCTGCTTCGAGAATTGCACGAACTGCACCACCGGCAATAATACCAGTACCTGAACAAGCAGGTTTCAAAAGAACTGATGAACTCTTGTATTTTCCAATGATGTCATGTGGAATTGTACCATTCTTAATAGGGAATGTTACAAGGTTCTTCTTTGCCTTATCAATACTCTTTTTGATTGCTTCAGATACGTCATTAGCTTTACCAAATCCGTATCCTACGCGACCGTTATGATCGCCTACAACAGTAAGAGCAGAGAAAGACATACGACGTCCACCTTTTACTGTTTTAGAAGTTCTTTTGAGTGTAACGAGTTTTTCTACAAACTCTTTTTCTTTAGGATCTTTATCAAAATTCTTCTGGTGTTCCATAGTGTCTCCTAGAATTGGATTCCCGCTGCGCGAGTTCCATCTGCAAGGGCCTTTACAACACCGTGATAAAGATATCCGTTACGGTCGAATACGACTGCAGTAATATTCTTATCCTTAAGGCGTGCACCCAGTGCTTCACCAAGCTTTGTAGCTCCTTCAGTATTAGGCTTGAGAGCTGCAAAGTCTTTTTCCATTGTCGAAATTGAAGCGAGAGTTTTTCCCTCGTCATCATTAATAACCTGTACAAAAAGGTTCTTGTTGCTTCGAGTTACTGTCATGCGTGGGCGTTCAGCTGTACCATAAACAGACTTACGAATATGAACTTTTCTGTGAAGGCGTTTTCTGTCTTTGTCATTCAGTTTCTTAAACATATAGCTTCACCTTATTTAACACCAGTCTTACCGACTTTACGTCTGATAACTTCATTATCATAACGGATACCTTTTCCTTTATAAGGTTCAGGCATACGCAATGTGCGAAGCTGCGCACTGAATTCACCAACACGCTGCTTATCAATACCAGAAATTGTTACTTTTCCGCTAGGATCAGCAGTTACTGTAAGACCTTCAGGAATAATTGCAATGAAGTCATTTGAATAACCAAGGTTCATTACAAGTTCTTTTCCTTTAACTTCTGCACGATAACCTACACCATTAATAACAAGAGTTTTTGAGTAACCAGAAGTTACACCAATTACCATGTTGTTAATAAGTACGCGGTAAAGACCGTGTGCAGCGTTAGCTGCTTTAGAATTATCTACAGGGTTTACTACGATTTCTGTACCTTTTACTTCAACAGTTACTTTGTTACCGATGTTCTGTTTGAGTTCGCCTTTTGGGCCTTTTACTGAAACAACGCCATCTGCAACATTGATAGTTACACCTGCTGGAACAGCAATAGGGAGTTTACCAACTTTTGACATACTTTCCTCCTATTACCAGATACTGCAAACTAATTCACCGCCAACCTGTTTTTCTGCTGCTTTTTTACCAGTTGTAACACCAGAAGAAGTTGAAACGATAACTGTACCATAACCGTTATAAACGCGTGGTAAGTCTTTGTAGCTAGAGTAAACGCGACGTCCTGGTTTTGAGATCTTTTCAAGACCATGAATAACAGGTGCGTTTGCTTCATCATATTTCAAGAAGATACGGATAACCGATTTGTTTTCTTCTTGTACTTTTTTGAAGTTTTTAATATAACCTTCAGTTTTCAGGATTTTCACGATTTCAAGCTTAAGCTTTGAAACAGGGATATCTACCTTTTCGTGGCGGGCCTGTGCCGCATTACGGATCTTTGTGAGCATGTCTGCTACTGGATCTGATGCACTCATATTCCTTCTCCTACCACTACCAACTAGATTTTGTTACACCTGGTAACAAGCCTTCACTTGCATACTTACGGAAGCAAAGACGACACATCTTAAACTTTCTTAAGTATCCTCTTGGACGTCCGCAAAGCTGACAGCGGTTGTATTCACGTGTGCTGTACTTCTGCTTGCGAGCAGCCTTAATAATCATAGATTTCTTAGCCATAGTTTCTTCTCACCTACTTTCTGAAAGGCATGTTAAACTTGGTAAGCAAAGCTTTTGCTTCAGCATCTGTCTTTGCACTAGTTACTACAGTGATGTTCATACCAGCAATCTTAGTGATTTTATCAAAGTCGATTTCTGGGAAGATAATCTGTTCAGTAATACCAAAAGAGAAATTACCGTGTCCATCAAAGCCAGTAGCTTTGATACCGCGGAAATCCTTAACGCGTGGTAAAGCAACATTGATCAAACGATCCAAGAATTCATACATAATTGAACCGCGTAATGTTACCATAACACCTACTTCTGCACCCTCACGAAGTTTGAAGTTAGCAATGCTTTTCTTTGCTCTTGTCTTAACAGCTTTCTGTCCAGTAATCTGAGTAAGATCAGTTACTGCAGCGTCAAGAAGTTTCTTATTAGTGAGAGCTTCGCCAACACCCATGCTTACGATGATTTTCTTGATAGCAGGGATCTGCATTGGTGTTGTGTAATTGAACTCTTTATAGAGTTCTTTAGCGATAGTGTCATTATAGACTTTCTTAAGCCGAGGTATGTAATTTGCCATTACAATTTTTCTCCACATTTGCGGCAGACACGAACTTTCTTGTCGCCGTCAAGCTTATAACCAATTCTTGTAGGACCGCATTTTTTACATACGATTGCTACATTAGAAATATTAAGAGGAGCTTCGATCTCAGCGATACCGCCCTGATCCTGCTGGCTTCTCTTTCTCATTGCCTTTTTAACAATGTTAATACCAGATACAATTACTGCATTTTTAGCAGGAAGAACACGAAGTACATTTCCTGTCTTTCCTTTGTCTTTTCCTGCAATAACCTGTACTGTATCGTCCTTACGGATTTTGAATTTCTTTTCCATATTCAATTCCTCTTAGAGAACTTCTGGAGCAAGTGAAATGATTTTCATGAAATCTTTATCACGAAGCTCACGAGCTACAGGTCCAAAAATACGTTTTCCAACTGGGTTCTTAGAATCGTCAACGATAACACAAGCGTTATCATCGAAACGAATGTAAGTTCCATCTGGACGGCGGTATTCTTTCGCCTGGCGAACGATTACTGCCTTTTTAACTGCACCCTTTTTAATAGTAGATGTAGGAATTGCATCCTTAATAGCTACTACTACGATGTCACCGATACCTGCGTAACGACGGTGTGAACCGCCGATTACTTTAATACACTGAGCGATTTTAGCACCAGAGTTATCAGCAACTGTCATACATGACTGCATTTGAATCATACTTCTAACTCCTTAAACTTATTTTGCGCGTTCAATGATTGATTCGAGGCGCCAGCACTTATCTTTGCTGAGTGGGCGACTTTCAACGATCTTAACAGTATCTCCGATGTGTGCTTCATTCTTTTCATCATGAGCTTTACACTTCTTTGAACTTGTTACATATTTTTTGTAAAGACGGTCCATTTTCTTTGTAGAAACTGTAACTACGATAGTTTTATCCATCTTATCGCTTGTTACGATTCCAACGTAAGAACGTTTACCAACTTTAGTTTTAGCATTTGCTTCCACGAGTCAACTCCTACTTATTAGCTTCAGCAGCTTTTTTCTGCTGAATGAACGTATTCAAACGTGCGATTTCACGACGAAGAAGACGTTTTTCCATTGGGTTATCTACATGGGCGATTACCATTTTGAAACGCAAATCCATATACTTCTGTTTAAGCTCATCGCGACGAGCAACAAGTTCAGCATAAGACAGTTCTTTGTCAGATTTTTTATTTGATTTAGCCATCTTATTCCTCCTTAGTCTTTTGTCGGCTTATAAGCTATTTTTGTTACGATTGGAAGTTTGCTTGATGCTAAGCGAAGAGCTTCTTCAGCAATCTTAATATCAACTCCACCAATTTCGAACAAAATCATTCCTGGTTTGATGTTTGCAGCCCAGAATTCTGGAGCACCTTTACCTTTACCCATACGAGTTTCGGCAGGTTTCTTAGAAATAGGCTTATCAGGGAATACACGAATCCAAACATGTCCTTTGCGTTCAAGCTTACGGTTGATCGCAACACGGGCAGCTTCGATTACACGTGCATTCAACCAGACTGGTTCCATTGCTACGAGAGCAATATCACCAAAATCTACATAATTATCACGTGTGGCAAAACCATGCTGTCTACCACGCTGCACCTTACGGTGCATTACTCTTTTAGGTGCAAGAGCCATAGTTTAACTCCTTTCCTTTGCAGAAGCTTCAGCTCTATCTGCAGCCGGACGAGAAGATCTTTCTCTACGTGGCTTTCTTACAAGCTGTCCTGCATCTTCATTCTGTTCGTGACCATAGTTCATACCATTGTAAACCCAAACTTTAACACCGATTTTTCCGTATGAAGTAAGAGCTTCGTACAAGCTATAATCAATGTCTGCTCTGAGAGTATGAAGAGGAACACGTCCCTCTTTGTGTTCTTCAGAACGACACATTTCAGCTCCACCAAGACGGCCAGAAAGACGAATCTTAATTCCCTGAGCACCACCACGCATTGCATTGCTGCAAGCCTGTTTAAGAGCCTTACGGAATGAAGCGCGTCCCTGAAGCTGACGACCAACATTCTGAGCAATCAAAGAAGCGTTCACATCAGCACGTTTAATTTCTTTAATCTTAATCTGAACTTTCTTTGTAAGCTGCTTCTGGATGTCTGTGCTAATCTTTTCGATTGTAGCACCTTTAACACCAATAATAACACCTGGGCGTGCTGTATGAATTACAATTGTAACACGCTGTGGGTGACGAACAATTTCGATTTCTGCAATGTCTGCATTTTTGCATTCTGGAAGATCAGATACCAACTTACGGATCTTGAAGTCTTCAAGAACGAGGTCTGCATATTCACGAGGATCTGCATACCAGCGAGACTGCCATGTCTTGTTAATTCCAAGACGCAAACCGATAGGATTTACTTTCTGTCCCACTTTTTATTCCCCCGCCTTTTCGTCAACTACGACTGTAATATGGCACATTCTTTTCAAAAGCTGGTCTGCTCTACCGCGAGCACGGAACCAAACTCTCTTAAGTCTTGGACCTTCGTCAATACGAATTTCCTTAACATACAACATATCTTCGTCTAACTTGCTATTAGCTACAAGAGCATTAGCCATTGCAGATTTCAATGTTCCGCGAATGAGCTTTGCACCTTTCTGTGGCATATTTTCAAGAATTGCCATAGCTTCTGAACAAGGCTTCTGATTAATTACATGAGCTACAGGGCGAACCTTTGTAGGTGATGCAATCAAGAATTTAGTAGTGGCTACATAACCTTTTTTTACTGTCATTTTATCCACTCCTACTTACCAGCTTTTTTATCAGTACCGCCATGACCACGGAATGTACGTGTAGGAGCAAACTCGCCAAGTTTATGACCAACGAGCTGTTCTGTTACGTAAACAGGTACCCATGACTTACCATTGTATACAGAAATAGTATTTCCTACCATCTCAGGAATAATTGTAGAACAGCGAGAATATGTTTTAACCATTTTCTTATCAGCTGCTTCAACTTTATTCATTTCTAATACCTTTTTGTAAAGGCTTTTCTCTACAAAAGGTCCTTTTTTAACAGATCTTGACACAGTTATCTCCTAGACTACTTCTTTCTACGAGAAACAATGAAACGACTTGAAGTCTTTCTCTTGTTTCTTGTTTTATAGCCTTTACAAGGCTGTCCCCATGGAGTAACAGGGTTACGTCCTTTACCTGCGCCTTCACCACCACCAAGTGGATGATCAACTGGGTTCATAGCCATACCACGAACAGTAGGTCTAACACCCATCCAGCGTCTGTGTCCTGCTTTACCGAGCTGAACGTTCATGTGTTCTTCGTTACCAACAATACCAATTGTTGCATAACATTTAGCGTTTACACGACGAAGTTCGCTTGATGGAAGACGGATAGTTACATAATCGCCTTCTTTAGCAGCTACAAGTGCACTAGCACCTGCAGAACGAGCAAGCTGTCCACCACGACCGATTGTAAGTTCAATATTATGTACAGTGAAACCTACTGGAATAGCTGAAAGTGGAAGTGCGTTTCCTGTTGTAGGAGCTGCATTTTCACCAGCCATAATTTTCTGTCCAACTGTAAGACCTTTTGGTGCAATGATATATCTCTTGTCACCATCAGCATAATAAATCAAAGCAATATTTGCACTGCGGTTTGGATCATATTCGATTGACTTAACAGTTCCAGGAATACCATGTTTATTACGTTTGAAGTCAATATCACGGTATCTCTGTTTGTGTCCGCCACCCTGATGACGTACAGA
Source organism: Treponema sp. (assembly GCA_016293495.1). Classification (GTDB taxonomy): domain Bacteria; phylum Spirochaetota; class Spirochaetia; order Treponematales; family Treponemataceae; genus Treponema_D. The sequence continues at coordinate 54,687 of JAEDED010000009.1, read as the reverse complement.
AATACGACCACCAGCACCACGTCCGGCATGAGATTTTTTACCTGACACCAAAGTTTTTTCGGGTCTGTCAGTTGTCAGTTCATCTCTTACCAAGTCAATACGTGTTCGAGTACCTGCAGTAATTGGCTTAAATATTTTAAGAGCCATTTTCTTCCCCTTAATTTTTAGTTAGGCTTATACGCCTTCGAACACTTTAATTGTTTCGCCTTTGGCTAAACGCACAATGGCTTTTTTGTAACTAGCTGTAAATCCAGGACGACCGCGAAGTCTTTTTTCCTTTCCACTTACATTCATAGTTGTACAAGAAACAACTTTTACGTTGAAAAGCTTACGTACTGCTTCCTTAATCTGTGTTTTTGTTGCATCTGGATGAACAACGAAAACATATTTGTCCTGTTCACGAAGGTTATTTGCTTTTTCTGAACTAACAGGTTTAATAAGAATGTCTTGATACATCATTATTTAGCCTCCTTTTCTTCAGCATAAAAATCAGAAAGATTCTTTGCAGCACCTTCGAGAAGAATAACCTTGCGTCCATAATACAAATCATGAGCACGAAGACGGTTATAAGACAAGAATGACAAATTAGGAATATTTCTTCCTGCCTGCTTGATTTTTGCATCATCATCTTTAAGGATGATTACTGTGCGTTCATCTTTAGCAAAGTTAGAAAGAATCTTAACCAAGTCCTTAGTCTTTCCGCTTTCAACAGTAAAATCTTCTACTACAGTGAGTCTGTCACTCTGAGCCTGAAGGCTGAGGATAGATTTCATTGCAAGGCGTTTTGCCTTTTTAGGGATAGCATAGCTAAAATCTCTAGGTTTAGGTCCAAAAATTGTACCGCCGCCAACTGTAATAGGTGACTTCTTATCACCACGACGAGCGTTACCTGTTCCCTTCTGTTTATAAGGTTTAGCGTTTGATCCGTGTACTTCTGCACGACCTTTTGTACATGCAGTACCAACACGCATATTTGCTAATTCATTGTTAATTGCGTAATAAATTACGTCTTCATTTACTGGAAGACCGAATACTTTATCATCAAGTGAAATAGTACGCAGTTCTTTTCCATCAGTTGAATATACTTTCTTTTCCATATTCTAATTCCTCTGATTATTTCTTTACTGCGGACTTCACGATAAGTGTGCAGTCTTTGTTACCTGGAACGGCACCTTTTACCAAGATTACCTTCAATTCTGGGTCAACTTTTACAATACGAAGATTCTGTACTGTAATACGATCAAATCCCATACGTCCAGGCATCTTTACGTTTTTGAAACAGTGTCCAGGAGTAGTACAAGATCCTGTACCACCGGCTTCTCTATGGAACTTAGAACCATGTGTAGCACGTCCACCATGGAAGCCCCATCTCTTCATTACACCCTGGAATCCCTTACCTTTAGATGTTGCTGTAACATCGAGGAAGCGAACGCTGTTAAAAAGTTCAACACCAATCTGGTCTCCAACTTTTACTTCAGCTTCGAAGTTACGGAATTCTTTCAATGTTCTTTTTGGTGTAACATTGTCTTTGAACTGTCCGGCATATGCTTTACTTACTTTAGAAGCTTTAAGATCTTCCAAACCAAGTACTACAGCATCGTAACCGCAGTTTTCTTTTGTCTTTGTAGCAACAACCACATTTGGTTCAACGCGGATCACGGTGACTGGTGTCAAATTGCCGCTTTCGTCGAAAACCTGGGTCATTCCCACTTTCTTTGCGATCAGACCTTTCATTCTGATTCTCCTTAATTCTTGAAAAGTAACTTTCCAGTGTTAGCCCTGGAATACTTTCCATTTAATTTCTTGGCCGCCATCCCAGATCCAGGGGACCGTACCATTACAGCAATCCGTTAAGACTTACTGTTTAATTTCTACATCTACACCGGCTGGCAATTCGAGCTTCATCAATGAGTCCATTACTTCTGATGAAGGTTCAAGAATGTCAATAAGGCGTTTGTGTGTACGCATTTCGAACTGTTCACGTGACTTTTTGTTTACGTGAGGTGAACGAAGTACAGTTACCTTGTTAATTCTTGTAGGAAGTGGAATAGGTCCTGAAACCTTTGCTCCAGCTTTCTGAACTGTCTGCACGATGGCTTTTGCACTCTGATCGATCAACTCTACATCAAATGCTCTGAGTCTGACACGAATCTTTCCGTTAGCCATTTATGTACTCCTAATTTTGAAACAGGTTTGCATTGCTGCAAGCCTGTTTCAAGAATAATTAACTATTCTATGATTTTTGTGACCTGTCCAGAAGCGATTGTACGACCGCCTTCACGGATAGCGAGTTTAAGACCTTCGTCCATAGCGATTGGGTGAATAAGTTCACCGATGATTTTTACGTTATCACCTGGTTTTACCATGTCTGTTCCAGCTTCGAGATTTACTGTACCAGTAATATCTGTTGTACGGAAGTAGAACTGTGGACGATATCCAGAGAAGAATGGTGAGTGACGTCCACCTTCTTCTTTTGAAAGAACGTAAATCTGAGCTTCGAATTTTGTGTGTGGGTGAATTGTTCCAGGAGCAGAAAGAACCTGTCCACGGATAACATCTTTCTTTTCAATACCACGGAGGAGGATACCTACGTTATCACCAGCCTGACCCTGCTCAAGTGTCTTCTGGAACATTTCGATACCTGTTACTGTTGATTTAACTGTAGGACGGATACCTACGATTTCAACTTCCTGTGACATGTTTACAACACCACGTTCGATACGTCCTGTTACTACAGTACCACGACCAGAAATTGTGAAGATGTCTTCGATTGGCATCAAGAATGGTTTTGATTCATCACGAACTGGATCGTCGAACCATGTATCCATAGCTGTGAGCAATTCTTCGATACAAGCTGTATTAGCAGGATCTGTTGCTTCGTTTAATGCTTTGAATGCAGAACCTTTGATGATAGGTGTATCTGCAGAGAATCCGTAAGATACAAGAGTATCTTTAACATCTTCTTCACAGAGTTCAAGCATATCAGGGTCTGCAAGATCAGCTTTGTTCAAGAATACGATAATCTTTGGTACACCTACCTGGCGAGCAAGCAAAAGGTGTTCTTTTGTCTGAGGCATTACACCGTCAGTACCAGCAACTACAAGAATAGCACCATCCATCTGTGCAGCACCAGTAATCATGTTCTTAACGTAGTCAGCATGTCCTGGACAGTCAATGTGTGCGTAGTGTCTCTTGTCTGACTGATATTCCAAGTGACGAGTGTTGATTGTGATACCACGTTCCTTTTCTTCTGGAGCGTTATCGATTTCGTCATACTTGAGTACTTTGTCACCGTATTTGTTACCACAGTATGTTGTGATAGCAGCTGACAAAGTTGTCTTACCATGGTCTACGTGACCGATAGTACCAACGTTCATGTGAGGTTTTGTTCTTACGAACACTTCCTTAGCCATGTTTTTTCTCCTTACCGGTATCATTTGTTGTCTACCGGCATTCAAAATAATATTTTTTGTGTTGCACTTTAAGCCAGAATAGCGATCTTTAAACTAAAAGAACAACCATTCGCATACACATTAATCGCGTTTTTATTGAAGAGATTAGTAGTAATCGGAAAGGAACCATCCAACTCTGCATTATTTTCAAATGCTTCCGTCATTCCTGACAGTTTTAATTTAGATAATTCTCACAAAACATTTCATCTATTCGAAATGTTAAGGCCGGTACCACCTATCATCATCAAGAAAATCACATTGATGACTGGTCTGGCATCCTGGAGCCTGGCAGTTACTAGCTGCAGCAGAAACCCTTAATGCTTTGTAGTCATAGTTATCATCAACGATGATAACATCCATTCAAGGGTCGTAAAAATCTGAATCCCACCTTACGATAGCAAACTTTACGATTTTACCGGATTAAATCCGCCTGACTCTCAAAGAACCCATGAATTGCCTATAATATATAGACTGGTTCTCAATTTATACAACTTTTTGAAATAAGTTTCAATACCTAAAAAGCATTTTTTTTAAAATAAAAAAGCGCCCTGTTAAAGGCGCCTTTTTAAGAAGTTTTAACAGCAGCAGGTAAACCTTACTGCCGTTTTTAATACTACCAGCGGAAATGAGCGAAAGCTTTGTTAGCTTCAGCCATTTTGTGTGTATCTTCCTTCTTCTTGAATGCTGTACCAGTATTGTTGAAAGCATCCAAAAGTTCAGCAGAAAGAGTATCTGCCATTCCGTGTCCGCTTCTCTTACGAGCAGCTTCGATGATCCAACGCATAGCAAGAGCTTCGCGACGAGCATCACGGATTTCTACTGGAACCTGATATGTAGCACCACCAACGCGGCGTGATTTTACTTCTACAACTGGCTTAACATTGTCGAGAGCCTTGAGGAATACTTCCAAAGGTTCGTTTCCTGTTTTAGCCTTGAGTTTGTCCATTGCTTCATAGATAATTTTTGTACAAGTATCTTTTTTTCCGTCGAGCATCATGCGAGCAACGAATTTTGAAACAACCTGACTATTATATTTAGCGTCTGGCATAACTGGACGATTTACTGATTTCTTGTGTCTTCCCATCTTAATCCTCCTCTATTATGCCTTAGGTCTCTTAGCACCATATTTAGAACGACCACGTTTACGTCCTTCTACGCCAAGAGTATCTTTTGTACCACGAATGATGTGATAACGTACACCTGGAAGGTCTTTAACACGACCACCACGGATTAAAACTACTGAGTGTTCCTGCAAGTTGTGTCCAATACCTGGAATATATGCAGTAACTTCAATACCATTTGACAAACGAACACGAGCTACTTTACGTAAAGCTGAGTTTGGTTTTTTTGGAGTAACAGTCATTACACGTGTACATACGCCACGTTTCTGTGGACAAGACTCAAGTGCGGGAGATTTGGTCCTGTTCGCAGCTGACTTACGTCCCTGACGAATCAACTGATTAATTGTAGGCATCTTAAAATGTCTCCTTATTATATTACCCGGTCAGCACCCCGGTAAAATTGCATAATAATACCTAATGATAGGTTTGATAAGTTTAATGAATTTAGAAAATGAATTCAAGGGAATTTTCATAAATTCATGCAAATTCAGGGAAATACAGATTTCTTCTATATATAAAAACTATTTATAGGGAATTTCCATTTTCCAACAGAATATTGTCAAATTTATGTCATTTTTATCTAAATTTTTGTCTTTTTTGAAAATTCCCGCTTACTTATTCTACAAAAACGCTGCAACCTGATGTAAAATACATACAATTCTTATATTAAATGTAAAGGAGAATTCAATTTGAATTATTACGTAGACATTAATGCCTCAGAAGGCGGAAATGGAACTAAAGAAAATCCATTTAAAAAAATCCAGCAGGCAGCAGATATTGCACAGCCAGGAGATGAAGTAATCGTAGCACCAGGTGTTTACCGCGAATATGTTAATCCAAAAAACGGAGGAACTGCAGAAAAGCCGATTGTTTACAAAAGCGCGACTCTCAAAGCAGCGCACATCACAGGTGCTGAACAGGTTAAAAACTGGGAGAAGGTCGAAGGAAATGTTTACAAAGCAAGCATTTCGAATAAAATCTTCGGCGACTACAATCCATACACAACACTCGTAAGCGGAGACTGGTTCATTGCTTACATGATTGCACATACCGGCGATGTTTACCTCAACGGCAAATCAATGTACGAAGTAACAGAACTGGCAAAAGTTAAAAATCCAGAAGTTTACAAAGCATCCTGGGATCAGGATTTTTCAGTTTATACATGGTACACAGAACAGGACACAGCAAAAGATGAAACTATAATTTATGCAAACTTCCAGGGAAAAGATCCTAATGCAGAAGATGTAGAAATTGCAGTTCGCAGAAACTGTTTCCTTCCATCTGAAATGGGAAAAGGTTATATTACACTTTCTGGCTTTACTGTTTCAAAAGCTGCAACTCAGTGGGCACCGCCTACTGCTTACCAGGACGGCATGATCGGACCTCACTGGTCTAAAGGCTGGGTAATCGAAGACTGCCATATTTTTGAATCTAAATGTTCGGGTATTTCTCTTGGTAAATATTACCAGGAAGGTAACGACAATAAGTGGCTTCATAAAAAATATAAAGACGGTACTCAGACACAGCGTGACTGTGTTTGTATCGCACAGAATGACGGCTGGTCGAAAGAAACTATCGGTTCTCATACAGTTCGCGGCTGTGAAATTCATAACTGCGGTCAGACTGGAATTGTCGGTCACCTTGGCGGCGTTTTCTCATTAATCGAAAACAACCACATTCACCACATCAACAACAAGCAGAATCTTGCTGGTGCCGAAATCGGCGGTATTAAAATGCATGCCGCAATCGATGTTATTTTCAGACACAATCACATTCATAACTGTACCCGCGGTATCTGGCTTGACTGGCAGGCTCAGGGAACTCGCGTTACACAGAATCTTTTCTATAACAACTGTCTTCCTGAAAGCTGGAACATGAATAAAGAAAGTCTCATTGGTGCTGCCGAAGACTTGTTCATTGAAGTTTCTCACGGACCTACTCTTGTTGACAACAACATCTTCCTTTCTGACAGAGCATTAAAGCTTGCTACTCAAGGCGTTGCATGTGTTCACAACATTATAGCCGGAGGATTTACAGCAGTTTCTCTCGGAACAAACAACGGCGCTCCTAATCTTCCTTCTCCACGCTATACACCTATTCACGTTCCACACGGAACTAATATCACAGGCTTTATGTCATTCCTTCACGGAGACTGTTCGTTCTTCAACAACATTTTCATTCAGCAGCCAATGCGTCCATTTATGAAAAAAACAATGAAAGAAATGAAGAAAATGGTTAAACAGAAAAAATTGGACTGGGATGACGGAAACATTATCACTGGTACAATTCAGTATGATGATTATCCGACATTTGAAGAATGGGACGCACAGTTTGAAGGTTACTGCGGAATGGGTTCTGTAACAACTGACCGTTACTACTCAAAGCTTCCAGTTTGGGCAAAGGGAAATGTTTACTTCAACGATGCAAAGCCGATGAAGAAAGAAACAGACGCATATGTTGATAAGAAGAATAAAGTTACTATCGGTGTTAAAAATGTTGACGGTAAAGTTACAATTGAAACAAATCTCTACGACTTTATGCCAGAAGCAAAATGCAGTCTGATTCACACAGACGACATTATGCCTGCATTTGAACCAGAAGAAAAATACGAAAATCCAGACGGAACACCAATTACATTTGATACAGACTTCTATGATGCTAAACGTGATTCTGCTCCAATCGCAGGACCATTTGCAAACAAAGAAGAACTTTCAAATCCGTTATTTAAGTTCACTTACTAGTTTAAGTTTACATACTAATCCAAAATTAATTCTGATTACGGATCAGTTTTGTTAAAATAAAAAAGCCCTGGAACGAGAATCTGTTTAAAGCAGATGTTCGTACCAGGGCATTTTTTTATACTAATAAAGTTATTTGTTTTCTTCAAAAGCATTTCTGATTGCTGTGCAAAGCTGGTCGGCACATGAAGTTGATCTTGGGCCGCAGGTATTTCCTTTTAACTTTGTTTCAATCTGTTCTACTGTCATTCCGTCTACGAGCTTCGAAACTGCTTTAAGGTTTCCGTTACATCCGCCGTGGAATTTTACATTTGTAATTACGTCGCCTTCAATATCGAATTCGATTTTTGAAGCACATGTATTTACTGTTTTATACTCTACGTGCATTTTATTTTCCTATAAAAAAACCACCTGCATTTTTCGTGCAGGTGGCAATTCACGACTTGGTTAATCCGTTAAGTCAGATTAGTCAGATTCTTCTGCATCATAGTTTGCTTCTTCAACGTGAGCAACCTGTGATTCTCTTTCTTTTTCCTGACGACGCATTTCAAGAACTTCGTTCATCTTAACGTCCAAGTCCATATCGCTTGAATCGAAAAGTCTTACGTTTTTGTAGTTCTTGATACCAGTTCCGGCTGGAATCATATGACCAATTGCAACGTTTTCTTTGATTCCGTGCAATCCGTCTGTAGCTCCAGAAATAGCTGCGTTTGTAAGAACGCGTGTTGTTTCCTGGAATGATGCAGCTGAAATGAATGAGTCTACATTCAAAGAAGCTTTTGTAATACCCTGGAACATTGGACGACCAACTGCTGGCTGACCACCCTGTGCTACGATATTAGCATTTTCTTCGTGGAATCTGTATTTATCAACCTGCTGTCCATAGATGAAGTGTGTATCACCTACAGCAACGATTTCTACTTTGCGCAACATCTGGCGTACGATAATACCGATATGTTTATCGTTAATAGATACACCCTGTGCACGGTAAACGGACTGGATTTCGTCCATCAAGTAATTCTGGAGAGCATTTTCACCAAGAATTGCAAGAATGTCGTGTGGTGATGGAGCACCATCACACAAGCGTTCGCCAGCTTCTACTGTATCGCCATCACGTACGAGCATACGTTTTGTCATTGGAATAAGATGTTCGAATACACGACCAAACTTATCTTCTACAGTAATCTTACGTTTACCTTTTGTAACGTCCTTAAACTTAACAGTTCCTGAAATCTGTGAAAGTACAGTTGGAACTTTTGGTTTACGAGCTTCAAAGAGTTCAGATACACGTGGAAGACCACCGGTAATATCGTTTGTCTTAGCAGCTTCTTTAGGCATCTTGGCAATTGTTTCACCTGCAGAAATCTTCTTCTTGTCATCAACGAGGAGAAGAGCTCCAGATGGAAGGAAGTAACTTCCCTTTTCATTACCATCGTTATCAGTAATACGGATAGTTGGCTGCATACCTTCTGTGTGAAGGTCTGAAATAAAGCGCTCTGCTTTTTCAGAAACTTTGTCGATCTTAACTTCGAGAGTTGAGCCTTCTACGATATCTTCGTAGTGGATATATCCGTCGTATTCAGCGATGATTGGATCGCTTGTTGTATCAAATTCACCGAGTGACTGATTTGCTTCTACGAAATCGCCGGCTTTACAGAATACTGTTGAACCGTTGATGATTTCGATTTTCTGAGTGTTGCTTGCGAGGTAAACATTTGTCTTTGTTACGATTACGCGAGCTTTGTCAGTTGCAAGTACATCACCATCTTTGCGGTTGATAATAACTGTATCTTTCTTAACTCTGTCGCCGTCTGAAACAACTACTTTGTCACCTTTCTGGATTTCAAAGCTTGCAAGAATGCGGGATACGTTCATGTAACCTTTACGAGTAAAGAGCCAGTTCTTATCTTTTGTAACAACGTGAGCACCAACAACATCTTCAATAATTGCAGGGTATTTGAGTACGATGCGGTTATCTTCTGTTGCTTTAGACGCAGTACCACCGACGTGGAATGTACGCATGGTTAACTGTGTACCAGGCTGACCGATTGACTGAGCGGCAATAATACCTACAGCTTCACCGATTTCAACGATCTTGTTACGAGCAAGGTTCTTACCATAACACTTAACACAAATACCATGTTTAGCTTCACAAGTAAGTACTGTGCGGAGTTTAACTTTTTCAACACCAGCTTCTTCAATCTGTTTAGCAAGTTCATCTGTAATGTAAGAGTTTACGTCACAAATCAAATCACCAGTCATTGGGTCTACAACGCGTTCAATTGTAAAGTGTCCAACAATACGTTTTGAAATTGGTTCAACAATTTCATCACCCTCTTTAATTGCTGCGTAATCAATACCATTGATTGTTCCACAATCTTCTTCGTTAACTACTACATCCTGAGCAACGTCAACAAGACGACGAGTCATGTAACCGGCATCGGCTGTCTTAAGCGCTGTATCTGAGAGACCTTTGCGGGCACCAGATGTTGAGATGAAGTATTCGATAACCGACAAACCTTCATAGAAGTTTGAACGGATTGGAAGTTCGATGATGTCTCCAGAAGGTTTAGCCATCAAACCACGCATTGCAGCGAGCTGCGAGATCTGCTTTGGAGATCCGCGGGCTCCAGATTCAGCCATCATAAAGATTGTGTTGAATCCGTCTTTATCTTTTCTAAGAGTATCCATCATCTTCTTAGTAAGTTCGTCGTTAGTCTTTGACCAAAGGTCAGTAACTTTGTTGTAACGTTCTTCTGAAGTAATTGTACCTCTCTTAGCGTCGTTAACGATCTTTTCGTTTTCTTTATTTGCTTTTTCCATCATTGCCTTCTTTTCAGCAGGAATGATGATGTCTTCCATAGAGAGTGTAGCTCCATAGAATGTAGCGTTCTTATATCCAACAGCTTTGATTGCATCAAGCATTTTGATTGTCAACCAAGGTCCGCCTTTTCCAGGTTCCTTTGAGTTGTAAACTTTTTCAATCATCTTCTTGAGCTGTTTTTCACCGAGCTGTTCGTTCTGATAGTTAACTTCTTCTGGCATTGCTTCGTTGAATGCAAGTGTACCAGCAGTTGTTTCAATGATGTCGCCTTTTTTGAAAGCGCCTTCTTTGAATGAATCTTTTGGTGCTGGAACTTTGATCAAAGCCTGCCATTCGATGTTACCGCATTCAGCAGCCATGCGAACTTCATCAGGATCAGAGAAACGTTTTCCTGTTCCTTTTGCTTTTGGCTTAACTGCAGTCATGTAGTAAATACCAAGTACCATGTCCTGAGATGGACCAACGATAGCGTTACCGTTAGCCGGGTCAAGAAGGTTTCTTGCTGAGAGCATCAATGTCCAACATTCCATCTGTGCAGCCTGTGTAAGTGGAACGTGGATAGCCATCTGGTCACCATCAAAGTCGGCATTGAAAGCTTTACATGCGAGTGGGTGAAGTTTAAGAGCTTTACCTTCAACAAGTACAGGTTCAAATGCCTGAATACCAAGACGGTGCAATGTAGGCGCACGGTTCAACATAACTGGATGTTCCCGAACAACTTCATCAAGAATTGCAAATACTTCTGGAGCTTCAGATTCTACAACCTGTTTAGCTTTCTTAATATTGAATGCAACCTGTTTATCAACAAGTTTTTTCATGATGAATGGCTTGAACAATTCGAGAGCCATTTTTGTAGGAACACCACACTGCCAGAGTTTAAGTTCTGGTCCAACAACGATTACAGAACGTCCAGAGTAGTCAACACGTTTACCGAGAAGGTTCTGGCGGAAACGACCCTGTTTACCTTTAATCATGTCAGAAATAGATTTAAGTGGTCTGTTAGAAGCACCTTTTACTACGCGCTTCTTTTTAGAGTTATCAAACAAACCATCTACAGCTTCCTGAAGAAGTCTCTTTTCGTTTCTGATAATGATATCAGGTGCAGAAAGAGCGATGAGTCTGTTCAAACGATTGTTTCTGTTAATTACACGACGATACAAATCGTTAAGATCTGAAGTTGCAAAACGACCACCATCCAACTGTACCATTGGACGAAGATCTGGTGGCATAACTGGAATTACATCGAGGATCATCCAAGATGCTTTGTTTCCAGATGTGCGGAAGTTTTCTACAATTTCAATTCTCTTCAAAAGGCGCTTGTCTGATTTAGCACCTTTTTCGATCATCTTGTCGCGAAGTTCTGCTGCGAGAGCATCGAGGTCAAGGTTTTCAAGCAATGTCTTGATTGCTTCAGCACCCATTCCAGCCTGGAATGTTCCACCGTAGCGTTCTTCAGCTTCCATGTATTCATCTTCTGTAAGAAGCTGGTTCTGCTTAAGGTCAGTATCACCTGGATCGATTACGATATATTTTTCGTAATACAATACAGAGCGGAGTGCTGCAACCTGAAGGTCGAGCAAAAGACCCATGCGGCTTGGAACTGAGCGGTAATACCAGATGTGGCTTACAGGAGCTGCAAGTTCAATGTGACCAGTACGTTCACGGCGAACTTTGAAGTGAGTAACTTCAACACCACAACGGTCACAGATTACACCCTTGTAACGAATGCTCTTGAATTTTCCACAATAACATTCCCATTCTTTTGTAGTACCGAAAATGCGTTCACAGAAAAGACCGTCTTTCTCTGGTCTGAGAGTACGGTAGTTAATTGTTTCCGGTTTCTTAACTTCACCATAAGACCACTGACGAATAGTTTCTGGTGAAGCAAGCTTTAATCTGATTGAGTCAAAATCCTGAATATCACGCATTTGCATTCTCCTTGTCGAAACCAGTAGCTGCTTTATCAATCATTTCCTGGTCACGTTCAGTAAGGGCAATCTGCTTACCTTTATCATCATAAATTGTAAAGTCGAGAGCCAAACCTCGGAGTTCCTGTACCATTACGTTGAATGCTTCTGGAACACCAGCTGGAGTTGAAGGATCTCCCTTAACAATAGCTTCATATGCTTTAGAACGACCTGTCATATCGTCTGACTTAATTGTCATCATTTCCTGGAGAGTATTAGCTGCACCGTAAGCTTCGAGAGCCCATACTTCCATTTCTCCAAGACGCTGACCACCGAACTGAGCTTTACCACCAAGTGGCTGCTGAGTAACGAGTGAGTAAGGACCTGTTGAACGAGCGTGCATCTTATCATCAACCAAGTGAGCCAATTTGAGGTAGTAAATAACACCTACGAAGATTGGGTTAACGAATGGTTCACCAGTGCGGCCATCGCGAACAATCTGTTTACAGTTTTTGTTCAATCCAGCCTCTTCGAGTTTTTTACCAATCTGTTCCTGGCTAGGTGACTGGAATACAGGAAGTTCAAAGAACTGATTGAGGTATTTACCTGCGATACCAAGTTCTGATTCCATGATCTGTCCAATGTTCATACGAGAAGGTACACCAAGTGGGTTCAAACAAACATCAAGTGGAGTTCCGTCTTCGAGGTATGGCATGTCTTCTTCAGGAAGGATACGAGATACGACACCTTTGTTTCCGTGGCGTCCGGCCATCTTATCACCTTCACGGAGTTTACGTTTGTTAGCGATGAGAACTTTTACAACTTCATCAACGCCAGGATTCAAATCGTCACCTTCGTTTCTGCGCATACGCTGAACATCAATTACAACACCTTCGATTCCGTGTGGAACTTTAAGTGAACTGTCGCGAACTTCTTTAGCTTTTTCACCGAAGATAGAGTTCAACAACTTAAATTCTGGAGTTGTTTCTGCTTCACTCTTTGGTGTTACTTTACCAACAAGGATATCGCCTGCACGTACTTTAGCACCAATGCGGATGATACCTTCTTTATCAAGGTTATCAAGATTCTTTTCTGCTGTGTTTGGAACATCACGTGTAATGCGTTCTGGTCCAAGTTTTGTTTCGCGGATTTCTGTCTGGAATTCCTTGATGTGGATAGAAGTATACATATCTTCTTTTACAACGCGTTTGCTGATAAGTACGGCGTCTTCGTAGTTGTATCCGTTCCAAGGAACGAATCCTACGAGGAGGTTGCGTCCAAGAGCAAGTTCTCCGTTGAATGTTGCAGGTCCGTCAGCAAGAACACTTCCCTTTTCTACTTTTTCACCAACATTAACTGTAGGTCTCTGGTGGTAACAAGTATCCTGGTTAGTACGCTGATATTTGAGCAATACATATTCATCAAGTTCGCCGCGTTTAGCGCCTTCTGGTTTTACTTTTACGCATTCAGATGAAACGTATACAACTTCACCTGGGCGTTTAGCTTTAACAAGAACACCAGAGTCATAAGCACATTTCTTTTCCATACCAGTTCCAACGTAAGGTGGTTCTGGGAACAACAAAGGTACAGCCTGACGCTGCATGTTACAACCCATGAGCGCACGGTTAGCATCGTCGTGTTCAAGGAATGGAATAAGAGCAGCTGAAACAGAAATTACCTGACGTGGAGAAACATCCATGTACTGAATATCTTCTGGGCTACGGAATGAGTAGTCACCACGGTGACGAACTGAAATCATGTCTGATGAGAACGAACCGTCAGATTTCATACCTTCTGCAATCTGACCGATTGTATATTTGTCTTCATCCATAGCTGACAAATATTCAACTTCTTTTGTAGCCTTTCCGTTCTTAACTTTGCGGAATGGAGCTTCAAGGAATCCGTAATCATTAACACGAGTATAAATAGCAAGAGAAACGATCAAACCAATATTTGGTCCTTCAGGTGTTTCAATAGGACACATGCGGCCATAGTGAGTATAGTGAATATCACGTACTTCAAATCCGGCACGGTCACGGCTCAAACCACCAGGTCCCAAAGCGTTAAGACGTCTCTTGTGTGTAAGTTCAGCAAGAGGGTTAACCTGATCCATGAACTGAGACAACTGTGATGAACCAAAGAATTCTTTGATTGAAGCTACGATAGGTTTGATTGAAATCAAATCCTGTGGCTTCATTGTTTCAGTTTCTTTAAGACTCATTCTTTCTTTTGCAATACGTTCCATACGTGCAAAAGCTGTCTTGAGTGAGTTAGTCATCAATTCACCAACTGAACGGATACGACGATTACCAAGGTGGTCGATATCGTCAGTCTGTTCTTCACCAATGTATACTTTGATGAGGAATTTCATTGTCTGAATGATGTCTTCTTTTACCAGTGTATGTTCTTCTACAGGTTCACTGTAGTCAAATTTTTTATTGAGCTTATAGCGTCCAACACGACCAAGGTCATATCTTCTTGAAGAGAAGAATGTAGAGTTAAGGTCTTTTTCTGCAGCTTCAACAGTCATTGGTTCACCAGGCATTAATACCGAGTAAACTGCTGACAATGCATCTTCTTTTGTAGGTTCATCATTATCTGCACCTTCTTTAGCGAATTTAATTTCTTCGCGTTCGAAACAGTTGATGATTACATCAGAATCAAGTGAAGCATTCTTGTTGTCACCTTTTCCTGCATTAAATTTAATGATTTCGATGCTCTTAATTCCGTTAGCAATAAGTTCATCAATTTCATGTGGATGGAGACGCTGTCCAGCTGGATAAAGTTTCTTTTCTTCACCGCTGTCTGCATCTTTAATCATTACAGCCTTTGAAAGAACCTTGTTTACAAGACCATCACGAACATCGCGAGAATCTGAAACTTTTGTTGATTCTGTCATGTAGAACTGTTTAATAATTTCTTCGCGAGTTTCATATCCTAAAGCGCGAAGGAAGATTGTTCCAAGGATCTTCTTTTTACGGTCGATCTTTGCATAAATCAAATCTTTTTTCTGATCGATTTCGAATTCAAGCCATGATCCACGGTAAGGAATGATACGGCTACCGAAAACGTTTTTTTCGTGATTAAAAATTACACCAGGTGAACGATGAATCTGTGATACAACAACGCGTTCTGCACCGTTGATAATAAATGTACCACGATCAGTCATGAGAGGAATATCACCCATGTAAATATCTTTCTGAAGAATTGCACCAGTCTGAAGGAAGTTCAAATTGATACGAGCCTTCAATGGAACTGCATAAGTAAGTCCCTTCTGTTTGCATTCAAATTCAGAAAACTTGATATTTTCTGTATCAAGTTCGTAGAATTCGTACTCTAAGGACATATCGCCATTAGGACTTTCAATTGGGAAAGTTGATGTGAATACTTCCTGAAGACCCTGGTTAAGCAATGGTTCTCCATTTTCTAATTTTTCTTTCTGAAGGAAATACTCGTAAGAAGAAGTTTGGATATCGATAAGATTAGGAACATCCATGAATTCCTGAATATCTTTACCGATATACTGACGGTTAATAGTCCGGCTTTTTGCGAACATTTTTACCCCTATTTTCAAGAAACACCTTCCGGTCCATGAAGTTTGCTACATTTGGAAACTCCGCACAGCACAAAAATCAGGCCTTATTTAGTGTTTTTATGTAAAATGACTTTTTTCAATTTAAACGACTAAAGCAGACGCCGGAAAAATCCGTGTCTGCCTTAGTTTTTATGATAGATTTATTCAGGAAATAAGTCTAAAAAACTTATTTCTTTGAACATTTACCACCAGCTGCTTCGATTTCAGCAATCCATTTGTCTGCATCAGCTTTAGAAAGTCCTTCTTTAACTGTTGCTGGAGCACCTTCAACGAGAGCTTTTGCTTCACCAAGACCAAGGTTAGTAAGAGCTTTAACTGCCTTAATAACACCGATCTTTTTAGCTGCATCGAAGCTGTCAAGAGTTACAGTGAATTCTGACTGTTCTTCTTCTGCTGCTCCACCAGCTGCTGCACCAGGAGCTGCTGCTACTGCAACTGCTGCTGTTACACCGAATTTTTCTTCCATTGCTTTAACGAGTTCTGAAGCTTCAAGAACTGACATAGATGCGATTGCATCAAGAATCTGATCATTTGTGAGAGCTGCCATATTGTCTTCTCCATAAATATAAATATGTTTTTTTCGTTTTCTTAAACTTGTTAAGAAACGCTGCAGTAAGTAATCACAAGAAAACTTCTGCTATTTGTAACACGGACAGTCGACAGCTATGAAGCCTGACCGTGCTTAAATAATGTTTTAAGCGGCTGAATTATTCAGCTGCTGGAGCTTCTGCAGCTGGTGCTGCTTCTGCTGCTGGTGCTTCAGCTGCTGGTGCAGCTTCTGCAGGTGCTGCTTCTGCTTTTGGAGCTGCTGCAGCTGGACCTTCTTTTTCAAGCTTTTCAACATAAGCCTGCAATGTTGCAGCGAGTTTCTGAGCTGGTCCATTGATAGCAGACATGAGCATAGCGATAAGCTGTTTCTTGCCTGGAACCTTTGAATAAGCTTCGATTTTAGCTGCATCGTAAATTTCTTTATTTACGTAAGCACCTTTGATTTCGAGTGCTGGAACGTCTTTAGCAAAATCGAAAAGGATTTTTGCTGTTTCGTTCGAATCTTCTTTAGCCATAGCGATTGCTGTTGGGCCTGAAAGATAATCTTCAACGTTTTCAACGTTCAAATCTTTGAATGCAATTTTAGCAAAGTTATTTTTGATAACTTTGATTGTAGAATTGCTTTCGCGGAGTTTATCACGAAGAGTAGTAATCTGTTCTACTGTAAGACCGCGGTAGTTAGCAAAGATGAAGTCATTGTATTCACCGAGTGTCTGTTTAGCAGATTCAATAGCTGCTGCTTTAGCAGGCTGAACTTTGTTTGCGATTGCCATCTATTACTCTCCTTCCTTTACATCAACCCATACACCAGGACCCATTGAAGAGCTTACTGATACAGTCTGAACATAGTCAGCTTTTGCATCAGCTGGTTTCTTTCTGTTGATTTCAGAAATAAGTGTTTTAATGTTTTCTGCAACTTTATCTGCATCCATTGAGCACTTACCAACTGCGATATGTACTACACCACCTTTGTCAGCGCGGTATTCTGTACGACCTTTCTTCAATTCAGCGATAGCTTTAGCGATATCAACTGTAACTGTTCCAGTTTTTGGGTTAGGCATAAGACCTTTGCGGCCGAGTACCATACCAAGACGTCCTACGTCTTTCATCATGTCTGGAGTAGCAACTGCTACATCGAAGTCGAGCCATCCGCCCTTAACTTTTTCGATGTATTCATCAGCACCTGCAAATGCAGCACCTGCATCAAGAGCTTCCTTGATACGATCTTCTTTACAGAATACCAATACTTTCTTTTCAGCTTTAAACTGGTTAGGGAATACCAAAGTATCACGAACTGTGTCGCTCTTTCCGAGACGAAGTGAAACGTGAGCTTCAACTGTTTCGTCGAATTTAGCGAACTTCATGTCCTGAACCATTTTACATGCTGCAGCTACATCATATTTTTTAGCTAAATCGTATTTGGCCAATGATGCGCGATATTTCTTTCCGTGTTTCATTTAGGCCTCCACTTCTACGCCCATACTGCGTGCAGTACCTGCGATGATTTTTTTAGCTGCTTCGATATCGTTTGCACTGATATCAGGCATCTTTGTTTTTGCGATTTCTTCAAGATCCTTCTGTGACAACTTTGCAACTTTATCGCGAAGTGGATTGCCAGAACCCTTGTCGAGTTTGCAAGCCTTTTTGATAAGAACTGCTGCTGGTGGAGTCTTGAGAATAAATGTGAATGATTTGTCAGAATAAACAGAGATAACTACAGGGATGATAAGTCCTTTTTCCATAGACTTAGTTCTGTCGTTGAATTCCTGAACAAATTTTGGAGCTGGAACACCGTGAGGTCCCAATGCTGGTCCTACTGGTGGAGCAGGTGTTGCCGATCCTGCAGGACACTGCAATTTGATCTGAGCTGTTACTTGCTTTTTTGCCATTTTTGGTTTCTCCTTAGATTGGTGTGAAAGGGAACCGTCGTTCCCATTTCTAGCGAAGTGCCTGACGCCCAACGGACCGATACTTCTCCCAAAATCAGGTATATAATCTCAACTTTAGTTGAGCCTGAATTGCAAATAAAACTAACTTAAAACCGGTTTAGTTAACCAGTTTTTCTACCTGTAAAAGATCAACTTCAACTGGTGTAGCACGACCGAAGATCTGTACCATAACACGAAGTTTTTCTTTTTCCATATTAACTTCTTCAACTGCGCCGCTGAATGTAGCGAATGGACCGTCAGTAATTTTAACCTGGTCGCCGATAGCAAATGTCTGTTTAATATGTACTGGTTTTTCACCTTTGATTTCGCCGGCTTTCTGAAGAAGGTTTTTAGCTTCTTCTACAGAAATAGGACGAGGTCTTTCGCTTGGGTTTGTACCAACGAAGCCTGTAACACCCTGGATGCGGCGAATGCCGTTACAAGTTGCTTTCCATCCTAAATCAGGAAGATCAAGTTCAAGCATGATGTAACCAGGAAGGAATTTATTTTTGCGTGAGCGTTTTTTACCGTCTTTGATTTCTACAACTTCTTCAACAGGTACCTTTACATCGCAGACAATGTTTGAATCCAAATCACCAGCTTCGAGCATAGTACGGATTGTTCTTTCGATTTTACCTTCGTAACCTGTATAAGTATGAAGAATGTACCAGTTTTTAGCCATAGGTCTCTCCTTAATTATTTAGTCAAAAGGAACTCGAACAAACTACCGAAACCTAGGTCTAATCCCCCGAGAAGAAGTGCCATAAGAATAGACAGGGCGATTACTACTTTTACAGAAGCCCAAACGTCATCTTTTGTTGGCCATGTAACTTTTTTCAATTCACCAACACATTCTCTGAAAAAACTTGATTTTTTAGCTTCGTTTGTCTTTTTAGCCATAATATCCTCAACTATTCTTTAAAAAGAAAATAACAGGCCAGGCAGGACTCGAACCCGCGACACTCGGTTTTGGAGACCGATGCTCTACCAACTGAACTACTGACCTAAATATAACCAACTGCCGAAGCAGTTTAATTAACATTTTAATAACAAAAATTATTTAATTTTTGTTTCTTTGTGCAATGTGTGCTTTTTGTCCCATGGGCAGTATTTGTTCAATTCGAGCTTACCCTGGATGTTTTTGCGGTTCTTAGATGTTGTATAATTCTTGCGTTTGCATTCTGAACACTGTAAAGCGATAAGTTCAACAGCACCTTTTTTCTTGCTTCCCATAATATATACTCCTAAAAAACAATATCGTTTTTATTTGGTTTATTTAACCTCACAGTCATCTTTCCCTTTATATATAGCCCCCGTGCGGAATCGGACCGCAGACCTCAACCTTACCATGGTTGCGCTCTACCGACTGAGCTACAAGGGCAAAAAACCCAATGAAAATGATGTGTTTTAGAAATATACACAACAGATATATTTGTGTCAATAACAAGAAGGATTTTTTTGCGAATTTCTAAAACTTTTATTAATATACTTATAATAGAACTTTAATTGAAATTATGCTATGGTTTTACAGGCAAATTAATTCCGCTCAGGAGCTTTATATGAACATTGACCACTTAATCGACAACATCATGGAATCCTACGAACAGCAGGGCGGAATCAACCGTTCCGGCGCAGAAAACTTTCCTAACAGGCAGAATGTTGTCTCAGTCCTTTCTGATCTTCAGTTCCTGATTTTTCCTGGATTCAAATATGATGAAAATATTGAAACAGGAAACCTGCGCTACATTACAGGCGTTCATGTAAACAGAATTATTTCCATATTAACAAGAGAAATTCAGAAGGCTCTTCTTTTTACAGTATGTGAAGAAAAAAAATCAAACGTTGAAGACATTCAAAATTCCCACTGCTATAAACTTGCCGAAACTGTAGTTCTTGCACTCATTCAGGAAATTCCAGAAATCAGACGCAAGATTCAGCTCGACGTCAAGGCAGCCTTCTACGGAGATCCTGCTGCTCACAGTCGTGAAGAAGTAATTCTTTCTTATCCGGGACTTGAAGCAATCGTCGTTCACCGCCTTGCACATTTCTTATTCAAGAACGGAGTTCCTGTAATTCCAAGAATCATGAGCGAACATGTTCACGGCAAAACAGGAATCGACATCCATCCGGGCGCAACTATCGGTGAAAGTTTCTGTATCGATCACGGAACAGGAATCGTAATCGGTGAAACAACAGTCATCGGTAATAACGTAAAGATTTACCAGGGCGTTACTCTCGGGGCACTGAGCGTCAAGAAAGACCTTCAGGATAAGAAACGCCATCCGACAGTTGAAGACGACGTAACAATTTATGCTGGAGCAACAATCCTCGGCGGAGAAACCGTCATCGGAAAAGGTTCAACAGTCGGCGGTAATACCTGGGTTACAAAATCAGTTCCTGCAGGGTCAGTTCTTACACAGTCAAAATAAAAACAAAACGGCATCGGTTATTGAACATAACAGATGCCGTTAAAAATTCAGTTTAAAAAAAATAGAGCTCTCGAAGAGCAACGCTTTCCAAGAGCTCTACCGTCCAGCAAGCTGGACATCGGAGAGAGTTTATCAGCTTATTTACAAGCTATATTTAATGTACAATGAGATTGAAGGATTGTCAATAATAATGAGAAAAATAATTACAAAACCTTGCGATTTTTTGATTTTAATTCTCTTTTTGTGCGTTATTGTGCATTATTTTAGTATGATATTTACAGGAAATTCAAAGCTTCTTGCAGAGGTTTCTTACGGCGAAGACGTTTACGAATACGACCTGAATCAGAACAAATCTTTTTCTGTCAAAGGGAATCTTGGAGAAACTCACATTGCAATTCAAGACGGAGAAGTTATGATTACTGCCTCTCCGTGCGAGAATAAAATCTGTGTTCATCAAGGAAAAATTTCTAAGGCCGGGCAATGGCTCTGCTGCGCGCCGAATCAGATTATTGTAGTTCTCAAAGGTCAGGGCTCTGAAAATTCCTTGAAAGCCGATGCTGTTTCGTTTTAGAAACTGCGATTCGTTCGGCCTGCAGTGCGGGTTTGAAAAAAATGACGGCGCTTAAAATTTCACTATAATAAAACAGGAGATATTATGGCCAAGAAAAAAGTTTCGATCTGTTATAAATGTTCTAACTGCGGATTTGTTCAGCCGAGATGGCTTGGACGATGTCCTGAATGCTCTTCGTGGAATACACTCGAGGAATGTATTACAGATCCGAATGCCTTATCTTCTGTTGCACCGGGACAGATTGCATCAAAGGTAAAACCGATGCCGCTGTCTGATGTAACTGCCATGGATGACGACCGGTTCTCTACCGGCATTGAAGAATTTGACCGCGTGCTCGGAGGCAAAGGCGCAACCAAACGTTCTGCGATTCTTCTTGGCGGCGAACCTGGAATCGGTAAATCTACCCTTCTCCTTCAGACCTGTGCAGCTTTTTCTAAAACAAAATCCGGTCTCGTTCTTTACGTTTCAGGCGAGGAATCTTCAAGCCAGATCAAATCTCGCGCAAACCGTCTTAACGTCGACTGCGAAAACATTCAGATAATGCCGACAATGCGCCTTGAAGATATTCTTGATGCCTTAAACGAATTAAAACCGGCACTTGTAATCATAGATTCAATACAGACAGTTTATTCGATTGAAGGCGGAATAATTCCCGGAACTGTAAACCAGCTCAAGTACTGTACGAACGAACTTGTAGGCTGGGTCAAGGAACATGAATCAGTTCTGATTATGACATGTCATGTTACAAAAGACGGAAACATTGCTGGCCCTAAAGCGCTCGAACATATGGTAGACACTGTAATTTCGTTTGAAAGAAACAATGACGAAATAAGATTTTTAAGGGCTTATAAAAACCGTTTCGGTTCTGTTGACGAGCTAGGAATTTTCGAAATGACGGCAACAGGTCTTGTACCGGTAACTGATCCAAGTACAATGTTCATTACGCGGCGTGAAGGTAAAACTCCGAATGGCGTTGCAGTATGTGCCGTGTTTGAAGGAACAAGAGTTTTTCTGGTAGAAATTCAGGCACTGACGGTTCCGGCAAAATCAAGCTTAACCCGTGTTTATTCTGATAAAATTGACAGTGCGCGAGTAAGCCGCGTTGCAGCCGTTATCGAAAAACGGACCGGTTTAAGATTCAGTGATCAGGATATTTACATCAACGTTGCCGGCGGAGTACGCCTTACAGAAAGTGCAATTGATGCCTCTCTTGCGGCAGCGCTTTACTCTGCCCGCACAGGAGTTGCAATCAAAGACGGCACTGTGTTAATTGGTGAATTAAGTCTTGCAGGCGAAATACGCCCTGTCGGAAGAATTAAACAGAGAGCCAGGACGGCAATCAGTCTTGGTTACAAGACCGTTGTTGCCCCGGAAAAAGAAGACGGTGTTACTGTCGTAACAAACATTTCTGATCTTATCAAGTTAGAGTTGAATTCCGATGACTAGAATTCAATTCCGCAGATTAGAATTGAATTCTTGAAATTAGAATTGAATTCCGATTTTTGCAAGAAGTGACACGATGTCAGCGCCTGCAATAAATGTTCCGGCAGTAGAACCTAATGTTGAAAAGATAAAAATCAGGAAGATGTGAAGCAGGCGGTTTGAATACCATTTCTTAAAGCTTCTGACATCATCCTGTAAAGTTTCCATGTCTTCAACCTTTGGCTTTCTGATTGAAGCCTGGATGATTCCTGTAACCATTCCGACACCGATAAAAGGTGCAAGTGAAGTAATAGGCGCACCCAAAAGCGCTGTGAGAACTGTCAATGGATTTCCAAGTGCAAGAATTGTAGCTGCGGCAGCAAGACCGCCGTTCCAGATTGCCCACGAAAGCGCCATATGACCGCCGATTTTTGATCCGCCGTAAATAAAGCCATACACAATCAGACCGATGATTACAGCCGGAAGAATCCAGCTTGCAATTTTACCGCCAGTTGATTTTGGCGGTACTGATGAAATATCAGAAACATCTGTGCTTTCTGTTTTAGCGGCCATCTTTTCAAGATAAGCCTGAACGCCAGGAAGATGTCCTGCTCCGAGAACTGCAAGTACTGTATCACCTTCAGATTCCCAGATATGTGCGGCAAGATATCTGTCGCGTTCATCGATGAGAACTTCTTTTACCTTTGGAAGATAGTCTGAAAGTTCTTTCATCATTGAGTCCATTTCATTTTCGGTTTTAAGACTTTCAATCTGTTCCTGTGAAATTTCCTCTTTATCAAAAGCGCTGGCAAGAAGTGATGCAAGAAGCTTGCATTTTCCCCAGAACGAATTTTTTGCCCACGCACGGCGGAGTGTTACCTGAATCGGTCTGTCTACCAGAGTAAACGGAATGTTTTTTTCGCCTGCCAGTTTTATCGCAGCCATCATTTCGTCGCCCGGCTTAATACCGGCATTTTTTCCCATTTTGCGCTGGAACGATCCAAGTACAAGATTTGCAAGCAGAAGAAATCCTTCATTGCGTTTTAATACCTTTACGATATCAAGCTTCTTCCATCCTTCAGGATCAATCATGGAATTATAGCGGCGTTCATCAAGTTCGATTGCAATGCAGTCCGGTGAATTTTCTTCAATTTCCTGCTTTACTTCATCAATACTTTCCTGAGAAACATGTGCGGTACCGATAAGAATAATTTTGCGTCCGTTTAATTCAAGTACCTGTTTTGTTCGGCTCATTTTGCAAGGCTCCATTCTGCAAGACGATATTCAAAGAACATCGGACTCTGCATGTTTTTAACTTCTGTGTAATATTTTGAGGCCAGTGATTCAACACCTTTCAAGTCGTAATAAAGTGCAAAATAATAAAGCATTTTTCCTCTTGTAGTTGTCTTGTCAATCTTAGGAATTTTTAAAGCAAGATCATTTTCTGCGTTTCCTGGTCCCTGATCATGATAAAGTCTAACCATAGAAAATTCAACACTCTTCTTGTCATCCATATTTTTCATGACCTGTTCAAGGAAAAGCTTTGCTTTCTGAAGTTTTCCGGCTTTTATGTAACAGGCTGCAATCATAAGAGGATAAGAAATATTTTTTTTGTTATATCCGTATGCTTTTTCAAATGCCGCGCGGGCTTCGTCATAGCTTTTTGCATACCAGGCCATAATGCCGAGCGCTTCGTAAGCAAAGTAATAGTCAGGATTTGTTTCAATAACCTTGCGGTAATCATTCAGGGCAAGGTCAAACTTGTTCTGTTCATCGTAAAGCCCCGCACGGTAAGTATATGCAAGGAAGTAATCCGGATTGATTGAAATTGCTTTTGTCCAGGCTTTTTCTGCATCTGCGAATTTTCCTCTGTAACGGAGATACTGACCTAAATCCATGTAGAATTCATAATTGTCATCTTCGATTTGTATTGCTTTGTTTATGTATTCGAGGGCGTTTTTGTAATTTTCATCTTCGGCTTCAAGTTTTCCGAGGTACTGATATGCAATTGCTTCGTTTGGATTAAGTGCAATCATTTTCTTGAAGGCTGTTTTTGCTTCATCGATGTCGTTAAGGTAATAAGAAGTCTGTCCGTAACCGAAAAGGGCATTTGGCTCTTCAGGTGCGCTGATAAGTGCTTTTTTATAGTAATTTCTTGCAGTTTTGTATTTATGATTGAGAACCTGTTCCTGGCCGAGTTCAATATTTGCAGTTGCGTTGTTAGGATCGAGGGCAATAACTTTTGAGATTGCGGCTTTCTTTTCTGCTAAAGATTTAGGGCCGGCAGCTTTTGCAACGATTATTTTCATTTCGAGGACTTCAATGTTTGAAGGAGCTTTTTCTTCAAGGGAATTTAAAAGCGCCGAAGCTTCTTTTATTTTTCCGGCAGAAATCAAAAGCGAGCCTTTTATGAGCATAAGGTTTGCATCCTGGGAATCTGAAGCCGAGAGCGAGTCAAAATATGCAATTGCCTTGTCTAAATCGCCTGTTTCAAGAATATCCTGAAGGTTCTGGACAAACTCAACTTTTGTATTTGAAGAAGTTTTTTTCTCTGCAGCCTTCTCGTTTTTAACTTCTGCGGCAAATCCGCTGAAAAAAATTCCTGCTGTAAGCAAAATGGCAATAATACGTTTTGTTTTTCTCATAATATTTTTCCTGACGATCTGTTCTAAAAAAGCGGGCAAACAGTTGATTTTCCCTTGTTTGTTGGCTAAACTGACATCAAATGCGTAAACATATTGTCAGAAAGTCACTGGGACTGATTGTCCTTTACGCCGTTATTATTGTCGGCATTTTTGTTATTCAATTTAGAAGCGATTCTATCATAAGAAAAACCATTCATTCAATGAGGGTTACATTATTGGAAGCTGAAAATACTGAAGGTGAAACTTCGCTAAAAAATCAGTTCCAAATTGCATACAACGGACTTCAGTTTTCTGGAGATGATTCAAATTCAGTTGAATATTCCCTTAAAGACATAACTAAAAAGGCTGTTCTTAAAAGTTACGAGGAATCTTCAAATTCAATCACTTTGAACTTCGACAGCGATATTTCGATTACATTTGCTGTTTCTGATGAAGGCGAATCTGCACCTTTGATGATTACAGGCGAATTTCCTGAAGAAATCAATTCCGTTTCTATCGTGACAAAACCATTGAGCGGCTACTCATTTACAGACATAAAGGCAAAACAGGCTCTTCTTGAAGGCAGAAGTTCTTCATACGCACTTCTTGCACCAATGCTCCAGGAATCAAGACTTGTTCTTCTCCAGAACTCAAAATTTGCAAGCTACCGTTCTTATGTAAAACAGGCTGGTTTCTCAATCGATACAGCTGCTGAACTTGCAGGTTCTACAAAAGTTGAAATGCAGAGTTCTGTAAACACCTTGAACGCTGCAATCATTTCAGAATTTACACGACTTGCCCAGAACGATGCATCTTTTGCAAATACTGTAACAGAACAGACAGTTATTTCGTATACAGCTGCAATGAGCAGTGCCGGAAGATACAACGAAGCTTTGAATACAGTTCCTGTTTCATTTATTAAGGGAACTAAAAGAACTTATCTTTCTACTCCTTACTTCGGAAACCTCGCAAAACTCTCGCAGGGACTTGAAGTTCAGATGGAAAATTACAAGAGCATGATTTCTCATGCCGTACAGAATTCACTCTGTGACGTATTCACAGCCGACAGAATTGCTGAATACTTCCTTATTAATGAAAAATCATCGGAAGTTATGCGAATTCTTTCAATTCCTGCTTCTCTTACTGACAACAACTTTACAGTTGCACAGGCTGCCGGAATTCTCCGCGTTTACTCTTACCTCAAAAGTGCAGGTTCAGAAAACGCAGACAGACTTGAACCGGTTCTTGAACCTTGTGTAAAGAAGATTTCGGATGCCTGCAAGCTTGATAACAACAAAATCCGTCTTACAGAAAACGATTCAAATCTTTCTGTAGTTAACGCAGTTACAGCAGGTGATGCCTTTATCCAGTACGGAAAAATTTCAGGATATGCAAATCTCGAAAAATGCGGTTACCTGATCGTAAACTCATACATCTCTGACCTTACAGGTCTTGACCTGCGCACAATGTGTGACATTTACCCGGTAATCGTTCACAATAATCCTTACTACCCTCACTTTGCAAAAGTTACTGATCTTGACGGAACAACAATCTGGTCATGGACAATTGCCCGCGACATCAAGATTTCCCAGGACGAAAACAAGACAATGTTCATTGATATCGACTTCCCTCTCGGTCTTACACATTACGTAATAATCGTGGGAATCAATCCGTTCAGACGTATTCAGATTTATAACATGGACTTTAGAACTGACCCTCAGTTTGAAATCTATAACTCATCAGGATATGTTTACCGTTCTGGAATGCGCGGACTTCTTCTTAAATCAAGACATAAGTCACAGCACGAAATTATTAAGCTTTACTACAGAGACCTCGCACTCTAAAGCTCAGAAAAGCTTAATTTTACATAATCTCTGAAGAAAAAGAGGCAAAAACGTGGCTTTACCACATTTTTGTCTCTTTTTTCAAGTATTAAAATCATAAATTTTTAGAAATTTCTTACAAATTTTGCATTTTTTTTCATTTTTTTGAATGAAATTGAAAAAAGTGTGTTATAATGTGTTTGTATTTTCGTTCAGTCAAATTTGTGTTTATTTTAAATAAATGCAGAATTGGTGACTGACAGGAGTTTTTGTGAATAAAAAAGATTTCCCTAAAATCCACTTTTACGATCAGGATTTTGTAGACATCTATAATAAAACCTGGAATTGGCTTGGCGATTTCTGGCTTGATCCGAAATCGGGCGAACCTTCTCCAGACGGATATTTTGTATATCCAGAAGACAAACAGTATGTCATCAATCAGTTCGATTCTATTTTCTCTTCTTTCTTTCTGGTTTACTCGAACAGAAATTATCCTGCAAATCAGAACCTGGATTATCTCTATGCACGCCAGGAAAAAAACGGAGCAATCCGCTGGAAATACGATTTAAAGAAAAACAAACCTGTTTTAGACAAGACTAATCCTGAAGGTATTGGAATTCCTTTGTTCGCATGGGCAGAATTCAACCTTTATCATAAATCAGCAAACAAAAGACGCGTAAAAGAAGTTGTTCCAATTCTGCAGAAATACATCGAATGGATTGACGCAAACTTCAAAAAACCAAACGGACTTTATGCAGTTCCTGCCAGCTGTTCGGGAATGTTCAATGCGCCACGTGACAAGGCTTACTATCCGGTAGACTTTAACGCAGCAATGGCAATCAACGCTACTCACATGGCTGCCCTTGGTGACATTCTTAACGACAAGGAATTAAGCTTCCAGTACAAAAAAATGTACTTCTCGCTCAAGACAAGAATCAATTCGATGATGTGGAACGAAAAAACAGGTTTCTATCATGACCTTGATAAAAACGAAGCAATTCTTCCACAGAAAACAATCGCCGGATTCTGGCCTTTGCTTGCAGAAATTCCTAATGCTGACAAGGCTGACAAACTTGTAGAGCATTTGACAAATCCTAAGACTTTCGGAACTGATCATCCGTTCCCGTCTCTCAGTGCTGACAGCCCTGACTTTAAAGACAGCGGTGAAGGTTACCACGGAAGCGTATTCCCTGCAATGAACTTTATGGTCATAAAAGGTCTTGAAAAATATCAGCGCTATGACCTTGCACGTGAATGTTCAATCCGCCACCTTTATTACATACTTGAAGCTTTGTCTCCAAACGATTCAAAGGTTAAAGGCGATCTGTTTGAAGCATATCTTCCAACAAAAGAAGGAAAAGCAAACCTTAGAGGAAGATCGAACTTCCCTAGACCACGCTATCTCCAGACAGCAGGTCTTTCTACAATTGCTTTGATGATTGAAAACGTAATCGGTTTGATTATCAGCCTTCCTCGTAAAACAGTAGACTGGGTAATTCCAAACCTCGAAATCATGGGTATCGAAAATCTTTCTCTCAAACGCAACCTTATTACAATTTTAAGTAACAAGAGTCAGCGCGGATGGGAAATCCAGATGGAAAGCGAAAAGCTTTACTACTTCACAATCAATATTCTTGACCAGAAGAAAAAGACTTTACCAATTCCATCCGGAAAATGTTCAATGCTTATTGATAAACTCTAATCTATATCTGGAGAGATTTTATGGCTACTACACCGGAAGCAGTTATCGAAATTGGCTCTACCGGAATCAGACTTCTGGTAGCCCAGGTTAAAGGAAACGGAGAATGGGAAGTCATTGACTTCTCAGAACTCCCCGTTGATCTTGGCCGTGATGTTTTTACAACAGGATCAATCTCCAGATCAAATATTCTCCTTTGCATTCAGATTCTTTCAAGATTTAAGGAACAGCTTGCCGGTTGGGGAATTTCTCCGGAACAGACACGCGTTATTGCAACAAGTGCTCTTCGCGAGGCTAAAAATCCTGATCCAATCATTGACCGCATTTTAATCAAGACAGGCTTTACAGTTAAAATCATTGACGGTATTGAAGAAAACCGCCTCATGTATCTTGCCGTAACTAAAAAAATTAAGGCACTTAAAAAAACTCATCCTGATGATGACGCAATTATTCTCGAAGTCGGCGGCGGCTCAACAGAAATGATGCTTATCAAAAAAGGAAAAATGGCCGGCGCACACAGCCTTAAAATCGGTACAACACGAATTGCCCAGAACTTAAGCTTTGCCGCAGCTAACGCCAGCGATATCCGCCGATACATCCAGCAGTTCATCTTCAACACAAAAGGTTCTCTCAACGATGAACTTGATTTATCAGCAGTAAAGCAGTTCTTCTCCGTAGGTTTCGAACCACGTCTTGCCGCACAGACTTATGGTAAAAAAATCGGTGACGATGCCTGGGAAATTTCGCGCAAGGAATTTGAAAAATTTGTCCGCGAAATTCAGAATTATTCTCCTGAAGAAATCGTTGCGAAATTCAAAATTGAATATAACGATGCAACTCAGCTTTATATCGGGCTTTCGATTTACGAAATGTTCATTCAGCTGACAAACATTGATTCTATTATTGTTCTTCAGACAAATATCCGTGACGGTGCAATCATAAGTTCCATTGCAGAACCATCAAGTGAACTTCTTACAGAATTCAACTCGCAAGTTACTGCTTCTGCAATCAATCTTCTTGATAAATATCACGGCGATGAAGAACATGCTCTTTACGTTACAGAGCTGAGCCTTAAAATTTTTGATGCTCTGCGCGATGAAATCGGACTGGATGACAGAGGCCGTCTTCTTCTTGAAGTTGCCGGAATCCTTCACGACATCGGTATGTTTATCCGCATGGGTGAACATCAGTTTCACAGTCAGTATATTATCGTTAACTCAGAAATTTTCGGTCTTAAAAAATATGAAAACAAACTCGTAGGTCTCATTGCAAGATTCCATCGCGGTTCGGGCCTGCCTCAAGACGATGAACAGTTTTTGATGCTACCACGCGCAGACCGTATGATGGTTTTGAAACTGACTGCGATTTTGAGGATTGCCGACGCGCTCGACCGTGCTCATCAGCAGAAGTTAAAGGGAATTACTATAACCCGTCAAAACGATACACTGCTTCTTAACACCGGTTCAAATCATAACATTGTGCTTGAACGAAAAGCGCTTGCTGAAAAAGCAAATATTTTCGAATACGTTTTCGGATATAAGATTATTCTCTCGTAGCCCGAAAATTCCTTTTTTAATTTTTAAACGGAGGAACTATGAATAAAAACACATTCTTTAACAGAGAACTTTCATGGATTGAATTTAACGCCAGAGTTCTTTATCAGGCATGCAGACAAGATTTACCGCTTCTCGAACGCATTCAGTTTTTATCGATTGTTACAAGCAACTTTAACGAGTTCTTCCAGGTTCGCGTAGCTTCGATCAAACGAATGCTTAAAGTCGATCCTCGCAAAAAAGATATTTCAGGATATACACCTTCGGCGCTTTTAAAACAGATTTCTGTTCGTGCACACGAAGTGGTAAACGAAAAAAACAAATGTCTTAAAACAGAAATATTTCCGCTTCTAGAAAAAGAAGGTTATGTATACGTAAAACCAGAAAGCTTTTCTCCTGAACAGCAAACCTTCTGTCAGAGAGAATTCAATTCAAACATTCTTCCTTTACTGACACCTCTCAGAACCGACACTGATGTTTTTCCACGCATTTCAAATCTTCAGTACCATGCTGCGTTCCTGTTAAAACCAATTGCCGACATCAAACCGATGAATGCAGAGTTTGTTACCCGGGAAGGAAAACAGGCAATTGCATTCGTTCAGATTCCTGCAGGCATTCCGCATCTGATCTGGCTTCCGGGACACGCAAAGGTTAAGCAGTTTACATTCCTTGAAGATTTAATTATTCAGTATGGAACTCAGCTGTTTCCGGGATTTGAGGTTAAGCAGTCAATGCTGTTTAACGTTATCCGTGATGCGGATTTTGCAGTTGATGAAGATGCCGGCTCTAATTTTATTGAGGCCATGGAAGAAGTTCTCGTTCAGCGACAGTCTTCGTTTGCAGTTCGCCTCAACTGTAATAATTCAAGTCCCGAAATTAAAAAATTCCTTATGAAGAATTTGAAGCTGACAACAGAAGATATTTATGAAACTGATGATTTGATTGATCCTTCTGCACTTCTCGAGATCGGGAATCTTGAAGAAACAGCAAAATTGAAATTTGAAAAGTGGGAACATTTCTATCCGAAATCACTTCCAGAAGAAGGACCATACTGGGACACTTTAAAACAGCATGATGTTCTTCTCCATGTTCCTTACGAAAGCTACAATCCGGTTGTAAAATTTATTTCTGATGCCGCAGAAGATCCTGATGTAATTTCGATCAAGATGACTTTGTACAGAACCGGAAATAATTCACCGATCATCAGCGCCTTGAAAAAAGCTGCCCAGAACGGAAAGCAGGTAACAGTACTTGTCGAACTTAAGGCACGCTTTGATGAAGAACGAAACATCGGCTGGGCCAACGAACTTGAAAATGCCGGCGTAATCGTAATCCAGGGAATCGTTAACTTAAAAGTTCACGCAAAGATTCTTATGATTATCAGACGCGAAGATACTGCAATCCGCCGCTACGTTCATCTTGCAACAGGAAATTACAATCCTAAAACTGCAAAGCTCTACAGCGACATGTCGATCTTTACTGCAAATCCGCTCATCGCAAATGACGCAACAATGTTCTTTAACATCGTAACCGGTTACTCAGCCCTTCAGTCAATGAAGGCACTCAGCATGGCACCGGTAAATTTAAAGAGCAATATTATTTCGATGATTCATCGTGAAATCAGAATGACCAGCAAAGTAAATCCGGGACTGATTATCGCAAAGATGAATTCACTCACACACGAAGAAGTTATCGCAGCCCTTTACGAAGCAAGCCGTGCAGGCGTTAAAATAATTCTCAACGTCCGCGGAATCTGTATGCTTGTTCCAGGCGTTAAGGGAATGAGCGAAAATATTCAGGTTATCTCTATCGTCGACCGCTATCTTGAACATGAACGCATTTTCTATTTTAAGAATGCAGGTCAGTCAGAAATTTATCTTTCAAGCGCAGACTGGATGAACCGAAATCTTGACCGCCGAATTGAACTGATGTTCCCTGTTCTCGATCAGGCCGTGTTTGCAGAAATCAAGGAATGTCTGGACACTTACGTTAAATCTGACATGAACACACATCAGCTGACAAGCGACGGCACATGGATTCCACGAAAGCCGATAACAAGTCACGGTGAATGCCGCGCTCAGGAAGTAATCTACAAGAAATACAAGAAGATTGCGGAAAAAAAATCTGCGCCAAAACAGCAGTTTATTGTTCGCAGGAAAGGATAAAGCCATTTTACGAGCGCAGCATCTTACTCCAACCCACACAGCGTTTGCGCCAGAGCAAACGCGTGGCGCGAGATACCAACTATGCTTGTGAAGAATACCAATTTACGAGCGCAGCTTCTTACTCCATTGAATGAACAGAGTTATTTTATTATAATAATAAAAATATCTCATTTTCAATTTTGGAGAAAATATGGCAGATAAAATTGCATTAATTACTGGTATTACTGGACAGGATGGTTCGTTCCTTGCTGAGTTCCTTTTGGACAAAGGCTATGAAGTTCACGGAATCATCCGTCGTTCTTCATCTTTTAACACAGGTCGCATTGAACACCTTTATATCGATGACCTTATCGAAGACCTTCACAAAGACAGAAAAGTAAAACTTCACTACGGTGATATGACAGACTCTATGGCTATTACTCGCCTTATCCGCGAAATTAAGCCTACAGAGATTTATAACCTTGCTGCTCAGAGCCACGTTCAGGTTTCTTTCGAAGTTCCTGAAAATACAGCTGATGCAGATGCTATCGGTGTACTCCGCATTCTCGAAGCAGTTCACTTTCTCGGAATGGAAAAAACATGCCGCATTTATCAGGCTTCTACTTCAGAACTTTTCGGTCTCGTACAGGAAGTTCCACAGAAAGAAACAACTCCATTCTATCCACGTTCACCATATGCAGTAGCAAAACTTTATGGTTTCTGGATTATGAAAAACTACCGCGAATCTTACGACATGTTCTGCTGTAACGGAATTCTCTTCAACCACGAATCAGAACGCCGCGGTGAAACATTCGTAACTCGCAAAATTACACTTGCTGCAAGCCGTATCGCAAAAGGTCTTCAGAAAAAACTTTACCTCGGAAACTTGAATTCCCTCCGCGACTGGGGTTATGCAAAAGACTACGTTGAATGTATGTGGCTTATGCTCCAGCAGGATAAACCGGATGATTACGTTGTAGCTACTGGTGAACAGTACTCAGTTCGTGACTTCTGTATCTGTGCTTTCAAAGAAGCTGGTATCGAACTTGAATTCAAAGGCGAAGGCGTTGACGAAAAGGGTTACAACAAAGCTACAGGCGAATGTCTTATCGAAGTTGATCCAAAATACTTCCGCCCAGCAGAAGTTGAAACATTGCTTGGAGATCCTACAAAAGCTAAGACAACACTCGGCTGGAACCCACGCAAAACTTCTTTTGAAGAACTCGTAAAAATCATGATGAAACACGACCTGGACTTTGTTGTTCGTGACAACATCGTTCGTGGAAAAGGTTCAATCAACTAAAAACTGAAAAAGGAATTTTCGTTGATCAAACTTCCATCAGAAAAACTGGATCCAAAGCTTATTGCTTTGGATCTGGATGATACCCTCCTTACAAAAGAATTAAAAATCACTCCTATTACTGTAAAAGCTTTGCGTGATGCAGCAGCAAAAGGAATTTACATAGTTCCATGTTCGGGCCGCGCAGAAAACGGAATTCTTCAGTTTGTAAGAACTCTTGAACTTGCAGGAACTAAGGAAGGCCGTTATGTCATTGCATTAAACGGTTCAGAAATTTTCGACCTTCACACACGAACAACAATCTATTCCCGCAAGGTTCCTTTTGACGTACTTGAGTTTGTTTACGACGAAGCATTGAAGCGCGGACTTCCATGTCAGGTTTATAATTCGACAACAACATTCGCAAACATTGACAATGAGTTTACTCACATCGATGCAAAGCTCTGCAAGTTGAATATGGAAATTGTTCCTGAGTTCAGGGAATTTCTAAAGCCAGGACATACTAAAATGCTCGTTCCTGGTGACGAAAAAGTAATTGCGGAATTCTGTGCTTTCTTAAAACGCGAGCTTGATGGCCGTGCCGTAATCTTTACAAGCAAACCATACTTTCTTGAAGTAATGCCTCCGAACTGCGGAAAAGGCGAAGCGATTGAATGGCTTGCTAACCATCTTGGTATTGATAACTCAAAGACAATGGCGTTTGGTGACAGCATGAATGACGAATCAATGATTCGCATGACAGGCTATTCTGTTGCAATGTGCAACGGTCTTGAATACATTCAGGATATTGCAAAATTCGTTACACGCAAATCGAACGAAGAAGACGGAATCGGTGATTTTATAAACAGCTTCGTTCTGTAGTCATTCCCAAATACGGAACTTGATTAATTCCCGTAAAAATAAAATTACGTGAATCGATGGATTCTTATTTAAGGAATTCATCGATTCCGATTATGCCGTTGTAACAGTAATTTTTGATAAATGGTCGGGCAACAAGAACCTGGCTTGCTCCATAATAGTGAGCCAGTTCTATTGCCTTTTTATTTCTGACTCCGCCGTCTACCCAGATTTCTTTACAGTAATTTTTGAGCATTGGACCGACTTCCTTTAGAAGAAGAGCTGTGCTTCCTTTTCTTGTTTCTACACGACCTCCGTGATTTGAAAGATAAATAACATCCGGTTTTGCTTCTTTTACCATTTCGATGTCTTCACGTGTAAACACACCTTTTACGATAAAAGGAACTTTTGTATGACGCATCAATTCCTTTATCTGATAAGCACTCTTTTTTTCAAGATGAACTTTGTTACGCATTGTAACAATATTATATGCATCAATATCAATTCCGATATGACTTGCAACAGGCATTACCCATGCAATTCGGTTTGTAAGATTTTCATCAGGATATGGTTTTAAGAAAACTGCAGCTTTATAATTTTTTCCGTATTGTTTCTGCATTTCTTTGATGGCATTAATTCCATAAAGCAGCTTTGAATCTGGAGTGCCGTCACCAAGTGAAAGTTTAACGCCGGCTTTGTGTACTGCGACGAAAAAGTCGTAATAGAAATCTTCTTCGTCTTCCCATCCGATATTTTCAACTGCACCAGTAACCGGCGCATATCTTAACAGCGAAAGGATTTCTTCTTCAGAAAGTTCAGGAACTTTACCTTCACCTTCTTCTGCATAAAGTCTGTCCCAGGCAGAAACATTCAAACGAAAATTTTCATTTTTATTTACACCACCCATGCCAGGAAGTTCATCCAGACATCCGGTACCGAGACATACTTTACAATTGTGGCAGCGAAATTCATCAATCTCCAAAACTAATACCTACACTTTTTGCAGTTTTTACAAGAGGATCATCTGTCGGAACATTCTTAACCTGACTTGCAACATCAAGCAATGGAATACCGACAATTTGGTCATTTTGCCATACAAGGATCTTTCCAAATTCCCCACGCGCAAGATAATCTGCTGCGGTTGCACCAAACAGTGTTGCCATACAGCGGTCATATGGTAATGGTGAACCTGCGCGCTGCAAATGTCCGAGAACAGTGCAGCGGGATTCAAGACCAGTGATTTCTTCAATCTGTTTTGCAACTCTTGCTCCGACAGAACAAGTCATTGCGGCTCTTACTTTCTTGAAAGTTTTTTTATCAAGCGCTGCTTCTTCTTTATCCATTGCGCCTTCTGATACAACAACAATAGAATATTTTTTTCCAGCCTTTTTGTTGTCAGAAATCTTTTTTGCAACTTTATTTATGTCGTAAGGAATTTCTGGTAAAAGAATTACATCTGCTCCAGAAGCAATACCTGAATGTAAACCGATCCAACCGGCTTTATGTCCCATTACTTCAACAATCATTACGCGACTGTGACTTGCAGCAGTTGTATGAATCATCGAAATTGATTCAGTTGCAATATTTACTGCAGTCTGAAATCCAAATGAATAATTTGTGTGAACAATGTCATTATCAATTGTTTTTGGAAGTCCGATTACATTCAATCCTTCCTGAGAAAGAAGACCTGCAGTTGTGTTGCTTCCGTTTCCACCTAGAACTACAAGAGCATCAAGCTTCCACTTTTTATAAAATTTTTTAATTGAATCAACTGCATTAAGTCCAGTTTCAGAAATTTTATCTTTATTCTTAAATGGTTTTTCGCGTGTTGAACCAAGGAACGTTCCGCCGGCAGTTAGAAGCGCAGGTAAATCTTCTTTTTCGATTGAAATACACTGGCCAGCTTCAAAACCTTTATATCCGTTCAAAATTCCAACGAATTTCATTCCATAGTTGTTCATTCCTGCTTCGCAAAGTCCACGAATCGCAGGGTTAAGTCCAGGGGCATCCCCACCAGAAGTTAAAATTCCCACTGTCTTTACTTTAGAATCTTTCATATTTTTAAATTATACCAAAAAAACATCAAAAAACAAGAAATTTTAATGACTAAAAAATCCGTAAACTCATATTTTTTTTTACCGATAATAAAGAGTACAAAAACCATATTTAAAACTACTTAGGGGAAAGTGATGAAAAAATACAGAATAGCCCAGATTCTTACTGGAATATTGTTCTTTATACTGGCTATATTCTTCTCATTCAGTCTTGTTTTCGCATTGTTAGACAATGGTCTTGAATTTTCAGGCTTCCTGGGATTTCTCGTATGGACCGGCCATCTGATTAAAGAAAGCTATGGCTTGTGCAGTATTTTAATTCCTCTGTTTCTTTTTTCTGTTTCCATGTGCTGTCTTATTCTTCAGCTCACATTCAAAAAATGCATTTATATCAGTTTCAGTCTCGTTCCATTTTTTACTGCAGTTGTAAGTGAAAAAATTTATAGAGCGTCTCAGAAATTAAGCGGCCCAATCGGTGTCGCTAAATTAATCTTTACAATTCTAGCAACCCTTCTCATTATGGGAATTGAATTTTTAGTTTCGGGAATTGTCGCAGAACGAATTGCTTTTAATAGAAGAATGAAAGATCAGATGCGCCAGAAAGTAATGGAACCTGATGCAGAAAATGACTTTACTAAAACTGAAGTAATTGAAAATACAATTCCATCTCAATCATTAAGTTCCGAATATCGTCACGCCTTTGACGACATTCCTTTGTACGATAAAAATTCTGATTTTTCAATTCATGATGAAGATGCCGAAGAAGAGGAAGATTCTGACCTGATTTATTCTCAGCGAAAAATGGAAGAAGCCCTGTCAGAAGATTACGACTACACTGACGAAATTGAAGAAGAACCTGAATCAGATTCTGATTTTGAAATCACTGAGTTCGAAGATCAGACTGATGACACTTCTGATTTCGCAATAACTGAAACCGAAGAAGAACCTGCAGCTGCTTCTGATTACAAAATCACTGAGTTTGAAGATCAGCCTGATGACACTTCTGATTTTGCAATAACTGAAACTGAAGAAGAAACTGCAGCTGCTTCTGATTACAAAATCACTGAGTTTGAAGATCAGCCTGATGACACTTCTGATTTTGCAATAACTGAAACTGAAGAAGAACCTGCAGTTATCGAAACTTCACTTGAAGAAACTGGTGGCGTTTCTGATGTCTTTTCTCAGATGGATAAAGACATTGAAGAAGAATTGTCTTTTGACGAACAGTTCGAAAGAGAACTTCAGATAAGCCAGCAGTTAGAGGAATCTGAAGATGAAGCAGAAATTGAAGAAGACGATTCTGATTCAGAAATATCTTCTGAAATTGATTCAGAACCAGAAATAGAACCGGAACTTTCTTCACAGCCAGACCCTTCAGTTCCACAGGTGTCGGTAAAAGAAGCTGAAGCAAAAATCCGCGAAGAAAAGAAATCTACAATTACAAAACGTCGCGGCGCTTACAAAGTTCCTACTGAAGGATTACTCAACCAGTTTGAAGATCAGAAATACTGGATTATCGATCACCAGACAAATGAAGCTGCAGACTTCTTAAAAGAAACTCTCAAGGAATTTAAAATTGACGCTGAAGTTACAGGAATCCGAAAAGGTCCTGTAGTAACAATGTTTGAAATTTTACCGGCACCAGGCGTTAAGCTCAGCAAGATTGTTGCCTTGCAGGACAACATTGCGCTTCGTCTTGCCGCAAGTTCTGTTCGTATTGTTGCACCGATTCCTGGTAAACGCGCTGTCGGTATTGAAATTCCAAATGAAAACCGTGCAACAGTTACTTTCCGTGAATTGATTGAACAGAATCTTCCTGAATATAAAAAGATGGCTGTACCTGTTGTTCTTGGTAAAGACATTCAGGGTGAAGCACAACTTCTCGACATTGCAAAAACTCCTCATCTTTTGATTGCAGGTTCTACAGGTTCGGGAAAATCTGTCTGTGTAAACAGCATCATTCTTTCGATTTTGTACAAGCGTTCGCCACAGGAAGTTAAGATGATTCTTGTCGATCCAAAAATCGTCGAACTTAAACTTTACAATGATATTCCTCATCTTTTAACTCCTGTTATTACTGAACCTAATAAAGCGCTTCAGTCATTGCAATACTGTCTGTGCGAAATGGAACGCCGTTATGCATTGCTTGACGGTCTTGGAGTTCGTGACATTATTAACTACAACAAGCGTGTTGAAGAACGTCACATTGCAACAGAAAAACTTCCTTACATCGTTGTTATTATCGATGAGTTTGCTGACCTTATGGCAACAACAGGAAAAGAACTTGAATCTACAATTGCGCGCTTGTGTGCAATGAGCCGCGCTGTCGGAATTCACCTTGTACTTGCAACACAGCGTCCCTCGATTGATGTTATTACAGGTTTGATCAAAGCAAACATTCCTACCCGTATTGCATTCATGGTTGCATCAAAAATGGACAGCCGTATTATTATCGATCAGGTAGGTGCGGAAAAACTTCTCGGGCGCGGTGACATGCTTTATGCCAGCGCAACTGATCCATTCCCTGTTCGTATTCAGGGAACCTTTGTCAGTGACCAGGAGGTTGAAAACGTTGTTGAATATGTAAAAGGTTATGGTGAACCGGAATATATCGATGAAGAAATCTTTGTTGAATCAGAAGAAGATGAAATGGGCGAACCAGGACTCTTTGGCGGAAGCGGAGAAGATCCTCTTTACAATAAGGCTCTCGAAATTGTAATGCAGTCAGGCAAAGCTTCTGCTTCATATCTCCAGAGAAGACTTTCAATCGGTTACAACAGAGCAGCCCGCTTAATCGAAGATATGGAAGCTCGTGGAATTGTAGGACCACCAAACGGCAGTAAACCACGCGAAATCATTCATATGCCATAAGGCATAATCAATCGCCAGCATGACACGAAATTTTTTAAAATGCTGGCGTGGATGAGATTCGTTATTTTATAATAACAACCATTGAAGGACTTTTTTCTGTAAACGGATTTCGTTTGAAATCTGCAAAGTATTCAATGGAAGTAAATCCAGATTCCTTTGCATACTCTTCAATTTCTGAAGGTGTAATTGGATATACAGATGTTTTCTGATAAACCGGCAGAACTTTTCCACTGCCGTTTTTTATATTTCTTGAAAGCAGAGATTCTTCTTCACTTACATATTCAAGCTTGCTAGTAAGTGTTACTCTTGTTGTTTTAATTTCTGGTAATACAGAAACTGTTTTTGATTTGTAAAGATTGTAATTTGCAAGCTGTAATACAATCATTCCGTCGTCTGCAAGAAGCTGTTTACAATCAAAGAAAAACTTGCGAAGCAAAGTTCTGTCATGAATAAAAATGATTCTGTCATTAAGACATGAAATTACATTATAGAAATTCTTTCCAAGGAACCTGACCATTTCGATTGTAGACATCTTGAAAAATCTTAATGCCATAAGCTGATTGCGGTGCTTGCGGGTTGCTGATTCAAGAAGTTCCTTGATTGTTTCAAGACCTGTAACGTCCGTCATCTGCTTGGCAAGATAATTTTCCATTACACCAGTACCGCATCCGATATTCAGAAACTTTACAGGCTTTGCATACTGTTCCATAAGATAAGCATAAAAATCATACTGATCTTTTGTTACAGGATAGAGTTCATCATAATATTCTACAAGATTTTGAATTGTTTCCATTTTTTACTTTCATTATTTTTGATTTATTTTATTTATGATTTAATCTGCATTACGTGCAATCCTAAATCCCACATTAAAATAACGCAATCCCAGGATTCCGTTAACTTCGTTATTATTCTCGTAAGCGAAAAAAGTTCCGACTGCGAGATAATCAAAGGAACCGCCTTTAATTATTCTGGTAATACCGTTTTTTGGTCCCTTATAATTATTGTAAGGACGATATTCAAACTTTTCGTTCCATGTATAATCCCAGCACCATTCGGCA
Organism: Treponema sp.; assembly: GCA_016293495.1. Lineage (GTDB taxonomy): Bacteria > Spirochaetota > Spirochaetia > Treponematales > Treponemataceae > Treponema_D. The sequence goes on along the minus strand of JAEDED010000009.1, from coordinate 14,188 downwards.
ACATTACCTGTCATATCATACAGTCCAAGTTCATTGGCTTTTTTAAGACCAACCTGATGAGTCATGTCAGAAGAGTTTTCATCATGCCATGCTATGTCATCAAGATTATCACTTCCACTGTATTTATAATTTTCTTTTGATTTTGCTCCGCCTGTTGCAGCATAAATCCATTCTGCGGCAGTAGGAAGTCTGTAACCATTGCGAGAATAATCTGCAGTTACGGCTGCATATTTAATTGCATTGTCCTTTGAATATCTTGAAATATCACGGATTGTATAAACAGGATCCAGGCCTTCTTTAATACTAAGCTTATTGCAGAAATCAAGCGCATCGTACCATGTGATTCTTTCCACCGGGCGCTTCGACTGTTCCTCACCTTCAAAAGGCGATTCATTAAAATATGATGGAGTTGCATTAACTTCGGAATCAACAGACATAATTTCTTTGTATAATTCCTGAGTTACTTCATATTCTGAAATGTAAAAATCTGAAACTTCTAATGAGAAAACTGGTGATTCTGGTGTGGCATCTGGACTGGGGTTATCAATTCTTAAGGAAAGGGAATCAATCAAAGGCTGAGATAAGGCTCCGCCTTTGACTTTGACCATATCATATTTTTCTACGACTTCTTTTCCACAGCTTGTAAAAATTATAGCTGTACCAACTAATGCAGCAAACAGCAATTTAGATGATTTTTTCACAAATTTCCCTCGTTTATATGTATGGATTTTATTAAGTGAATAAATAATTATAAACCAGGTATTTAAACTTTGTCAAAAATTATTTTTCCTATATAATGCTAAGTATGGAAAAAGAACTCGAACATTTTGATATCAGTGACTTTGCAAATTCAGTTCCAAGAGAAAACTTTGCAGATGAATATGAAAACAACAATTATGAACCTGCCGGTCCGAAAACAGCTTTAGTTGCCATCATCGGCCGTCCTTCAAGCGGAAAATCAACATTCCTCAACACTGCAAGCGGCGAACCGGTATCAATTGTAAGCCCGATTCCCCAGACAACAAGAAATGCCATCAAAGGAATCGTAAACACATCATTTGGTCAGCTCGTTTTTGTTGATACACCGGGATATCACGTTTCAGAAAAAAAACTCAACCTTAAATTGCAGCAAATTGCAAAAGATCAGATTGAAGCTGCAGAATGTCTGCTTTACGTAATTGACGCAACACGCGAAATCGGCGAAGAAGAACAGATGACTGCAGAACTTATCAAGCCTTATTCTGATAAAGCAGTAGTTGCAATTAATAAAATTGATATTGCAGGAACAAAGCCTGAACATGTAAAGAAATTCGTTAAATCGGCACTTCCTCAGATACCTGAAGAACGAATCGTTAACACATCGGCAAAAAATGACATTGGAATCAATGATGTCCTCAAGGCGCTTTACGATCTTGCACCTGAAGCTCCTCATCTTTATCCGGAGGAATATTACACAGACCAGGAAGTTGGATTCAGAATCGCAGAAGTTGTCCGCGGTCAGGCAATCAATCGTCTTACAGATGAAATTCCTCATGCACTTTATGTTGATATTTCTGATATGGAATTTAAAAAGGGCGGAAAGGAACTTTGGGTTCGTGCCTTTTTATGTGTAGAAAGAGATTCACAGAAAGGTATTGTAATCGGAAAAGGTGCCTCCATGATTAAGACAATCCGCGTTGAGTCGATAAAGGAACTTCGAAAAATTTTTGATTATCGAATTGACCTTGATCTGCAGGTGAAGGTTGTCAAAAACTGGAGACAGCGCGATCCGATTTTGAATAAACTGATGAACTCGTAATTTGATGCGCCAATAAAAAATGGCTGACACATGATTGCAGATGCAATTTTTGTGTCAGCCATTTTTATGATGATTAATTATAAACCAAGTTTTTCATTTACCTGATATTTAAAATCATCAAGTGCTAAATCCAATGTTGTTACGTTGTCCATGTATGCAAAAACTGCTTCAATAAAAATTGATTCAATTGCCTCATCAGTTGACTGTGATAATGAACCATCAACTTTATTTGCATAATCCGTAAATAGCTTATAGTGATTCTGGCCACCAAGATATGGTTCAGAATAATTGTCTTTAATCTTATTCACGACGTTGTTATTAGAAATTAAATAACCAGTATCTTTTACCCATGCTTCAAGAAATTTGTCATCTGTGCAAATGTATTTAATAAAAGCCTTTGCACGTTCAGGATTTTTAGTATTCTTGTAAGCAGCAAGCCATGTTCCGCCCCATCTCCATAAAACAGGGCCCTGTATCATTGCCCAGTCTCCTGAAGTTGCAGGCGAATTTGGTTTTAATACATAATGAAGTCCCCATGTTGGTAAGAAGTAACTGAAAACTTCAACACGATTTCCGTATTCATCACGAAATTTATCTTTCATACCTTCAAACCAGCCTTCTGACCACATCCCTTGGCGGCCATTGAGCCCTTTGTCATTCATTACCTTACACATCTTCATATAATCAATTATAGCAGGATCAATATTAAGTTTTCCGTCTACTACCCAAGGTGTTTTGCGAGAACCTAAGTAAGCCTTAAACAAGTCTGTAATTGATGAAACTGCAACACATCTCCCGCCTGATTCTTTGTTTAATAAAAATGCTGTCTTAAGGAATTTATTCCAGTCAGAAAAATATTTCTGCACTTCTTCAGGGTCATCTGTGCCTAAATATTTTTTTGCAAGGGAACGTCGATAAAACATTGCACCTGGACAAACCTCCCATGACAGTGCATAAACTTTGCCATTATATGTTCCGACTTGAACAGGATATTTTACAAGCTTATCTTTTACTTCATTGTAAACATCTGTCAAATCAAGAAGATATTCATCACCCTGTTCAACATATCTGCGAACAAAATAATCTTCCAGTGCAAAAACATCAGGAGCTCCTCTACCATTTGCTAATACATCATCAAGTTTATTTGGGAACGAATCTACTGGCGTCAAACTGTAATCAAATTTTGCTTCTGGAAAATCTCTGCGATAATAATTATCAATCATAGTCTGAATTTCATCAGTAAACGCCCACACTGTAAGAGCTTTACTTTCATCGCTTACGCCATGCACCAAGCAGCACACAAACATTGCAAGTGCTAAAAACCATTTCTTTTTCATCTTAATCCTCCTGAATTAAAACAATACTTTTTCAATATTATTTTCAAAAACTTTTTAATTCCAAATCAATATTTAAAATCCGGTTCGCAGAAGAATTCCATTTTCTCTCCTGTAGTCGGATGTTTAAAACTTAAATACGAGGAATGAAGCATGAGCCGCTCACCTTCTTCCTGTTTTCCGTAAAGATTGTCACCGACAATCGGAATACCAAAACCAAGACAGCTTGCAGAAGCAAGACGGAGCTGATGAGTGCGGCCGGTCTCAGGCTCAAACTCAATTGAAGTAACATTGCGCCCATTCATTTTCCAGATGCGGAGTTTTTTCCAGAGCGTTACACCATTCTTTCCATACTCTTCATCATAAATCTGATGCGGTCTGTTTTCAATATCAAGACGGCATTTTAATTCAATCTTACCTTCTGTGGAATTTGGAGTGATTTCGGGATTTGAATCATTCAGCCCATTCGGCGAAAGTTTATCTGCAGCGTGATTTTCAAAATTACATTTTACGCCAAGAACACCGTCGATAACTGCGATATATTTTTTTTCTACCTCACTATTCTGAAACTGAATCGAAAGCGAGCGCTGTGCTTCTGTCGAAAATCCAAGAACAAGAAGTCCTGAAGTATCCATATCAAGTCTGTGCGCAGAAGGCTGTTCAATACAGTCAGCAAAAAGATTACGTACACGGTTTACGATACAATCCTGCTTGTCAGGACCGCGACCAGGAACGGCAAGCACACCGCTCGGTTTGTTAACGACAATAATATCTTTATCACGATACAGAATATCAAGCCCTAAAATTACAGGAAGAATCAAGCTGCATTTAGCATCACATGGCGGATAGAATTTACGAGGCTCAAAATTTGCATTTGGACTCCCCCAGTAGAATTCTGCAAGACTTACGGGCTGTAAGTTTTTACTGAATGCATAACTAAAAAGTTTTGGAGCGCAGCAGTCGCCTAAGCCTGTCGGGAATAATTTATCTTCAACACGGGCAGCATTGTAATTGAGCATCTGTTTTATATGAGAGAAAGTTTTTTTAGATTTATCAAAGCAGGTAAATTTGTAAAGGGAATAAATCCGTTCAAGCGACTGCTTACACAAGGCAACGCGTTTTTCATCACGAACAATTTTTTCTTCTGCCGTTTCGTTTTCAGGGACTTCAGTCAGTTCATGAATCATATCATCATTGATTGCAACGGCCTTGTCATATTCACTCTGGTCGAGCAAGGCCGGAACAAAACCTTCATGATTCCAGACACCGTTGAACTTTCCAGAAAAAGCACGAAGTATTATTTCTTTTTCGCCCAGAGTTCCGTCTTGATTTTTTTCTTTACAGACAAGGACGCCGAACATTCCTTCGAAGCCTGACATTAAATCTGTCGTTTCGAGTTCTTTCATTAAGTCGAGGGAATATTTTTCTGCAAGGTCTGTTGGTAACTGATAAAACATTTTTACACAAAAAAAATGGTGGCCGTCGTTTTCTTCAATTTAAGTTTGAAGAATCACTCAACCACCACCTGATAAATAATTCGTTTTTACTTAACGCTGAATTACTTTGCAGTCAGCATCCATTGTAAACACAATTGGTTTATTTTTAGTAAAGAAACCAACTTCAACAACGCCGACGATTGCATTGATCTTGTCTTCCATCACGCATGGGTTAACAGGTTCCTTCCACAAAATATCAAGAATCTGGTTACCGTTGTCTGTAATTACAGGTCCGCATTTTTTAACGCCTTCACGTAAAACACATTCAGCACCTAAAGCTTCAAGCGCTTTAGTTACAGGAACACGTGCTTCACCGATAATTTCTACAGGAAGTCTGAACTTTGTTCCAACTGAATCAACAACCTTTGTGCTGTCAGCTACAATTACGAACTGGTCAGAATTGTAAGCAACGATTTTTTCGCGAAGCAATGCAGCTCCGCCGCCTTTGATTACATTGTTGTCAGGATCAACTTCATCTGCACCGTCAATTGCAAGATCAAGATGACCGCCGATGATTTTGTCATTCATTGAGTAAACAGGAATTTCAAGTTCTTCACAAAGGTTCTGTGTTCCAAAGCTTGTTACGACAGCCTTGATGTCTTTTAAAGTTCCATCTGCAATTCTTTTTGCAAGATGCTTAACAGCAGGAACGGCAGTAGAACCAGTTCCGAGCCCGATCTTCATTCCGCTGAAAATCTTTTTATTTTTAATCAATGTATCAATTGCTGTTGCTGCAACTAATTCTTTCTGTTCAGTTTGTGTCATCGCCATAATCGACCCCTGTAAATAATTTAAACTGTTTGTAACCCTGATGCTTAAGCATTGAATAACCATTTGATACATGGCATCCTGATGCAATTGCACGTGACATCATTGGTGTAATTTCTGGGGAATAAATAATGTCGTAAACATTTTCTGTTCCCTTGAAGTTATAGAAATACAACGGATCATTAGTATCATTTGACGGACCATAATATCCGTTACCAACAGATGTTGTCTGAATAATAATGTCTGAATAGACTTCCAGATCAAATACTGAATCTGGAGTAAGCGGAGCTGCTTTAAATCCGTATTTGTCTGCAATGATTTTTGCATTTGTCAGCGTACGGTTGAACACACACGCTTTACCGCCAAGTTTTTTAATTGCATAAGCAATCGCGCGGGCAGCACCACCGGCACCGATAATTGCAACACGGCGATGATGGAGTTTTTCTACTCCGAGGAATTCCTGAAGCGCTTTTGTAAAGCCTGAAGCATCAGTATTATATCCAGCCCAAACGCCGTCTTCTTTTACGATTGTATTTGATGCACGGATATCTGCAACTTCTTCATCAATTCTATCAAGCTCAGGCAAAACAGTTTCTTTATGAGGAACTGTAACCGACATTCCCTGAACGCCGACTGAATCACAGAAACGAATTGCTTCTGCAAGTTTTGGTGTTCTGATAGGAACGTAAACGCAGTTCATGCCGTGCTTTTTATAACCTTTGTTGTGTAATTCAGGACTTGAAGTGTGAGCTAAAGGCCATCCTGTAATACCGTATATTTTTGTATCTTCGTTAATGTCTCTAAAGTTATAAACTTCGTTAAGTGTAATCGGATCCAGATGGCCGATTGCATTTGTATTCGCCATAGTTTCGATTGGCGAAGTGTATGTAAGGTAAGAATGTGTGATTGCAGAAAGAATTCTTGAAGGAGTTCCAAGAGGTCCCATTGCGCAGAGAATGTGATCGTAATCGTTGAACTTCTTTGCAACTTCAAACATGTGGGTTACATCATCAAGTGTATGAGGCTGGAACGCAATCTTAGGAATTTCGTATCCTGTTTTTCTCATCGCATTACATTTTTCAACGATGTCATAAACAGGATTATTCATATCATGCATACTGCGGATGATTCTTGTTCCGAAAGCCATGCAGGCATCCTGTAAGCTTGGAATATGAAAATCATCTTCAAAATCTACATATGTAAAATTATTTTTTTCGTTCTGATCTGCAAATGCCATTGCTCTTGCAAAAAGCATTGTACGTGCAGATTCCCCGCCAACATAAAGTCCGCCATCAATGCGACGACGGATTGTCAAAATGCAGGGAATATTTGCAAGACGCGGAAACTGACGAATGTGAAGACATTCATCTTCTTCAAGGTGGTCAGCCCTCAGTTCGACACAGTCGATATAAGGGCGATATTTTTCGATAATTTTTAAGTCTTCCTGAATTGTTTTACAGGTAAGAGTAAGACAAATTAAAGGCTTTTTCATTTTCTTTACTGGATTGAAACTCTTTCAACTTCGCGGTCAATCACGCTTAAAACAAGAACTGAACCGTGTGGAGCTGCGTAAGGAATTGTCAAATCTCCACCGACATGGTTGAAAGTTGCAAGTCCGTAACGTGAGCCTTCCAGTGGAATTACATCAAGTTTTACAGGAACTGCATAAGGATATTCAGCAATTCTTGTTGATAAAACTCCGTGAACGTAATTTGTTGTATCGCGTACAAGTGAAGCATCAGTTGCTTCAGCTTCGTTCAAACCATTCTGGTTAGCTTGAGCCGGAGTTTCTTCAGTATCAGAAACTTCAGTAATTGCAGGCATTGCAAATTCAAGCTGAATGTGAGCGTATTCCCCTACTTCTGTTTTATTACCAGGATTAACTTGCTTTACAACTGTTCCCGGAACTTCTGAACCGGAAGCAATATGCTGAGTAAAATCAAATGTAAGTTTTGTTGTCGACATTGCAGAAAGAACTTCAGTTACTGTTTTACCTGTAAAGTCAGGAATTTTTACCATCTGTTTTGTGGGACCGCTTGAAACAATAAACTTAAGTTCGATTGGCTGTGAAATTGGAGTTCCTTCAGGTGGATCCTGTTCAAGAATTGTTCCAACCGGAGCTTCGTCCTGTTTGAAAATAGGATTTGCAATTGTCAAAGATGGAATTTCTGCACCTGCATAAAGGGCATCAAGTGTTTCCTTGAATGCATCGAGATTTGTTCCTACGTAATTTCCTACATGATCAAAAACAACACCGCGGCTTACTACGAGAGTAACACGGCTTTCTGCTTTTACAACAGAACCTTTTTTAGGACTCTGAGAAATAATCTGGCCTGCCTGACCTGGAACGTCAGAATAACGCATCTGAAGACGAGGATATAATTCCTTTTCCTGAAGAATAAGCTCTGCACGAACAAGATTCATTCCTACAACATCAGGAACAAGAACGCGTTCATAACCTTTGTTAATTCCTAAAAAAACTGCAAGAGCGGCAACAGCCATAATTACAAACAAAGAAATTGAATACCAGACAAAAGCAGCACCGCAATTCTGCATTGCAGTAAGTCCAGCTTTATATGAAACACCAAAATTCTTCAGACGCTGTAAAAATGGAACTTTGTCTTTTTTTGATTTTTCTTCATTTTTTGTTTTGTCTTCATTTTTTGGTTCTGATTTTAAAAGTTTTTTTGCCATATATTTCACCTTTTATTAAAGCTTTTCGAGATTAAAAAATGTGTTAAATACTTCTATATATTATACTTTTTTAGCTGTCTCACTTCAATAGTGAGCCAATAAAATCACGGGTTCCATTCATGAAGTCTTTGTAACCCATTGCGTTTTTGCCCTGTTTCTGAAGCTTCCTGACAACGAGAATTCCGTCTGCGGTTTTAATCCAGATGCCGGTCGGTTTGTCAAAGGCAAGGACAGTTCCGGGTGCAGCATTTTCAAATTCTGGTTTGTATGGGGAATTTTGGGCTGACTTTTTGTCGTCTCCAAGAACCTGTGCTTCTAAAATGCGGAGAGTCTCAGGCTTTTCGTCAGTTCCCGTTACGCAGTAAGTTCCAGGGTCCGGTGTGTATGCTCGAATCTGGGCATCGATTTTTGAAGCAGACGAAGCCCAGTCGATTTTGCCGTCTTCTTTTTTGATTATCTGAGTGTATGATGGTTCTCCGCTCTGAGGAACGCCTTCTTTTAAGGCGCCGTTTTTGTCTGCATCGCAAAGAAGGTCAAGAATAAGCTGTGCGCCGGAAACAGCCGCATCGTTAAGAAGAGCGCCTGCTGTTTCAGTTCCGGTAAGCGAAACTTTTTTCTGGGCAAGAATATTTCCTTCGTCCATGCCGAGCGACAAAGTCTGGATTGTAAAGGCTGTTTCTTTGTCCTGATTTAGAATACATGCGTTAACCGGAGTACATCCGCGGTACATCGGAAGAAGTGACGGGTGAAGGTTGATTCCTCCCATCTTAAACATCGCAAGGAATTTTGGTCCGAAAATGTGACCGTATGCAAAACAGACAAGGATGTCAGCTACCAGAGGTTCAATCTGAGCGCGTGCATCAGCGTTCAAATGTTCAGGTGTAAACACAGGAAGTTCGTTACCAGAAGCGGTGTAATCAAGTGCAAGCTGACCGACAGGTGTCGGAGTAAGTTCTTTATGGCGACCTTTAGCAGTAGGCGGATTTGTAAGAACGCCCACAATTTTGATTCCATATTTTTCCTGATTTTCAAGAAGAATCTTAAGTGTTTCGGCTGCGCTTTCCGGACTTCCGGCATAAAGAACTTTAATCATTTAAACTCCTGTCAGTGAAAAATTATTTTTCTCGTCAGTCTATTTACGCGCTGCTTTAGCTGCAAGCTTTGCCGCAATTTTCTTTTCTTTAGCTTCTTTAGCTTTCTGTTTTTCAAGATAGCGTGCCTGGCGTTTTGCCATAGTTGCTTCGGCTTCTTTCTTGAACTCTTCATCACCGCGGTCGATAAATACAACACCGTCAAGGTGATCATTTTCGTGCTGGATTACGCGGGCAAGAAGTCCGTCTGCTTCAAGCGCAAACTTCTTTCCGTTTTCGTCGAGCGCCTGAACAGTTACTTTTGATGGGCGTTTAATATTTTCGTAGATCTTAGGAATTGAAAGACAGCCTTCTTCATAATCAACAAGGTCATCAGACATTTTAATAATCTGAGGGTTGATGAAAACTCTTCTTACGTCATCATCTGCAATTACGACAAAAAATCTTTTACTGATATCAACCTGTGGAGCTGCAAGACCTACACCGTTTGCTTCAATCATTGTTTCAAACATTTCGTTTAAAAGTGCACGAAACTCATCATTGATTTCTTCCGGCTGTACAGGAACTGCAACCTGTCTTAAAACATCTTCACCAAGCTTTGTAATTCTTAACATATATTCCTCAAAATATTTTTTTTCATATCAGTCTGAAATTATTTATCAGTCCGTTATTATTTCTTTTCAAGTCGAATGCGAGCTGCACGAGCGTGAGCTGCAAGACCTTCAGCGTCTCCGAGAGCGCCTGCTGCAACTGCAGAATTAATCATTCCTTCAGAGCCTTCTTTTGCACGCAAAGTTGTAACTGTTTTTAAGAATACTCGGACACTCAAGCCGCCTGAATAGTGAGCAGCGCCTGATGTCGGTAATGTGTGATTAAGGCCGGCAGAATAATCTCCGAATACTTCGGCAGCATAGTGGCCGATAAAAAGTGAACCGTAGTTACGAACCATCGATGCAATCTTGTCGCGTTCTGGTCCTGCGTTGAGTGCAAGTTCGAGATGTTCAGGCGCTTTGCGGTTTGCGATTTCTGCTGCCTGTTCGAGAGATTCTGTTATGATGATGCGGCCGTAGTTATCGATTGAGGCGCGCGCTGTTTCTTTTGTTGAAAGTGTTTCAAGCTGAACTTCGATTTCATCTGCAACTTTTTTTGCAAAGTCTGCATCTGGTGTTGCCATTACAGGCTGAGCTACAATGTCGTGTTCTGCCTGAGCAAGCAAGTCGGCTGCAACCCAGCGTGGATCAGCAGAACCGTCAGCGATTACGAAAACCTCTGTAGGACCTGCAACCATGTCGATGCCGACTTTTCCGTAAACTTCTTTTTTTGCAGCAGCTACGAATTTGTTTCCCGGGCCGACAATAACATCAACTTCAGGAACACTTTCTGTTCCGTAAGCCATTGCCGCAACAGCCTGTGAGCCGCCGACTGCAAATGCTTTTTTTGCACCGCAGATGTAGGCCGCAGCAAGAATTCCTTCGTCTGCATAAGGCTTACCGCCAACGAACGGTTTACCAGGAACGCCGGTTCCTTCTGCCTTTGCTTTTTCTAAATCGTCCGGATGAACGCGAGGCGGTGTGCACAAAACGAAGTCGTCAACACCAGCGGCAATGGCAGGAGTTACTGTCATTACAACAGTTGAGAGCAAAGGGAATCTTCCGGCCGGAACATAAACTCCGGCTTTTTCGACTGGAATAGTTTTCTGTCCGGTGAATAATCCCGGCTGTAATTCTTCTTCAAAGTCGTCAAAAGATTTACGCTGACGAAGTGCGAATTTATATGCAAGATCGTGGGAATGGCAAAGTGCGTCATATGTTTCTGGCTTTTCTTTTTTGAGTTTCTCTGCACAGGCTTTTAATTCTGCTTCTGGAATCTGAATTGATGCCGGGCTTGAAACGTCAAACATTGCGCCATACTTTTTGAGAGCAGCGTCACCGTTTTTAATTACATCTTGGATGACGTTCTGAACTGTTTCGTTTGTGCCTTCAAAGTCACGACCTGCGAACCATTTTGGTTCGATATCTTTTGCATATAATATTTTGATCATAGTAGTTTATGATATCAAATTTCGAGGGTTGTTACAATTAAAGGAATGGTTTAATGCGAGGAATAAAAGCTTTTCTGTATGCGCCGTAATTTTTTTATGCATTTTACAAGGAATTATTTAAGAGCCTTTCCTGCGTCGAATGCCTTGCCTGCAACAGCGCCGAGTGCGATGTAATTGTGATTTACAGAATCGTATGTAATCGGATTCAATTTTGCAGGATCGATTTTTCCGTCTGTTAAAACTGATTCGTCGGCTGCAACGTTAATGATGTTTCCGATAAGTTGTTCTGTTTTTTCATCGTAGCTTACCATCTCACATTCTAGAACCATTTTAAGTTCTTCAACAACAGGTGCGTTTACGAATTTGCTTTTTGTGAGAGTAAAGCCTGACTTTGCGATTTTGTCAGAAGTGTCGTTTGCTGAAACAATTCCTACATAGTCGCAGGCTGTAAGATTTTCTACGTCTGCAATGCTTACAGTAAAGGCTTTTGATTCTTTTACATTTTTTGTAGTCTTGTGACTTTTGTCCACGCAGATGCAGATCTGATTGCTGTTGAAAGTTCCACCCCATGCTGCGTTCATAAGGTCAGGTTTTCCGTCTTTGTCATATGTTCCGATGATGAATACTGGCATCGGGTAAAGCCATGTCTGTTTTCCGAAATCGTGTTTCATGTTTTGGGTCTCCTTGGTTATAGTGGGAATTTACGAATTCCATTTAATCACATAATTTGTACTTCTGCCACCTGCAGTTGCTTCTTTTTCGAGAATTCCCTTTTTAATCAGATCTGTAATATCACGAAGAGCAGTGTCTCCAGAGCACTTTGCAATCTTTGCCCATTTTGAAGTATTTAAAACTCCAAACCATGAACCGCTTACAAGTTTCTGGATCATAATCCGCTGGCGCTGATTAAGCTCAATATTTTCAATGGACTGAAGATATCTGTATTTTCTGATAACCTGATCGGTCTGCTCATAACTTTCTTTTAATGCTGAAAGAAGACAGTTTAAAAACCATTCAAGCCAGAGCGTAATATCAAGGGAACCTTTCTGTGTGATTTCCAGAATTTCATAATACCGGTTTTTCTCTTTCATGATCTGATTTGACATGCTGTAAAAACGAAGTGAAGTTCTATCGCTCTGACACAGAAACATATCAGAAATAGTACGGGCAATTCGACCGTTTCCATCATCAAAAGGGTGAATTGTTACAAACCAAAAATGAGCGATGGCAGCCTTTAAAAGTGTGTCACCACAAAAAGTTTTAAGCCAGTCAAAAAACCTGTTCATTTCTACATTGAGTTTTTCTGCATCCGGCGCAACATAATGAACTTTCTCCTGCCCGATTCCACCAGAAACAACCTGCATCGGATTAGTACGATATTTTCCGACATCAATTTTATACATACCGCTGTATCCGGTTGGAAAAAGACAGGCATGCCAGCCAAAAAGCCTTTCTTGAGTAAGTTCCTTCTGGTAGTTCTCAGTTGCATCAAGCATCATCTCAACCACCGCATCAATATTTCTGTCGGATTGAACTGAACATGGGTTATTAAACCCAAGACGTCGGGCAATAGATGAACGAACCTGATCGTAGTTAAGCAAAAGGCCTTCGATTTCGTTTGATTTTATAATGTCACTTGTGATTGTAGAAAGAACCTTATCCTCTTTTTCGGTGAGACCAAGCAGCTCCATTTTTGAAAGAAGCTTTCCTTGCTCAATATGACAGGCTTCAAGTAATGGGGAAATTCTATTATTGTCAAAGGTAAATTCTGGCCAACCCGGGTTCTCGTATATGTACATAGGAATATTGTACGCCAGATACGGAGATTAGGCAAGTTATTCACCGCATTTTTGCGGTGAATAGAGGGATAAAGGGTACACTTACTAATAAAAGTAATATATTACTCTTTGTTTATATTCTCCATAATCTCATGAGCAACGTTATCCATGTCAGGATAAATAAAATCTTCTGTAATATTAAAAAGTTTTAATTCGTCAATTAAATTTTGTTTGGCTTCTGGTGGAATGAGAACAACCTGTTGGATTCCTTTTTCATTCTTATAATATAGTTTTCTTAAATCAAAAGGATCTATATCAAATTCTTTTATCTTGTTACATCCAGAATATGGTTTTATTTTTCTAAACCGCAAATACCAAGTTTCAGCAAAATAACTTTCCCACTTTTTCATATTCATCAGATCTTTGTAACATGTATCAGGGTTTTGTAATATAAATCTGGTTAATTCTTTTGCATCTGTTTCGCTTATATTTTCATCACTTATTTCATTTGCATTTATAAGAATAAAAGCTCCCTGCTGATTTTTTATACGCGGATTATCTTGAGGAACTCTGACAATAACAGACTGTCGAATTATTTCACCTAATGGAATATATTCTTCATCGCGCATGTAATTATTGTCTTTTTTCCATTCCATTCCTAATTTCCAGAGATTAAAATCTTTTTCCATGAAGGCGGTGCTGGCCATTACACTTACTGTTGAACTTTGAATTGACTTTATATCTTTACCTTTGTTTTCATCATCATTTTCAGGATTTCGAAATATTACAATTTCACCCCATTCAGACATCTCAGCATCCCGGTTCTGACAAAATTTTTTCATTGGAGAACAAGCAAAATATAGTGCTGCTAATGGACTTTCTGAAATATCCAAAGCTCTTGTACCTATACCAAAATGCTGCATTAAAACAAGACGTGCCATATCTGTATTACAGGAATCCAGTTCATTACGAAACTTTCGATAAAACGCATCAATTAATTTCTGTTCATTAGCAGGATTTTTTCTTAGTGAATTAGGAGTTATAGGAAAATTCGCATTTCCCTGACCTCTGTAAAAAACAGGATTTACATAAGTATTGTCCAGAGTATGCACAAAATTAAAATAGTCATTCAAATTGACTCTTCATCAATAAGTGTGAGAGAAAAAGTTATATAAATCTAAGAAATAC
>JAEDED010000026.1 GCA_016293495.1 Treponema sp. | reverse complement strand
TATCGATTAAAAATAATCATCGCCACCGGTGTTTTTGTATGATATAAATCCATTTCTTTTGCCTTATCATTATGATTATACAGAAAAGTACTGTAAAAATTTTGTTATTCCTTATTTATTTTGCTGACTCAGGAATTCCCTGTACCCAGTTTTTGCTTTCAAAGATGTTGTCTTTTACAGTGTACCATTCATTTTCTTTTGCAGGAATTGAATACATATCAATCAACTGATCTGCGTTCCAGATAAAGGGAGTTAAAATTACGGCACCGTCACGATGTTTTATTTTGTCTGTAACAGGATTGCCTGTAAAAGGATTTACTGGATTTTTTATTATGTCCTTAAATGCAAGAAACGGAACATCTGCGTTTGTCATAAAATTCATGTCTGTTTTTAATTTTCCGTGAGAGTTAAAATCTTTTACTAAAAGAACCGGGTGGTAGTGGTCTTTGAAATGGTCTTTTCGTCCAGGAACATCGAGAACCGGATTGTCAAAATCTTCAAATTCTGCTTTATCAACAGCAGACCCGCCGCCATGGTCAGATACGATTATGATTCTTGTGTTGTTATAACAATTTTCTGTCTGCAAATATTTGAGCCATTTTCCGATACGGAGGAAGGCTGCTGCGTTTACGTCATAATAAGCATCATCGGCAAATTTTCCTTTTCCGCTTGAAGTGACGTTTTTTACAGGAACGTAGTCAGGTGCTTCAAGTTTACATGCATCGTGTGTAAGCTCATTTACAAAATAGATGAAGTTATTTTCGCTTTTAGAATTAAAATCTGTAATTTCCGGCAAAAAATAAAGTTCAGCATATTGGCCTGGAAATGGAGAATTTTTTTCTACGTTTTCAGAATTCCACCATGTTGCATCGTAAAAAATAAACGGTCGTAATACCATCGGGGCTTGTCTGAACAGGCTTACCCAGAATAAATCGCGCTTTAAAACTTTTGCAAGGAGATTTGGATTTGATTTTAAATCCGGATGTCGTTTTTCAAATTCAAAATTGTATTTTGTATTTAAGTTCTTTCCTTCAATTTTCGGATAATCATCTGCGATGTGCATATTTGGAATCCATGACCAGTCTGCCCAAGAAGAATCTGCAATCGTTGCCGAAAAATCTGCCTGTTCCGTAAAAACGCGCGGCATGAGCAAGAGGCTTTCGTTGTGCTGTTCTTTGAGCGTTTTGTCATTGCGCTTTTCGCGTTCCCATGGTGTGTATTCATATCCGCCGAATAAACTTGGTGCGCCAAAAATTGTGTGCCCGTGAAATGAAGCGCAGTTTTTGTAAAAAGTAAAGCCGTCGTAGTTATTGTACAACTCAGGAGATTCTTCAAAAACAGATTCAACAAAAGCACTCATCGCTCTGTCAATCATAATGACGATTACGTTTTTTCCTGTCTTGCTCAAATGAAATTCTGGCTTTAACGTAGAATATGTGTTTTGCAAACTTATATTGTTTTTGTAATCTGTGTATTTTTTGTTGATTGTGTTTACGTTTACGATTCCGAATGTAAAAAAGGCGAGGCATGCAACAAGCAGAATTGACGAGAGGAATTTAGGAAAAAATTTCATAAGAAGAATAACTGCTGCAACTAAAATAAATATAGTTACAATGTTCAGAAGTAAAACACCTGCTTTATCAAAACGTACTCCGCCAATAAAGACGAGCCACTGGTTCATAGTTCCGTAATTGCCTACAAATGCAAATGCATTTAAAAGAGCACAGACTAAAAAGCAGCTTAAAAACAAAGTCAGCAAAGTCTGGATTTTATTATGGAACAAAAAGTAAATGCAGACAGGCCAGAAAACAAAAAGTCCTACACATTGAAAAAAAGTATTCCATACAAAAAAGTTTGGACAACCGTAACCTGCGATGTCTGCAAATTCCTGAACGCTCGAAGAAACAAGCAAAGAAGGCAGAACAAGCCCAGTCAAAAGACAGCAGCCGGCAGATGCAAAAATAAAAATTCCGAAACGAAGTTTTTTGTCGTCTGCGACTGGTTTTAAAATTTTGTCTGCAAGATGATTAAAAGCTTTTACGATAAACGGAATAAAAAGAAGGCTTGTAAAACAGATTACTGCAGCAATCCGCAGATATACAATCCTGCTTGATTTGTTAAAAAAGAAAATCAAGTAGATGTCCATTAGAATGACAACGGCACACAAAATTCCGTAGAGAACTTTTAGCGGATTTTTTAATTTGTAAAAAATGTTTTTAATTAGCGAAAAAATATTGTTCATCGTCCAGTACAAGACAAGACCTGACGGACTGTTATAAAGTAGGACAAGAAAAACCAGTGCCATTCCGTAAATCTGGACTTTTTCTTTTATGGCAAATCCTTTTGTATAAATTGCGCCGGCGATGATGTTTATTGCCGTCATTGCAATAGGCAGAATGTTTACATAAAAAGAACCTATGGCAAAAAGTCTGTCCGGCGCACCCATATCTTTGATGAATAAAAATGATTGTCCTTTTAATGCTTCCATATTCGACAGGAAACTGTAAGCAGCAATAAAAAACGGAATCTGAATTAATAGCCCGAACGATGAGCGCAATGCCATTAACGGATGGTAATGATTCTGTCTGTAATATGTGTTGAGCATCATATACTGCTCATCACCTTTAAATGCCTGTTTTATTTTGTCTGTGCGCGGTTTTAATTTTGCTTCTGTATTGCGCTGAATTTGTTGCCAGCGTTCTGCTACGATATAAAGCGGAAGACAAAGAAGCGTAACGGCAAGGCTTACTCCGATTACTGAGATTCCGGGATTTTTAAAAAAGCGGTAAAAAAAAACGTAAGAAACTTCGATTATTTGTGTTAGCGGATAAATGATAACTGTAGAGAAAAAATTTTCCATAATAAAAAATATTATAATGTTTTCTATAAAATATTTAAATGCTATATAAAATTTTGTTTAAGAAATTGTTTAAGACAAATTTTTTGTCACTGACCCATTTAGGTTCGATTAAAAGCCGTTTTGCGCCGTCACCTGTAAGTCTGTGAATTACTATTTCCGGAGGAATGATTTTGAGCGTTTTTTTTACGAGTTCAAAATACTCATCGATCTGCATGATATGAAATTTTGTTTTTAAATATTCTTCTTCAAGCCGTGTGCCTTTTAAAACATTGAGAACTTGAATTTTAATTCCGTCTGTTCCGGCATTGACTGCAAACTTTACGGAGTTCAGCATGTCTTCTTCTGTTTCGCCTGGAAGTCCGAAAATAATGTGTGTTACGATGTGAATATCAGGATTTAATTTTTTGATGCGCAAAACTGCATCTGTATATTCTTCGTTTTGATAACGGCGGTTGATGTATTCAACTGACTTCTGACATGAAGTCTGCAATCCTAATTCGATTGAAAAATGTTTTTTCTGTTTTTTGAGCGGGACGGGAAATTCTGTTTTTGAAAGTTCGTTTATTTTTTTGAGGATTGACTGTGACAGGCAGTCAGGACGAGTTGCAATTGATATTCCTGCTATCGAGGGATTTTTGAGAGCTTCTGTGTATTTTTGTATAAGTGAATTTTCATCGCCGTACGTGTTTGTAAAATTCTGAAAGTAAGCGATGTAATTTGAAGAAGACAGATTTTCGTTTTTTATTTTATGCTGAACAAGCTGTTTTGCTTTTTCAATTTGTTCTGTAATTGACAGATTTCTGTCTGCCGAAAATTCTCCTGAACCACTTGCACTGCAAAAAATGCAGCCGCCGGTTCCTTTAGTTCCGTCACGGTTAGGACAGGTACAGCCGGCATCAAGCGAAAGCTTGTAGACTTTATGACCGAATGTTTTTTTGTAATATTCGTTTACAGAATAATATTTCATTAATCAATTTATACAATCTTACACAGAAATAAAAAAGGGGCTATAAAAAACTTAAGTTCTTCATAACCCCTTCATCTTAATTATTATCTGCACTGTGCTTCAGATGTGAAGCAGGCAATTCCTTCTGCAGGATAGTGTCTTCGAAGTCTTTCTACAACCTCAATGATTTTTTCTGCCTCAGCTTCTGAGCAGTAAATTACCATTATTTCATTTAACTGCGGCCAGATTGCATCTCCAAGCTTTGGATTACTGAAGCCTGATCCGGTTACGTTATCAATCTTTGAATAGTGATAACCTATTTTTTCATGTCTGAAAATCTCAAAGAAGTCTTCTTCAACAGCCTGAGAGAAAATGATTTCTACACGAACAAGATTATCTTTATTCATTTGTTGTCTCCTTTGTTTCAGTTGATGAATTTACATCACCAGCTGCAGTTGAATCTGTTAGAGTTTCTGTGCCGGTTGATACAGAAGCATCATTTGATGCTGTTTCAGTACTAGGTTTCTTTTCTGCAGCAGCTTTTGGTTTTGAAGTACGTTTTCTTGCAGGATCTTTTTTTTCAGAAACTGCTTCTGGAGCTTCTGGAACAAATTCCTGTTTTGCAACAGCTGCAAAGTTAGATTCTTTTGCAGTATCAGCAGCTTCATACTTATTCTTCTTCTTTGTAAGCTTTGCAAGTTTCTTTTCAGAGGAAGCAGAAGCGTTACCATTTTTTTCAATACGAGCAATTTTCTTGTTAATCTTTCTGATTTTACGTTCATGACCAGCATTGAATATGTAATACAACGAAGGCATTACGAACAATGTCATCAAAGAACCAAAACTTAAACCGCCAAGTACTGTCATACTGATTGGCTGAATCATTTCTGTACCTTCACTTGGGAAGAACGCCATCGGTACAAGAGAAATAATTGTTGTCAAAGTCGACATCAAAATCGGACGAAGACGGCTTCTTGAAGCTTCAACACAAGCTTCCATCAATTTGTATCCACGACGTCTCAACAGGTTTGTATAGTCTACAAGAACGATACCGTTGTTTACGATCATTCCGACGAGCATCAAGAAACCGAAGATTGAAACTGTACTCAATTTCTGACCGCTGATAAGGTAAATCAAAACAACACCAATGAATGACAACGGAATTGTAAAGATAACGATGAACGGATCTTTGAAGGATTCAAACTGGCTGGCCATAATCGCAAATACAAGAGCAGCAGCCATGATAATTACGATAAGGAAGTTTACGGCAGCTTCAATAAAGTCTTCGTTATCACCAGAGAAAGAAATTGTTACGTTATCTTCCTGAGGAATATTTGCAGCAATTAATTCATTAACCTTAGCCTGGATTTCCTGAATTGAAATACCTTTCTTTGGTGTCAAAGTAATCTGAGTCATACGAGTCTGTTCCTGGCGGAGAATGCTTACAGGCGCAGTCGATTCTTCATAATGAGCAAATACAGAAAGAGGAATTCTTTCTCCGCTATTAGAAGTTACGAAGATGCTGTCTAAGTCATTAAGTTTTGACTTATCCTCTTCTGACAATGCTACAATAAGATCTATTTCGTTACCATTATCTTCGTAACGTGTTGCAGTTTTACCGTCAATGTTTGCTTTAATTTCTGCACTTACAGAATAAATATTAAGAGCAAGGTCATACATCAAATCACGGTCAAATACAATCTTAACTTCCGGAAGTCCATCTTCAAGGTTAGAAGAAACTTCATTAATATAATCAGTTGTTTTTTCTTTAAGAACCTCTTCTACATTTTTTGTAACAGTTGCAAGTTTTTTCAAGTCATCACATCTAATATCAACAACAAGACCTGACGACATACTGTTCGTTCCTGAAGAAAGCGAAATTTCTGCTCCAGGGAATTTTGTAAAGTAAGGTCGCAATTTTTCTCTTGCACTTTCGGCGTTATCATAACCAGACTTTCTTTCTTGTTCGTCATAAAGCTTAATACGGATTGTGGCTGTATTTGTATCTGAACTTGAACTCATAAAGCCACCGCCACCAATATTTGAACTTAGATTTTTTATTCCAACAATTTCTTGCTGAATAATCGATTCAAATTCTTTAGTAATAGCTTCTGTAACTTCAAGTCGTGTACCTTTTGGCATTGTAATTGAAACTGAAATATTTGATGTTTCTGTTTCTGGCATAAATACATACCCAATCTTTACTACTACAAAAATACTAATAAAGAACAATGCAAGAATTCCGCCTAAAAGCAATTTCTTGTGATGTAAAGTTTTTTCAACTGCACGAGAATATACTGTATCAAGTTTATCAAAAGCATTTCCTAATGCCCTGTTAATTTTTCCTATAAACGAATCATCTCTTTTGTCACCTGCATTTCCAACAACTAATACGCTTGATGACAACACAGGAACAAGAGTAATCGCAACTATCAATGAACACATCAATGAGAAAATAATTGTCATCGAAAGGTCATTCAAGAACTGACCAATCATTCCCATTTTTGTCTTAAGCATAATCATCGGAAGGAAGATACAAACAGTAGTCAAAGTTGAAGAAGTAATGGCAGAAACCATTTCTTGCGAACCAAGAATTGCCGCAACCTTAGGTTTTGCATCTTTCTGTCGGTAACTGTAAATATTTTCAAGAACTACAATTGAGTTATCTACAAGCATACCAACACCAATCAAAAGACCGGCAAGAGAAATCATGTTAAGAGTCATTCCTCTAAAGTACATCAAGACAAGAGTAATGAATAATGAAATAGGAATTGAAATAGCAATAATCAAAGTACTTCTAAATGAACGAAGGAAAAGAATAAGTACAAGAACTGCGAGCAACGCACCTTCAATAACAGACTTAACAACTGCATTAATAGTGTTTTCGATATCATCTGTCGAGTTCCACACTTCAAAAATTTCTACGTCATTCGGAAGTGATGCCTTTAATTTTTCAACCTGCTTTCTTGCACGGTTAGCAGCTTCTACAGAGTTTTTTCCACTCTGACGCTGAAGCATAACACTAACACAAGGTTCACCGTTCATATAAGCAATTGTAGATTCCTTTTTGTAACCTTCATAAACATCAGCTATATCACGAAGTTTAATTGTCCTTACAATTGGCATTTCTCCGTCAACTGACGAAGTAGGCTTCCACGAAATTACTGTATTTTTTACATCTTCAATTGAATTATATTTTCCGGCAGACTGAATTGTATAATTTATATCACCAGAAGTAATAGAACCACCGGCACTCTGCACGTTCTGAGCACCAATAAGTTGAGCAACACCAGTAATTGTAAGATTATAAGCTTCAAGTCTGTCACGAGGAATATCTACACGTATACATTTTTCGCGACCACCAGAAATATTTGCAGAAGCAATACCATCAATCTGTTCAAGTTTTTTCTGAACAACATCCTCGGCAAGTTTTCTTAATTCCTCTGGAGTTCGATTTCCTTTTATAGACAAACCCATTATTGGCATCATTGCAGGGTCCATCTTAAACATAATTGGAGAATCAGCATCAGAAGGCAGATATTTTCTTACAATATCTATTTTATCTCGACAGCCACTGACCGCTTCATCAAGATTTACACCATAGTTCATTTCCATATAAATGACACTGTTACCTGTTGACGAAGTTGACATCATTCGTTTTAAACCAGTTACACCAGAAAGAGAACTTTCAAGTGTACGTGTTACACTCTGTTCAACTTCTTCTGGGCCTGCATTTTCATAAGTTGTTGCGATAGCGATATATGGAAGTTCCATATCCGGGAATCTGTCGATTGGAAGGTTG
This sequence comes from Treponema sp., assembly GCA_016293495.1. Lineage (GTDB taxonomy): Bacteria > Spirochaetota > Spirochaetia > Treponematales > Treponemataceae > Treponema_D. The sequence goes on along the minus strand of JAEDED010000026.1, from coordinate 24,672 downwards.
AATACTGCGTAACAACCTAAGGCAAACAACAGAATAAATATCATTAAAACCGTTGTAGGTTTATTTACTGAACGCTCTGAAAGAGTCATAACTTACACTCCACTCCTATTCAATTTCTTCAGAAACAGAAAGAACATTTACTGAAGAACCGTCACTTAACAATGTCTGACCTTTTGTAATTACAATATCACCAGGAATAACTCCTGCTTCAATCTCCTGAAGGTTATCAACACGAATACCAACTCTTACTGGAGTTAATACTGCAACTTTTTTTTCACCTTCATCTTTAACAGTAAATACAAATGTCTCACCCTTTCTTGTAATTACAGTTCCATATGGAAGAACACATACATTCTTTTTCTGTTCTGTTACAAGGTGAATTTTTGCGTACATACCAATTTTGATTTTTGGATCTTTTTTATCAATTGCAAGTTTGATAGACATTGTACGAGAAGCAGTATCAAGTACAGGACTAATTTCTATAATATGAGCATCAAATGTTTCACCAGGATATGCATTAAATGAAAGTTTTGCTTTCTGATTCATACTGATACGAGAAACAAATCTTTCTGGAACTGAAGTTTCAATTTCAAGATTATTTGTACTTGAAATTTTTGCAATTACAGATGACTGTGCAACACTTGTTCCAACAACACACGGAAAGTAAGTAACAGTTCCTGCAACTGGTGCACGAACAGGGCTCGCAGCAAAAACCATACCAGGACGGCTTGCATCAACTGCTGCAAGAATTTGTCCCTTTGATACCTTCTGTCCAACCTTTACATGAAGCTGCGAAATTTTACCAGCTGTATCTGGCATAACTGCTACAGAAGAAGCAGCATCTACGTCTCCTCCAAATTCAAGGTAGTTATCAAGATTTGTTGGAGACACTTTATAAGCATTAACAGCAAAAACTGCCTCAACTTCTCCTTTTTGTACTGGACCTTTCTTTGAACAAGAAGTCAGACTTAATGCAGCAAGCACAAATGCACTTGTAATTACTATTGTTTTTTTCATTTTATTTTTCTCCTGAAATCTTTGAATTAATAAGTGTTTCCAAATCCATAAGACTTGTCATATAATTAAATTTTTCATTAATCAAACTGAATTTTGCCTGATTCAACTGTGTCTGGGCTTCTACAAGATTAAGGTATTCAGTAGTACCGTTTCTATAAGCCTGCCATGTCATATTGTAAGACTTCTGAGAAAGATCAATATTCCTTTGACTAGTTTCTATTGCCTGCTTACACTGTTTCAAAGTATCATAAGCTTTTCTTACTTCAAGTTCAGTATTTCTTTCAAGAGTCTTCATACTCAATTCAAGTTTTTCTAAATTAGTCTGAATTTCTTTTGCACTTGTTCTTGATGACGACCACGGAAGCATATTTGTCAAGTTCCAAACTAAACTCACGCTAAATGATCCATTATCAACCCAGTTATTTTTATTTCCCCAGTCTTTATCTCCAGGCACCAGCATTGTTGGCTGTCCAGCCCAACTTACAGAAAGAGATGGAGTATAAGTCGAAAGATCAAGCGAAGTTTTTGAAAGCTTAAGTGAATTTAAAGAACTTTTCAGAGACTTGATTTCAAGATTATTTTCTTTTGCAAGCGAAATTAATTGTTCAACATCAACATCAACATAAACAGGTTCAATTTCTCCTTTAAGTTCAACCTTAGTTCCTACCGGAAGTCCTATTACAAATGAAAAAGTATCAAGCGACTGTTTCATTGCAAGTTCAGCTTTTTCTATTGTTGGAACCATATTTTCGTATGCAACCTGTGCCTGAAGATACTGAATCTGAGGAACATAGCCGTTTCGATAATTAACAGCAGCCTGATTCATACGCTGACGAGCATTTTCTAACGAATCTTTCTGAAGCTTTAAACTTTCCTGCTGCAACAGTAATGAATAAAAAAGTTTTCGAACAGTATCCATATTCGATTTAACAGCCTGTTCGTAAGTAATCTTTCCGTTTTCATAAGATTCTTTTGCAGTCATCATCGACATTATCATTGCTGCATTAAAATTAAAAGAAACACCAAGGTTTCCCATTGCAGTCCAATACTGTTTTTCATCTGGGTCTGGCATAAATGCCGCATTATAACTACCAGCAAGTTTTACACTTGAATAATAATCATTTGTTCTTGCAAAAGTTCCACTTACCTGAACATTCGGAAGGAACGTATTCCACGAAGTATCACTCTTCCATTTTGAAAGTTCAAGATCAAGAGCTGAGCTCTTAAGCGAAAGACTGTGTTCAATGGAATATTCAACAGCATCTTCTACTGTTAATACCAGCACATCTTCTTTCTGTTCTGCTTCTGTAGCTGCAGTTTCAGAAGACACATCAGCAGTCTGTGCAAAAACATTTGTTCCAAGCAGCACAACTGCCGCAAGCGAAATTACTTTTGCCATTTTCTGTTTTGAAATAATTTTTTTCATATTCTCCTCTTCGACTTTAACGAATAGTTAACTGTTTTAATTCTGATTTTCAATTCCATTGATAATCAGCTTATATAATTCCTGAGCGTAATCTATAATACGTTCCAATTCTTTTAGTGGCGTCATATCAAAGAAAAACTTAAGGGCTCCCACAAGCGAAGATTCCCAGCCGACAAAACTTTGATAATTAAACAATTCAGGCATTTGAATACTCTTTTTTTTCAAATACTCAAACCGGTCGTTATAACCAATCTGGTCATCTTTAAACCTGTAAGTATTAAGTCCCTTCTGCGTTGCCCAGTAATGAATCATCAGCACGAAATGTCTTTTTTCAAGATAATTTTTTTCACAGCGAAGAAGAACGTAAGCAAGCTCTTCAAGAGTTTCTGCATACATGGTTTTTTCAACGATAACTTTCATAATCATCGAAAATTCCTCGACAAGCATTTTCTGCACAAATTCCTCTTTGTTTTCAAAGAAAGCGTAAAGACTGCTCTTTGCAAGATTCAGTTTATCGCTGATGCGTTCAACAGTAAGACCGTCAAAACCATTTTCCTGGAAGGTTTCTGCAAAAGCCGTAAAGAATCTTGTATCTTCAGGCTTGTTTTTAAAACTGACCTCACACAGTTTATCAAGTTCTGCAATTCTTTTACTATCAAGTTGTGGTTTACCTCTTGCAATTCCTTTCCAGAGAAGATCAGTAATCTCCTTAATAAATTCCTCTTCAGAATCGATTTCAGAAATACCTGCCTGAGTCAGACAGTCTCTTCTCGAAAGAAAATAAATCAAAGATTCTCCGCAGAAGAAAACTCTGAAAAATCGCTGAGGAGTTTTGTTTGCAAGGAATTCCGGCGAAATATAAACGCCGCGTTCCATAAGCCCTTTAAGTAAAGACTGCCCCGGAGAAGGCATAAAAGTTCTGGTATTTAAGGCAAAACCAAGATAGCCTTTATTGCCCTGAAAAAATTTTACAAGGGAATTTATAAGGTCTGAAAATCTTTCGTAGTTTTCTGTAAGATGAGTTTCGGCTTCTCTAAAATAGTCGCCTTTACGCATTATCTCTGCAAGGCCGTCAGCAATTAAAGAACCCATTTCAAAAAGAAGCGCATCTTTGTTTTTAAAATGCCTGAAAATTGCAGTCTTGGAAATTCCAACTCTTTCTGCAAGTTCTGAAAGTGAGAAAATTGATTTTGGCGATTCATAACAAAGATTGAAGGCTTCGCTAAGAATAATCTGTCGAGTATTGCGCTTCTGTGCCATATTTTACCGGTACTGTTACCGAATGTTCGGTAACAGTTTCAATATAATAATACAATCTCAAATAGTCAAGAAATTCCATAAAAATAAGAAAAATCTTATATTATGGGGAAAATTCACCGAACATTAATATGGCATATATAATAGAAGAATTGTTTCTATTCAGCCAAATTATCAGAAAGTGAGTTAAATTATGGTAAACATTCTGCCAATCGCCAGCGGAAAAGGCGGCGTCGGAAAAAGTGCAATCGCAGTTAATCTTGCAATCCTTCTTGCTCAAAAAGGAAAAAAAGTTGTTTTAATCGACTTTGACCTTGGCGGCGCAAACCTTCATACACTGCTCGGATTAAAAAACAACCACGCGGGCCTCGGAAACTTTATCTACAAACAGGAATCAACCTTACAGCCACTTTTTCAAGAAACAGGAATTCCGAACCTTACATTTATTGCAGGCGACTGTTTATTCCCTGGAACAGCAAACATGGGCTTCTTTATCAAACGAAAGCTCGTTAAAGAAATCGAGGCCCTGGATGCAGACTATGCAATTCTCGATTTAGGCGGCGGAACTACTTACAATACTCTTGATTTTTATCTTTTGACTTACAATTCAATTCTTGTAACAAGTCCTGAGCTGACATCAATTCTTAACGCCTACTCTTTCTTAAAGGCTGCAGCCTACAGATTCTTTACCCGCCAGTTCAAGGCAAAATCGCCGGAACGCGTAATGATTGATGACTACATTAAAAACAGTGCCGCAGGAGCCGAAAGTTCCTTTGTGACCCTCGTAGAAGAAATCTGCCGTCAGTTTCCTGAAAGCGGCGAAAAAGCAAGAACAGAACTTCTCAAATATCGCCCGCAGGTAATTCTTAACATGGGTAAATCAACACAGGATCTTGAAATGGCACGCCGCCTTCGTTCCCTGGTATGGAACAAGCTGAACATTAACCTTGACTTTGTAGGTTTTACACCGAGGGACAACGCTATCGAACTTGCTGTTGCCAAGCGCGTTCCGGTATGCATTTCTAATCCTCAGAATCCGTTCGCAGTCCAGCTGAACTCTGCCGCAGACAGAATTCTTCTCCACACATATCAGTACAACGAAAATCTTGAAGACAATGAATTCTTCGGCAATAACGAAAATCAGGATATTGAAGAGCTTAACGGGGAATTTTTTACTGATTAATGCGCTTTAACAAAACCTTGAAGGTCGCAGGATCAAATACGATTTTTCTTGAAGGAACGCCTCCGAGTTCTTCTGCAAGAATCGGAATGTTAAGCTTTTGAAGATAATTCTTTGCAAACTTAATGTTTTGTGTACCGACCTGCTCTCGAGCAGTTTCGGGCAGATTGAACACATTGCTTCCGCCGAAGATTTTTGCCTGAAGATTGCAGCGGTCAGCGCCAGCCTTTTCCATATCTTTTAAAAGCAGGTCGATCGCATATTCCCCGAAGCGGCCAATCGGACCGTTTCTTTTTGCATCTTTAGTTTTGTCCCTATTTGTAGCAAGCATAAAATGGTTCATGCCGCCGATCTGGTTCTGCGGATCAAACAGCACAATAGCTACGCAGGAACCAAGAATGGTAGAAATAAGTTCCGGGCCCTTTGAAACATAGTATTCGCCCGGATAGATAGTTACTACGTTTCTGTTAAATGAGTTATCAAAAAAAGTATTCATAGTAAAGAATTAGAAGAACGTAATTTCTCCAGCCTCTAGTCCATCTTCAACACCAAAGTTTCCGATTTCGCCGGCTTCTTCTTTGTGAGTTGCAATAGTAAAGTGTTCAACAAGTTCTTTAAGGCGGCTGTCTTTAAGTTCCCAGTTAGAAATACCTATACGGGCCATAACATCAAATTTGCGGCCTTCAAGTTTCATCTTTTCTTCTGCCATTTCTACAATGATAGAACGGAGATTATTGTAAATACTTTCGAGTTCATCAAGTTTTATCTGAACAGAAATACAAAGCTGTTCGAATCCTGGTGGGAATACATTGAACGAACCGAGAATATCTGAAAGTTCAGCCTGAACAACATGGAACTCATTGAAGAAAGAATTTTTAGCAAGGCGAACTTTATTCATCTCAGAAGAGTCATCCCTGATGGCAAGTGTAAACTGGCCGAGAAGCTCTTTAATAGAACCGATAAAGGAATTAAGCATATCCTGCATTTCGTCAAGGGAATCATTAGCTGACGAAATAAGGTTATCCATATCAATTACAGAATCTTTTACGGCAGCAATTGCAGGGTTCTTTGCAACTTCAATCTGCTGCAAAATTCTAACGTGATGAAGACGGTCGATAATTGGTTTTAATGCTTCGAATACCGCATACATCTGAAGGGCTTTTTCTGTAATGCCGCTGCAGTTTCTTTCGAGATTTTTCTGGTTGGCAATATAAACCCCGAACTGCTTCATTGTTGCAGCAAAACGGTCATTGATTTTTGACATATTGTCATTGATGTTGTCTTCGCTGATGTTCTGCTTATCCATAAAGCGGCGGATATAATCAAGACGCTTTGGTTCAACAGTGCGGAGAGTTTCTGAAACCTTAATCCAGTTATCCTTGAAAATATCAATACTCTTTTTAATGTCGCGGCAAACATCTTCGAGAACTAAAGATGCAAGACGTAAAAGCTGAATATTGAAAGTCAAACTATCAAGAGCAGTTTCTTCCTGACCGTTAATAACTGTAACAGTCGAAGTTTCCTTGAGACAAAGAAGAATATGATCAGAAGCCTGGCGGATGATATCCTGGTACTGCAAACCTTCCATTGCCTTCTGAATCGGACCATAAACGGAATTAATAACTTCTTTGATTTCTCCCAGCGGGGCCGATGCTTTTTCGATAAGTCTTGTTACATCGCCAGAAGAAGAAGTGCCGGCTTTGGAAAGAGTTTTCTGGGAATCGAGAATTCCATCGAAAACAACTTTCAATGTATTAATCTGTTTCAAAAGCTGCTGCTCTTCATCAAGAAGTTTGTTTGAATACAGATTCATATCGGTAGAAAGCTGCTTTAAACTTTCTGTGATACTGCTGAATGCGCGGCCGCGTTCACCAGACTTGATGGAAATTACCATTGCGTTAAGCGCGATAAGTTCCATTTCTTCTGAATTGTCTTTTATTTTCTGAACATTGTCATTTACGTTTGAAAGCTCTTCAATATGTTTGTTAAGTGCATCAAACAAAGGCGAATATTTTATGTCGTAATTTTTGAAAAAGGCTGCTTCCTGTCCAACAGCACCATTGTTTGCCTTATCAAGAACATCAAAAAGTTCAAGAAGCTTATCCATGGAAGAGCTTTCTTCTTTATTGAGAAGGAGAGGAAATTTTTCTGCAAGGTTTAGAAAAATGTCTTCTGTTCTGTCAGTATATGTCTGAATTTGATTTTCAATGTCTTTAATATTCATTCTCACCTCAAACGGCTAATGCTTAATAATTAATCTATTTTAATACACAATTGAATTTTTTTAAAGGAAAATATGTTTTGTATTTTTTATAAAAAAACAGCCCTTAATTCTAAGGACTGTTTTAAACTAACAATATCTACTCTTATTTTGAGTTCTTGATCGGAGTTATATTGTCTGTATTCTTGCTATTTTCTTTTATTGCTTCTTCTTTTTTCTGTTTATCCAGTACTCTTTCAGCTCTTACTTTTGCATAATAGGCTTCTTTTGCCTCTTTATATTCTTTCAGCTGTTTTTTGTACTCTTCGTTTTCTTTCTGTTTCTTAGCTTTTTTTGCCTCAGCCGCAGCTTTTCGTTCTTCTTTTCGCTTATTATTTTCTTCGGTTTTGACAGCCTGCTTCTGTTTTGCAGCTTTAAGCTCATCTTTATTCTTTATGTAATAAAACTTATTTCTGCCTTTTGAGTCAAATCTAAATCCAATATCTGCGCTGTAACTAAAAACGTGGTCATATGGGAACATTTTGCCATTCGAACCAAGATTTCCATTATCGTATGTAACTTCTCCGTTCAAAACGACAGTCCACTTTTTGGCAATTGGAAATTCAAGACCAACAAAAGCACCAACCCCCAAATCAACATGATGATATTCATCAGTAAGCTGATAACGACAGTGAATCATCGGTGCAAGATTGAGATTTGCAATTTCCCACAATGGAATTGTCCAATAAGGACCTGCACTCAAGTCAAATGAATAAAGAATTACCTGAAGCGGTTTCTGCTGCACTTTTCTAAATTCATAATGGTATGGATAGTAAACGCCAAATTTTCCCATAAAATTTACAGGAAGATTACCTGTCTGCACTGAATAAAATGCACCAAGCATATCATCCTGCCAGACAAAATTACTGCATTCCTTTTTTCTTTGAATACGTGTTACCGTTGCCCAGGAAAAGCCTCCATTATGCAGCACATAAGGAGCGGCAGGATCATATGGTCTTTGTGGTTTTACAGGTTTTTCAACGGTTTCTGCAAAACTAATGGAACACATCGCAGCAAACATCAAAGCTGCAATTGTTTTTCTTGTTTTTAACATTTGCATTACCTACTTAGATGTATGGAATAACACCAGATTAAAGTTTTCATTAAGATCTGCATCATACCAGGTAAGATACATATATCCACCGCGAATATCCCATTCTGTAATAGAACGAGTTCCATCATCTTTTGTAAATACAAGAACGTTTTCAAGTACAGAATAAGTACCGCCATAACGCTTTTTTGTCCCCTTTACATTTATTGTCGCAGAAAATGAATTATCTGCCAAAAACATAATTGATGATTTTGAGTTGTCTTCCCAAGTACCATAAAATGGATTAGGAGAATAACAACTTGTAAATAAACTTAAAAACAATGCTGCAAATGTAATATAAATAACCTTTTTCATAATAACTCCACTTAATAAATTACGAAGAACTAACTTTTCGAGTTTTATTCTTCGCCGAATGTCCAGTCAATTTTTTCCTGTTCAAAGCCATCTCTAGAAATAAGATATGTTCCGCCTCCGGCTTTCTGGCTTACAATCTTAATATCATCATATCCAACTGAACCAGGATACATACCAGTACATGTTACAGTTCCAAACATATAACCGTCAGAAAGACTTGAGTTGGTATTTGAATTACCATTACAAATAAAGATTGGACCAAGTTCTTTATGTTTATCATCAATATAGTAATCTGCGTAGTTTGTATACTTCATTGTAACATCACCTCGCAGACCACTTGCCATTTTAGCATTGTAATAGAGGTCACCTGAAATAGTACCTTTTGCTGTTTCTGATCCAATTTTAGATGTTGCACTCTTATGCATAAGAGTAAGTTTTGTGTGAGAATTCTTGATTGTCTTGTTGTATTCCATCAAATACTGCTTAGCGGTTAATGCACCGTAGCCATAAACCACATCAGAATAATTATCCCCTTCTTTATCTGCATTCAAAGAAAGAACACGATAATAATAAACAGTACCAGGAGAAGCACCTTCATTTGTTTCTTGTACACTATCAATAAACTCTAGTTTATCTTTTTCAAGTTCAGCAATCTTACGCCAGCCAGAATCAGGACTTTCAGATCTGAACAGACGGTATCCGCCATCAGCATCATTAGATGCCGATGGCTCCCATGAAACTACTGTTGAGAATACTCCTTTTTCGTTTGCCATAGATTCGCTGTTAGTTAATCCATCAATAAATGCTGCTTTTGTAGCCTTAAGGTTTCTTACAGGCATTGGAGAAGAAGCAAATACATTTCCTGGTTTTGATTTTGTTCCACCTGAAATTGTTACGATATAGAAGAAGTTCTGAGTATCAATATTTGGAATTTCATACATCTTTGTAGTTTGATTAAAGTAAGCGTCAAGCTGTGAATCTGTATAAACTCCAAGGCTTGTGTAATTTCCGTCTTTTTCTGCACCATAGAAAATTTCATATGAATAAACTTTATCATTTGCAATTTTTGAAGGTGTATTACATTTTAGCGAACCTAATGCAGCTGTAAAGCAGATAGAACATTTAGTTTTATCCTCTTTATTAGTTGCAACTTTGCCTTTTGACGGAGCAGACAGAAGATATCCTTCTGCAGGGTTTGTGCTATCAGCACCTGATTTTGAGAACGGACCTTTAACTTTTTTAGTATTACCTGCCTCATCTGATGTTTCATAATAAGCCTGAACCTGATAATAATAAAAAACACCCGGTTCAATATTTGAAACATCTTCGTAACTGGTAGCGCTTAATTCTTTTATAAGAACGCGTGTTGAATCTTTTGAACTGTTTCTGTAAAGGGCATAACAAACATCTTTTCCTTCTACAGAAACGGAATTCCAGCTGACTTGAAATTTTGGATCAGCAGACTTGCCATCTCCATTTACAACAGCAACACCAGTAACAGCTCCACAGGCACCGTCTTCAAGTGAGTATCCTAAAGTGAGAGAGCTTTCACAACTTCTGCCAGTTGAATTAACAGAATATACAGTGTAATAAAAGTTTTTCCCCTGTTCTTCTTTTGATACGCTGTTTACGAAACGTCTTTCATTTCCTGACACAGTACCAATCTTTTTTGAAGCTGTTCCATCTGAATTCAAGGATCTGTATATTTCATATGACCGTGCACCAGGAACTGAAGACCATGTAACTTCAATTTTTTCTTTTGACTCTCCAAGACTTGCAGAAACTGTATTAGGAGGAGCAAGAAGTGAACCTGCTGTTGATACTGCAAAGTCACTTGATTTATAGCCATCTCTTGGATTATCGGCACATACTCTGTAATAATATCTGCATTCATATTCGCTTGAAGAATATTCAGGGTCTTTAAGAATTACATCTTCATAAACTGTACCATAATAACGCTGACAGAATGGAAGAGTATCATACTCTGAATCAGTGGGAACTGGATAACTGCCATTTTCATCTTTAACAGAAACAGCTCTTTCAATATAGTATGAAGTTGCTCTATCAACAGGAGTCCAACTAACTACAATCTTATTTGAATAACTTGCATTTGATACATAAATCTGTGCAGGAGTATCAAGTTTTTCTTTTTTTTCTTTACCTGAAATCAGTACTCCAAGATTCGAACCTGGCTTATCAATGTTCATAGGAACACGATTTTCAAATAAAACCGAGCAGGAAGTTAATGCAACTACAAAACTCAGTAATAAAGCTAATTTAATTTTCTTCATTAGTTTCTTACCTCCCACCATTCATTCTGTTTTGAAGGATTAGAAGAATCACTAAGACTTGACAATTTAGAACCTAATGCAAATGGGAATATTTTCTTAAACTCAGTTTCATCTGATGCAGAATAATTTATTTCAGTTGTACTTGTATCATTTTTTGCAGTAAATGAAAGTTTCCAAACAAGCTGATTTTTTGCAGTTGTTCCGCAAGAAAGATTAACGTAACCTTCATATGACGGCATTTTAAGATCAGGGTTAGCAACAAATATCTTACATTCGCCTAATCCATATACATGTGTATCATAAGCCCTACCAATATTTGAATCAGAACTAGTAAGTTTAAAACAACTATTTACGGCCGTTGCAGAACCTGGAAGACTTGAAAATTCATTTACATAGTTAGTGTAAGAATATACCCATTCGTTTTTACCCCAGTTAAGATTCCATGACTGTACAAGAGTTCCTGAAGCTCCATTATAAGTTCCACCACTACCTTTTGTTTTCATCATTGAGTCTGCAATACTTAAACCAACACATCTTGCAAACTCATCTCTAGAAATCTGTCTGTAGGAAACAAGTTTATTACCCTCTATTGTTTTAAGCGTTGTACCATCCTTTTTCTTTGCGACAACACGATAATAATGTTTGTAATCACGCTGAACCTTAAGGATTCCATTATGAACTCCAGAAGTAACGCTGAAGTTGTTTGGTTTAAATGTAATTTTCTTTGAACCAACACTTGCAGAAATCTGAATATCTGCCCAAGCTGGGGCAAGTTCATTATTTGAAGACTTACCGTCTGCGCTAATTGTTGCAACCGGATACCATTTTGATGAACAGTTTTTATTCAAAATCTGGATTTCGTAATAATCAACAGTATCTTCAGTAATTTCTGTCTGAGTTGTTGAAATCTTCCACGAAATAGTTTCTATTGGGGTTTCTTTTTCAGCTGATGTTAAATCTGTAACTGCAAAAGAAGTATCATCAATAAGATACTTCATGACAGGCTGACTAGGATCAACAGGAGTTCCGCCTCCTGGATCTGTTGCAGGAGCATTTGTTACAGATGCAACTTTTGCACTTGATTCCTTTATTTCATCAGGACCTTCAAGAATTGCTTCTATATAGTAAATATATTTTGTTTCTGGTGAAAGGTTTTCGAAAACACAGAAGGTATCACAGGTTTTATCCAAAGTTTCTGTGTACTCTTCTTTTCCATCTGCACTTTTACAGTGAACAACAAACTTAATGTTGTCTGCATATGTTGAAGTACTGAGATTTGACATATACCATCTTACAATTGTTTTTGAATCCAGTTCTTCAATACTTGAAATGACCGGAACTGCCAGTGAGGCACCTTCAACTATAAGACTATCTTCAGAAATTGTATTTTTAGAATCAACTGAAGTTATTTTAAAGAACTTTAAAGTTCCTTCCGGTACTTTAATTGAAATTGAGTTAGACTTAGTTTCATTAATCTGTTTGAATTCATCCTGAGGTGAATCAGCCATATAAATGAAATAGTTAGTTGCTAAAGGTACTGCATCCCATGTAAGAACAATTTTCTTTTTCAAACCCATTGAAGCCTGAACGTTTTTTGGTGCAGCAAACAGAGAGCTTTGACTTGAACTGTCATTTTCTGCGGTCTGAACGATTGGAGCAGGAAGCATAACTTCACAGCTGGTACTTAACAGTGCACCAATCGCAATAAGGGCAGCGCACATGTCTTTCCAGATTATTTTTTTAATCTGAAAACGATTAATAGGTAATGTTTTCATAAATCTAATTATAAGGAATTACTCTGCTAATGGGAAGTATATTAGAAAAAATCGGCTTTTTACTACCAGTCGTTAGTTTTAGAAGAGAAAAATATTTTAATCCAATTTCTTCAATAAATCTGGTTTTTCTTCCCCTTATTCCCCGATAAATTCTTTAACGGTACGAATCATCTTTTCTGTCTCGATCGGCTTTGCAATATGTGTATTCATTCCGGCTTCGAGACAGCGTTCGATATCTTCAGTAAAGGCATTTGCAGTCATCGCAATAATAGGAATCTTCTTTGCGTCTTCTCTTTCGAGTCCACGCATTAAATGTGTTGCCTGCAAACCGTCCATTACCGGCATCATCACATCCATACATACGATGTCGTAATATCCTTCAGGTTTTTCACTGAACATATTCAAAGCTTCAAGACCGTTGCCGGCAATATCAACTTCAAGACCTTCAGCAATAAGAAGTCGCGACGCGATTTCCTGGTTAAGTTCATTATCTTCAACAAGCAGTGCACGCTTACCTTTGATTGAAAGTTTAGAAACATCTTTTGTTTCTTCAACTGTTCCCTGATCAGAAGATATTGGACCATTACCTGTATCGACAACTTCAATATTCATTTCAATTGTAAACTGTGTCCCTTCTCCAGGTGCACTGACACATTCAATTGTTCCACCCATAAGATTAACAAGGTTATGAACAATTGCAAGACCAAGTCCTGTTCCCACTTTATTAACAGAGTTAATATCCTGAGTAAAGGCTTCGTACATAATCTTCTGGAATTCTTTTGTCATTCCCGCACCGGTATCACGGATTTCAACATGGATTTTAATTACGCCCGGCGCAACTGGAACAGAATCAAGGAGCATTTCAATCTTACCGCCTTCAGGCGTATATTTTGATGCATTTGAAATAAGATTCATTGCAATCTGCTGCATGTGAAGTCTGTCGATGTTCAAAATAAAATCGCGGTAATCATCTGGGTTTCTGTTACAGAAGAAATCAATTCCGTTCTTGTCACACATAACATGTGAAAGTGTAATAACGTTCTCAAGGATATCACCAAACGAACATTTTTCCTTACGGATTTCCATGCGACCGCTTTCAATCTTGGACATATCAAGAATATCATTCAAAAGACCAAGCATGTATTTACTTGCAGATTTGATTTTTGAAATATCGCGCTCGAGACTTACAGGATCATCAAGTTCCTTGGAAGCGAGTTCTGCAATACCCATAATTCCGTTCATTGGAGTACGAAGGTCATGACTCATTCGCGAAAGGAAGTCACTCTTTGCAAAGTTGGCTCGTTCTGCTTCCTTGATGGCTTTTGCGAGCTTTTCATTCTGCTGGCTTTCCATCAAAGTAATTGCTGTAATATCAGTTCCTACAAAGACAATAATATTTCCGCCCGGTTCGAGGTAGTAAACTTTTTCCTGCTTAATTTCAATTGAACCGTCATCCTTTCTTGTGTGATATGTAAAACGAACTTCTTTTTGAGTTTCGAGTTCATTCTCAATTCTTCCGACATCAAAAAGTTCCCTAACGCTTTCTTTATCAGAATCCGGAACTTTTTTCTTTATAAAGGTATCAATCATTACCTTATAATCAGCTGTATCTTTTTCAAAAATCCAGCTTACATCCTCAGACTTATTAATAAACTGGCAGACACCGTTAACTTTATTAAGCCAGAAAATATATTCAACATCTTCTTCAAGAACCGAGTCTTTTGTAATAGTTGCAATTGTCTGATTTGAAATATCTTTAAGGTAACAGTAAGATTCAATGTCTCCGCTGGACGGATTGAAAGCAAGTTCCATGCAAAGGTTAAACCAGTGAATTACTCCGTTTGTAAACTTGTAACAGAAATCACATGTCTTCTGACGTGCACCGTTTTTGAATGCAATAATCAAATCTTCACGATCAAGAGTATTTGCAAAGCTATGATTCTGTCCTCGTGTTGTAATAATGGTTCTTAAAAATTCAAGTTCACTTACTGCGGAATTTCCTTTAATCATTTTTCCGATGTCAGGAAGATTAATAAAGCGTTCAAGAACAATATTTTTTGTTAAGTTCAAACGTGTATATGCAGGATAGTTTTGCTGAACAAAACTCTGGTATTTCATAATACCTTCATATTCGCGCTCAGCACGTTTCTGGCTTGTTACATCAGTTGCAGAACAGATTGCCCGAACAACCTGGTCGCCTTTAGTTTTAATTGCGCGATATACAATATGCTTCCAGCGTTCTGTCTGAACGTTATTGCGGATATCTTCAATTCCAATCGGAATATCGATTTCAATTGAGCGCTTAGTTTTTCCTTCTTTAAAATCTTTTAATACCTGATTGAACTGTTCACGATATTCACGCTGAATTACACCGGAATAAATCCATCCGAGAACTACATCCTGTGTATTCAGACCAAAATTTCTGCCTGAAAGTCTCTCGATTGAAGGAATTTCAAGAATGTCTTCTTCTTCAACATTCTGAACTTTACCAAGCGGAGTTTCATCATCTACTGATTCAAGTTCTTCTATTTCTTCAAGTCCTTCTGTCTGTTCTTCTTCTGCAGCGTATTGATCTTCAGTAAAATCACATTCCCAGTAAACAGTTTCACTCTGATCCATTACAGCATGAAGCATATTTCGGCTTTCTTTAAGCATATCTTCAAGCTTATTATTTCTGTGTCGATTATTAACATTCAAAACAATTGTAATCAAAGAAATCAAAGTCAACATTACAGTTGCGAGAATCCAGACAAGTCCGTTTCTGTTAAAAATACTTTTATCATTTAAATAAACTGTATCTTCTGGAAGCTGTCTCTTTGACAGATCATATTTTGTCATTACTGAATAGTCGAAGAAATATCTTGCAGGTGCATCTGAACTTACACTGATAAATCTCGGATCAACACCTTCGAAAACTTCATTCAGCATCTTACCAATAAGAGAGCCGACATCATAATACGAATTGAAGTAACCACCAAGAACACCTGTTCCAAGATTACCATAAGTACAGCTAAAAACTGGTACATTATTTTTAGAACAGCTGTTAAGAATAAATTTTACATCTGTCGAAACAGAACCCGGGATGCCGTGTGCAGAAAGAAAAAATACAGCATCTGTTTTTTCTGCATCTGATAAAATATTCTGTATTCTGTCAATTGGCAGATGCTGTGTATCAAGATCTACAAATTCAATTCCTTTAAAGCGTTTGTTAAGTTCGTTGAATATTGCGGCACCAGAAAGTCCTTCGAGAGAATCATCTGTTATAAGATAAATTCTTTTAACTGCAGGAAAAAGTCTTTTTGCAAGAAGCACATTTTCATCAAAATACAGAACATCTTTTATACCCGTAATATTATCCACTGCAGAACAGCGCCTGATCAAATCACTGTTCTTTGCTCCAAGGAACAAAACAGGTTTTACCGCAAAAAGATCATCATCATATTTATATGCAAAATCTAGCGCTTCATCACCAGAAACGATAAAGGCATCAAACTCATTGTCCCTGATATAACTTGAAATGCGATTATAAAATCTGGAATAGTTCTCATCATCAGAAATAATCTGTGATTCCATGAACTGAATGCTCAGCTGAACATCACTGCTAAGGCTTGATTTCAGACCCTGAATCTGTGTAGCACTGGCATAATTGTCCAGTTCTTCAGAACCGATGAAGAGAATTTTTTTTATGGAAGTTTCTTCCTGTGCATAAACCGGCACGGCTGAAAGCATAAAAGTAATGGTAGCCGCTGCAATTGCACAGAGATTACGAAAATGTCTGTTAATTTTAATCATTACTTCTATTATACCACATATTTTTTGTGGAATAAACTTTATTTTTACTAAGTTAACAAATATGTTTGCAGCTTGCCAATGCCTTTCATATCAACAAGCGGCTGCGGTTCATACCCGCACTGGTCGCCTAAAAGGTATTTTACACGCTCCGACACATGAATTCTGTCAGTTTCGCCATTAGATTCCAGGCGGGATGCAAGATTTACGCTGTCGCCCCAAAGGTCATAAATATATTTCTTTTTACCGATAACGCCTGCAATTACACGCCCGTTATTTACGCCAATTCTAACATGCAGGTCAGTATGTTTTCTGCGGTTAAAGTCTGTAAGCAGGCGAAGAATCTGACGGGCAAGCTTTACAATTTCCTGGCAGTTATAATCATAGCTGTCAGGAACGCCTGCTGCGATCATATATGCATCTCCGATTGTTTTAATTTTTTCAACCTTGAAATTTGAAATCAGATCATCAAGCTCACCGAAGAAGTCATTCAGGATTTTTACAAGATAAGTTCCTCCGACCTCTGAACACATTTTTGTAAATCCTACAATATCAATGAACATAATTGAAACGTTATCAAGTTCTTCAAAAAACGGCTTTGCATCGTATTCAAGTTTATTTGCAATTGAAAGAGGAAGAATATTTAAAAGCAGATCGCGTGAACGTTTATTTGCCTTGTTCAATTCATCAATCATATTCATATCCGGATTTTCAAGCGCAAAATACATGATAAGACACGAAATCGCTGTTCCAAATCCGATAACCAAAAGCTGTTTGTTAAACATCTGAACAATTGCAACCGAGCCTTCCATTATAGAGAACGTAATAATCGGAACGAGTCTTTTAAGAGAAACTTTGTTAATATTGAATACGAGAAGTGTAAGTACAAAAATAACTGAAGCTGTAGAATAAACATATACTGTATCAGACGGAATTCCGTATGAGTAAATATATTTCCCTTCACCACCATACAGAAGTGGATTTGCGATTGCGATTGCGATTGCCACAAGCAGTCCCATTATAATTACTGCAAGTTCAATATATTTAATCGTAAGATGAACATTAGTTTTCTTTTTATGAATTGTATTTACAACCGCGTATATATCTATCGTTGCAATATATGCAAGCATGACTACAAGATACAGCTTTGAAAGCAGATTATTCAGAAATTCAATTTCTTTATTACCGCCAACATACTTGGTAATTGTTATGACACTGCATACATCAAGAAGAAGTGTAGCAAGTGTTAAAAACATTACGACACGATAAACAATATTTGCAGTTGAAGGCCATCTCTTTTTCGAAAAGAAAACAACCATAACAGTGATGACAAAAATAATACTTGCAATTTGAAATTCAATATTATAATTCATTAATAATCCTCTTTAATTCCAAATAATCTCCGACTTTATCTGAATTAAACAATAATCTTGAAAACAGCTGACTGGCTGTAAGTCATCGGTGCAGTATGCATAAAGAATATGACACCATCAACCGGTGACTTCAATTCAGAAATTACCTCATCCGTATATAGATCATGAATTTCTGCAAGCAGATCACCTTTGCTTACTTCAAAACCTACTTTAACTTTCGGAACAAAAAATCCGGCATGAGAAGTTCTGATCGGAATAATTCTTTTTTCTTCTTCAAGAATTTCGCATTCGGTATAACCGCCAAGAATTTCTGTACTGATAATTCCTTTATTTTTAAGGAACAGAAGAATCGAACGGACAATTGTATGCGCAGAATTACGGTCAATTCCATCAGTCTGAGATGAATACAAACTGAACGCTTTTACGCCGGCTTCTTGCCAAGTGTAATTCAAGGTTTTCTTTTCATACGAACGTGGATCACGAATCATCATATAAGGCATCATAAAGCCGACAGATTCTTCAAAATATGAAAGTTGGCTTTTCATGATTCTTACATGAGGAAGGAACGATCCAACCATGTAATATGACGCAAGATGAATTCCATATTCATATTCCTTTGTTATTTTGAAAACTGAATCGGCAATCATTTCTGTTGTTGATCCGTCAGTTCTTCCGGGGAACACACGGTTCATGTCAGTATTATCGATTGACCAGAATTTTTTCTTAGTATTCATTGAATATGCGTTTGCACATGGTATTACAAGAACTTCGTAACCTTCATTTAATTCTCCGGCTGCTTCAAGTTCCTTAAGGCGTTTAATCATGCGGGCCGCAATAAACTGCTGCTGATATTCATTACCGCGTAAAGTACCGACAATGCTTACAGATTTTTTTCCGTTGCCAAAAACGTATCCTTTTACACGAAAGTTGTCGCGGTAAAGCGAAGGCATATCACAGATTTCTATTTCTCTCATTTGAAAATTCTCCCTAAAAGTGAACCAACTTCTACAACCGGATATTCTCTTACCGTAAACAGAAGCCCGTTTTCTGGTGCAACAACTTCTTCTTCAACTGTTCCTTTCAACGGATTAATTACACGTCCTATTAACTGCCCTTTTTCAACTTTCTGTCCGCACTCTACTTCACGGACAAATATTCCAGGAGTTTTAGAAATAACAACACTGGTAGAATCAAGTCCTTCAGCATAAATGGAATTTTTAATTTCGCCAACTGGTCCTGTCCAAATTCCAAGATTTTTCATCAGGTTGAGAATTCCTTCTGTAACCTGACTGCAATGTTCTTTAGTACAATACATTGCGATTCCCATATCAACGACTACTGCATTAATACCTTCATCATTAAGCGCATAGCACAATGTATTTTCTGTAACAGAAGGACTTTCTGATGCCCAGATCAAATCCATATTCATCAGACGGCATTTATCAATAAGTTTATCTTTAAACTTCAATGGAATTCTGATCTGAGGAATTTCGCGTACGAAAATACTTGATGCATGAATATCAACAACAAAATCCGAACCACGAAGATCCTGCATAATGTTAGCTGCAAGATGTTCAATCATCGTTCCATCATTAAATCCCGGGAATGTTTTATTCATATCGATGTCAAATGCAGGAAGTGATCTTGTAGTTGAATCAAGTCCGAGCGGATTAAGTGCTGGATAAATATCAACAATTCCGTTCAAGAATTCAGGATGTTCTTTTATGCGGCGCTGAACTTCAAAACATACAAGCTGGCCTTCAAGTTCATCACCATGAATGCCGGTAACGATACTGATTTTTTTAACGCCGTTATTTTTCTGATCAGCATTTTCATCATCTCCCAACGACGAAATAACCTGCTTCTTAATCAGAAGTTTTTCATCTACAGGTAAATCAATTGAAACAACTGTCTTTATCATCAAAGCCTCCTGCCATTACAAATCTATTTGTAAAACTTAATATCTGAACATTCCTTTACGAATTCTGCTTACCGATGAAGCTTTGCCAATTGAATATTCGCGAACAACGTTATCAGGCTCAAGTTGAATTTCAACGAAAGCTTCAGCATTCTTTTTTGTAACATTCAACGGCACACCGACAACTGTAAGTCCGCCGGCACCGAATTTCATTTCTATCTTCTCCTGCGACTTCATCGCAAGATCGATAATATAAAGCTTGCCGCCAAAATCCATTCCTCCGGCATTAGTGCGTTCCATACGGAGAATCGAAGGATTTAACTGTGACGGATTAATAACCATCTTATGGATTATTCTAAGTTCAAGTCCTTCACGGGCAGCAGGTGCAAGTTTTAACTTTGCCAGTGCTGCATACATTCTGTCTGTCACTTTTTCTGCATCTTCAGTTTCAAGAACTTCGGCCGGAGAAGTAAATCCGGAGCGGTCATTGATTTTGCGACCTTCAAGATTAAGTTTTAAGAAATCGGTACTTTGATTTTCTGCACGCGCAGTTTTAATCTTACCGACAAAATCAAGGCCGCTTTCTTTTATCAAGGCCATAGCTTCGGCATCGTCATTAATGTCGAGAAGGAAAATTCCCGGAGCAATAACTGTATGAATGTGCGGAGCAAGAACGCTGTTATGTTCTGCGGCAATTGCCATTTTACCGTCAAGCTTAAGAACAAAGCCCTTGAAAAATTCTGCAGAAGAATAAGACGCGTTCCAGTCATCGAGCTGAACTTCAAGCGTTTCAGGAACAGGATAAGCCGTTCTTTCTTTGAGTGCAGCAAGAATTGATTTAGAAGTAAGACCAAAATCAAAACCGCGCATAATGCTCTGACGATCAATGGAATAACTTGAAACCATGTCGTATCGTGTAACCGACATAAATTTTATTACCGGGATAATATCTTTAAGTGCAAAGCCCGGCATTATGTTTACCGACATTCCCGGATCAACCGTCAGCATCTCGCACAGATTGCGTTCACTACCAACACTGCGTTCACTACCCGCACCGCGTTCACTACCGGCATCATCTGCAGAACCAGCACATCCCGAATCAAAAATATTTTCGAAAGTATAAACTGTTTCTCCACTGTCAGTTGTTCCGCAATCAGAAACAAGCCCCATCACGACTGCAGCGTCAAACATTCTTTCAAGACCGCCATTTTCTGAAATGCGCGTTGCCTCAACATCCTGTCCTGCTGTCCTTAAACGACTTTCTTCGATAAGCCTTGCAAATCTTGATGAGATTTGAGGTCGTGTTTCTTCCTGAGACTTTGGACGCGCCGCTGCAAGAAAGCCTGTTCGTAAGAAGAGATCTTTTGTAAAACATGCACTGCCAAGATTTCTAAGCGTATCTATTAAAAGCTGAGCCTGAAGGCGGAGATTATCACGACTAAAGTGGCCGCTTGATGCAACTGTAATATAAACGAGCTGTTCTGCAAGACTCTGCTGAACAAACTTGTTCATCTTACTCCAGTCAAACTCAACACCTTTACCACTGTCTTTTAAAATTCCGAGATTCAAAAAACCGTTAAAGAGAACACTAAGCGAAGAAGTTTTTTCACCAAAAATTTCTTCGGCAACTTCTATCGTATGTTTCTTAAGGCTTCTGTCCTGCTTTGCAAGATTAGGATTCTGAATTACAAAGGCACAGAACGCAGCAATCATCTCTGCAGTAACAATCGTATTCTGTGCCTGTTTTTTTTCAAAATGAATTTCAGGAAGAAGTTTTTCTACAGAAATCAAATCGTAGAACGCATCTTCAAGGAGCGGATTAAATTCAATTATAAAATGATCTTCAATATTTGAAATAAAAAGAATAAGACGGTCTTCGAGATTATTAATTGTTTCGTAAAGAAAAGAATAACTGTAAGTATTTTCAAAAAATTTTGTAAGCTTGTCTTCTGTACAATCAGGAATAAAAACTGCTGCACAGATAATATCAAGTTCTTCTTTTGAAACAAGACTTTTAATTGCAACCAGATGTTCCTTCTGTCGCAAAAAGCTTTCGAGACTTTCTACAAGTTTCTGTTTGTTGTAAGGAGTTTTTATTTCTCCAAGGTATGTGCGCATAGTTTCTGAAAAACGATTTTCATCGAGATACAGAAAACTCTCGCGCCATCTGAGTACCTTTTTTGCATGTTCACTCATTACCGGTTCTCGAAATGCCATTAACGGTCTCCGTCATCACAAATTGCAGTTTCATTTTGAATCTGGTCAAAAGAAGATGCATCTGCATATTTAATTATTCTGTATGTATATCCCTGCTCTGCAAGGAACTTCTGTCTGTTTGAACCAAAATCTTCTTCAACAGTATTACGCGTAATCAAAGTAAAGAATCTTGAAGTTCTTTCTTTCGGACGAAGAATTCTTCCGAGGCGCTGAGCTTCTTCCTGGCGGCTTCCGAAAGTTCCCGAAATCTGAATCGCCATCGAGGCATCCGGAAGGTCAACCGCGAAGTTTGCAACTTTCGAAACTACAAGAACGCGTACCTTGCCTGATTTAAAGTCACCGTAAATCTGATCACGAACAGAGTTCGGAGTTTTTCCTGTAATGATAGGAACTTTCAAAAGCTCTGCAATTTCCTGAAGTTGATTCAAGTATTGTCCGATAACAAGAATTTTATCTTCCGGAAATTTTTCAACAAGCTCACTTACGATTTTTACCTTCACCGGATTTTCACTGGCAAGGCGGTGCTTTTCGCGCGCCGTTGCAACTGCATATTCAAGTTCACGTTCTTCTGACAAATCAAGACGTACTTCAACACATTCAGCTTTTGCAATCCAGCCAGTATGTTCAAGTTCCTTCCACGGAACGTCATATCTTTTAGGACCAACAAGCGAGAATACATAACCCTGACAGTTGTCTTCACGAACTAAAGTTGCAGTAAGACCAACACGACGCACCGCCTGAAGTTCCGCAACCACACGAAATACAGGAGCCGGCAACAGATGAACTTCATCATAAATGATAAGTCCCCATGGACGTTCCCTAAAAATACTGAAGTGCGGATACGGACCGACCTTGTCAGGTCTCCAGGTCAGAATCTGATATGTTGCAACAGTAATTGGTTTTATTGTCTTTGATTCGCCTGTGTATTCTGCAATCATGTCGCGCGGAATATCTGTCTTATCAACAAGTTCATCAATCCACTGATGAACAGAAGTAATGTTCGTTGTAATAATCAGAGTGCTTGTCTTCAGCATTGAAAGAATTGTCATACCGACAATTGTCTTTCCGGCACCGCATGGAAGAACGATTGTACCAAAACCAGTTCCCGGACCTTTATCACCGACAATTGATTTAGCAGCCTCAATCTGATAGTTACGGATATTAAGAGGATTACCGCAAAGAGTTGTCTGCCTCAGATTAATTTCTAACGGCTCACCATCAACTAAAGGAACTTCATCTTTTACAGGCCATCCCAATTCAATCAACTTCTGCTTAATTGTTCCGCGGTCTGTAAGGAGAAGAATAAATGCATTTTCAACCTGACATGGTGTAAGGAATTTACGAAGTTGAACATTTGCATCAATCTGTTTGTAAATTGCTTTTGTTTCAGCAACAAGCAAAAGGAATTCTTCTTTACCGGTATTCTTTTTCTTTTTTTTCTCATCAGCTTTTTCTTCACTTTGAGTTCCCGGATTAATAACAACTACATCGTCTGCAAAATGACCGGCCTTCTTTTCTATTTCTACAATTTCATCTGGAGCCGGAATCATTCGCAATTTTCCAAAACGGCCGGCAGTTTCTTCAATCCATACTTCTACCGACTGCGGTACATCAAAGCGCGAATATTTTCGAAGTACATTGATTGCATCCTGATAAGTAAAACCGGCACTTGTTGAGTTCCACAAAGAAAGCGGAGTCAAACGATAAGTGTGAAGATGCTCCGGGGAACGTTCAAGTTCTGCAAAAAGAATAAGCTCATTCCGGCATTCGTCTGCCAGCGGCGCATGAACATCCATGAGGATACTTCTGTCACTTTGAACAATAAGCGGATTTGTCATCCTGTTCATCTGAGAATTTGAGTCTGTCTGAGTTCCTGTAAAACCATTTTGCATAACAAAATATTTTACTATATTGCTTGATAATATTCAAAGTATTTTTTATATATTCTTACTGCGCTTATGCAAAAGAAAAAAGAGTTTTTTCGCAGAACATAAAAGTGAAGCTGGTTCAAAGAATGCAATCAATTATATTAAATCCGTTATTAAAACAACCGGCTCTAATTTCCCCGTCCTTATTGGTTATGAAGCTGGACCTACCGGTTATAAACTTTGCCGAGATTTACAAAAAGCTGGCTTTCCCTGCGTTGTAATAGCACCTTCAACAATTTATAAACCGAATGGACCAGGAATAAAAACTGACCGTAGAGATGCATGCCTGTTAGCTCAGACTCTTGCATATAAAACATTTAAGCAGGTTGTAATTCCATATGATAATCTTTATCAGCTGATAAAGGTTGACGGAGAGACGGTATATAATCCGTATCTGTCAAGCGTACCGGAGTTTATTTCAAATTACTCGCAAGTGTTTAGTTTTGATGCTGACGGTTTGGGCAATACGACTTCAAAAGTTAGTAAAGAAACTGTAACACCACAGAAGTCAATAGGCGACAATCTTAACTACAGTTTTGATTACGTATATGACGAAAATTTCGCCCACAGGCTTGTACGTGCAGGTGACCGTTACTACAAGTATGACGCAAACGGAAATATTGTTTGCGAGCAGGACGGAAGTTTTGAGAGCAACGGTGATGATGTTTCTTACCATAAGATTACAAAAGAAACAGAGGATGTTTACTCCACCGATTACGGCTGGGGATTATTTAAGGAGAATGATTCAAACAGCGGAATAAAGGGGTCAAGATACTTCAGAACTTACACATGGAATGAACGTAATCAGCTTATTTCGAGCGTGGACGCAAACTACA
>JAEDED010000040.1 GCA_016293495.1 Treponema sp. | reverse complement strand
CTGCTATACTTGAACTATCGACGTGAGGTGTCTTAGTTGCCCTGTCCGCTGATTTCTCAGTCGCGTCACTCAAGTCTTCGAATCTTTCGGAGGCTTTATTTTTTTTAATTTATATCTTCTGTTTTTATTTCCGCCCAGTGCTTCAAGGTAGCCGAATTCGGTCAGCTGGCGCAGGTAACGCTTGGCTGTTGTAGGTGCAAAATCAAAATGCTGCACAAGTTCCTCTGTAGTGATTTGGGATTTATCGCTCATAAAATGCAGAATATCGACCAGTTTCTCGGCTAAAGTTGGCTTTACAGACCACTTATCGACCATTTCCAGCTTCAAAAGCGATTTATCGACCATTTTCTCATTATTTTCGCTCATGGAAGCCTTAAACTGTTCAATTTCTCTTTGCAGATGTTTTGCATGAAGGTTCAACATAAAGTCAATAAAAATACTATCATCATCTTTTTCCCGTGAGTCTATGAGAGCCTGAATATATTCCGCCTTATCTTCTTTTAGAACTTTTGAAGGAATGAGTCCGTATTCCCACTGCAAAAGATTCATCAAAAGGCGGCTCATCCGGCCGTTTCCGTCTACCCACGGATGAATCGTTACCAGTTCATAATGCGCCCAGAAGCTCAGCTTGTAAACAGAAGGAATGTCTTTTGGATTTATATTTTTGCGGAGTTCATTCAACTTCTGGCAAAATGATTCAAGCTTTGCAGGAACTTTCTGATACGCCATATAAGAGGTTCCGCCAATTCCTGCCGTTACATTTACTTTTCTGAGTTCTCCTTTTGCTGCAGAAAAATCACCTGTAATTGTGTGATACTCGCTTCCAGTCCGTGCCATTACTTTTGCCGAAAGGCTTATAAGCGAATTCACTGTGATTTCTGGATGCTGCTTAATCCATTTTATTCCGTATTCGTAAGCATTCTTCAAATCCAGATTCATCATCTGTTCTGTAATTGTCCGCTTACTGGAAGTGATTCCTTCATCAAACAAAAGCTGGTTTTCAACTTCCGTAACGGTTGAGCCTTCTATTGCCGTTGAGTGAGTAATAATGGAATATAAATAGAATTTGTCGTAATCAAGCTGCTGATTTACTCCAAGAGAATTATATTTGTCTATTACTTCTTTAAGACTGGTTTTCAAATTTTTTTCTGTCATTTTGATTCCTCTGCTCTATCGGAAATAGTCAGAATTTTTGAGGATGAAAAATCAAGGGCTTGAATTGTTCTAAGTTGTTTAAGAGCTGTTTCCCGTAACATTTCCAAACGTTGAGGCTGCTCGATATTTTGTTCTATAAGAATAGCGTTATAACTTTCGAGGTTGGCAAGGACTAAAAGATGATGTAAGTCTGTGTAATCGCGGATGTTTCCTTTTTTGCCGGGATTGCCCTTTCGCCATTCTTTTGCAGTCATTCCAAATAACGCCACGTTCAGTAAATCAGCCTCATCTGCATACACAAAAGATTTTTGTGCAGGTGTAAGTTCAGGAATTATGAGTTTTTCTTTAATGGCATCGGTATGGATTTTGTAATTGAGCTTAGAAAGTTCCCGGTTAAGATTCCAGTTTAATGAAAGACGAGAATTTTCATCGGATTTAAGGCGTTTATAATCTTTGATGATATATAACTTGAATTCAGGAGAAAGCCAGGATGCAAACTCAAGGGCTATGTCTGAATGTGCAAATATTCCGCCGCCATATCTGCCAGATTTTGTAATGATTCCCTTTCCCTGTAATGTATCATTCCATTCTTTTATAGAAAATGTAAATGCATTAGTTCCAGCTTCACTTTTAAACGTATCGAATTCGCTACGTTTAAAATCCGGATTGTGAAGGCTTTCCCATAAACCTAAAAATTCGACTATATCCCGACCTCGAAGCCATGTGTGAATAGTTATACGGGGATCAGCGCTTCTATATCGTGCTATATCTGTAAGTGAAATAAATTCATTTTCAAAATCAGTTGTATAGATACCGATTTCAATTCCTTTTGCGTGAATGGTGTCTTTGATTATTTTTGCCATTACAGTTCCCCTTTCTGCGCTTTCTGATGAAGTTCTGTAATTTGGGCAAGAAGACTGTCTATGTCGGAATTAAGTTTTGAACGCTTTTCTTCATAGTTTTGGATTGTTTCTGCAACGCTCAAGATTTCTTCTTCTTCGTGAGGATAACCGCAGACATCAAAATTGTAATTTGAATCAATGAGTTCCTGTGTTGTGTAGCATTTTGCTTTTGGATTTCCTTCTTGGTCCGTAATTTCTTTACGAGCATTCCACCAGGTGATACAGTCGTCAAAGTGTTTTAATTCCATTGGCTTTGTTTTGCTGAAGTGCTTACGGTCGCCTGGAATATCTACGCGGTAGAACCATGTTTTTCCAGTTGGTTCTTCATTATTGAAGAAAAGGATGTTTGTCGTAATACTTGTATATGGACTGAACACACTGCCAGGCAAGCGGACAATTGTATGAAGATTAAAATCTGTAAGAAGCTTTTTCTTAAGATTGTTCTTTGCATTGTCGTTTCCAAACAAGAATCCATCTGGAACAATTACAGCTGCTCGTCCATTTTTTTTAAGGCGGTACATGATGACTGCCATAAATAAATCGGCTGTTTCACTAGAACGCAAGTCTGCAGGGAAGTTCTGTTTGATGTCGTCCTTTTCGCTTCCGCCATAAGGTGGATTCATAAGAATTACATCAAAGGCATCTTTTTGAGTGTAGTCCAAAAGTTTATAAATAAGTGAGTTTCCGTGATAAACTTTCGGGCTGTCGAGGCCATGCAAAAGCATGTTTGTAACACAAAGCATATAAGGGAACTGCTTTTTTTCCACAGCATAAATTGAGTTGTAGATTTTTTCTGATTCTTCATTTGAAATGCTGCCCTTTGCGTCTTTTACTTCTTCAAGTTCTTTTATCCAGCTTGAAAGGAAGCCACCAGTACCGCAGGCAAAGTCTGCCATTGTTTCACCAATCTGAGGCTTAATCATTTTTGCCATAAACTGAGTAACGGCACGTGGTGTATAAAACTCACCGGCACTTCCGGCACTCTGGAGTTCTTTAAGAATTGTTTCGTAGATTTCTCCAAAAGCGTGAGTTTCTTCGTAGCTTCCAAAATCCAGCTCGTCGATAATATTTACAATCTGACGAAGAAGTACACCGTCTTTCATGTAGTTGTTGGCATCTTCAAAAGTTGTGCGGACAATGCTCTGGCGGATTGGTGTGTCAGGTGAGATTTCAAGATTTTTGAGTGTTGGAAAAAGCTTATTGTTTACAAAGTTCAGGAGCTTATCGCCGGTAAGACCATCGCCCTGATTTTCTGAATGTGCCCAGTTGCGCCAGCGAAGTTCTTCCGGGATTATTGATTCATATTTTTCATCTTCAAATTCCCAGTCCTCTTCCTTTGCGTCATAGACCTTTAAGAAAAGCATCCAGGCTATCTGTTCAATTCTCTGTGCATCACCATTAATTCCGGCATCATTACGCATTACATCACGAATGCGTTTTACAAAACTACTTAAGTTGCTCATTTATGGTCTCCTCATTATTGTCACACGGATTTGTGTTTTACTACGTAAAACACTGTTTTTTATTTTTCACCTTTCCCATCGCAAATTCCGTAGGAATTTGCAAATCCGTGTGACAACCTTATGCCACTTTATACAATTCTGCTTCCAGTTCTCTAATGGCCTGTCTGTATTTTTCGTTTCCACCAAACAAAGCAGCAATTCGAGCTGGTTTTCCATACTTAGTGAATGGATTCTGTTTTAGAATCTCTGTTGATTCAATATCGTAAATACCGAGTTCAGCATATTTATCTAAAAGTGCATTGATTACTTTACGAGCAGCTTCTCCGTACTTTCCAAAGATGTCACGTTTCTTTACATTTTCAGCACGCTCCCGTCTTGTTAGCGGCTTTTGATTAAACGCTATATGACAAATAAAATCAAAATCATCTACATCTGTCATATTCTGGTCTTTCTTAATCAATTCAAGGTCAATGCCTTTTTCTTTGAGCATATTGCGGATGATTTCTTTTTTTTGTTCACCATTCCAGGTCTGAATAAAGTTTTCCAAAGTTTGGTATGTTCCAAGAATGCTTTCTTTTGTGTAATCTTCAATGGATTCCTGTTTTAAAAGTTTTCCGTCTGTATCATAAATCGAAACTAAACGCTGAAGAACATCTACTTTTATTTGACCTTTTCCAATAATTTGAACTGTGCGTTTTTCAGTTTTTTGTTCATCTTCATCATCACTGTCACTTCGACTACGCTCAGTTACCGAGTTTTCTTCATCAGACATTCTCTGTTCGTTGAACGTTGTCGAACCGAAATCTTCATTCTGTTCAATTTCACCATCCCAGTCAGGGTCAGCAAACAAACGGCTTACTCTGCGGAAGTCCATAATTGTAAAATGAGTTTTTCCATCATCATAGCGAAGTCGTGTACCACGGCCGATAATCTGCTTAAACTCTGTCATTGAATTTATAAGTTCATCAATAACAATAAGCTTTACCATTTTACAGTCACTACCAGTTGAAAGAAGTTTTGAAGTTGTTGCAATTACAGGATAAGGCTGTGAAACAGAAATAAAATAATCAAGTTTTTCTTTTCCATATTTGTCACTTCCTGTAATGCGGACAACATATTGTTCCTTTACATTTCCCTGATTATCTTTCTGAACCATGTCTGTATTCAAATTATTTAATGCAACACGCATTCTGTCTGCAGCATCTTCTGTAGGACAGAATACAATAGTCTTTGACATGCGGTCAGTTTCTTTCAGGTATTTTGTAATTTCAGCTGCAACTTCATCAATGCGGTCTTGAACAATGATGTTGTAATCGTAATCAGATAGGTTATATTCGCGGTCTTCAATTTCATTTCCATGAATATCTTTCTGACCTTTTTTTGGTCTCCAGCCATCATCTATATTTGTATGTACGTTAATTACTTTAAATGGAGCCAAAAATCCATCTTCAATTCCCTGTTTTAGACTGTACTGATAAACTGGCTCTCCAAAGTAATCAATGTTAGAAACATACTTTGTTTCCTTTGGTGTTGCAGTCATACCAATTTGTGTTGCACCATTAAAATATTCAAGAATCTTACGCCATCGAGAATCAGCCTTTGCAGAACCACGGTGACATTCATCTACAATAATCAAATCAAAGAAATCTGGATCGAAGTATTCTTTGTATTTTGAAACTTCAAGCTCAATTTCTTCTTCTGTTTCTTCCTCTTCATCATTATGATGTTTTGTAGAATCTAGCTGCTGGTACAAAGCAAAGTAAACCTGATAAGCAGAGATTTTTGACTTGTCCTCTTTTTGAAAGTTGATTTTATGAATCACTTTTTCAAGAGGCTTAAAATCCTGCTGAATTGATTGGTCCACAAGATTATTTCTGTCCGCAAGGTAAAGAACTTTCTTTTTTGTTCCAGATTCAAGAAGGCGCCATACAATCTGGAAGGCGGTATATGTTTTACCAGTTCCAGTGGCCATGGCAATAAGAATACGAGCCTGATGTTTTGCAATTGCTTCAAGAGTTCTGTTTACTGCATTACGCTGATAATAACGTGGCGGATAACAGTCTGCTCCAGAATAGAAAGGTGTATTCATAAGGTTCTCTTCAAAACAAAGAGGAACATCATAAAACTTAGTATTACCATCAATCGCATATTTCATGCGGTTTTCAACTTCTGCTATCTTTTCCGCATCCACTCCACGCCAGCGGTTCATCAGTTCTTCTGAGGTAGGAAAATCTGAAAGTGAAATTTCTTTTTCTAAGCCTGTTGTAAAATCGTGTTCAAAAAAAGTTGAGCCATTTGAAGTGTAAACGAAAGGAACATCAAGCAAAACTCCGTAACTGATAGCCTGCTGTAAGCCAAAGGAAGATGAGTGGTTATTGTCTTTTGCTTCAACTATTGCAAGCGGTGTTCCCTTGTTGTGCCACAGAATGTAGTCACATCGTTTTCCTTTGTCGCGGATTGGAACGTTTCCTTTGATTTTCACTTTGCCGTCTGTAAAATTGTTGAGAGGAGATGCTGAAATATGGAGATTTTGATTGCGTTTTTTTACAGCCTTCCAGATTTCTGTTTCCATAGAGATTTTTTTTGAATCCCATTTTGATTCGAGGGCTTTCGTGATGTATTCATGCTTTATGTCCTCCTCGGACATTTCGTGAATTTCAAAAATATCACTCATTGTTTTTCTCCCGCACCCGCATTCACTTCCATAATATCCCCAATCTCGCAATCCAAGGCAATGCAGATTTTCCTGAGGCTCTCCATAGAAACATCTTCGCCTTTGCCCATTTTGGCTACGATGTTGCTGGTGATTTTTGCCTGGCGGATGAGGTCGCCTTTGTTCATGTCGCGGTCGATTAGGATTTTCCAGAGTTTTTTGTAACTTGCGCTCATTGTAGTTTTCCTGTCTTGATTTCAGTTTTGAGATAATCGTACACATAAAGGGGGCTTTGAAAGTAAAGTCCTGTCTTTGGGTCACAGAGTTTCTGGTAGAGTTCTGAGTTGTACACAGCACGCAAGGCCTGTTCCACGGTAAAAGAAAAATCCTTTACAAGATATGTCGCAAGGTCTCGTGTGGTACATTCAATCTGATATTCAACATCATTCATGGCAGAGTCCTTTGTTTACAAGCGTTTGAACCATGATATAAAAACAT
>JAEDED010000025.1 GCA_016293495.1 Treponema sp. | reverse complement strand
CTGCAATCCAGTACCAGGTGAAGATGCATTCGACACCGATTACAATGTCTTTTCCAAAAGTATTGGTCACAAGCTCCAGATTATCTCTGGAACATTCCATGTTTTTGTGGAATACAGTTTCTCCGCTGTTGTTGATGACACAGATGTACATCGTTCTTGCGTGAAGGTCGATTCCAATGTAAAATTGATGCTGGTTCTTATAGAATCTCATTAAGGTCCCCCTGTCGAATAAATTAGGATATTGTGCCCTGATGGGCTTATCTATCTTAGCACGATAAACCTTGGGGCCTTAATGATTTTCATGGTTTTCAAAGCGGACACAGGCTCAAGGCCTGTGCCGTTTAAAACGCTAGTTAAAACTTGTAATTTTTGTTGTTGCCATTATAGCGTTACTGTATGCTTGCTCGAAACGTTCAATAGAAAATAAATTCATTTCTACTGTAAAAGACGATTATTTTTCTGAAGTTGATAGCAGCGTAACTATAGAAAAAATGCTTGATACAATGTGTACAAGTGGTAAATGGACTTTTAAACCATCTGAAGTTAATCAATATGTTGTTTATAACGGAACTTGTAATGGCGAAACACTACGACTGTCTTTCTTGGTGTACAACTTTGGAGGAGAAATGAGATGGAAAGTAAGCAGTATGACTTATGGTGGAAAAAGTTTGCCTGACCCTGATTATAATGCAGGATTTGCTCTTTATGCAGAATATTTGCGACACAAATAAAATTCAAAAAGTTTTCGACAGTATATCGCATCTATACCTAAAATAGTTTTATAAGGAGTTTTGCTATAGCATAAAAAGTTGAAATTGTTCTTAAAAAGGCTGGAGCTGAAGACATTATTGTAAAATGTCCTCAGAAAGTAAAGTTGAGTATTATGGGAGCTTTGTTTGCAATCAGATTTGGTCTGCCACCTGCAGATGTAAAACCTGTGCAGGGAAAAGATGTTATAAAATGTATCGGTTTATTCCTTTCAATTTTTCTGGCTTGTGCTCTTTTGGTTGTGCCACCGCTAGGAGTTACCAGAACATAAGCTACAGTTTTGACAGTGTTGGAAATGTTTTGGGCTATGAAAATAACTGTTTAGATAATGTGACTGGAAATTATAAAACACTCCAGACATACAGCTACGACAACCTCTACCAGCTTATAAAAAAGGTGTGCGACCTAATAAGAAAATCGGCGATAACCTAAACTACAATTTTACTTATGTCTATGATGAAAACTTTGCCCACCGTTTAGTAAGAGCAGGAGACCGATACTACAAATACGATTCAAACGGGAATATCAGCGGACACTAACACAACTCTTAACTTATACTCTTCTGAGTATTTAGACATAAAAAATGCACCTCCTAAAATTGAACTTTATTTGTCCAACTTTAGGGGTGCATTTCATCGCGAGTCTTTTTTTACCTATAACTGCTGTCCAGTCTTAAATTTAGTCAAAAGCCGGTCGAGTTTCTTTCCTTTTAACGGGTTGTCCTGGCCGGCCATTACTTTTCTCAGTGCTTCGATTTCTTCGCCGTTGAAGCTTACTGCATTCAATATTGTGTTTTCGAAGGAACTTACGGCAAGCGGGCAGACTTTTCTTATGAGGTCAAGAATTACTTTTGCGTATTCGCGCATTTCGAGTTGGGCATGGCTGTCGAGACGGAGTTTTAAGAATCTGAAAAGGTTGTTCAGATCCATCTGCCAGTAAAATTCTGTGTAAAGAGAAAGTGGAAGGTTAATTCGCGCAATTTCGCGGGCAAGACCTTTTTCGATAAGCGACTTATATGATTCGTAAGATTTTTTCTGTCCTTTTTCGAAATCTTTTTGGATTGCGCGGGCTTCTTCCGGTTCGAGAGGAGTTAAGGCGCGTTCAAGCTTGTCTTTAACCTGCGGGTCCATATTTTCGATTGAAGGAATGTAGAATTCCTCTTTCATGACAGAAAGACGGCCTGACATTTCGTTCATTCGGCCCATGCGGTGGCGCATCCACTGGCGGGCAATAAAAATCGGCATTTTAAGATGGAACGTAAATACAACCTGTTCAAATGGGGAAGTATGATTCTGTCTGATAAGATAATCTATTAAAGCTTCATCCTGCGAAACAGATTTTGTTCCTTCTCCGTAAGAAACGCGCGCAGCCTGAATGATGCGCTGGTCGCTTCCATAATAGTCAACTAATCTTACAAAACCTTTGTCTAAAACCTTAAATTCCTTGTCCAGAATCTTCTCTGCTGCTGGGACGATACAATGGGCCATAAAATATTCCTTAAAATAATTTTTTACATCATCTTTTTCGGTAAAAAAAAAGACTACAGGCACAAAGTACCCGTAGTCTTATTATCGGAATATTTTAAAAATTAGTTATTATCAAAATATTTTTCGAATGCAGCAAGAGCTTTAGCTTCTGTCAAAAGTGTTTTTGCATCCTGCTTGAAGTCCTTTATGTTTTTAGCAGCATCAGAAATAGATTCTGTTACTGTAGGAAGAACTGCTTCGTAAGGAACGAACATCAAAACAAATACCGTTCCGTCCTGTGCTGTCCACATATCCTTTCTCTGTGAACCTTTGAGAACGCTTGCAGCTTTAACTTCTGTAGCTTCTTCGAGGTAAGTAAGAACGTCTTTGCTTGAACCTGCATCCTGTGTGTAAGTTCTCAAAACTGACTGAGTAGCAGCAGATACTGTTCTTGCAAGTTCTGCACGACCATTGATTTCTGCAACTCTGAGTGAGTTTGTAGGAGTAGACATTTTTCCAGTTCCTACAGCGTAAATACCTGTAGAATCTTCTTTGCCTGCAAGTACCCATTCAGGACGTTTAACGCCGTCAGCACCGATTACGTTAGCCTGAGCAGCCTGCTGAGCAGCTGTTTTTTCCTGTTCTGTAGAACCACAGCTTGTTACGAACAATGCTGCTGCAGTAAGAATACATGAAATGAATAAAACTGATTTTTTCATAATTTATCTCCTTAAAATCTGAAAATATACAATTTCAAAAGTTATATTATTATAACTTTGCAATTATTTTTAATCAACAAGGACATTATTTGCCGGTTGCGTTAATAAACTCTGAGAGCTTGTCATGGAATTTAGTTTCAACATCTTTTTTAATCATAAACATAGCTCTGTTTTTTGCGCCCTGATTGTTAACATGGCCGGCTCTTCCGTTTGAAGAATACATAAAATATGATTCCTTTTTATTTCCTATTATTTCAATTGAATAATCATAAGTATAGAAGAAGTGTTTGTCATCTGAAGCATCTGCTTTTTCGATATTAATTCCTGCAACAAGCGAGTAAGGACAGGCAGGCAAATCAGCATCCTGAATAATAAAGCCAAACTGTTCCAATACTTTTTTTATCGAAGCGGCTGCCTGATTTTTTACATCACCTTCAATGATCAGGTGAACAGGAACTGATTTTTTAATTTCATCAACGTTATGCTGAAGCTGAACGTAGCTTCCGTAAGAGATTGAAGTGTCCGGCGCATGCGGAGCGTTAAGAATTGATACAAGGTCTTCATAATATTCAATTTCAGAAGCAAGTGTTAAGGCCTTGTGAGCATAAATTACGCTCATAAGCTCGCCAGAATGAGATTTTGCAAAAGTGATGTATTCAGAAATCTTTGAATCCATATGTCTGATGTTTTTTGCGTAATTGTCGGCTGCTTC
The DNA here is from genome assembly GCA_016293495.1 of Treponema sp. GTDB lineage: Bacteria > Spirochaetota > Spirochaetia > Treponematales > Treponemataceae > Treponema_D. The sequence goes on along the minus strand of JAEDED010000025.1, from coordinate 29,035 downwards.
CTGGCGGTTAAGGACTGCAAGGGCATAAACTCTGGAATCTTCGTACGCCTTTTTGTCGATTGAAAGACCGGAAAGGTTTTTGATTCCTGCGGCAGAGAAAACGTCCTGGGTATAAGTAGTTTCTTCTGTTCTGGTAGTTGCAGTAAGGTTTACGTGCTGGGTTGCTTCAATATTCTGTTTTAATACACGCACAAGGTCAGCTTTTGCATCATCTTCTGCGGAATTGTCGTCTGTTCCTGTACCTACAGCAACAAGGTATTTTGCGCTGTTGTAATAACTGTAAGGATTTGTTACCCAGTCCGGGGCATTTTTTGAGGACACTTTGCCGGAAGTTTTTGAATTTTTTGAAGCTTTTACTGAATTCGAAGGATTTGACATGGCAAAAGCGCAGGATGCAGAAAGTGAGAGGCATATAATTGTTTTTAGGATTGATTTATTCATATTATTACCCTAACTAATAGTTATAGTTTTGTGTAAAAGCCTTTGGTTACAGTCGTACTTTTGAGTATTTAATCAGCTTTTTGATAGAGGAATTTTCCCCAAGCCAGATTTTTGTGTTAGTTTCGACATCAATCAGCTCAGCGGTAATGTAATAAGTCCTTGTTGTCTTTGAACCGTCAGAATCAACGATTGTCTTTATATCGCCCTGAAGCATAAAGTCAGCGGCGGTTTCGTTTCCGATGTTTTTGGCGGTTTCGAGGCTTGCATTTACCTGCTGGTCATCACGTTCGTCACGGATTTCTTTGCGTTCAGAGCTGCTGGCAACTGAGAGAACTTTGCCGGTGTTCAAAAGGCTGATTTCGAGCTTTTTCGAAATAATTGAAGTATTGATGTGTTCATCAGTGTTATTGCGGAAAGAACCTATGATAATTACAGGCTTTCTGCCGTTTTCGCTGATAAAGGTTGAGTACCATTTTGAATCAGTAACCTGTTCTGCAAGATCATTGCAGGCAATACGGGCATCTGTATCATTCCAGTGGCCGCTTAAGTCTGTCTGAGTGTCTGCATCAACTCTTTCTACGGTTGAAGAAGTACATGAGGCCAGTGCTAAGGCTGCTGATAAGGAAATAATAAGAATTTTTGATTTTTTCATATGTTTTTAGATAAACCTCTTTCTTCAATTATATCACACATAAAAAACACAGTTCAATCGGATAAAAGTTACAGATTTTCTTCATTCCAGACGGTAAGAAGTCTCTCATCAATTGCTTCCATAATTCCCTTGAGCTTTTTGCCTTTTAAAAGGAATTTCTCAGAAGTGAGCTTTTCGTAGTCAGCAAAAACGGCTTTTATGAACTTTCCGGCTTTTCCGGGCAGTGGAATTTTCGAAGAAATTGCAATTTTTGAGAATAACTGCAGAAAAACGAGGATTCCGCTTCTGAAAAGACCGGAGAGGAGGGCACCCAAGGTGATGTGAAGGCCCAGAAATTCCCCTAAAAGCTTACCCTCAGGCGATAAAAGAGAGAAAAAAGTAACCATAACTATAACTAATAGTAAGGGTAACCATCGGATATGGCGTTTTAATGCAATACAGGTGATGGCAAGAACAAAAATTAGGCTCCAGAGAATAATTACCTTCATTTTGGGCCTCCGTTAACTGCGAGGTCGAACCATTTTGAGTGGCGGACAAAATATTCTGTAAAAATGCCGAGAAGAAGTCCAGTTGCAAGGCTTAAGCATAAAAATACCGGCGCGATGTATTTTGTGTTCTGACCAAACATGAGAAAATAAGAAACAGCCAGTTGCCCTAAAGAATTTAAAAGAGCGCCGGCGAGGCAAAGCCCGATGAGAGAAATCAGCTGGCGTCTGCCTTTGTATAAAAGCGAGTAAAGGGCGAGCATTCCGAGGCCTGAAGCGAATGAGCCGGCAATTGAAAACAGTATCGTGTAAGAAAAGAGCGTTCCCGAAATCAGATTCTGAACAAAGATTTTAAGAACAATCAGTAAAATGGAATAAACTGGCGAAAGAAGAAAAAAGCTCAGTATGACGGGAATGTTAGCGAGCCCGAGGCGCAGAAAAGGTATCGGTTTCGGAATTGCAAATTCCACGGCAGAGAAAAAAAGGCACAGAGCTGTCAAAAAAATGAGTTTTTTCTGGATGAGATCGTGGTTTTGTGACGGTTTCTGCTTTTCTGGTGATTCCATATAAAGAAATATAACATATTTGTCTGTTTATTGACATAAGAAGTTGTGTGTGGTCTAATTAAATTATGAAGATAGTAATCGTAGGTGCCGGCTTTACAGGAGTTCAGCTTGCACGCCGTTTGATAAACGAAAAAAATGAAGTTACTTTAATTGATAATGATGAAGAAACAGTAAGACATGCTGCAAACAGTCTTGACTGTACTGTAATACCTGCTGACGGCAACAGCCTTGAGACTCTTGAAGATGCAGGAATTTCTAAAGCTGATGCTCTTGTCTGTGTAACTGCAAATGATGAAGTTAACATGATTACCTGTTCACTTGTAGATGCAGTTTACCCTGACGTTCTTAAAATTGCCCGCGTGCGTAATTTTTCTTATTACATGAACAAAGAAAAGGTTCATAAAAAGCAGGCAGAAACTTTCTCCGGCAAATATCGTCCTCTTTATGGAATTGATCACATGATTCATCCGGACGTTGAAGCAGCTGATGCTATTGTTCAGGCTGTAGAAAGCGGTGCCGTAAGTGATGTCGTAACATTTGAAAACTCTGAATTTGAATTAACCCGTGTAAGCATCGAAAAGGGTTCAAAATTTGCCGGTGCTACTTTGCAGGATATCAGAAGCATGACAAAGGTTCCGTTCCTGGTTTGTTATGTTGAAAGTAATGGATTTACAAGCCTGCCTAGCGGTCAGACTGTTCTTGAAGAAGGTGACGGTATCGGCGTTCTTGCAAGACAGGGCGATCTGGCAGAAATCCTTGAGCTTACAGGAACTGAAGTTGAGACAATCGATAAAATTGCACTTGTAGGTTTTGGAAAAATCGGAATGCAGGTTGCGGAACGACTGCTCGCTAAAGGAAAGAAAAAAACTTTATTCTCAAGACTTTTCGGAAAGAGCAAGAGAATCACTTCTAACTTTGCCATCGTTGATGCGGACAGCCGCGTTGCCAAAGAGGCTTCTGAAAAATTCCCTGAAGCAAAAGTATTCTGCGGTGACATTACTGATGAAAACTTCCTTTACGAAGAAAGCCTCACAACTTACGACCTTGTAATCTGTGCAACTCATAATCATGAACTTAATATGGTAGGCGCTGCTTACCTTGAATCTTTAGGCGTCGGAAAAACAATCAGCCTTGTAGAAAGCGCGCCGTTTGCCGAAATTGCCCGTAAGCTCGGCGTAGATGTTCCGGTTCCTTTGCGTGACTCAATTGTCGACAGTATTTTAAGTCACCTCCGCGGAAAGACTGTTACAGGCGTTCATACAATCAGCTCGGGCAGTCACGAAATTGTAGAACTTTCACTTCCGATGAACTCGAAACTTGTCGGAAAGACCTTGCCGCAGATTGCAGATCCTGGAACCTTCCTTATTCTTTTGATTAAGAAAGCAGGAACTGAAAGTTATGTAATTCCAAATGGTACTACCTGCCTTGATGCCAACGATCAGCTTATTCTTATTGTTGATTCTGATAAGTCTAAAAAGCTTCTGGCTTCTTTTGGAGTTAAGTAAAAATGAAAATTTTGAGCTTCTTCAAAATAATAACTGCAATTCTTGCAATTGTTGCAACAACACTCATCGCTCCGGTTGCCACCGCATTCAGCTGTAATGAAAATTTTATGATTTTTCTTATCCCGATGCTGGCGGCTTGGGCTGTGTTTTTTGTCGTTTATCTGTTTACCCGCGGGCTTCAGATTAAGCTTACGATTTCGAGTACGTTTGTAGTTGTTGCGGCTGCGTGGATTGCGTGTTCAGCTTTCGGGGCAATTCCTTTCTTGCTCTCGGGATATTTTCCGTCAGTAACCGATGCGTTTTTCGAAAGCGTTTCTGGTATTACAACTACCGGTGCTACAATTCTTAATGATGTAGAAATACTTCCACGCAGTTTGAACCTGTGGAGATGCGAAACTCACTGGTTGGGCGGCATGGGAATCGTTGCGCTTACCGTTGCTTTGTTCCCGCTTCTCGGCGTAGGTGGATTCCAGCTTATCAAAGCAGAAACAACTGGTCCTGAAAAAGGAAAGGTAACTGCAAAAATTACTACAACTGCAAAAGCGCTCTGGATGATTTACATCTTCTTTACAGTTGCCCTTTTTGTTTCTCTTAAAATCGCAGGAATGGATTTTATCGATGCGTTGAGTCATGCGTTCTCAACATTAGGTTCAGGCGGATTCTCGACAAGAAATGCCAGCATCGGCGCATGGAATTCTCCGGCCATCGACTGGATAATTACGCTTTTTATGTTCTTTGCAGGAATTAACTTCAGCCTGTTCTTCTACGCTTTTACCGGAAAATTTTCTGAAATCAGAACAAACTCAGAATTTAAGGCGTATGTAGGAATTTTTATTGTTGCAATTCTTTCTATTACATTGATTAATCTTCCGGCTTATAATAGCTTCAGTGAATCTTTGAGATATTCAGCATTCCAGACAGCTTCAATCGTAAGTACAACCGGTTATTCAACCTGTGTTTATACAGACTGGGTTCCTGCAGCGCAGTTCTTTATTTTCTGTCTTTTCTTTATCGGTGGTTCTTCAGGATCTACTGGTGGTGGAATTAAAGTTGTTCGCTGGGTTATTCTTGTTAAGCAGCTTAAAAATGAAATGTTAAAGCTTCTGCATCCGCGCGGAGTTTTCAGCATCCGTCTTAACCAGAAGGTTGGAAGAAAAGATGTTGTTTTCAGCGTCGCAGCTTTTGTGACAGCTTATATGCTTCTTGCAGCCGTTACTACTTTTGCAGGAACACTTGCCGGCCTTGATATTTTCTCTGCCTTTACCGGCGCTTTATCAATGATCGGAAATGTCGGACCTGCCTTCGGTCAGCTTAATCCTGCCTGCAGCGCCGGATTTTTGCCTGCCGGCCTTAAATGGGTTTACATGTTTGCAATGCTTGCTGGTCGTCTTGAGCTTTACACAATGATTATTTTTATCATGAAAGACTTCTGGAAAAAATAAAACCTTTGTTGGGTGAAAGGCGAAAGATTTCTGGAAAAAATAAACAAATTTGCTAAAAATTTTGGGGAATTGATATTCCCCCTTTTTTTGTTTTGATATATAGTAACATCACTATTATTAAATTTCTTTAATATTGGTAAAGAGGAAAGAAAATGAAGGATATCAATAATTTGATGGGTTTTAGAGAATCAGTTAAGGTCGTTGACGCAACTCTCCGTGATGGCGGTTTGGTGAACGATTTCTATTTTCCAGCAGGATTCGAAAAATCTCTTTATGAAGCAAACCTCAAAGCTGGTGTTGATGTAATGGAATTCGGATACAAGGCTGACAAAGACTTGTTCGATGTAAATAAATTTGGCCCTTGTAAATTCTGTGATGACGACTTTGTTCGTTCAATCGTTGGCGAAAACAACACAGATCTTAAGATTGCAGCAATGGCAGACGTTGGCCGCTGTAATTACAAACGCGACATCATCGAAAAGGCAAACAGTCCTATCGACTTGATCCGCGTTGCAACATACCTCAAAGAAATTCCTGCAGCAATCGACGTAATCGAAGACTGTACAAAAAAAGGTTACGAAACAAGTTGTAACATCATGGCTCTTTCTACAGGTCAGGAATCAGACATTAAGGCAGCTCTCGACTTGATCGGAAAATCTCCAGTAGACATTATCTACATCGTAGACAGCTACGGTTCAATATACCCTGAAGAAATGGCTCGCGTTTGTGACCTCTTCGGAAACTTTGCTGCTAAATACAACAAAAAGCTTGGTATTCACGCACACGACAACCAGAAGCTCGCATTTGCAAACACAATTGAATGTGTAGGTGACGGAGTTGATTACCTTGATGCAACATACCTTTCTATGGGACGCGGTGCAGGTAACTGTGCAATGGAAAATCTTATCGGTTTCCTCAGAAATCCAAAATACAAGATTTATCCTGTAATTCAGTTCCTTCAGGACCACATGCTTCCATTAAAGGAATCTGGAGTAGTATGGGGATACGACACACAGTACCTTCTTACAGGTCTCTTGAATCAGCATCCACGTACTGCAATTACATTTACAAAAGAAAAGAGAAAAGATTTTACTGAGTTCTATAAAGAAATTACTTCTCAGGAATAAGTTTTAACGTAAAAAAAGAGCAGCGGTTAAGCTGCTTTTTTTTTAGTCGCTGTGAAGTAGTATAACTTAGTGGACACAAACTTTAGGATATAAAATATACTTTATTTTTTTATGATATTATATATTATGAAGTTTCTCTTTTTTTGTGGTAAGGTTCTACCTTCTCTTTTTCATTAAAACTCTTTCTTAATATCTGGAAGTGCTTTTACAAATACGTCTGCCATCAATTTATGACCTTCAAGGTTCGGGTGAACTCCGTCTTTACACATAAGTGCCATCGGATCTTCTGCCTTTCTGAACTCAACACGCATGTCAATTAACTGAACGTTTTTTTCGGCGGCAATCTGTCGGAGTGCTTCCATGTATTCTTCCTGGTTACGAAGAAGTTTATATGGATCCGGGCCTACGAACTCGGCAATCTTTGCTGCATCCAGACCTCGCGTGATATATTCTTTCCAGTATGGAATTGCAAGGTCAGGTGCGGTTACTAAAACCGGTGTGATTTTATTTTCGCGGGATGTGTCGATCATTTCTTTTGTAATGCGTTTAAAATCTTCGAGGGGAGTTTTCTGTTTGATTTCTGAAAATGGTTTTGTGCATACGTCACTCCATTCGTAATCAGAATCGTTTGTGCCGCTTTCGATTAATGCAATGTCGGCTGTAAGACCTTTGTTGAGATTTTTTGCCTGTGTGGTCTGGAGCTTTACGATGTGGGCGCCGTAAATACTTTTGTTGTTGATTTCAAGGCCAAGTTTTTCACCTGCCATCTGAAGAGCGTTGATTTCGCTCGGACGAATCTGCGATAAATCCTCTGTCGAAATAATTCCTTTTAAAATTGAATCTCCCCAAACGATAACTGATTTTACATCTGACATTTAATTGCCTCCACTTTATATAATAACATCACGGCACAAAAAAAGCGAATTGTGGAATAAAAAAATACGGCACAAAAAAAGCGAACTTCTTTTACGAAGTTCGCTTTGTAAAAATCTGATTATAGATTAAACGATAACGCCTTTTGTGCTTGGAACTTCACCGTTACGGCGAGGATCAATTTCGCACGCCTGACGGATTGCACGAGCGGCAGCCTTAAAAAGACCTTCCATTTTGTGGTGGTCAGAACGGCCGCGAAGTGTATCAAGGTGAAGATTGCATTTTGCATTTGCAACAAATCCCTGCCAGAAATCTTCAAAGCAGTCTGTCTGAAAGCTTGCTTCTTTACCGTCAGCGCCGATTGAAACAAGCGGAATGCCTGTCAAAGCTGCTTCGCAAACAAGGTAAGGACGACCGCCAAAATCTACGGCTGCACGCAAAAGTGATTCATCCATCGGATAAATGAAAGAACCTGAGCGGTAAATGCCTGCACAGTTTCCGAGGGCTTTTTCGAAGCACTGACCGAGAACGATACCTGCGTCTTCGATCAAGTGGTGCTGGTCAACTTCAAGGTCGCCGCAAAGCATGCCTTCAAGATCGAACATTCCGTGTTTACAGAAAGCCTGAAGCATGTGGTCAAAGAAACCGATTGGATTCTTTACATTACATTTTCCAGTTCCATCAAGATTCAATGTTAACTTGATCTGTGTCTCTTTTGTATTTCTTTCAACAGTTGCTGTTCTCATAATAATTCCTTCCAAATCTAAAACTTTTTTTGCTTCAGATGAATCAGTTCATTACCTTTCTCAATTCGTATTCGAGAATGTCAGTTGCGCCAAGGCTCTGGAGTTTTGGAAGCAAAGTAGGAACTTCGCTTTTCTTTACTGCGATCTTAACTGCATAACCGCTGTCTCCGAAGAGTGGGCTTACAGTAGGGCTCTTCATCGAAGGAATTCCTGCGATCAAAGAATCGAACTTGTCTTTTGAAACATTCATTTCGAGCATTACGCGTGAACGGGCATTCAAAACTGCTTCGAAAAGCATTTTGAGTTCCATGATTTTCTGTTTCTTTTCTGGATCTTCCATTGCAGCTTTTGAAGCGTACATGCGTGTTGAAGATTCCATCAATGTATCACAGATTTTGAGACGGTTTGCTTTAAGTGATGAACCAGTTGATGTGTTGTCGATGAGAATCTGTGCAAGAGCATCTTCGTTATCCTGAACGAATCCTTCTGATGTTCCCCATGTGCGGAAAATTGTTCCGTCGATTTTCTTTTCTTCTACCCATTTGCGGCTTAAAGACTGATATTCAGTTGCGATTGTAACCGGGCTTTTAAGAAGTGTATCGAAATCTTTTGTTTCTGGAATTGCTGCAACAATGCGTACTGGATCAAATCCAAGATCCATGATTTCTACAACTTTATCTTCAACGCCATTTTCATAAACCCAGTCTTTTCCTGAAAAGCCGACATCAGCTTTATTTGAAGCAAGAAGAAGACTTGTAATCTGTGGTTTTACAACCTGAAAAGCAAGGTCTTTCTGATTTGTAGTAGGAAAGTATGTTCTATCAGGAAGATGAATCGAAATACCAACATCGCTTAAAAGTGCGTAAACTGATTCGTAGATTCTTCCCTTTGCGAGAAGTACTTTTAATTTGTCCATTTTTATAACTCCTGATTTATATTCCGGCGAACCGGTATGGAATTCAATTTTATAGAAGAAAACATTGAATTTCAACCAGTTGTGGATTAAAATTAAATTCCTGTAGTTTACAAGAACAGCTAATTTTGCTATTATAAAAGAACGACAAGGGCTCTTAGATGAGTCCAGGTCCTATGCAATTTGTCGCCGCAAAACCCCGCCAGATCGGGAACGAAGCAACGGTATGCGGATGACAGGTGTGCCGTAGATCACCTGGGCTCTTTTAAGAGCCTTTTTTATGTCAGGAAGGCACTGTACAAAATCTAAATCAAATCGCATGCCATAAAAATCATGCACGCATGCCATAAAATCATGCACACATGCACGGCTTAAATAATTTTTCCGTTTACGATAAGTGTTTTAACTTTACCTGTAAGTTCTTTTCCTTCAAATGGGCTTGCTTTTCCTTTGCTTGCAAACTCAGATGCTTTTACAGTCCATTTTTCATCAGGATCAACAAGAACTAAATCTGCATCATAGCCTTCTTTGATCAAACCTTTTTTGAGTTCCAGGATTTCTGCGGCATTTGCTGACATTAAAGCGGAAAGTTTTTTCAAGCTGAACTTTTCTTCTTTGCAGAGAACTGTGTTGCAGACTGCGAAGGCTGTTTCGCTTCCGGTAAAGCCTGGAGCGCCCGCGCCTTTGTCGTCAGCTGTGTGTGGGGCGTGGTCTGTGCTGATGGTGTCTGCTGTTCCGTCGCGGAGCGCTTCGATAAGGGCGCGTCTGTCGGTTTCGGAACGAAGTGGCGGATTAACGAGCGCGAGGATTTCCGGGAGTTTTGTTCCGGTTAAGCCGATGTGATGCGGTGTAATTTCTACAGTGCATTTGTATCCTTTTTTCTTTGCCTCGCGCACTGCATCGATAGAACCTTTGGTGCTGCAGTGACAGATGTGAACATGACAGCCTGCAAGATTTGCAAGTTCGATGTTGCGGTATGTATAGGAATCTTCTGCGACCTGCAAAAGATTGTTTGCTTCTGTAAGATTTTCTGTAATTTCAGAAAGGACATTTTCTGGTGCTTTGTTGTCTGAAGGAATTACTCCCCATGCTGGAATTTCGAATTCCTTCATAAGCTTTAATGCGTTCTGACGGTAAACTCTTGCTGCGACTGCAAGGTCAGGATCTTCACTGTGGCAGCTTACGATAATTCCTTTTTCTGCCGCTTTTTTCATTCCTTCAAGCATGACAGCGGAATTGAGAACGTCGTGTCCGTCTTCTGTAATTACCGGAAACTCGCGTGGGTTAAGGGAATCGATGTGCGAAGTATCTTTTCCTTCAAAGTTTTTTGTAATGCTTGTTGTCTGGAAGATGTTGCTCATCTTTTTTGATTTTGCTTCATCCATTACGGCTTTTGCCTGTTCGTATGATGACATAACGGGATTTGTGTTCGGCATTAAAACCAAAGTTCCAAAGCCGCCGTTTTTTGCAGCCGCTAATCCTGAGTCTAAGTCTTCTTTGAGCGGCTGACCCGGATAGCGGAAGTGTGCGTGCATGTCGATGAACGCAGGCATCAAGGTAAGGCCGTGAGCATCAATGTAATCTTCATCTTTTGCTTCTGTTACAATCGGTTTTTTTTCGTTTGAAATTTGAGCGAGTGTGATTTTTCCTTTTTCGCAGATGACAAAGCCGAGACCTTCTGTGTCGCGGTCAACGATTTTTGCATTGTAGATTACCAGCATATTGATGCTCCTGTTTTTTTTAAATCATAAACTTCATTCATTTTAACACCTTTCTTTATTTTATCAGTTAATGCGCGATAGTAGAAGTAGCTTAAAAGGAATGATAAAATTGTTCTAAAGGGAATGAATAGAACGTGGTGATCGTTGGATTGTTTTTTTTCCAAAATTCCCTTAAAACAAAGAAAAATAACAGTTGCAAAATTTTGAAAATATTGTATAATAGGAATTATTCCTAATAAGAATATTTTAATTAATCGCAGAAACGATTTATAAGGAGAATAAATTATGAAGAAATGGGTATGTCCAGTTTGTGGTTATGTTCATACAGGAGATCAGCCTCCTGCAGAATGTCCAGTATGTCACGTTAAAGGTGAAAAATTTACAGTTCAGGAAGGCGATGCAAAACTCGCAGCAGAACATGAATACGGAATCTATGCAAAAACTGTAAAGAACAATGCAGACATCAGCGAAGAAGATAAAAAATATATCTTTGAACAGCTTATGGCAAACTTCAACGGTGAATGTTCAGAAGTTGGAATGTATCTCTGTATGGCACGCATTGCTCACAGAGAAGGCTATCCAGAAATCGGACTTTACTGGGAAAAAGCTGCTTACGAAGAAGCAGAACATGCAGCAAAATTTGCAGAACTCCTTGGTGAAGATCTTGAACCAAACATGAAAGCAACAACTAAAGATAATCTTAAATGGCGCGTTGACTGTGAATTTGGTGCAACAAAAGGTAAGTTTGATCTTGCTTCTTGTGCAAAGAAAAATAACCTTGATGCAATTCACGATACAGTTCACGAAATGGCTCGTGATGAAGCTCGTCATGGAAAAGCACTTAAAGGTCTTTTAGACAGATATTTCAAATAATTTGAAATTTAATTTTTAGAATTAAGTTTCTATAAAAAATGCCGGCATCTGAAGTTCGCTTCAAAATGCCGGCATTTTTTTTATTAACTTGAACTTATATCAAGGCGTTCAACATTCCCTTAGTTTTCAAATACATCCTGTGCTTCTGCCTGTGGGCCTGCTTTTACCATTGCGTCACAGAATTCGCAGCAGTAAATTGCTTTTTCCTTATCTACAAGTCTGAAAGCCTGTGGAACGTAGTGTTCTGTAATTGTGATACAGCGCGGGTTTTTGCACTTAACTACGTTTTCTACTCTTGCAGGAAGTTCCATCTTGATTTTTTTAACAATCTGTTCGTCTTTGATTACGTTAACAGTGATGTTTGGATCGATGAATCCCAGAACTGAGAAGTCGATGTTGATGATGTTATCGATTTTGATAATGTCTTTCTTTCCCATTGTGTGTGAAGGAACGTTCATTACCAGTGCTGTTGTAAAATGTGTTTTTTCAAGTCCGAGCCAGTTGAAGATTCTTGGGCCGTAGCCTGCACAGATGTGGTCGATTACAAGGCCGTTTTTAATTGTATCTACGTTAAGCATTCTGTTCCTCCGTTATTAAAGTGATCCTGTTACTTTTGCGATAAGTGCCATGCGTGCGTACATTCCATATTTAACCTGCTTGAAGTATGCGGCTCTTGGGTCGTCGTCTACGTCAGGCTGAATTTCGTTTACACGAGGAAGCGGGTGCAATACAATCATGTCGTTTTTAGCAAGCTTCATTTTTTCGCGGTCGAGGATGTAGCTGTCTTTTAATCTGATATAGTCCTGTTCGTTGAAGAAGCGTTCCTTTTGAACACGTGTCATGTAAAGAACGTCAAGGTCGCCCATTACGTCTTCGAGGCGTTCTGCTTCTACATATTCAACGCCTGATGGTTTTAAGATGTTTTCGATCATGTAATCCGGAACTTTAAGTTCTTTCGGGCTGATGAATACGAACTTGTTTTTTGGATAACGGCACATTGCCTGTGTCAAAGAGTGAACTGTACGTCCGAACTTTAAGTCGCCGCAGAAACCGATTGTCTGGTTTTCGTAGCTTCCTTTTAATGAACGGATTGTCAAAAGGTCTGTTAATGTCTGTGTAGGGTGAAAGTGACCACCGTCGCCGGCATTGATTACAGGACAAGCTGAATATTTTGATGCAAGGAATGCAGCACCTTCTTTAGGTGTTCTCATTGCAATTACATCAGCGTAAGAAGAAACTACGCGGATTGTATCAGCAAGGCTTTCTCCCTTTGATGTTGATGTGTAACTTGCATCGGCAAATCCTTCTACAGTTCCACCTAAACGAAGCATTGCTGCCTCAAATGAGAGCCTTGTTCTGGTACTTGGCTCAAAAAAAAGTGCCGCTAGAATTTTTCCGCGGCACACATCTTGAAATGAAACTGGATCAACAATAATCTGTTCAGCCAATGAACAAATTTCATCAATTTCCTGAACTGACAAATTTCCTGGCTCGATAACATGACGACCTTTTAGCATCGTAATCTCCAAAGTTGTTTTTTAGATTTTTTTTATGGTATCACTAACTTCAGAATTTGGCAATGACAAATAAGCGCAATTGATTTAAACGCAATTAATAGGTAGAATTATAAGATATTCTGGAATAAGGGTTTAAAGTGAGCAATACTGTCTATTTTTCAAATCCCGGGGTAATCTGCGCTGCAGGTTCATCTATAGGGGAACTTTGGAACGCCTGTCTGTCAGGTTCTCAGAATGGAATTAAGAGAGTAACTGCAATCGGCGGTAAAGAATTTTATGCCGGCCGCATCGAAGATTCCCTTTTAACACCTGTTTCTGATGCCCGCTACGATATGCGGATTATCAGAATCCTTGAAAAGGCGTTGAGCCAGATTCAGCAGTCTGTTGATAAAGTTAAAGCCAGATATGGTGCTGACCGCATCGGAGTTTTTATCGGAGCGTGTGACAACGGTTCTGAGTTCTCTCTTGCAGGTCACCGGGAATTTTTTGCTTCGCGCAATTTTTCCTCTGAATATAAACTTGATATGCAGAGTGCAGATTATCCTGCGGCTTTTATTAAAGAAAAGTGCGGTCTTACAGGTCCTTCATTTGTTTTTGCTACGGCCTGTTCTTCAAGTGCCAGCGCTGTAATTAAGGCTCGGGATATGATTCTTGCAGGAATTATTGATGCTGCCGTTGTCGGTGGTGTTGATATTGCAAGTGATACAGCGCTTTTAGGCTTTGACAGTCTTGAAGCAGTGTCTGATGAAAAAACAAATCCTTTCAGTAAAAACAGAAAGGGTATTACATTAGGTGAAGGTGCAGCGCTCTTTGTTGTTTCAAAAGATGCAGAGGATGTTGCAGATAATACAAACGGTATTACCATCAAGCTTCTCGGTGCCGGCGAAAGTGCTGATGCAAATCACATGACTGCCCCGCTCGAAGATGGAAGCGGTGCCGCGCAGGCAATCAGAGAAGCGTTTGCTGACTCTGGACTTGAGCCATGCGATGTCGGCTATCTTAACCTTCACGGGACTGGAACTCATCTTAACGATGCAATGGAGTCAAAAGCTGTCAGTGAAGTTTTTGGCGAATGCGTTAAGGAGCTACCGGTAAGTTCAACAAAGCCTTTGATGGGCCACACTTTAGGTGCGTCCGGGGCAATTGAACTTGCAATCTGTACTCAGGCATTAAGATGCGCTGACCAGAAAAAGCTGCCTGTTCACGTTTGGGACGGACAGTATGACGAAGAAATTCCTCGCCTTAACTTTGTAAAAGAAGGCGATGTTTGTAAAGAAGAAATTAAAATCGCCATGAGCAATTCATTCGGCTTCGGCGGTTGTAATGTAAGCTTGATAATCGGTAGATAAAGGACGGTTTAAGTAACAGCATGGAACCAAGAAAGTTACCACAGACAGTTCCGGCAGAAGAATTGATTAATCTTTTGCCTCACAAGGGAAAAATGTTCCTTCTTGATCATCTTATTCAGCATGATATCATTGAAAGAACTCTGGAATCAGTTTCGCTTGTAACAAAAGATCATATTTTTTATGATGAATCAGTTGATGGAATTCCATCTCACGTAGCTTTTGAATTGATTGCACAGAGCATTTCTGCTTTGTCTGGAGTTACAGGCTGCGAAAGAGGTGAGCCGCCAAAGCCTGGATTCCTTTTGAGTCTTCAAAATTATCAGGCACATGTTGCGTCGTTCAAAGTTGGAACTTCAATTCATGTTGCAATCAAGAAAATTGATGAACTAGATAACATGATGACTTACTCAGGAGTTGCTTATTCAAGTGAAAATCCTGATGTGCCGGCTGTTGAAGTTGTAATCACTGTAATGGAAACAACAGACTTAAGAATCTTAGGTGAAAAATAATTTACGTTTTGTAATTGGAGGTTTATTAATATGGAAAAAAGACGCGTAGTAGTAACAGGTGCCGGAATGGCAACAGCACTCGGTGACAACTGGGAAGAAATGAAAAAGACTCTTAAGGGTTTCGAAAACTGCGTAGTTCGTATGGATGAATGGGACCGCTACGGTGCCGGAATGAATACACGCCTTGCAGCTCCTTATACAAAGGAACTCAGAAAATATGACCGTAAAAAGACTCGTTCTATGGGTCGTGTATCTCGCCTTGCTCTTCAGGCAACTGATGATGCTTTGAGAATGGCAGGATTTATTGATGCAGAAGGAAATGTTGCAGAAGAACTTCACAACGGACGCACAGGTATTTCTTACGGTTCATGTATGGGTTCTATGGATGCGCAGATGGAATTCTGTGCAATGCTCGAAAATGCTGACTGTACAAGAATGAACGCTACAACTTATGTTCGTGCTATGCCACAGACAGCTGCTTCTAACCTTTCAGTTTACTTCCAGATCCGCGGAAGAATCATTACAACTAATACAGCATGTACATCTGGTTCACAGTCAATCGGTTATTCTTATGAACAGATTGCTTACGGATTCCAGGACATCATGATTGCCGGTGGTGCAGAAGAATTGAGCGCTGCTGACTCAGACATTTTCGATACACTTTATGCAGCTTCTACAAAGAACGATACACCTAAAAAGTCACCAAGCCCATTCTCAATAGAACGCGATGGTCTTGTAATCGGTGAAGGTGGAGCAACTCTTATTCTCGAAGAATATGAACACGCAAAAGCTCGTGGTGCTAAGATTTATGCCGAAATCATCGGATTCGGTACAAACCAGGACGGTAACCACATTACAACTCCAAACCAGGAAACAATGGCAAAAGCTCTCCAGCTCGCAATTGACGATGCAGGAATCAGCCCAGACCAGATCGGTTATGTAAATGCACACGGAACTTCAACAGGACACGGAGACGTTGCAGAATCTAACGCAACAGAATCTGTATTCAAAAGACCAGTTCCTATTTCTTCAACAAAGAGCTACACAGGTCACACTTTGGGATGCTGTGGATGTCTCGAAGCTTGGGTAACAATCCAGATGATGAACGACGGATGGTTCCACCCAACATTGAATCTTACAAAAGAAAACCTTGATCCAGCATGTGGTAAACTTGACTACATCATGGGCGAAGGCCGCGAAATTGACACAGACATCGTAATGTCAAACAACTTCGCATTCGGTGGCGTTAACACATCATTGATTTTCAAAAAATGTAACTAATTCAGTTCTACCGACGAGAGTCGGTGGAATTTAATATAGCCTTGATTTTTAGTATTTTTAAGTGATGCTTGAAAGTACGAGAGCAAAAAGCCAGCGGCTCGGCTCCATTCTGACCGTGGCGAGCATTTTCGCTTTGCGAAAAGCGCAGACCGATACCTCGGACGGGAAGCATGGAAGCCGAGACGTGCTTTTTGTGGTAGTACTTTCAAGAGTATTAAAAACAGTTAAGGTTACGAGAAGGATATAATAAAATGCCAAAGATTGAAGTAAATGAAAAATTGTTCTTCCAGATGGTCGGCCAGAAATACGACTACGACACACTGGAAAAGAAATTAACATGCGGTAAGGCTGAACTTGATGAAAAACCAGATATGTCTCAGTCAGAAGATCAGCGTGTAATCAAAATCGAATTGAATGATACAAACCGTCCTGACCTCTGGTCTACAAACGGTGTTGCACGCCAGCTTCGTGTACACGGCGGCGGAAAACCTGCTGACTATGACTCATTCCTTTCTCGTGAAGGTGCATTCAAAGACAATGGTGGTCATGTTATTACTGTTGATCCTGAACTTAAAGACATCCGTCCGTTTATGGTTGCCTTTATGATCGAAGGAAAACCAATCGACGAACCAATGCTTCTTGATATCATTCAGACTCAGGAAAAACTCTGCTGGAACTTTGGCCGCAAGAGAAAATCTATCGCAATGGGTATTTACAAAAATTCAGAAATCAAATGGCCTGCTCATTACAAAGCTGTAGATCCTGATAAAACTTCATTTATTCCTTTGACATTTGATTCTCCAATGACTTGCCGTCAGATTCTAGAAGAACATCCAAAAGGAAAAGACTTCGGATGGATCATTAAGGACTTTAAGAAATTTCCACTTTTGACAGATGACAAAGACGAAGTATTGTCTATGGCTCCAGTTATCAACAGTGCATCTTTGGGCGCTGTTCAGGTTGGAGACAAAGACCTTATGGTAGAACTTACTGGTGACAACATGGCAAACCTTATGCTCGCTGCAAACATTGTAGCTTGTGACTTTGCTGACTGTGGTTACACAATCCGTCCTGTTAAAGTTGAACATCCATACGAAACAGGATTTGGAAAAACAGTATGTGCTCCTTTCTACTTCCAGAAGTCTACAAAAGCAGTTCTCAAGAACATCAACAAGCTTCTCGGAAGCCAGTTCACAAAAGATCAGGTAGTAGAAGCTCTCATCAGAATGGGAAATAAAGTTGAAACAGCAGATGTAAACGGCGACGTTGAATTTACTGTATGGCCAGCACCATTTAGAAACGACTTCCTCCACGAAGTTGATATTATCGAAGACGTAATGATCGGTGTAGGACTTGATAACTTTAATGCAGAAAAACCAAATGACTTTACAATCGGTCGTTTGATGCCTTTGACATTGTTCTCAAGAAAAGCTAAGAACATCATGGTAGGTCTTGGATATCAGGAAATGATCTTCAACTACCTTGGAAGCAAAAAAGATTACATCGAAAAAATGAACATCGACGATTCAAAAATCATCGAAGTTTCAAATCCTATGAGTGAAAACTATCAGTTCGTTCGCCCTTCAATCATTGCTTCTTTGCTCAGAGCAGAAAGTGGCTCGGCTAACGCAATTTTCCCTCACAAGATTTTCGAAATCGGTAAAGTTGCTTATCTTTGTGAAGAAGAAAATACAGGAACAAGAACTCGCCAGAGCCTCGGCTTTATGACGGCTGCAAACAATGCAAACTTTAACAATGCAGCTTCTGAAGTTTCTTCACTTTTGTACTTCCTTGATCACGAATATATTGTTGCAGAAAGCGATGATCCAAGATTCATTCCTGGTCGTCAGGCTGCAATCATGGTAAACGGAAAACAGGTTGGTATCTTCGGTGAAGTTCACCCACAGGTACTCGAAAACTGGTCAATCACAGTTCCATGTGTTGCCGGCGAAATTGATATCGAAGAAGTTATGACAATGAGTTCTGCAGAAATAGGTTCTGCAAAACAGGCAAAGGCAGAACCAAAACCAGTTGTAAACCAGAAGTCAGAAGCAGAAACAAATCCTGTTAAATACTTCGACGAACACATCGAACTTCGTGTTGCAAAAATCACAAAGGTTGACGTAAACCCTGAAGGTGACAAGCTCTACATCGAAACAATGGATGATGGAACAGATACACCAAGAATCATTCAGTCAGGACTTAGACCTTATCTTAAAGAAGAAGAACTTCTCGGTAAGCACGTAATCATCGCTGCTAACCTTGCTCCTCGTAAGATGAAAGGTGTAGAAAGCCGCGGTATGCTTCTTGCCTGTGATTATAAAGAAAACGGTAAAGAAATGGTTGAACTTTTGACAGCACCTTGGGCTGCTCCAGGAACTCTCATCGTTCCTGAAGGTTCAGATCCTTCAACACCAAAACCAGCAAAGCTTGATGCTGATAAGTTCTTCAAGGTAACAATGAAAATTGAAAACCACAAAATGGTTCTCAATGGTGTAGCACTTACAGCTGATGGAAAAGTTATCACAACTGAAAAGTCAGATAACTGTGAAGTTTGCTAATTGTATAATTTGCTAACTGTAAAATCTGCAAATGATTTTTAATTAGAGTTACAAAGCCCGGTCTTATGAAGTTCACTTCAAACAGGCCGGGCTTTTTTTATAAAACCTTAACTGTAATTATGTAAAGTACGGTTTTTATTTTACAAAAAATTTACATTGTTTCTATTCACTTATTGAAAGTGTGAAGGTATATTTAATTATGATGTTCAATATAACAGCTCAAATTTTGACATTTGCTGGTTCTCTTTGTCTGCTTCTTTTTGGAATGGAAATGATGTCTAACGGTATTCAGAAAGGTGCCGGTAACAGTTTGCAGGCTTTGCTTAGAAAAATTTCAGGGAACAGATTTACTGCGGTTCTGACAGGAATTGCAGTTACAGCAATCATTCAGTCGTCGGGAGCAACAACCGTAATGGTTGTCAGTTTTGTTAATGCTGAGATTATTAACCTGACTCAGGCAATCGGAATTATTTTCGGCGCCAACATCGGTACTACAGTAACTGCATGGATTGTTTCGCTCTTCGGTTTTTCGTTCAGTATGGAGGCTGCGGCAATTCCTCTTTTTGGAATCGGCTTTATTCTTAAATATTTTAAGAAGTACAGAATCCATAACTTTGCTGACAGTTTTATGGGGTTTGCACTTTTGTTCCTTGGACTGGGAATGTTAAAGACCTCCATGAATCTTCAGCCGGAGTCAGTTGAATTTCTTAAGGAGTTTGCATCCTGGGGCGTTTGGGGACTTTTGCTTGGTGTTTTGATCGGAGCATTTTTTACGGCCCTTATTCATTCCTCTTCTGCGACAACTGCAATTGTTTTGACAATGGCGGCAAACGGATCTTTGCCCTGGGATTTGTCAGCCGCAATGGTATTAGGAAGTAACATTGGTTCAACTGTTGATGCGGTAATGTCATCATTCGGGGCGAGTATAAATGCGAAACGAACCGCAGCGGTTCACGTTGCCTTTAACGTAATCGCAACGATTCTCGTGCTGTGTGTTTTCCATCCGTTCCTCGAGCTTGTCGATTTAATCGTGCCTGGAACTCCGCAGCAAAATATTACGACACATATTGCGATGCTGCATACTGTATTTAACAGTACTGCGACTTTGATTTTTATTCCATTTGTAAAACAGATTGCATATCTTGCAGAAACATTTATTCGCGAAAACAAAAAAGAAATGGATTCGCATTACAAGCTTACTGCGATTCTTCCTGTTAACCGCGTCAGTGCTGATTTGTATATTTTCCAGATTGAAAAAGAAATTGCAAAGATGGCAAGCCATGTTATGGGAATGTTCGACAGCCTTTCAGAAGCGCTTAATTCAAAAGGTTCTGTGAGTGACGAACTTGTTAATAAAATGAATAATGATGAAGAATACATCGATGAGATGAATCACGAGTTAACTGATTTTCTTCAGAAGTGTTCACGGCTTCCGAATGCAAACCATAAAGACAGAAATGGTTTTGCAAGAATGATTTCGATGGTTCAAAATCTTGAAGACTTGAGTGATGAATGTACTTCGGTTATGCACACGCTCTGTAAGTTCAAGTATGGTAACGAAAGCAATCTTCTTGATAAACAGACTGAAGAGTTAAAGGAATATTTAAGTCAGGTTCATATGTTCTATGAACAAGCATGTACTTACATCGCACTTGGTTTTTCTGATATTGATAAGTTTATGACTTCTGATATTGAAGATCAGATTGATAAAACAAAACGCAGTCTTAAGAAAGCAAGCCGAAAGCGTATCGAAGACGGAAGTGATGTTAAGGCAGAACTTCGTTACATTGATCTTGTCCGTAAAATTGAAAAAGCCGGCGATTGTGTATTTGCAATCATTCAGGCAATTGCTCCAACTCAAAGTGAAGCACTTCCTGAAGATAAGAAAAGTGATGATATTATCAAGGCTCAGAATATTATCGTAAATAAAAAATCAAGACGAGTATTTGTTTCAGGCTCTGAAGTAAAACTTGCTGTTAAAGAATATGAACTTTTACTTATGCTTATGGAGAAGAAAGGTGAAATATTAAAACGCGAAAAGCTTCTCGGCTCTTTGTGGAAGTACAGTAAAGATGCAAACAGCAGAACTCTTGATGTTCATATGAGTTCCCTGAGACAGAAATTAAACAATCAGAAATTAATCGAAACAATTCGTGGAATTGGATATCGAATTAAAAAAGACGATAAATAAATTAAGCAAAAAAAAAGTTCGCGATTCAAAACGCGAACTTTTTTTGTACTGTTATTTTTTATCAGTCATTGTATTTTTTAATTACAACACAACCATTGTGGCCGCCGAATCCGAGTGATGCAGAAGCTGCTGCATTGATTTCTGCTTTAACACCAACATTTGGAGTGTAATCAAGATCACATCCGCCTTCGAGGTCAGGGTTGTCAAGATTGATTGTCGGTGGAACAAATCCTTCATTGATTGCTTTTACACAGAACATTGCTTCGATTGCGCCGGTTGCTCCGACCAAGTGACCTGTCATAGATTTTGTTGAAGAAATGTGAAGCTTGTATGCGTGTTCACCGAAAGCTAATTTTAACATTGCAGTTTCACCTACATCATTTGCGTGTGTTGAAGTTCCGTGAGCGTTGTAGTACTGAATGTCTTCTGGTTTTAAGCCTGCATCTTCAAGGGCATCTTTAACTGCAAGGGCAGCACCGCTTCCGTCTTTGAGCGGAGAAGTGATGTGGTAAGCATCGTTGCTTGTTCCAAAGCCTGCAAGTTCTGCGTAAATCTTTGCACCGCGTGCTTTAGCGTGTTCCAGTTCTTCAAGCATGAACATTACCGAACCTTCACCGACAATGAATCCGTCACGGTCTTTGTCGAATGGACGGCATGCTTTTTCAGGATCATCATTGTGTGATTTTGAAAGTGCCTGAAGTTTAACAAACGAACCTACAGTAAATTCTTCTACAGTTGCTTCTGTTCCGCCTGCAACACACATATCTACACGACCAGAGCGGATCATATCCATTGCAAGACCGAGAGCATCACTTCCTGATGCACAGGCTGTATTCAATGCCCATCCAAAACCTTTGATTCCATACTGGATACAAACATTTGCAGCGCCTTCGTTTGAAATCATCATTGCGGCTGTAAGTGGCGGCATTCTTTCTGGTCCTGTTGCAGGATCATTGATTTTAGAAAAGGCTTCTGTTGTTGTATCAACTCCGCCGAATACGTTCCCGATTAAAACACCAGTTTTTTCATTCTGAAGTGTTTCTTTTGTATAACCTGCATCAGCGATTGCTTGCGCAGAAGCTCCGAGACAGAGCTGTGTAAATCTTGATTTCTGTCTGAGAACTTTTTTATCAAGTCCGCATTTTTCAATATCAAAATTTTTAACTTCGGCTGCAATTTTTACAGGAAGACGAGAAGCATCAAACAAAGTGATTTTTCCAACACCGCTTTTTCCGTTCTTTACATTTTCCCATGCTTCTTCAACAGTATTTCCTACTGGCGAGATACATCCCATTCCTGTGATAACAACTCTACGTTTAGCCATTGTTTACTCCAATTATTTGTGTTAATTTAACTATATCAAAAAAAACGGTAAAATTATATAGGTTTTAAAAATTTTGAGACGAGGCATTTTATGGAAATTGAACAGATCAAAAATGAAGTATCAAAAGTTATAAATGATTTGTTAAAGGAACATCCGCAGAAACCGGGCTCAGTGTTTGTAATCGGCTGTTCCTCGAGCGAAATTGCAGGCGGCAAAATGGGTAAAAACTCATCTGCAGAAATCGGAAAAGCAGTGTTCGAAACCGCATATAAAATTTTGAAAAAGAAAAAACTTTATCTTGCCTGTCAGTGCTGTGAACATTTAAACCGAGTACTGGTTGTTGAAGAAGAATGTGCAGATAAGTTCGGCTACGATGAAGTAAAGGTAGTTCCATGGCTTCATGCTGGCGGATCGTTTGCAACTGCAGCCTATGCGGGTTTTAAAAAAGCAGTTGTTGTTGAACATGTTAAGGCGAGTGCAGGTATTGATATTGGTGACGTTCTAATCGGAATGCATTTGAAGGACGTTGCAGTTCCTGTGCATCCGGAACAGAAAACGGTAGGAGAAGCCCATGTTGTTTGTGCATGGTGTCGTCCGAAACTTGTCGGAGGAGAAAGGGCAAAGTATGAATAGAAAATTTTTAGGTTTAGTGATTGTATCCATGCTGGTATTTGCAGACTGCGGTGCAAAAGAAAATAAAAAAGCTTCAGAAAAAAATGCTGATGGCTCATTTGTTTCTGTTTCAATGGCAGAAGGAATTAACATGATTAATGATGATTCTGATTATGTTCTTATTGATGCTAGACGCCCTGAAGAATATAATGAAGGTCATATTCCTGGTGCCGTTCTTTTAACAAATGAAACTTTTACAAAAGAAGATGCTGAAGAATTACTGAAAGATAAAAATCAGCGCATTTATGTTTACTGCAGAAGCGGTAGAAGAAGTAAACAGGCAAGTCAGAAGCTTGTTGATTTTGGTTATACTAACGTTGTAGAAATCGGCGGGATTCTTGATTACAAAGGTAAAGTTGAAAAGTAGTATTTTCTTGACTCTCGTTTAACTTCATTTGTGTTTTTTAGAGCGGAGAAAAGAAGGTTACATTAACGCACTTTTAAAAGTATAAGAACAAAAAAAAATCCCGGCGAGAGCGGGATTTTTTTTTGTTGCTGGTATTATTTATCTGTGTGTTATTTACTTCTGTCCGTAATATGCATTTGGCCCATGCTTACGTTCGTAGTGTTTGTTAAGAACATAATCCGGAAGCGGCTGCCACTGCGGGTTGATCTGCATTGTCATCCATGCCATCTTTGCAACTTCTTCGAGAACGGCTGCGTTATAAACTGACTTGTCTGCGTTGCTTCCCCATGTAAAGGGTCCGTGACCTGCAACTAATACCATCGGGTTTTCTGAAGGAACTAAAGGTTTGAGAGCATTTCCGTCAAAGCCCTTTGCACCGACTGTTTCAGGATGAAGGAATGTATTTGCAATAAGGATTCCTGTTTCTTTTTCGTAAGCTGATTCAACTTGGTCTTTTGTAATCATCGGTGTACATACAACCTGGTTTGCGCTGTGGTCTGCGTGAGTTGTTCCTAAAAGTGGAATGCATCTGCATGCCTGAGCCCATGCTGTTGCGTGTGGAGAATGTGTATGTGTAACGCCTCCGATGTTTTCAAATTCTTTGTAGAGAATTGCATGTGTCGGAGTGTCTGATGAAGGGTTGAGTTTACCTTCAACTTTATTGCATTCAAGGTCAACGATTACGATGTCATCAACCTTCATTTTGTCGTAAGGAACGCCAGACGGTTTGATTGCAAAAACGCCGCGTGCTTTGTCGAAAGCAGAAACGTTTCCCCATGTATAAATTGCAAGTCCTCTCTGTGGAATCTGCATGTTAGCTTCGAATGCTTCTTCTTTTAATGACTGATAAATTGATTTCATATTTTCCTCTTTTGTAAAAGGAATTTCCGTTTAACGAAAATTCCTTCTTAACTTAGATTGCTTCGATTGCGGCTCTTTCTACTGCAAGGCCTTTTGTGTAGTTTTCGAAGAACTTGTTAAAGCCTTCGATATCTTCTTTACTTGCTTCGAATGTTTTTGTTTTTGCCGATGCGAATACTTTTGATTCAAGGTAGTCTGAAAGTGAAGCGCCGTCTGCTTTTACAAGATATGCTGCAAGAACTGCCATTCCCCAAGGTCCGCCTTCGCCTGCTGTTTCCATTAAAGAAATCGGTGTGTGCATTGCAGAAGCCATTGCTGTAAGGCCTGCTTCCTGTGTCTTGAAGAATCCGCCGTGACCTGTAAGGCGGTCAATCTTTACGTTTTCTTCGTTAAAGAGAATATCCATTCCAGTTCTTAATGCGCCGAGTGAAGTAAAGAGTTGACCGCGCATAAAGTTTGCAAGATTGAATTCAGCGTTCTGTTTTCTTACGAACAGCGGACGGCCTTCGTTGATTCCTGTCATTGATTCACCAGAAATGTAATTGTAAGGAATACAGCCACCGCAGTCTTTGTCGCCTTTAAGGGCAGCGCCTAAAAGGTTCTGGTAAAGAGTGCCTTTATCAACTGTAAAGCCGCAGGCTGTAATTGCTTCGCCGAAGAGTTTGATCCATTTGTCGTATTCGCCGGTACAGTTGTTTGCGTGTGCCATTGCTGTAAGTTCGCCTGATGGTGTTGTTACAAGGTCGATCTTTCCGCTGTAGGCTTTTGAAAGATCTTTTTCAAGAACTACCATTGCAAATACTGAAGTTCCTGCTGATACGTTACCTGTGCGTGGTTTTACAGAGTTTGTTGCAACCATTCCGGTTCCTGCATCTCCTTCTGGTGGAGCAAGCGGAGTGCCTGGTTCAAGGTCGCCGTCTTTGTCCAAAAGTTTTGCACCTTCGGCAGTAAGAGTTCCTGCGTTCTGTCCTGCAACGAGTACTTTTGGAAGAAGGTTTTCAAGTTTCTGTGATACCCCTTTTAATTTGATAAGGTCGTTGAACTGTGCGCACATTTTTGCGTTGTAAGTTTTAGTTGCAAATTCTACAGGGAACATTCCCGACGCATCACCGATTCCTAAAACCTTTTCGCCTGTCAAAAGCATGTGGATAAAACCTGCAAGTGTTGTAAAGAATGCAACATCTTTTACATGACTTTCATTGTTTAAGATCGACTGATAGAAGTGTGAAATGCTCCAGCGTTCAGGAATTGGATATCCGAAAAGTTTTGAAAGTTCTTCTGATGCCTGACCTGTGATTGTATTTCTCCATGTTCTGAATGGAACGAGTAGTTTGTCATTTTTGTCGAATGCTAGATAGCCGTGCATCATTGCACTGATTCCGAGTGCTTTGATTTTTGTAAGTTTGATTCCGTATTTTGTCTGTACGTCTTTTTTTAAGTCGGCATAACAGCTTGAAAGGCCTGTAAGAATATCGTCGAGGGAATAAGTCCAGATGCCGTTTTCTAATCTGTTCTCCCAATCATGTGCGCCACCTGCGATAGGTGTGTGGTTTTCATCGATTAAAACTGCCTTGATTCTTGTTGAACCAAATTCAATTCCGAGGATTGCGTTTCCGCTCTGGATAAGTTCCTTTGTTTCTGCCATTGTTAAATATTCTCCTTAAAATAAATATTTATTGGAATGAAAATCTCTCTTTCGATTTTTTCGTTTATCAGACACTTCTGATATATTTTTTTGACTGCAAGATAGCCCTGGTCCTGAGGAGACTGAGAAATAAGACAGTCGATGTTTCCTTCTTTTAATGCCTTAACATTTTTTTTCATTAAGTCGTAGCCGATAAGTGCAAAATTTTTCTTTACATTTTTTGTTCTGCAGTAATCAGCAATTTCGGATGAACCTTCATTTGTAACAAAGATTCCGTCAGGCTTCTGTTTAAGAATTGCTTCAATAAACTTTTTTTGTGTTCCAAATTCTTTTGCAGTGTATGTAATGTTTTTTACGACCTTTGCGTTGTTAAAATATTCTGCAAATCCTCTGGAACGTTCGTGTAAGTTTGGCGCCTTGTCGTACATCTGTACAGAAAATATTTTCTTTGCATCAGGTACTAAAAGTTCCATGATGCGTCCTGCACAGTAACCGCCCTGATATGGATCTTGGGCAACTGTAGTAATCTGCCTGTCATGTTCCAGAGGTGAGTCTACAAACACGTATGGAACTTTTTCGTACAATGGAAGGATGTCAAAAATTTCTGGCGCAACAATCGGCGCTGTAATAAGCGCATCGATTTTTTCTCTGCTTAATTCATTTGCTTTTTCAACAAAGGCTTTGCTGTTGTGACGCTTGTATTCAACTAAATATAATTTGATTGAGAAAAGTTTAAACTCTTCGGCCGCACGTTTCATTCCTTCGAACACAGACTTCCAGTAACTCTGTTCTGTTCCAAGTTCTGGCAGAAGGACTCCGATTACGAAATCTTTTTTTGTCTTGAGCTGGCGCGCAATCGGGTTTGGCTGGTAGCCGTACTCGTCTATGATTGCCTGAATTTTTTCGATTGACTGTTTTGAAACGCGGCCGCGGTTATGAATGACGCGATCAACTGTTCCGATTGAGACTCCGGCTTTCTGTGCAATTTCGTTGATGGTAAGTGACAATTTCGTAATTCCTTAAGGTTTTGTGTGTACGTACACGCAAATTATAATGTGTGATGGGGAATATTGCAAGAAAAAAGTGCGGGTTTATGAAAATTATGATTG
Organism: Treponema sp.; assembly: GCA_016293495.1. Classification (GTDB taxonomy): domain Bacteria; phylum Spirochaetota; class Spirochaetia; order Treponematales; family Treponemataceae; genus Treponema_D. Next base: position 2,266 of record JAEDED010000025.1, on the reverse strand, counting down.
TTACGAGAATAGTGTGGATTATAAAAATAAGAAGGCATAAAAAAAACCAGCATTCAATAAAGAAGCTGGCTTTCTAAAAAATTAAATAAAAGCGGTTAACTTATTTCTTGTTAACTCTGTCTTTAAGAGCTTTTCCTGCTTTAAATTTTGGGCTCTTGCTTGCAGCGATCTTGATTGTTTCACCTGTTTTTGGGTTAATACCGTTGCGAGCTGCACGTTTTCCTACAGAGAATGTTCCGAATCCGATGAGTGAAACGTCATGTCCCTTTGTAAGTTCTTTAGAAATTGTTTCGATAGTAGCTTTGAGAGCTGCTTCTGAGTCTTTCTTTGACAATCCTGTATCTTTTGCGATTGCGTCTACTAATTCTGATTTGTTCATTATTATCTCCCACAATAATAGTTTTAGATTTGAATATAACAATTGTATAGGAATAAGCCATATAAATCAAGAAGAATCTTGATTTTATCTAGGGTTGGCGGTTCCCTGCCTTTCGCAAGCATTTTTCGCGTTGCTCAAAACCTTGGCTCGGCAGGGCGCGCTTTTCGCCATTACGCTTTCGCTCCAGCCTCCTCGGCATTGCCTGTGGTGGCCGCCTCCGGCGCGGCTACAATCGCTAACCGTGAAAAATTCATTATACCATCCAAAATTACATAATCTCTTTTCCCGTATTACTATCAACAAAATATTTCCTTTTACTATCATATTCCAATATCAATTCGGTTCCTATTGGAAAATTAGATATCTTCATTACAGCTGGCTCAATATTAAATATTGTTTCCCAAGAACATACATTCATATTTTCAGCATCTTCTAAACCAAGAAATGAGCAAAAATCTCGTAAATTTTACCCATTTCCTGCCACCGTTAAACAAATCCCTATTTGTGGGAGTGGAGAAAGGCTAGTTTACACTAATAAAAAAAATCGTGGTATCATAAATAGATTCTAAATAACTCTATAAGTTCCTTGTAATCCTTATCGTAACTACCATAGTGATTAGCATAATAATATATCTTTCTGTTAATTATTTTTATTATATACTGTGTAGTTCCGTCTAAAACATGAAGATCACTTGTTGTAATTATTGTCTTTTTTTGAGGATGCAACTTTAAGGTGTTCTTAGCAGTTTTTTGATATACCTGACAATTCTTATTTTCTCCGTTCAAACTCCATGAATGAAAATATATTTCATTTTTCTCTCATTTTATTTCATCCTTTGATGTGTATATTCTTGTTTGTATTGTTCAGGAGCATATAAATCATTTGTAACTATAGACTTACTCTGAAATACATATAAAGTACCATATTTTGTTAAATCTTCTTTAGTTTTGAATGGGTTTCTTGATTTTGACATTACAGTAACCGTGGAAGTAGAAGTACCTTTTATAAAATTCATGAAATTTGTATATTCTTCTGATCTATAATTCATTTCAACAGAAATACATCCACATGTTGCACCTCTATAATGTAATCTTATAGTGCCTTGGGGTGTTTTAATGCCATCTACTTGATCATTGCCGTAACAAGAATCCCTTGCTTCTAGGCGGAAAAAATTAGAATTCCCTCCATGTTCAAGAATATCATATTCCCCAAGAGGTATAGGTAGTGAAACACCATCTTCAGGGTCTGCATCCAAACCACCAGAATAAGCATTTACAGAAATAGATTTTTTCGTATCTCTGTCGGTTACGTTTAGAATACCTTTTGCCATCCAACCATAACTTGTTTTTTCATAACTTGTAACTTCAAAAGTTATGTCTACTTCTCTTCCATCCGGATCCACATACCGCACCGGATTATTCCCAGCATAGTGGTACAAATTACCATTTGTAGGAATAAAAACTAGCGTTTTCAGACTGGGGTGAAAACGCTAGATGTGGGGGATATCAGTGGATTCAACACTGTTATAATATAAGTCATCAGGACAGATATCCTGCCCGTCTGGCCATTCAATATTAAATCCGTTTGCTTTTACAGAAGAAAAATACGGTTTATCATGTAATTTTCCAAACCAAGAACCTTTAATATAGGGAGTTACATCAAAGGATTTCTTTTCACCATTATCAAATTCAAGGAGCAGTTTGTAATTATCCTTGGGAATTGCTTTTATTACTGTCGGTCTTAACATTCTTGCCCCCTTATTTCAAAGGTTCAATTTTAAAGAACTGTTCTCCCTCTTCAAGGAGTTTCCAGTTTGCCATCAGTTCTTCCTTATGAATTTCTATCCATGCTTCAACCAGCTTCTTTTTTGAAGACGAGATAGTTCC
>JAEDED010000024.1 GCA_016293495.1 Treponema sp. | reverse complement strand
TGTATTTCTTAGATTTATATAACTTTTTCTCTCACACTTATTGATGAAGAGCCTTATTTTTTTTACAGGCAAAGCAATCGGAACGCTTTCTGCAAAAAACAAAATAGAAAAACAGATTCAGTCTGAAAGGAACGATGCAGTAAAAAGATCGCGCGCTGTTATCGGTGGACAGGTTACCGAACAGCTTGCCCCGCTCTTTCCGGATTTTCCTGCGCGTTATGATGAAGTTAAGTTTCTAGGAAAGCCTGTTGATTTTATCGCATTTAAAGGCCTTGAAGAAAGTTCTGACAGTGGAGAAAAATGTTATGTCGATGAAGTTTTATTCATTGAGGTAAAAACAGGAAACTCTGCCCTTTCAAACCGTGAGCGTGCAATAAAGCAGGCTGTTGATGAAGGCAGAGTCCGTTATGTTGTCTGGAAAAAATAAAAACTATTTACAGATTGAGGAAAGCTGATTATCTGCTTAATTCAAGGTAAATGGAATCTGCAATTCCAAATCCTGAATTCTTAGTTAATACAGTTGTGTATTCATCATAAAGCATATCTTCGTACATCTTCTGTGCAAAACTGTTTTCACTCTGATTAGATTTTGTTACAGTTTTACGCATAGAATCAACCATCATTTTAACAAAGAATGATTCAAGTTCCAATGATTTTTCGTAAAGCTTAGAAGTTTTGTCGATTGTCTTCTGCTGACCTTTTGCATTTGCAGCAAATCCTGAAGGTTTTGCTGCTTTATCAGCTTCAGATTTATATGTTCCGGAATAGTCTGAAGTAAACTCACCATTCAAACGTGTATCACGAATCGAAATCTGTTCACTTGAAACAGTTCCATTTGTATCTGCAGATGAAGAAGACTTCGCTGCTTTTACGAGGGCATTAAAGCGGTTTGTTTCTTCAACCTGCATTGTATGATTCATCATTGTATTTGTTTGTGTAAGATTTCCAAGACCTGTAATTCCAGTCATTTAATTATCCTTTATTAGCGTTTAAGATTTGCAGCAACGTTAAGCATAGCATCCGAAGTCTGGATTGCCTTTGAGTTAAACTCGTATGCTCGCTGAGCAACGATCATCTGAACCATTTCATTTACTACTGAAACATTAGACATTTCAAGGAATTTGTGCTTGATTATTCCCATTCCATCTACACCAGGACGACTTGCAATTGCTTCACCAGAAGCATTAGTAACTTTGAATAAGCTGTCTCCAACTGCTTCAAGACCAACCTGGTTAGGAAATCTGTAAAGATCAAGCTGACCAACATCAACAGGAAGATCTTCACCTGCAACTTGTACAGTTACACGACCATGATCTGTAATTGTTAATGTATGAATATCGAATCCTTCAGGAAGGATAATTTCTGGCATTACACGAAGACCTTCAGATGTAACAAGCTGTCCTGTCATATCAACTTTAAGAGCACCATCACGAGTATATGCGTAGCTTCCGTCATATTGTTGAACACGGATAAAACCTTCGCCAACGATTGCCACATCTGTGTCAACGCCTGTATTCTGCAAAGAACCCTGTGTAAAAATACGCTGAGTTGCAGCTACTTTAACACCGGCTCCCTGCTGGATTCCTACAGGATTAACAGTATCTTCAGTTGCAGGAGTTCCTGCAAGCTTCAAGTTCTGATAAATCAAATCTTCAAATTCAACGCGCTGCTGTTTAAAACCAGTTGTATTTACGTTAGAAAGGTTGTTTGAAATTGCATCAATATTTGACTGCTGTCCGTTCATGCCTGTTGCGGCTGTCCATAAACTTCTTACCATTTCAACTTACTCCTTTATTAGCGGTGAACTGCAGCTACGCGGTTCCATAATGTATTCATCATAGAATCTTCTGACTGAATTGTTTTCTGGTTAGCTTCGTATGCACGGTTTACTTCGATCATACGAACCATTTCGTTTACTACATTTACATTTGATGTTTCCATGTAGTTCTGAATAAACTGAGGACGTTCTGCGCCTTCAGCAATATGTGCAGGACCAGAATTTTCTGTTTCGTACCAGAAACTGTTTCCCTGTTTTTTAAGATATCTTTCATTGTCAAAGCGGACAACTTTGAAGCGGTCTACGACTTCGTTGTCTTTTGTTACGATGATTCCGTCTTCGTTTACCTTGAACTTGTCATCTTCAAGACGAATAAGTCCGTTTTCACCAAGAACAGGATAACCGTCCTTAGTTTCAAGGATTCCTTCTTTACCGATCATGAAGTTTCCGTTTCTTGTATAACGTTCACCTTCTGGAGTCTGAATTGCAAAGAAACCTTTTCCGTGAAGTGCGAAATCTGTAGATGTGTTTGTGAGTCTAAGTGAGCCTTCAGAAAAGTCTGTAAAGTTTTCGTTAGTTTCAACACCAACGCCTAACTTACCAATAATTGGAGCTGCGTCTGCAGAACCAAAAATGTTTTCATAAACGCCGTCATAGTTTGTACGGCGGAGAAGCAGTTCGCTGAACGATTTGGTTACTGTTACATCCTTTTTGTAACCGGCTGTATCAACGTTTGCAAGGTTGTTGGAAATTGTGTCCAGTCTGTACTGCTGGGCATTCATTCCACTTGCACCTGTGTACCATCCTCTTACCATTTTTTACCCTCGTATTAGAAATTGTTACTCTAATTATCGGAATCTGAAAAAATGAGTTTAGGATTTTAATTCTAAAAAAAGACATTAAAAATCCCTTAAAATCTAGGTTTTAAGGGATTTTCGCTATGTTTTAAAGGGAATTTTTAAGGAATTTTAAGGTTATTTTTGAGCCGTTTCTTCGTTCTGGAATACCGGCATAACTTTTCTCATCCAGTTACCTACAACCGAAATTAATGGTCCTAAAAGAAGGCTCATACAGGCCGAACCGAAAATGTTGGTTTTAAGACCAATTCCTGCAAACGAAGCTACAGGATTTACAATATTGTTACGCGCAAAAAATGCGGCTAAAAGTCCGATTGCAATTGCCGAATAGTCAAAAATAATGCGGATTGCAAAAAACGGCATTTTCTTTGCCGATGCGCTTATTATTGTCGGGATTGCGTCGTAAGGAGCAATTCCCAGCTCAGAATTCATGTAAACTGCCGCTGAAATGACAAAAAGAAGCAAAGTTGCTGCAAATATCGGAATTAATACTCCCATTGATGCGGCTGCCAGAAACTGATGAAAACCTGTCAAATTCCATATCCAGCGAGAAAAATCACACACAAAGCCGATTAAACACATGTTTGCAATGGAACCAAAACCGATATGCTGGGCACCAAACAAAATTACGAAAATCAGAAGAACTGCATAATCCATAATCTGAATGAAGCCGATGTCTTCTGTTCCAAGAAGGGCTGCAACATGGTAATTCATAAAAGTTGCAGGATCTGTTCCCCAGCCGATTTCAATCAATACCGAAAGTGTAATTCCCATCATTACAACTGCTGCAAGCATAACCGGAAGCTTAATCTGCCATTTCGAAGGGAAAAACTGCTTAAAACTAAAATTAATTTTCATGAAAATTCTTTGCAAAGTGCATCATAAATAAACACTATTATCAAAATAATTTCAAGAGACCGCAATGTTTTCAAAGAATTTTAATGTGTTAAATTTGTTCATTTTTTACTATTTAAGTAATAAAAAAGTTGCAATTTTGAAATTCCAGTCTTATAATTGTTTTAATATATAAAAGTTAAAAATAACCATTAGCAAACCTTGGAGGGTTTAATATATGACAAAAGATATCGATAAATCTCGCGTAATCAGCATCATTTTAGGCGGTGGTAAAGGAACTCGTCTTTATCCATTAACAAAGGAACGTTCAAAACCTGCTGTTTCTTTCGGAGGAAAATACAGAATCGTAGATATTCCTATTTCAAACTGTATCAACTCTGGATTTAAAAAGATTTATCTTTTAACACAGTTCAACTCTGCTTCACTGCACCTTCACATTTCTAACTCATACAACTTTGACCGTTTCTCAAACGGTTTCGTAGAAATTCTTGCTGCAGAACAGACACTCGAACACTCAGGATGGTACGAAGGAACAGCTGATGCCGTTCGCAAAAACTTCATCCACTTCAAAACTCAGAAACCAACACATTACATCATTCTTTCAGGTGACCAGCTCTACCGCATGGACTTGAACGAATTTATGCACCAGCATATTGAAAGCGGCGCAGATGTTTCTATTGCAACAATCGCTGTAAACAGAAGCGATGCATCTGGCTTCGGTATCATGAAAATTGATGACGAACACAAAATCACAGAGTTTATGGAAAAACCAGCTCCAGACCTTAACATCGACGACTGGAAAATCCCTGCCAGCTCACGTGATCCGATGCTTCCAAAAGAAAAAGAATACCTCGCATCAATGGGTATTTACATCTTCAATGCCGAAACAATGGAAGAAATTCTCAACAATGACAAACAGGACTTCGGCAAAGAAATCATTCCTATGGCAATCAAAAATAAGAAAATCAATTCTTACATCTTTGACGGTTACTGGGAAGATATCGGAACAATCAGAAGCTTTTATGATGCAACTCTCGATTTGACAAACGTAAATCCAAAGTTCAACTTCTATGATGAAAGAGAACCAATCTTTACTCAGATGTCTAACCTTCCACCTAGTAAAATGAACCATGCAGATTTGACTGCTTGTCTTGCAAGTGAAGGATGTGTAATCACTGATTCCATGATCAGCCATTCCGTAATCGGTATCCGATCAATTATCGAAAGCGGAACTGTTCTCGACGGAGTTATCACAATGGGTGCTGACTTCTACGAATCAGATGAAGAAAAAGCAAAGAACAAAGAAACAGGAACTCCAAACATGGGTATCGGTAAACACTGTCATATTGCAAAAACAATTATCGATAAAAACGCCCGCATTGGTGACAACTGTTCAATTAACGTAAGCGGTAAAAAATACGAAAACGGCGACTACGGTAACTTCTTCGTAGCAGACGGAATCATCGTAATCCGCAAGAACGTTGTAATTCCTTCGGGAACAATTATCTAGTCTTATGGAACGCTTCCTTTACGGAGAGCGCTTTCTGATATAAGAAACAGCCCAGTGTCTTAAAAAGCATGGGCTGTTTTTATTTTAAATTCTGATGTATTAATAAAGCGTAATATAAATTTTATTCTGAATCTGAAATCTTATTCTGAATCTGAAATCTTATTCTGAATCTGAAATCTTATTCTAAATGACTATTCTGAGTCAGGGGAATTGATTCCGTATTCTTCAAGCTTACGGTGAAGAGTTTTTCTTCCGATTCCGAGTAAGTCTGCGGTTTTGGACTTGTTGTTTTTATTAGCAGCAAGGGTCTGAAGAATGATGATTTTTTCTGCTTCATCAAGGGTTGAGTTTGCAGGAATGCTGATCGAAGACTCGCCTGCTAACTTACTTACAGTTGGCGGTAAATCTTCTAGTTTGATCTCATCTCCAGAACACATTACAACTGCACTTTCAATACAGTTTCGAAGCTCTCGGATATTTCCAGGCCAGCTGTAATTAAAGATTGCAGACTTTGCCTGAGCATCGATTCCTTTTATAACTTTTCCGTTTTCGGCTGCAAACTCTTCAAGGAAGCTTGCAATCAATAACGGAATGTCATCTTTTCTTTCTCGAAGTGGCGGAACATGAATATGAATTACGTTGAGACGGTAATACAAATCTTCGCGGAAAGTTCCTTTTTTTACTTCGTCTTCAAGCGTGCGGTTTGTGGCCGCAATGATTCTTACATCAACATTTATTGTTTCCTGACCGCCTACTCTTTCGAATGCTTTTTCCTGAAGCACGCGTAAAATCTTAATCTGCACGCTTGGATTAATTTCGCCGATTTCATCAAGGAAGATGGTACTACCGTGGGCAAGCTCAAAGCGGCCTTTTACAAGACTGTCAGCTCCGGTAAACGCACCTTTTTCGTGACCGAAAAGTTCTGATTCAAGAAGAGTTTCGCTTAAGGCCGCACAATGAACCTTTATGCACTGCTGGTCCTTGCGAGGCGAAAGTTTGTGGATTGCATCAGCAACAACTTCTTTACCTACACCGCTTTCTCCTGTTATTAATACGGATGCTTTTGACGAAGCAACTTTCTTAATCATCTGCATGACCTTCTGCATTTCGGCACTTTTACCGATCATCTTGTCAAATGCAAGGTCACTTTCAACTTCTTTCTTTAACTGTTTATGCTGGAGTAAAAGTTCGCGGGATTCAAGAGCGCGTTTTACTATCATTGTAAGCTGATCAAGATTCAACGGTTTTGTCAAAAAGTCATAGGCGCCGTTACGCATCGCGTCAACTGCCGAATCGATGCTTCCGTGTCCGGTTAATACAATTACAGGAATGCCTGGAGTTTCTGTTGTAACTTTGCGGAGAACTTCTTCGCCTGAAATGCCGGGCATTCTTAAGTCTGTGATTACTAAGTCAATATCGCCTTTTGAAATATAATCGAGGCCTTCTTTTCCGTTTTCGGCAAGCTTAACATTGTAGCCTTCCATTTCAAAATTGGCACCAAGACCTTCGCGGATATTTTTTTCGTCATCAATAATTAAAAGAGTAAATTTCATTTTTCACCTTTATCTGACTCATTATAAGCAAGAAGCCTTTTATTAAGCTGCGGAACCGGAAGTGAAATAATAAACGAAGTTCCTTCGCCTGTAACAGATTTTACAGAAATATCGCCTTTAAACTCTTTTACGATTTTATAAACAGTTGTAAGGCCGAGTCCTGTTCCTGTTGCTTTAGTTGTATAATACGGTTCAAAAATTTTATTGAGTTTTTCTTTAGGGATTCCGCAGCCAGTGTCTGTTATTGTAAGACAATATTTGTCATCACGAATAACGCTGGTTACTTCGATAATTCCAATACTTTCCAAGTCTGTGTTATTAAAGGATTTGCTGGCAGTTGTATTTTTATCAGTTTCAGATTTTTCTTTTATTGCATGAATTGCATTCTGAGAAAGGTTTACGATTATTTCTCTGAAAAGTTTTTCATCAAGAAGAAGTCTTGTATCTTCAGGACATAAAGAAACGTTAATTGAAATTCCTTCTTTCTCATATTCAGGCTTGAGAAAATCAATGAGCTTTTCAATAATTGAATTCGGGTGAAGAAGTTCAAGATTAGCACTGACAGGTCTGACTGCAAAAAGAAAGTCTACGACAATTTTGTTAAGGTTATCAATTTCCTCGTTAACGACATCAATGTAGTTTTCAACAAACTTTTTATCCGGCAATGTATTTTCATTTTCGCGCGCTTTTGCGATTGCCTTCTGTAAAAGCTGAATATGAATGCTTATGGCGCCCAAAGGATTTTTAATTTCGTGTGCAACGCTTGCGGCAAGATTTGTAAGACTTGCAAGGCTTTCCATTCTGTGAAGAAGAATTTCCTGGTTGCGTTGTTCTGTAATATCGCGGATAACGATAATGCTGCCATTAAGCTTATCATTTGTTACAAGCGGACTTACAGTGATTGTAATAAAGCGAACCGTTCCGCTGCTTGTCGAAACTGTAAATTCTTCTGAAACATTTGTTTTATTGAGTTCACAGCAGGTTTTGAAAAAGTTTGAAATATCTTTGTCTTTCGTTATCTTTACAAGATTCAGCCCTTCAGCTTTTGCATCAATTCCATGCATCGAAAAAGAAACAAGTCTTTCTGCAGCCTTATTTGATATAACCGGAATCCATTCATCATTAACAACAATGATACCTGAAGTCAGAGATTCAATTATTGAACTTAACATCAAGTAATTTTCACTTAAGGATTCAAAAAGTGACTGAAGCTGAGAATCTGAAAGTTTTGAGATTTTATCTGCAATTCTTGTATTAAAGTTTGTCATATGCCTGTTTTAATACGTTTTCGTTAAGACGGTTAATCAGAGCAATTTCTTTTACAAGCTGTTCAAGACTTGCTTCTACCGACATATTGTAAACCGTAACATTATTCCAGCAATCGCGAACAGCTTTTGTACACTGAGAACTTGCCTCTACACCTTTTGAAGAAGTAAGTGCACTTTTCTGAATCTGATATATGTTCTCAAGAAAAAGCTGGAGAAGAATTCTCGGATCAAATTTATTGCACTCTTTAACTAAAGATGCAACGTCAGGAATAATTCCATTTACGATTTCTTTATAGAAATTATGTGTGTATTCTTTTATCTTTTGAGGCGGAATCGCAAGGAATGTCTGAAGATACTGCTGAATTGTTCCTTCCGATTCATCATGATATACGCGGTCAATAATTTCTTTGCTCTGGACATCAGTTCTGGCAGTAAAATTATATGTTCTTACACGCGACAGAATTGTTGGCATTACAGAATTTCGCTTGCTGGTTGTAAGAATGAACATTGTATTTTCAGGCGGTTCTTCGAGAATCTTCAAAAGTGCATTTCTTGCACCTTCAAGCATTCTTTCTGCCTTTTCGATTATGATTACCTTCTTTCCTTCAGATAAAGAAATACGTGCCCAGCTCGAAAGGTTTCTGATATGAGAAATTGAAATGGAATCATACATAAATTCCTCTTCAAGTCCTAAAGCTTCTTTTTCAATCTTGTCACAGATTTTTGAAAGCTCTTCATACTGAGGAAGTTCTCTTGGCGGATCAATTTCTTCAAGCAGTTCATCAAGAGTTGAAGTATACGAAGAAATCTTTGAAAGCTTTTTACTATCCTGCCAGAGAATCGGATTGAATCTCATTGTAAGTTTTCTTACGCTGCGGACAAAAAGATATCGGGTTGCTTCAACATGTTCACCTGTATAAAACGCTGTAAGGAATGCTTTTTTAGAAGCAGAAATTTCAAGACAGCAGTCGCGTGGTCCGAGAAGAATTGTGTTTGAATTAACAAGAGCTTTATGCTGCATACACGATGAACAGCTGCAAGACCATTTACCGCGCGGATTATTTTTACACGAAAGAATTCTCGAAGTTTCAAGCGCTGCAGTCAGTTTACCAGTTGCATCAGGTCCTGAAAATAATACAGATCCCGGCAGATTATCATTTTTAATGTCTGCAGTTAAAAGAGAATCTACACCTTGATACAAAAGATTATCATACATGAATTGTCTCCGGTAATTTAAATCCTGCAGAATCAATCATTCCCTGAAAAAGATGATAAAGATATGAACCGTTTCTTAGCTCAGAAGTATCAATCCATGACTGTAAAATTTCCATGAGAATAAAAACAATGATGATAAAAAGAACGCCTTCTGCGACACCGATAATAAGTCCAAGGCCATGATCAAGGCTGTTAAGGATCTGTGCTGAAAAAATAGATTTAAGCACAGTCTGTATTATTTTCATAATAAGGAAAACGCAAGTAAACAGAATAAGGAAAGTTAAAACAGAAGCAAGCTTATCGTTCATGCATTCAGCAAGATACGGCTGAAGCTTATTCATAAACATAAATGCAAGCCATGCACCGAGAATAAAAGTTCCTAATCCGAATATTTCATTGATTAAGCCGTTAATTCCTGCACGGATACAGATTATGAGAGCAAGTATTAATAAAATGATATCAACAACTGTTATTGGCATAAATTACCGTTTATAAAATTTTCTGACAGAAGTTCTGCAATAAATCTTGCGCTTCTTGTTTTTGGAAGCATCTTACCGCATGCGTCTGAGAAAAGCTTTCTCTTTTTAGAATCCAACATTGTCATAAGAGCGTTTTTAAGGGAATTTGCATTTGCATATTCCCTTTTCAAAACAACAGCAGCGCCTTTCTTTTCAAAGAATTCGGCATTATCAAGCTGGTCGCCGCGGGTTCCGCTTCCGCACAAAGGTATCAGTACCATTGGCTTTTTGAGAACCGCACATTCCCAGAGGCTGTTTGCGCCTGCACGCGAGAGCACAACATCAGCATAAGAAATGACATGAGGCATCTGTTCATAAATGAACGGGAATGGTTTATAGCTGTCACTTACTGAGTTTGGAATTACAGGCATTGCTTCCTGGTTTTTGATTCCTGTCTGGTGAATTACATAAAAACGCTGGCACAACCATTCAAGATTTTCGAATACCATGTCATTAATCTGTTTGGCGCCGAGACTTCCGCCCATTACAAGAAGTACAGGCTTTTTCTTTCTTGAATAATTAAAGCCTGCAAAATCTTTTCCGATTGAATCATCTGTATTATAGAAAACCGGACGAACAGGATTTCCTGTTACAACAGTTTTTGGTTCAAGAGCTTTACCGAGGTACTCTTTAGTTTCCTCGTAGGAAAGAAGAAGCTTTGTTGCAAAACGGCTGTTGATTCTTGTTGCAAGTCCCGGTGTAAAATCACATTCATGAGTACATACAGGTATTTTAAGAAGTTTTGCAGCAAAGCATGGCGGAACACTTACAAATCCACCTTTACTGAATACGACTGCTGGTTTAAGCTTGAGCAGCTTGAAATATGAAACTATACAGCCCGCAGCGATTTTAAAAAGGTCAAGAAAGTTTCTGAACGAAAAATAACGGCGCAGTTTACCAGAAGGAATTCCGATAAAACGGTTTACGGATGGAAGACCGTCAGGGCCAAGATTATTTTCAACGATTGTTTTATCCATTCCTTTGTTGTTTCCAATCCACACAAGGTTAAGATCAATTCCAGAGGCTTTACATAAATCTTTTAATTCATCGGCAATTGCAAGACCAGGATAAATATGTCCGCCCGTTCCGCCGCCGGCAAATGCTACAGTTACTTTCTTTGTATTTTTAATATCAGCTTTTTTCATTTTAAGTCTCACAATAATAAGTATTTATTAAGCTTTATGATGTTTTTCAAGAACTTCAACAATGTCATTCCTGCCGAAAAGTTTTGCATATTCATAAGCAGACATTCCCATTTCGTCTTTAATGTCTGGATCAGCTCCGGAATCTGCAAGAAGCTTACAGATATTCAGTTTTCCGGCACCAACTGCAAGAACAAGAACAGACTGTCCGTCACAGCTTATAAAATTAAGGTTAGCTCCTTTTTCGACAAGCACTTTTGTTAAGTCATAATTATTTTTCCAGACAGCATCCATTACAGCAGAATATCCGCGGTCATTAGAAACTGCATCGATATCAACATTCTGTTTTAAAATCCAGTCAACCATTTCGTTCTGCTCTGAACGGATTGCAACATTAAGCATCGGAGTTCCAAGCTCTGTTCTGCAGTTAATGCTAATTCCGGCATCGATAAAACGCTGGCAGATATCAGGATGATTTTTTTCAATGTGGTATGCAAAGCAGTCAGCGGTAAAAGGAATTCCTTCGTTGAACAATGATGAGAATGCAGCTCTTGATTTTTCTTCCATAATAATTGAATCAAGCTGGGACTCAAGTTTTTCAGAAAGCATTTTTTCGCCTGAGAAAAGAAATGCATTTTTGAAAAAGCCCATAGACTTTGACCATTCATTGTTAAGGGAATAAAATTTATTGCAACGTCCGATTAAAAATCCGTAAAAGAAAGAAACCTTGTCTTCTACAAGAAGCTGATCATCAAGAAGAATACAATAAGTAGCATTTTTAACAGTAGAATTTATCTGTTCATCTTCAAGATTTGTAAGTTTTTCAACTGATAAAGTTGTTGATTTTATATCATGGAGCAGAAGCATCTGTTTAATTGATTCAGCAGAATTTCTATGCTCACTTCTGTAAATTATTAACCATTCCATATAATTAATTATATTCTAAATAACTGATTTAAACAAGTAGAGTTTTTTTGACACACTTTTTTGAATTTAAGCAAAAAAAAGCTGAAAACTTTCGTTTTCAGCTTAGTGCCACGAGTCAGAATCGAACTGACGACATATGGATTTTCAGTCCAGCGCTCTACCAACTGAGCTATCGCGGCGTGATGTAATTGATATTATATGAAAATTAATTTTATGTCAATAACTTATAAAAGATTTTTCAATTTATTTTAAAAATTTTAATATAATTGAGATTTTCTGATGATTAAATTATAAAAATTCCCTTATTTTACTGTTTGAAATGAAAATTAGAAGATTACTTTTTTTATTAATGCCCTTTTTTCCCTCTAAAAAAAAGCCTGACATAAACTGCCAGGCTTTCTCATTTATTTATTTAATTCAACTAGCGTTTCAAGCTCAATACTGTTTCAAGCATTGTGTCTGAAGTCTGAATTGTCTTTGCGTTTGATTGGAAACCACGCTGAGTTGTGATCATATCTGTAAACTCAGATGTCAAGTCAACGTTTGACATTTCCAAAGCACCAGCGAGCATTGAACCTTTTCCTGCAATTCCGCTTTCGCCGATATTTGCCTGTCCTGAGTTGTTTGATTCAACGTATGTGTTGTTTCCTGCTTTTTCAAGACCGCCCTGGTTTGTGAATGAAGCCATTGCAATCTTACCGATTGTACGGTTTGTTCCGTTTGAATATACACCAGTGATTACACCACTCTGGTCAATCTTGAATGTATCAAGATAACCCATTGTATAACCATCCTGTGAGATAGCTTTTGTTGAACTCTGTGAAGCATACTGAGTTACTGTATCAATCTGACTTCCGATTGTACCGAGGTTAAGATTGAATGTCTGGCGCAATGGATTTCCATCTTCGTCAGCATTTGCTTCTGGTACTGTAAATGATGTCTGGAGGAAAATCTGTCCGTCTTCATTTGTTACATTTCCTGCAGCATCGGTTACTGATCTTAATGTTCCGTGGTTGTCGAAGTTTACGATGAACTCATTGTTCATTCCGTCTGTTGTTCCAAGACCGATGCGTGTCTGTGTGTACTCAGCATTTTCTGCATCAACAGTAACTTCACCACGCCACTGGTTTGGTGTACCTACAACGCGTGTAAATCTTACAGAAAGAAGATGTTCGTTACCGAAGTTATCGTAAATCTTCTGTTCGATTCTCCATTCACCGTCTGCGATATCTTTAGGAGAAGCGCCTTCAGCGATTTCTGGTGTGTTTTTATTTAAGTTACATGCAAGTTTAACGTTCTGTGTAGCTTTAGCAGGATCTTTTGATCCAACAGGAATTACTAAGTCTGTAGGTGTAGCTGCTGTCTGAACAATCTGTTCACCGTTTACTTCACGAGCCATCCAACCCTGAACACGAAGACCACTTGCAGGTTCTACCAAAGTTCCTGCTTTATCAAGTCCGAAAGAACCGTCTCTTGTGTAGAATGATTCTTCACCGTTTTTCAAAATAAAGAATCCGTTTCCCTGGATTGCGATATCTGTCTGTACACCAGTTGTCTGCAAGTTTCCCTGTGTAAAGATTGTATTGATTGCTGCAACCTGAACACCAAGTCCTACTTCTTTAGGGTTAACACCACCAACTTCTGCTGTAGGTGCTGCGGCTCCAGAAAGCTGCTGAGAAATCATATCCTGAAAATCTACGCGACCTTTCTTAAATCCGTTTGTGTTTACGTTGGCAACGTTGTTACCAATTACGTCCATTCTTGTCTGGTGATTCTGCATTCCTGATACACCAGAATAAAGTGATCTCATCATATAGCTACCCTCGTTTTAGTTTCCGTATACTGCGTTAATATGTTCCATGTTGTAGAAAGTTCCGTTAACGAAAACCTGTGGGTTTTCTCCACGAACAACTTTTTCTACAACACCTGTTACGTTGTCTGAACCAGCCTGAATCTCAACAGTCTTTCCGAGTGTCGAAACTGCATCATTGTTGTGCATTACTGATGCTACTTTGTCAAAACCGTTAGACATGTTATGCATCTGTTCCAGTGAAGAGAACTGAGCCATCTGGGCTACGAACTCAGTATTATCCATTGGATTTGTAGGATCCTGATGTGACAACTGAGCAATCAACAATGTAAGAAATTCATCCTTACCAAGCTGCTGTTTGTTTTTAACACCATTTACTTTTTCGTTAACCTTGTTAAAACGGTTAACTTCAGTTTCTGTCTTGATAAGTTCTGGAGCACTCATCTTTGTGTTGATTGAATCCATCATTCACCTCTTTTAATAATTACGCAACAATGTTAATCGAATAATCGCGATCTTCGTTA
Organism: Treponema sp.; assembly: GCA_016293495.1. Taxonomy (GTDB): domain Bacteria; phylum Spirochaetota; class Spirochaetia; order Treponematales; family Treponemataceae; genus Treponema_D. The sequence continues at coordinate 19,694 of JAEDED010000024.1, read as the reverse complement.
TATATATCGGAGTTTAATTCTTCGACTAAAGTATTTTCTACAACATAATTTCCGTAAGACTGTTTTGCCTGGCGGGAATTATCCTGCTGACTCTGACCTGCATTTGTAAAATCAGGATTCTGATTTGCAAACGCAACATCAAAACTTGCACCGTCAAATCCGTTTTCAATAAAGGCAGCCTTTAAGCTTTCCTGTGTAGCCTTGAATGCTTCCAAAGCTTCCTGACTTGATACAAGGATTTTTCCGGTAATAACCTTATCGGATAATTCCAAACTTATCTTAACATTACCTAAACTTGCAGGATGAAGAATAAGATCGATATTACCTACATCGTTATCTTTAAGAACAATTTTTCCGGCCTTAACAAAATCAGCTGAGTTTTCAAAAATCTGATTTTCAAGCATTGCCTGAAAGTTTGATCCCTGAGCGCCTGCTGTCTGTGAATCAAGTGAAAGAATATTTTTTTCTGCCTGATTGTTAAGGTCCATTGTAACTGCAACAGAATTATTTGAAGTCTGCTTCATTGTTGTTGTAAGCTGAGATTTTTTATCTGAACTTTCAGCTTCTGTTTTTTCAGTTCTTAAATCTGTTACTTTGATTACATCAGAAAGTTTTTTATCAGCTTTCTTAACTTTCAATTCTTTTGCATCTTTTGAAGATGCTGTTTTATCAGAAAGTTTATTCAAATCATTTGATGAATCTTTAATCTTCTGAGCAAAAGCCATCTGTGCTTCAAAAGCATCTGGCATTTCAGATGCTTTTTTTCCAGCCTTGAATTCTTTTGGATCTTTAATAAGAGCCAGAAGTTTTTCATCATCAACCTTTTCTTTAAGTGAAGAAATCTTTTCCTGTGCTGAAGGAACTTTATTTACATCTTTAAATGTATTAAGTGCTTTTTTTGCAGCAAGAACTTTTTCATCAGAATTAACTGTGTTTGATTTCTTTTCGCCAGGATTTATTATTCTGGCTAAGAAAGATGCAGCATCAGCGGCTTCAGTTTTATTTTTCTTTTCTGAAGTATCATCAGAAGTTTTTTCAGCAACTTCTTTTTCTGCATTGCTTTCTGTTTTTTTAACATCCATGTTTTGTACTGTAGCATCTTCAACTTTTTCAGAATTTTCTGAAGAGTCAGAAACAGCTGCAGTATCGTAAGAACTTTTTATAACTTCCCTGTCGGTTTCGCTCACATAATCAGTTTTTACGTTATAGCCCTGAGAGATTTCGTCCTTAGCTGAATTAATCATCTGCATAAATGATACAGAGCTTTCAACTTTGTCTGAAACTTCCAGAGTCTGTGTGTTAGAGTAATCCTGATTTGTGTTCTGAATATAGGTTGAATCGTAATTGAAATTCATTCCCTGCATTCGGTAACCTCCATCGTTATTGAACTGCAAAGCAGCTCAGGAGACGATATGACCACGCCTCTCTTTTTATAATCGTAATTTTTAAGTTCATTGTTAAATGTTTTTTTTATTTTTTTATGTGGAAAATTCAAAATTTGATAATCTTAAATTAAAAAAGCTGCATATTTTACAAATTTTGAATGCAAAACAGCAGCTTTAATATGAATTTTTAGGGAATTTTCTGGAAATTGTAAGGAATTTTATTCGTCTTCATCAAGAGAAACTGGTTTTACGACCATTTTTCTCTGAATAGTTGCAGCTCTTTCTGGAGTCATAAGAGAAAGCCAGTATGCAACCATTGAGGCAGTATTGCTTGCCTGTGCGCGTTCTTCAACCTTGCGAAGTACGTCAATCGTAAGCTGGTCATCCATTTTGTTCAAGATTTCGACAGCGGCTTTTGGCTGCATGCCTTCAAGGTTTGCTGCAATCTGAGTAATATTCAGTTCACGTTTATTGTATTTATCAACTTCATTATTAAAGGTAGTTTCGCGTTCCTTGAGAGACTTTTCGCGGTCTTCAAGTTCCTGCGCAATCTGCTCATTTTTCTTTTCGAGAATTAAAGTATCTTCTTCTCTTTTTTCAAGTTCCTGTTTGAAAATCTCAAGTGATTCGCGCTGCTTGTCAAAACGGTCCTGATCTAAATCAGCGAACAGCGGTTTTGTTGAAGTTGAAGTTACGGAAGTCTGTGGCTGCATTCCGAAGAGCTTGTATACCGGGGAAAACATTTTTTTAACATGAATTAATCCTAGAAAATCGAACCACAAAAGGCCACCAAAAGCGAGAATTATAATCAGTATTAAAAGAACGATTGTTTTTCCGAAATTTTTTGAAAGTGCCACTTTTTTCCCCTTAGATAATATTTTACTCTAATATCGGCTAAAAAACAAGTTGACTACAGAGTTTTAAGTGAATTCGGTTAGTTCCGCTCTTTTTCTGATTTATGTCAAAAAGAAGATCAGCGCCGACATTCAGTGTTCCAAGCTGGACAAAATATCCGGTATTAATTGTAAGTCCCATAACAAATCCAATTCCCACCGAATCAGAATACACAGCTCCGTCAAGTCCCTGTCGTAAACCGTCTGGATTACAGACAGCCATATTTACAAGCGAGGAATAATTCAAAGCTGACGAATATTTTGCGGTAATATAAAATCTATTCAAATATAAAGGAAGAAGAAAATCGTAAGTTCCCTTTTGCACTTCCATCGCGAACAAAACTAACGTCGCATCAAAAGTCATAAACTTTTCAATCGACGGAAAAATATAAGCCTGAACAGTTAAAGGCAGATTGCACGTTATGTTTTCAGGATTTTCAAATGGAAGAAGATTTGGAATTATAAAACCTGCTTCAAAACCGAGGTTAAGTCCCCTGCCGTTAATTTCTTCAATATTTGAATCAAGAAGACTGTAATTGAAAACGACGCCTGCAAAAACACCACCAGTTTCGTGAGTACCAGCGCCTGTTTTGTGAACAGTTGAAAGTTCAAGAACTTCCTGGTTAACAAGTGTCATAAATGTATAAGCATCACTCTGCTTTTTAAATGCGGGAACTGTAAAAGGCGTCTGGTAAGGCTGCCCGTAAAAGAATTTTGTCGTACTTGAAAAAACAACTGCGCTGTGAGTAAAAAAAGGAAGTTTTGACGTCATAAATATTTCTTCTTCTGTCTGTCTGAAGCCTGAACTGTCAAAAGCGCAGTGTGCAGAAACATGAAAACTAGAGTTCCCGCTTGTTGATTGATTAAACAGCGATGTCGTAAAACCATAACTCATTGTCAAAGGATCAAAACCCGCACTGACATGATAACCTTTTGAATGCCAGGTAATTCCAGCAAGTCCTATGGACCTGATATTGAATTCCTGATCGTAAAGCGGAATTAAACTAAGCGGAACGAAAATTCCCCGGAACATATAAGAAAAAGGAGAAAAAGTTTCTGCACTCAAAAGTCCAGGTTTTTCGTTACTAGGAAGTTTTACGACAGGCATTTGTTTTTCAGAAATGAGAACGGCATCAAACTGTTCAAACTCAAACAGCTCTGTATCAATCATTGACAGTTTTGAATTATCAAAAAACTTTGAAACAAAAACAACTGACGGAAGCTTTCTGCTGTCTGATGAAAAATAAACTGACGGAGAATAAACACCGCCAGAAATATCGTTTGCCATAAGATGAAATTTTGACTGAACAATATTTTTGTCATCAAGCTTCAACGACAAAAATCCAAGTCGAGGAAAGTTTTCTTTACGGGCATATGAGAAGCCTAAAAGGATTCCGTTCTGGCCGGTTACAAATGACTTTGACGCAATGACAGAAAGGTCGCGGATAAAAATGTCTTCCGGGACGGCAACTGAATTAAAGGTATCTAATTCCTTATTATATAAGGAAATAAACCTCTTATTTACAGAGGCAAAAATAAAGGCAAGGTTTAAGTTTCCGGCATCCTGTAGGTCAAATGGAATGTCTCCGTATTTTAACGGAAGGCTTTTTTCAAAAGTAAACTTGCCTTTCTGATCAAAGCTGTAAAGATCAATCGTACAATCCTGGCTTAAAGTTTTTACCGCTGCAAGATAATATTTTCCATCATGAGAAAGAACAGTGGCATCCCTGTAGTCATTACTGAATTTTAAAAACCGTTTTGTCTTCATGTCAAAAATAAGGACAACATTTGTTCTTGTTTCTAAACTTACGATTCTCGAAACTGCAAGATAACGGCCGTCAGAAGAAAAAGATATTTTTTCGACACCTGTCATTGTAAAAAGTTTTAAAGGTGCTTTTATTGTTTCTTTACTTTGACCAGCTTCTCTTTTTGAAAACCATACTTCACCGGAATCACTCTGATACCAGGCAGTTCCGGAATCGGTTTCGGTAATATAAGAAGTGACCTGCATTACACGGCTTTTTGATTTTTGTGATTTATTCCAGTTTTCGAAAAGGCTGTAGTAATCGAAAATTCCTTCTGTATCATATGGATTTTTTGTTACTTCAGGAATTTTCAGTGAAGAAATAAACTTTCTGTAATCGTCTTTTATTTCTGCCTTGAAAGTTTTTTTATAAATGTAAGTGTAATTTAAAAGCTTGTTGTTAAGGCTTTCAGTAAATTCTCTGTAGGAATCTTTTCCGTATGATTCAATAATCCATTGGGTAAAAGCGCCGCCAAAAATGTAAGGAAGATTCCCTGAAGGATAAATATCGCGGGCGCCTGTTAATTCCTGGACCTCAGGAACTTTGTCATCAATAACTGACTGGCGCAAAACATGAAGAGCATAAGGATTGTTAAGGCGCCCCATTCCACCTTCACTTTCTTTTTGTACGGCAATTCCTTCTGTAATGAATTTCGGTTCTGTATAAAATGAAAATCCCAGACCGTTGTAAAAGATATTACTTACAGTTTCGTTGAATTTGTTTTTTACATTAAGAGAAACTGCATGTGCAATTTCGTGCTGAAGAACGCTTAAAATATTATTTTCAAAAATTGCAAGATCATGATTGGGAACTGTATCGTAAAGAACAATATGCCTGAAAGGATAATCAGTAAAATATGCATTGAGTTCTTCAGTTGAATATTCTATATAAACAGGGAAATGTTCAAAATGATAGAAATCTTCAGTCTTAAGAGATTTTCTTAAATCAAGATATAGCTGATCTATATTTTCTGAAATAGTTAATGCGGTATTTTTTGAAGGCGCTTTGTAAATTACGTCAAAGTATTTAGTTTTGATTACAAAGCGTTTCGAATTATTTTCTGCGTATGAATAAAAAAAACTGCCTGCAAGCAGAATGACCGCAAGCAGAACAGTCTTGATTTTTTTAGCGTTCAATTAATCCACCGATTGCAGCGCCCAATGTAATGTCATTTTCAACTGCAATAATGTCCCAGTAAAGACCTTTCTGGCGAGTAAGAAGTTCTTCGAGGTAACCTTTTACGCGTTCGTAGATTTTGTAAGTCTTATGATATGTAGAACCGTTGCAGAGAATGCATACAGGTTTTGAAGGAAGTTTTCCTTCTCCGCTCTGGATTACACAGGCAGCAAGAATTGTTGCACTGTAACGAGCTGAACGTTCAACAATTGCATCAAGAGTCTGGAAGATAAAGTCATAATCTTCTTCAGTTCCACAGTCGGCAAGGATTTTTGCAATTGTATTTTCTGTATCGTATGGTGCAAGAAGGAAGCCGCTTGTTTCAATAAGTGTAAGCTTATCAAGAGCAAGAATTTTTTCTGCAATCTTTGAAGATAAAAGACCTTCTTTTGCGGCGTTTGTCAAAGCTGAATAAGACAAAGGTCCCAGATATGCTCCTGAACAGCCTTTTTCCATAAAGAATGTACCAGGCTTTGTTGTTTTTGAATCAACTTCTTTGTCAAAATCTGACTGAATTACGCCGCAGAATTTTCCTGATTCGCAGACAACAATCTGTGAAGAAGCAAAATCTTTTGAGCCGGCAATTGCAGGCTGAATATATGCGGCGTTCATTCCAGTTCCGAGGATAAAACCAATGTATGAAGAATATTCAACGCCCTTCTGTCCAGAGGCTGCGCCTGCAAGTAAAGCTGCAACTGTATCATTAAGAAGTGATACGCGTTTAGGACGGTTCCAGCCGTGTTCAACAAGAGCATCGGCAAGTGATTTTCCGATTGGCTTACCGACAACTTCTGGAGCTTTAACTTCTTTTGAGAAGCCTAAAAGGATTCCGTCGCCGTCTTTCTGAATTTCTGTAGGATATGAGAAACAGAAACCGATTGAATCAGCCTGATTTTTAAGGTGTTCAAGGTTTTCTGCAAACTTGTCAAAGAATTCTTTGAATGAAAGTTCTTTTTCGATTCCAGGCATTGATGTTTTTTCAAGATTTGAAATTGTAGGAACGCCATCTGCATCGAATGTTACCAGGCATGAACGGAAGTTTGTTCCACCTGCATCGATTACGATTACCTTCTGGTTTTTAACTTTAGCTTCCGGTGGATTTGTCCATGTGCGGATCATGTCTTCATCAGCTTTTTCACCATTGATTCCTTTTCTCATGTCATTGAGCAATGCCTGAGAGAAAGTATCAATATCGATGTGCTGAACAAAATTATGTCTTGAAAGAAATTCGCTTACTTTAGCGTTCATGTAATTTACCTCTTTAAAAATTGGATTTTATATTATAACACAACTTCAATATTTTCGTTAAGTATTGGCTTAAAAGCCGCATCTGTTCCCGAAACTGTCAGATCAGTATCTGTAATTTCTACCCTCACGCCCTGACCGTTGATTTTAGCCTGATAAACTCCAGAGGGAGGAACTGCCTGTTTAATTTCTGTCAAAGGAATTTTCATCTGATCCGAATTAAATTCAAGTTCCAGGGAATATGGGCGCTCAAGCAGTTCTTCGGCTGTTGATAAAAATCTTTTCAATACCATATTCCTGATGTACGATGAACTGATTCTTTCTTCTTCATCAGTTCCGGGACGATAGTAAACAGGTTCAACAAATTCATATTTTACCAATGACTGGTCTGCAAAATATTTAATCGCACTAATATCAGTTGAACCTTTATATCCGCAGCGGAAATCCACACCTTCTGCAATAAATTTCATATTAAATGAATTAACTAAAAGCTGTAAAAATTCCACGCCCTTAAGCTCAGAAAAATCTTTTGTAAAATCTACGATGATTGCAAAATCAAGGCCTGCTTCTGTAAAGAGCTTTAAGCGCTGATTCAATGTTGTTAAATCTCCCTGATAATCTTCTGCATGCTTATAGCTTGGAAGCGGACGTGTAAAAGAAACGACTCCGCTTTTAATTCCCATTGATTTACAGTGTTCTACAAGTGTCGAAATTAAAAGCCTGTGTCCCTGATGAAGACCGTCAAAGCTTCCGATAGAAATTCCTGAACCATTTTCAAAACCTGCAATCAAGTTTGAGCTAAATAAACTGTCTTTAATATCGTTCCAGTTAAATACTTGCATTTTTATTCCAATTTTGTTTCTATTGCAATTTTAGTTGTTTATTCTGATTTATTTCTAGGAATTACGTATTCATAATAAATACTGTTATTTTCAAATCTGATAACGCCTGCAAAAGTTCCGTCTTCAAGGAATACTGAATATTTTGCATCTTTAAAAACTGCACTGAACATTTTCTGCTTCAATGGACAGCCGTTATAAAAATATTTTTCATTATCTTTGCTGAGTATGACTGCCTTCATTCCGCACTGCTCTGCAATTTCTGGAGTCATTGAGACAATTTTATTTTTTACTTCTTCGACAATGATGTCAAAGTTTTCTGACTTAGGAACTGAGTTTAAATTCTGCAAGACTGAATCAATCGTAAATGGTTTTAATAGTTCAATTCCGGCTGCGTTCTTTAAGTCAAAGCAGCTGATTTTAGTTCTGAGTAATCCGTCAAGAAAAGCTGCACTTGAACACGAAGAACCAATGTCACGGGCAAGAGATCTTATGTAAGTTCCTTTGCTGACTTCAAAACGGATTCTTGCATAATGAACTTTTTTAGTAAGCAAATCAGAATATTCAGAAAAATCAAAGGCTTTAAATTCATCTTCATCATCTTCAGGGAAAGTAACTGAGTCGCCATCTTCGAATTTCAACTCACAGATTTTTTTTGAAAAGACATGAACAACACGTTTTTCAAGTTCCACTTCCTGCCCGCTTCTTATAAGATCACTTGCACGTTTTCCGTCAACGTGAAGCGCACTGAATGCAGGCGGAGTCTGTTCAATGGCGCCTGTAAATTGATCAAGGGATTTTAAAAGTGATTGTAGGTCTGGAAGTTCAGCGGTTTTAATAACTTCACCGGTTGGGTCAAGTGTGTCTGTTTCTTTTCCGAATTCGATTACAGCTTCGTAAGTTTTATTGAAGGCAGTAATATGAGATGAAAGGCGTGTAAGATTCCCTACGCAGACAACTAAAAGCCCTTGAGCAAAACTGTCTAAAGTTCCGGTATGTCCTACTTTAGAGGTGCCAAGGGCTTTCTTAACTGCATGGAGTGAAGAGTAACTTGTTAGTCCACTTTGTTTTGCAAGCAGTACGATGCCAGCCGCATTAGAATTCTTCTTTGCCATTTAGTATTTTATTTATCAGAAGTTTCGTTCAGGAAGTTTTCATTTTCTGACACGTAACCTGATTCAGCAGCCTTTTTTGCAACTTCAGCATCGTGTGCGGCAAGTTCATCAAGCTTTCTGACCATGTTGAAGCCGTCTTTAAGACTTGTATCTGCAACAAATGTCAATTTTGGAAACTTTCTGATTGTAAGTTTTTTAGCAATTGTTGACTGGATGAAGCCGGCTGCGTTCTGCAATCCGGCAACACCTTTGTTAAGCTGGTTATCAGCCATAAAGGTTGAAACATAAACCTTTGCGTATGCAAGGTCAGAAACAACCTCTACTCTGTTAATAGTCAAAAACTGGTTAACCCTTGGATCTTTGATTTCGCCGCGAAGAATCAATGTTGAGATTTCTTCGCGGATCTGTTCACCAAGTCTGAGTAATCTATATTCGCCCATTATTCAGTTTCACCTGCTTTTGCAGCTTCTTTAGCTTTTTCCTGTGCAATTGTATCACCAAGTTTGCGTGCTACTTCTACTGTATCAATGATTTCGAGAGTATCGCCAACTTTGATATCCTGCCAGTCAACAAGACCGATACCACATTCAAATCCCTTAAGAACTTCTTTTGCGTCGTCCTTGAAGCGTTTGAGGGAAGCGATCTTACCGTTGAATACTACGATACCTTCACGGATGAGGTTAACAGTACAAGTTTTCTTTACAGAACCTTCAGTTACATAACAACCTGCAATTGTACCAACCTTTGGAACTTTGAATGTGTTACGAACTTCAACCTGACCGATAACTTCTTCTTTAGTATCAGGAGAAAGCATACCTTCCATAGCCTGCTGAATTTCTTCAACACACTTGTAGATAATATTGTATTTGCGGATTTCTACGTTTTCCTGTTCTGCAAGCATTTTTGCTTTTGGAGTAGGACGAACATTAAATCCGATGATAATTGCATTTGAGTCAGCTGCTGCAAGTGTAACATCTGATTCGTTGATAGCACCGGCACTTGAGTGAATTACGTTAAGGCGGATTTCGCGAGTTGAAAGTTTTTCAAGCGAAGCTTTGAGAGCTTCTGCAGAACCCTGAAGGTCAGCTTTGATGATAACCTTGAGTTCTTTAACTTCACTGTCGGCGATATCGCTGTAAAGTGATTCAAGCGTTGTTTTCTTGACAGCCTTAGCTGCTTCGAAACGTTTAAGTTCCTGGCGCTTAGATGAAATTGCACGTGCGTCTTTTTCTGATTCTGTTACCTGGAATGGATCACCTGCGTTTGGCATTTCTTCCATACCGAGTACTTCAACAGGAGTTGAAGGACCAGCTTCCTGGATTCTGTGACCACGGTCATCGAACATCGCACGAACACGTCCAGAATAAATACCGGCAACATATGGATCACCCTGACGGAGTGTACCTTTCTGTACAACTACAGTAGCTACAACACCACGGCCCTGATCTACGCGGCTTTCAAGGATTTTACCTTCAGCACGGCATTCATAAGCACTGTTAAGTTCAAGCATTTCTGCCTGAAGAAGGATCGCATCAAGAAGATCATCAATACCTTCTTTCTTGAGAGCAGAAATATGAACGAACTGAGTATCTCCACCCCATTCTTCAGGTGTAAGTCCTAATTCAGCAAGCTGTGTTTTAACACGGTCTGGGTTTGCTTCAGGTTTATCAACTTTGTTTACAGCAACGATAATAGGAACCTTAGCATCTTTAGCATGGTTGATAGCTTCGAGAGTCTGAGGCATTACACCGTCATCTGCAGCAACAACAAGTACTACGATATCTGTAATCTGAGCACCGCGTGCACGCATCATTGTAAATGCTTCATGTCCCGGTGTATCAAGGAATGTGATTGATCCCTTGTCTGTATGAACTGAGTAAGCACCGATAGCCTGTGTAATACCACCAGCTTCGCCTTCTGCAACGTGAGACTTACGGATAGCATCCAAAGTCTTTGTCTTACCATGGTCAACGTGTCCCATTACAGTTACGATTGGTGGACGAGCCATTGCGTTGTGATCGTCAGTTGAGTCTGAAGCAATTACAGTTTCATCGTACAAGCTTACAAGATGTACTTCACAGTTATATTCTGCAGCAAGAAGTGTTGCAGTATCGGCATCGATTGACTGAGTGATTGTTACCATCATTCCCATCGACATTAACTTACCGATGATTTCAGAAGCCTTAAGGTTCATCTTGCGTGCGAGATCTGAAACAGAAATTGATTCCATGATATCAATTTTTGCAGGAACTACGCTTGCTGGAGTTTCAACCTTCTTCTTTGTTTCAAAGAACTTGTCTTCGTCAAAAGCTTCTTCTTTATCTTTGCGGCTGTAAGTCTGTTTCTTTCCAGTAAACTTCTTCTTAGCTGCTGTCTTGTTTGTTGTAATGTTGTCAGCTGGTGGTGCATAGCTTCTGCCCTGACCTCCACCGAATCCGCCGCCCTGTCCGCCGCGATTAAATCCGCCCGGTCCACGGTTCTGTCCGCCCTGATATCCAGGACGTCCGCCGTCACGGTTAAATCCACCCTGACCGCGGTTCTGTCCGTCACGTTCGCGGTTCTGATATCCCTGACGAGCCTGAGCTCCGGTAAATCCGCCTTCACGTCTCTGGAATCCGCCGTTACCGCGGTTATCTCTGTTACCATAACCCTGGCGCTGTGTATGATCTGAAAGATTACCTGCTTTTACGTTAGGTCTTGAAGAATTAATTTCAAATGAACCCTGACGTCTGAAAGTTTTCTGACCATTATTCTGAGGACCGTTTCCGTTTCTCTGATCTGGAGCTGGTCTTCTTTCTGCAGGTTTCTGTTCAGCAGCTGGTGCCTGAGGTTTTTCTGCAACAGGCTTTTCTGTTTTTTCTGCTTCTGCAGCAGCAGGTTTCTTTTCAACTGCTACCGGCTTTTTCTTAACAACAACGACCTTCTTTTTAGGAGCTTCTGCTGTCTTAGCTGGAGCTGCTGCTTTTGGAGCACTTGCAGCGGGAGCTGCTTCTGCTGCCGGGCGGGCTACTGCTGCTTTCTTATGTACAACTACTGCAGGTTTTTTTACTGTTTCATCTGCCATATATTTCTATTAAACCTCTATTCTTCGTCGTCTGAGAATTCGAACTCACAACCACACTTTGGACATACTGTCATATCAAGTGTAATCTTAGCCCCGCACTCTGGACAGAAATATTCTTCTTCAGAATCTGTTTCAGCCTGACTCTGATCATTTGAAGAAGTTCCCTCTTCTACGATTTCAACATTATCATTGATAATCTTGTTTACATTTTCGATATCATCTGCTGTAAGACCTTCAATGTTCTTAAGAGCATCTTCATCGTATGCATCAATGAACTGCTGGATATCAACAATTCCGCTTTCTTTAAGGATGTCAGCTACGCGAACATCAACTCCAGGAAGTGAAGCAATTGCATTTCCTTCTTCTTCTGAACCATCATCATTGAAGAGGTTGAAAGCTGCCTGACGGCTTACAATTTCTGAAAGATCCATGTCAGCTGCCTGTTCTTCAGTCTTAACATCAATTGTCCAGTCACAAAGCTTGTTAGCAAGACGAACGTTCTGTCCTTGCTTACCGATTGCAAGTGAGAACTGGCTGTCCGGAACAATTGCAAGAGCCTGTTTCTTTTCTGCATCAAGGATGATTACCTTTGATACTTCTGCAGGACTCAAGGCGTTCTTGATGAATACAACTGGATCTGAGTCATATTTAAGAACATCGATTTTTTCACCAGAAAGTTCTGTGATTACGTTCTGAATACGGCTTCCTTTAAGACCAACACATGCTCCAACCGGGTCAACATCTTCGCGGTTTGCAAATACAGCAATCTTTGTTCTGTAACCTGCATCACGAACGACTTTGTAGATTTCTACAGTCTTGTCTGAAAGTTCTGGAACTTCGAGTTCGATGATTGAACGAACAAATTCAGGATCACTTCTTGAAAGTACAACCTGGATTCCGCTTGAAGTCTTTTTAATATCTACGATAAGAGCTCTGATACGGTCATTCTTTTCGTATTCTTCTCTTGGTGACTGGAACTTAGCAGGAAGAACACCTTCTACCTTACCGAAGTCAACATAGATATTTCCATTCTTTTCGCGCTGGTAGTAACCGATGATGATTTCTCCAATCTTATCTTTGTATTCGTTATAGAGATTGTCTTTGAAACTTTCGTTCAAGCCCTGGTGAGCTGTCTGTTTACCAGTAGAAACAGCTGAACGAGCAAAGTCTTCTTTTGGATCAAGAGGAATATCGATTTCGTCACCTACTTCGATTTCTTCTGAAAGAACACGTGCTTCTTCAAGTTCAATTTCAAAAACAGGATCGTATACACCGTCTACAACTTCTTTACGAGAGAAAATTGTTACGTCTGATAAATCATCTGCAAACTGAACGACAGCATTGTCTGCTGTACCAAAAGTTCTCTTATATGCTGCCTTGAGCATATTCTCGATTGTCAATTTAACTGAGTCTTCTGAAAGACCTTTTTCCTGCATTAACTGGCGAATTGCCTCGCCCATTTCTGAAGCCATTTTTTTTCGTGCCCCCTATATGTGAATAAATTTAGCTTTCGCAATATTATCGAAACTAACTGTCGTAGTTTCTTTAGTTTCCTGATTTTCAAGAGATACGCTGTTTGAATCTGCAGCAGTAATTACACCGCCAATCCAGTCACTAACAGTCTTATCCCAAACACGGACTTCGCGTCCCTTAAAGATTTCAAATTCTGCTGCGTTTTTGATGTTACGGTCCATTCCTGGTGAAGTAACTTCCATGTAAGTATCATCAGTACCGAGAAGTTCTTCCAAGCGAGAAAGTAATGCGCGGTGTACTTTGGAACAGTCATCAACGCCGATATCTTTTGAAACATCTTTAGAAGCAATTACAGCGCTGATTTTAACGGTAGTCTTAGCAGGAATAATCTTTAATTCAACGAGAATGTATCCAAGATCTGACACCAATGGTGCACAGTCTGAATAATGCTGAAATGAATTTAATGAAATATATTCCAATATGATATCCTGTGCTTTTAAGAAGTTTATTTGGAAATAAAAAAAGACCCGTTCACACGAGTCCATCTTAAAAGGTAATTAAAATGTACTCATATATAATAGAGAAATTAATGAATGTGGTCAATATAATATAGGTAAAAATATCTAAATTTAGTACACACGCTTTGCAGGCACCTTAAATTTCCTGAATCCCTGCTTTCTGCTACGCAATGCCTTTTTTTCTTATATCCCTACTAACAACTGCTGGTATTAACTTCACTCTGAGGCTTTAACTCTACCTTGAATGGAATTTCAAGTTCGAAGGTCAGGTTTTGGCCATCTACCGGGATAGTGAGTCTGGAGCTTATCAATTGAAGGCGTTTAATGCCGGTGAGTTTTTTGATGGCTTTGTTGGCCTTAAAGTCGCCATGTTTGTCGTCGCCGGCGATTGGAAAGCCTGCTTTGGCTAAATGGATACGGATCTGGTGCATACGGCCCGTTCCCAGGGTCAGATGTATTAACGAAAGCCTGTAACTATCAATATCCCATGTTTTTTTTACTTCATAGAACGTGAGGGCTGATTTTTCTATCCCGCGGTCGTTGATTGAGGATTTGAACTGGCCTTTCGGGTTTGAAGGAACTCCGATGCAGACGGCATCGTATTCCTTTGTAACGGCTTTTTCGCCGATCAGATGAGTCCATTTGTTTGCAGCCTGCGGTGTTTTTGCAACAACGAGAAGGCCTTGAGTTTCCTGGTCAAGACGATGAACGAGGTAAACCGGATAGCCTAACTGCTGTGGAAGTTCCCTGTCTAAAGGATGAGCAATGTTCTGCCCTCCCTGTACGGCAACTCCCTGAGGCTTGTTTATGATGATAATTTCAGAATTTTCATATATAATTGGAACTGGATTCATACGATATTATGACTATATATAAAGAGGCAAAAAATGACAAGAAAGATTGTTAAACATATAGCTGTTTTATTTTTGGGAATGTTCGTCTTCGCAAATTCCCTTTTTGCTGACATGTATACTTTCGAGGATATTAATTTTGTCATGGATATCCCAGAAGGCTTTGAAATCAGTGACGGAACTGAAAATTCCCTTTTCTTTGAAAATAAACTGATGCCTGTAAAATTTGCCTTGAAGTTCTATCCTGAAGAAACTTACAAAAATCCTAAGGTAATGATTGAAGATGTCATAAGCCAGCTTAGTGCCAAAGGTGGAATTGAAGAAGTAAACTGGTTTGGAAGAGAATGTTACCTTTCAACTTTTCAGTTTGTCCTGCCTGACCAGAATCTTTATGCTGGATGGGCTTTTTCAATTCAGGTGCCGTTAAAAGATAATCCTTCAAAAAAACAGAACATTCTCATGCTTACATATGCTGACGCCCAGATCAGCCGTGACTGCGACCAGTACATGCTCTCGATTATCGACAGCATTTTCTTCTGCCAGGAAGATTTCAGACGACCAGGACCAGTTACTACCTTTGCGTTCCCTAAAACTGAAAATGCAGAAATCGTACTCAATATCGGCGGAAAGACAATTATTTCAAATCTTGAAGCCGATGCAATTGAAAGAAGCAAGTTTGTTCTCGAACGCGAATATGATGTATTAAAGATTTATGGTAATCACGAAAAATGGAAGGAAGCATGGCAGCGTTATTACCGCCAGCTTTTCAGAGAAAGCTATAATGCGTTTGATGACATTGCAAGAGATGTTTACAAAGAACTTCTTCCTTCAGCCCAGAAGGCAAACTTTAAGGCACCTCACATGGAAATGATCCAGATGCTTCTGGACTGGGTTCAGGATATGGAATATGAAAGAGACAGAGCTCATGCTGACTTTACAGTTCCTGTTGCAGCTATCCAGGGCTTTGGATGTGACTGTGACAGCCGCTCAATGCTTATGTGCATCATGCTTGAACACTTCGGTATTCCGACAGAGCTCTTTATTTCAAGGGAATACAGTCACGCCGTTTTCGGTGCTGCAGTAAACCAGAACGGTGCGGCAATCGAAGCTAACGGTATAAACTATGTTCTCGGTGAAACTACAGCACAGGTCAACTTCGGCCTTATTGCCCAGGAACATAGCGATACTTCAAAATGGATTGAAGTTGACCTTCCTTAAAAATAAACTTTAGCACAGAAGAATTCTTTTGTCTTTAAAAATAATCAGGGCTGTCCATTTCTTTTTGGACAGCCCCTTTTCTTTATCAAAAGATATTATTCTTCAATCAAAAGCTTGTATGCTGCTTCTGCATCTGTTGATTTAAGAAGAGCATCACGAAGATCTGCATTCTTAAGTTTTGAACTCAAGAAGCTCAATGTCTGAAGATAATATGAATGCTGGTTGTATGCAGCTGCGATCATAATCAAAAGCTGTACTGGAACATCGTCTATTGTCTGGAAGTCAATTACAGGTGACTTACAGATTCCTACTGACATAACAAGGTCAGTAACTGATGAAAGTCTTACGTGAGGAATTGCAATACCGCGACCGATTGCTGTAGACATCAATTCTTCGCGTTTAAGGATTTCTGTTTCAAGTTCCTGTGCAAACTTAACCTGTGGAGCTGTGCTCAAGTTGGCGGCAAGTTCTACAAGTGCATCGCGCTTTGTTGACTGGTTAATATAAACGATACGATCCGGAGAAAGAATGTTGCAGATCTGAACGGCCTGATTTGCTGTTGTTGATTTTGAACCAGATGAAAGGCGGTCATTTACCCATTTTTCAATGTCTGCTTTTTTGAAGCGCCATACTGTTCCGATTTTTCCTGATGGGATTTCACCTTTCTGTGCCCAGTCATAAACTGTTCTCTCTGAAACACGTAAGTATTTTGCTACTTCTTCGATTGTAAGAATGTCGTCTTCCACGATAAACCTCTTTTTTTAATAAAACGATTACTATTTCTTTGAATATTTTGCATCTATTACCGTATTTTGTCAAGATAAAACTTTTTCTCACCAAATTTATTCAAATTTACCGAAAATTCCTCACTTTTTTGTCAGATAATTCATATTTTCTACATATTATATACGTATGTTCATATTTTCTCGACAAGTAAAAAAAACAGTTGTAAAATTGAAATATGAAATATACAGACGATTTAGTTAAGCCTTTCGGTAACCGAATTTCACGCTCTTCTCTTTTCTTTACACGCCTGACTGTTAAATTCAGTAAAATGTTTTTTGGAAAACGCAGTGAACCACTTGATTTAGTTGCAATTCCTAAAGGTGAAGTTTATAAAAACTTCAACGTATGGACATTAGTCTGCAGAGATGATGAACAGGCAATGATTGATCCTGAAACAGGAAAGAAACTTAAGTACGAAGAAATTAATCCTAAAAAATCCCTGATTATCGGAACAATACGAATGGGCTTCGGTCATTGGCGAATTGCAATTGCGCTTGCATCCGCAGCACATTCCCTGGGAATAAAGTCTTATCTTCTCGATCTGATGTCGTTCCAGAACACTTCAATAGCACAGTCTATTAAATCACTCGAAAATAAATACAATGTTTTCAGCCGTCTTTCGCAGAAATGGAAGTGGTTCAACAACCACATCTGGGAAAACGTAACTTCAAAGACTAGTCTTGGTCTTGATTCTTCACTGCAGCAGAGACTTCTGTCGGATTTCTTTGTTCCTGCATTTGAAAAAATTCCGAAGAACATTCCGATTGTTGCAGCTCATCCTTGGGTAGGACACGCTGCAGTTCTTAACGGTTGTGACCGTGTTGTTTCGATGATTCCTGACAACCTTCCTCTTGCCTTCTGGCTTGCTGAAGGTTCAATCCATACAGTTCAGTCTCCGTCTGCCTACATGGGTTACAGAACTCTGATCAACATGGAAAAAAAGTATCCGATTCAGAACTGTCTTAAAGACGAAGAAATTATTCTTGCCGGACACTATGTTGACTACGAATTAAAAGCCAACATCGCAGTTGACTGCAAGGCACGTCTTCAGCGAATGAAAAAAAAGGAACCTCGAAGATTCCTTTTGACAATGGGCGGTGCTGGAGCTCAGGCTTTAAAATTTGCCGATATTGCAAATTACTGCAAGGATTACATTAATGAAAGCAAATCTACCCTTCTTATCAACATGGGTGACCACGAAGGACGCTGGCAGATTTTAAAGGAACATTTGGACAAAGATGGAATTGGATATACAATGCACAGCGACTGGAAAAAAACACAGAAGTTTATTAATTCCATGGCAACAGAAAAAATTACGGGCGTTCATATTTTCCTTCATAAAGATTTCTATGCCGCAGTTTATGCAACTAACCTTTTGATGCGTCAGAGCGACTTTATGATTACAAAGCCAAGTGAACTTTCGTTCTATCCGATTCCGAAGCTGTTTATCCAGCGTGTTGGTCGTCACGAAGCCTGGGGTGCAATCCGTGGTTCAGAAATCGGTGACGGTACAAAGGAAGTTACTACTCCTGACATTCTTCACCGCGTACTCAAGATTCTTATCGAGGAAGATGATCTTTTCAAATACAATATTAATTCCATCATCCATAACGATAAAATCAAGACTTATGACGGAGCCCTTGAAGTTGTAAAAATCGCCATGAGTTGATATACTCTTGGTCTATTTTAATAATATATTTCTATCTTTTTAAGGAAGGTTTTACATGGCATTTGTAGATGAATTACTGACAAAAGCTAAGACTGCAGGTAAAACAATCGTTCTTTGTGAAGGCGAAGACAAACGAGTTGTAGAAGCTGCAAGCCGTATCGTAAAAGAAGGAATCGCAAAAATAATTTTGATCGGTTCAGATGAAGACATTAAAGCATCAGGCTCTAATGCCGATCTCAGTGGAGTTACTCTTGTTGACCCTGCAAAAGACGCAAACGCAGACAAATATGCAGAACTCCTTTTCAAAGCTCGTGAAGGAAAAATCAACAAAAAAACAGGTGCACCTGAATATGCTGATGTTGCCGCTGCAAAAGCTGCAATCCTTAAAGACCACACAATGTATGGTGCTTTAATCCTCAAAGCTGGTGATGCAGACGGATTCGTATCCGGTGCATGTCATTCAACAGCAAACACATTACGTCCTGGACTTCAGGTTATCAAAACAGCTCCTGGAATCAAAACTGTTTCTTCATGCTTTATCATGGTTGCTCCAGAATGTGGAAATAAATACGTACCGGAAGGCGTTGCAGTATTCGGTGACTGTGCTATCAACATTGAACCAAGCGCAGAAGAACTTGCAGATATCGCAGTAGCCTCTGCTGATACAGCAAAGAAAATCGCAGGAATCGAACCACGCGTTGCAATGCTTTCATTCTCTACAAAGGGATCTGGAAACGATGCAAAATTCTACGACACAGTTTCTAAAGTACAGAAAGCAACAGAACTTGCAAAAGCAGCAGCACCTGATTTAGCTCTCGACGGAGAATTCCAGTTTGATGCAGCAGTAGCTCCAGAAGTTGGAGAACTCAAAGCTCCTGGTAGCAATGTTGCAGGTCATGCAAATACATTCATCTTCCCTAACATCAATGCTGGTAACATCGGTTACAAGATCTGTCAGCGTATGGGCGGCTGGATGGCTATCGGTCCTGTTTGTCAGGGCTTTGCAAAACCATTGAACGACCTTTCACGCGGATGTAACGTTGACGACATCATCGCAACTGTTGCGGTAACTGCATTACAGGCATAATTTATATATAAAATAAATAAAGACCGAAAAAAAAAGGTATACTTCAAAAAGGAGGCCACTGAAAAAGGAGGCCACTGAAAAAGGTCGAATTTTAGAAAAATTAGTGTTGTTTATGCCTAAAAATGCAAAGAAAACACACTAAATATGGACTAAAATTTGCAAAAACAGACTTTTTCAGTGGCGTCCTGAAAAAGGTCTCCATTTTTAAGGCCTGAAAAAAAAAGCCAGATTTTTGAGAAAAAAAATCTCATAAATCTGGCTTTTGCTCTTTTAAAGAGCAAATTATTTGTCTTTCATTTCCTTATTTTTCATCAAGAATTGTAATAATTCGTTTTATATTAGCTGCAAAGATTGTGCAGGCTCCCTGTATTTTTGTTGCATAAAGACAATTACCCATTGAAACATCGTAACCCAGTACGTTTTTGAGTTCACTGTTCTTTGCCTCAATTTTATAGCGTTCTTTTGAAAGCTGCTTGAATTCTTCTGTTTCCTGAAAATCCTGCTGCTGCTTGTGTTCATCACATTTCAAGGTCACGCTGAATGTCTTTGATTTCGCACCTTCCTTGTAAC